>NZ_JALBWV010000003.1 GCF_022678645.1 Saccharopolyspora soli | reverse complement strand
GACCACGATCGGTGACAGCACCCCCTGCTCCCACCTCGAATACAGGTCGCTTGATTACGAGAGCTCACCAGACTCAAGCCCCGTTTACCGGAACGTCTCCTCCACTCAGCCGTCACCGGCGCGGAGCATTCATCCGATCGTCCGTATTGGTCATTCCTGTTCTTTGCTGTCTCATTTCGAGGGACCGCGTTCGGTTCCGACCGCAGCGAGCGAGGAGAGACGATGACGTCCAGACGATCCCGCCGAGCGAGGCTGATCGTGTCCTTCAGTGCCGCCGTGACCACTTGTTTGACGCTGGCATCCACCGCATCCGGTGACCCGGGGCAGGACGACCTGGCCGCGACGCCGCCGATGGGCTGGAACTCCTGGAACACCTTCGGGTGCGACATCAACGAACAGCTCATCCGCGACACGGCCGACGCGATCGTCGCCTCCGGCATGCGTGACGCCGGATACCGCTACATCAACATCGACGACTGCTGGGCGGAGCCGGAGCGCAACGCCGAGGGCGAGCTGGAGCCGCACCACGAGCGCTTCCCCAGCGGCATCAAGGCGATGGCCGACTACGTGCACGACAAGGGCCTCAAGCTCGGCATCTACACGAGCGCGGGCACCCGGACCTGCGCGGACACCATGCCCGGCGCGCTCGGCCACGAGGAGGTCGACGCCCGGACCTTCGCCGACTGGGGAGTCGACTACCTCAAGTACGACAACTGCAACAACCAAGGAGTTCCTGCGACCGAGCGCTACGCCGCGATGGGCGAGGCGCTGCGCGCCACCGGGCGCCCCATCGTCTACTCGGTCTGCGAGTGGGGCGAGAACGCCCCCTGGGAATGGGCACCGGACGTCGGCGCGCACCTGTGGCGCACCACCGACGACATCAAACCCGCCTGGGACACCGGCAACACCGACGACTTCCCGATGGGCGTGGTCAACATCATCGACGCCAACGGGAAGCTCGCCGAATACGCGGGCCTCGGCGACTGGAACGACCCCGACATGCTGGAAGTCGGCGTCTACGACGTCGAGGGTTACCCCGGTCTGACCGACACCGAGGCCGTGGCGCACTTCAGCATGTGGTCGATCATGGCCTCGCCGCTGATCGCGGGCAACGATGTGCGCGACATGCCGGAGAACATCCAGCGGATCCTGACCAACCGCGAGGTGATCGCGGTCAACCAGGACGCTCTCGGCAGGCAGGGCGCTCCGGTGCGCGACGACGGCGACCGAGAGGTCTGGGTCAAGGAGCTCGCCGACGGCTCCCGCGCGGTCGCGCTGTTCAACCGCGGCGGCGAGGCGGCCACCATCACCACCACCGCCGAGGAGATCGGCGCCGGACCGGCCGCGCGATACGTCCTGCGCGACCTGTGGACGCACACCGAGACCGAGACCGACGGCGAGATCAGCGCCGAGGTCCCGTCGCACGGCGTCACGCTGCTGCGCGTCAAGCCGAAGCGCTGACCGACCTGGCCGCGGCGCGGGCCCCCTCCCACGCCGCGGCTACACGTGCAGTTGGTGCGTCGCGCGGTCGCGCTGCACGGTCCGTAGGCGCCGCACCGCCTGGGCGAGACCCGCGGTGATGAACGCTGCCGCCACCAGCAGGGCGCTGACCCACAGTGGCGAGCGGTAGCCGAGCCCGGCGGCGATGGTGGCGCCGCCGATGGCGGGGCCGACAGCCGCACCCACGTTCAGGGCTGCGGTCGCGAAGGAGCCGCCGAGCGACGGTGCCTGGGGTGCCGCATACAGAACCTGGGCTATCAGGGTCGACCCGACGGCGAACGAGAGCGTCCCCTGGACGAAGAGGAGCAGGAAGGTGGCGACCGGACTGCTGGCCGTGACCGTGAACAGCACCCACCCCGCGAACAGCGCGATCCCGCCCGGAATCAGGACCCGCATCGGCCGCGTGTCGGACAGGCGGCCACCGATGGTCACACCGGCGAACGATCCGAGACCGAACACCGCCAGCGCCGTCGGCACCCAACCATCGGAGAAGCCGCTGACATTGGTCACCAGCGGGGCCAGATAAGTGAAGGTGCCGAAGATGGCGGCGTTCACCAGTGCGGTCAGCAGCAGCACGACCAGCAGCCGCGGGCCGCGCAAGGCCCGCAGTTCACACCGAGCACTGGGACGGGTCTCGTCCCGGTCGCCAGTCGCCACAGGTTCTGGCACCGAGCGCAGCACGCAGAAGACGGCGGGTAGGGAGATCAGGGCCACGGCCCAGAACGCCGATCGCCAGCCGAGCGTCTGACCGAGCACCGCACCCGCGGGCACACCGGCAATGCAGGCGAGCGTGATGCCGCTGAGCAGGACAGAGGTCGCCCGTCCCTTGGCGTTCGACGGGACGATGCTGGTCGCCGTCGCGACCCCCACGGCCAGGAAACCGGCGTTGGCCAGCGCCCCGAGCACCCGTGCCGCCAGCAGCACGGAGAAGCTGCTCGTGATCGCACCGACGACGTGCACGAACATGAACGCGACCAGGAACACCAGCAATGCCCGCCGACGTGGCAAGCGCAGGCTGAGCACCGCCATCAGCGGCGCTCCGACGATCATTCCGACCGCGAAGGCGGATGTCAGCGCACCGGCCGCGGGGATGGACACCCCCAGGTCGCTGGCGATGTCCGGAACCAGCCCGGACAGCATGAACTCGGACGTTCCCTGGGCGAATACCGCCAGACCGAGGATGTAGATCGCGAAGGGCATGAGCAGGAACTCCACAACCGCGTTGGAAATGCATCAAGCAGGACGCGACGCACTGGCCCACGGCATGGGCCGCCGGTGCTACCGCGTGATGGAGAGCGGACTCGGCACGCCCGCAGCGCCATGAAGGCGGCGGACGTGGCGAAGCCCCTGGAAAGACTCAGTCCGTACGACCGTGATCCGGCGGCGAGGATGATGAGACGGGCGCGCGGCCGAAGCGACGGCGCTGCCGCGTGACATCACGAGAAGCCACCGGAAGACCGGTGGCTAGCGTCTTGACGCGTCCGGACTGGACATGTGCGACACCCTAGTGCAAGGCCGCCGGAGTCCTCCACCGAATTACCTGCCCGGGGGCTGGTGCCGGGTGGTGCCGCTTCGCTTTGTGCCTGATGCCGGTTCGGGGTTTGGTGGGTGCGGTTAAGGTCCGGTGATGGATCGGTGCGGTTGGCGGAGGTGGCAGTTGTCGGGGAACCGGCCGAGTGCTCAGGAGTTGGCCGCGGCGGAGGGGACGACGATCCCGGATGTCCTCTCCCCTGGTTTGCGGGTGTTGTTCTGCGGGATCAATCCGGGATTGTGGTCCGGAGCGACGGGGTTCCACTTCGCGCGGCCGGGCAACCGGTTCTGGCCTGCTTTGCACGCCGCCGGGTTCACGCCGCGGCTGATGCACCCGCACGAGCAGGCCGAGCTGCTCGAATTCGGTTTGGGCATCACCAACTTCGTGGCGCGGGCCAGCGCACGGGCGGCCGAGCTCACCGATGATGAGATGCGGGCCGGTGGGCAGGTCCTGGTGGAGAAGGTGCGGCGCTATCGGCCGCAATGGGTGGCCGTGGTGGGAATTACGGCTTACCGGGTGGCCTTCGGGGAACGCCGGGCGACCGTGGGGCCGCAGGATCGGCGCATCGAGGATGCGCGGGTGTGGGTTCTGCCGAATCCCAGCGGGCTCAACGCGCACTGGACGGCGAGCACGTTGGCGGCCGAGTTCCGCCAGCTGCGGCAGGCCGCGATGGACGACCAGGCACCGCGACCCGAGTTTGAGGGCAAGTGCGGCTGACAGCGCGGCTGCCCGCTCGCGAGCAGGTATGAGTCACCTTCTGCGCTGTCGGCTCGTCAGGTGGGTATGCGACGCGTGAGCGAGTTCGAACCTGTGCCGGACGGTGGTGGCGGCGAGGTTTCGAGTTCGAGCGTGACCGCGCCACGTGACGTCGGTCGGGAGGCATCGAAGGCGATGGACGACAACACGGACCGGGACGCGGTTTTTCGTCGCGAACGCCCGCACCTGCTCGCGGTGGCGTTTCGCGTGCTCGGGTCGGAGGCCGACGCCCAAGACGTCGTGCAGGAAGCGTGGATCAGGTACCTGCGCGTCGAGCTCGAAAACATCGACAACGTGTCGGCGTGGCTGACCACCGTCGTGACGCGATTGTGCCTGGACCTCCTGCGCCGATCACGGGAATATCCGCGAGAACCCGCTGACCTGCCCGAATCGGCCGACGATGTGGACGACCCGGAGGAGGTCGCGCTCCTCGCGGGGGATTTGACCGAGGCCATGACGATCGTGCTGGAGGAGTTGACGCCGCCGCAGAGGGTCGCGCTCATCCTGCACGACGTGTTCGGTGCCCCTTTCGACGAGGTCGCGCACGTGCTGGGCACAACCCCAGGGTCGGCCAAGAAGCTGGCCAGCCGTGCGCGGACTCGGGTGCGCCAGTCCCCCAGCACGGCCGACACGGACACCGACCCCGGCACCGCGCGGCGTGTGGTGAGCGCTTTCCTGAAGGCGGCCCAACAAGGCGATATCGACGGCCTTGTGAAGATCTTGCACCCCGGCGTGACGAGAACGGCCGATCCGCAGGCCCTTCCACCAGGCGCGGCGCTGCGAGTGCACGGCGTGCGCACTGTCGTCACCGAGACGCGGGCGCTGCAAGCCCGTGCCCGGCAAGCACTCGTGGCGGCGATCGATGGGCAGCCGGGAATCGTAGTCATGGCCGAGCAAAGCCCGCGCATCGCTTTGATCTTCCGCATCGCGGATGCACGCATCGTCCACTACGACGTCATCGCGGACCCCCAACGTCTGGCCCTGCTCAGCATCGCCGACTGACTTCACCCGCCCCTGCAGCTCGACCAAGGCACGTCCCGAGGACAGGCATCGCCAGGATTCCGATGTGGACGGTTGCGGTGGCCGGATCAGCTGCTTGGCCGATGCCGATTACAGCGGATGGCGGCGTTGACACTGGCCGTGGTCACGCACCGAGATCTAGGGGACACGGGGGTGTGCTTTATCGGTCCGTTACCGGTAGGGTCTGACCCGCCGGTGAGGGAAGCCCTGATCCGGTGACACTGGCCGTTTGCTCCCGCAGAGTCGATACGGATGACTATTCAAGACGACCTTGCTCGACCGTGGTTCCAGCCCGTGGTTCCCTCGGAAGCGCAGCAGCCGCGACCGAACCCGGGACGGCCCACTACCCGAATCGTGGGTGAACTGCCCTTGGACGAGGTGGTCGCTCCCACCCGTCCGGCTCCCCCGCCACCGATGGCGGCCGCCCCGGAGCGCGTGGAGGTCACCCAGCCCTACATCCCCGCGATCCGCGATGCGCAGCCCGAGTTCGCCAAGCGGCTCAACCCCGACCCGGTGACTCCGGCCACCGGGATCACCAGTCCGCAACCCCCGGTGGCGGCCGCCCCCGCGCCGCCGGTCGAGCGCAGCGAGCCGGTCGCACCAGCAGTACCAGCGGCACCGGTGAAGAAACGCAGCCTGGTGCGCCGGGTGGTGCGCCGGATCATCGGTCCGGATCTGCTGCGCAAAGACCCGCCGAAGAAACGGCGGTAGATTAGTCCTGCCGGTGGCCTTGGCACTGGCGCAGACCTGCATCCTGCGCCAGTGCCAAGGCCACTGTTGTTGTGACGTGGGTCGGTTCGAGCACCCGGTGCGACTGCTGGGTTAGTCTCGGCCTGCGTGCCGACGCTGGCTTTCGGCCCGACCGGTCGGAGCCGTTCTCGGGTGGCTGGCGGACCGCTTGTCCGTGTCGGTCCGGGGGTGTCCCCGCTGACAACCTGGAGAGGTCCGCGTCATGCGTTTCGCTTTCAAGACCGCCAACCACCTCACCTCGTGGGGCGAAATCCTGGACGTGTGGAAGGAGGCCGACCGGATCGAGTTGTTCGAGTCCGGGTGGCTGTTCGACCACTTCTATCCGATCGGGTCGGGCGGCGACCGGGAACCCGATCCGTCCGAGCCGTGCCTGGAGGGCTGGTCGATGCTGGCCGCGCTCGCGCAGGCCACCAGCAGGTTGCGGCTGGGAACGCTGGTGACCGGTATCCACTACCGGCATCCGGCGGTGCTGGCCAACATGGCCGCCACCATCGACATCATCTCCGGTGGCCGTCTGGAGATCGGCATCGGCGCGGGCTGGAACAAGCAGGAGTCGGGTGCCTACGGCATCGAGTTGGGCGGGCCGCGGGAGCGCAGCGACCGGTTCGAGGAGGCGTGCCAGGTCCTCATCGGTCTGCTGTCGCAGCCGACGACGGACTTCCAGGGCACCTACTACCGGCTGACCGACGCGCGCTGCGAACCCAAGGCGATCCAGCGTCCGCACCCGCCGCTGACCATCGGCGGCAGCGGCGAGCAGCGGACGCTGCGCACGGTCGCCCGCTACGCCCAGCACTGGAATTTCGTCGCCGGAACGCCCGAGGAGTTCGCCCGCAAACGGGACGTGCTGCACGGTCACTGCCAGGACGTCGGCCGCGATACCGCGGAGATCATGCTCTCCGCGCATGTCTGGCTGCACTCGGATCAGGAGATCGGGCGCACCGTGGACGAGGTGGCGGCTTTCGCCGACGTCGGCCTGGACATGGCGATCATCTACCTCCGCCCGCCGCTGAACCCGGCGGTCCTGACACCGCTGGCCGAAGCGCTCGCCCCGCTGCGCTGATCGGCAGCCGGTGTCCGGCTAGGGCGAGGTCGAGACCGCGGGTCGGCTCAGCGGTCGGCGCGGGCGTGCCAGCGGCCGTCGGTGCGGGTGATGCGGACCGGGTGGTCGAAGCACTTGCTGACCTCGTCGGTGGTCAGCACGTCGTCGACCGCTCCGGCGGCCAGGCACCGGCCTTCGCGCAGCAGCATGGCGTGGGTGGTGCTGGCGGGCAGTTCTTCGAGGTGGTGGGTGACCAGCACGGTGGCCAGGTCCGGGTGTTCGGCGCGCAGCGCGTCGAGGCTGCTGAGCAGTTGCTCGCGGGCGGCGAGGTCCAGGCCGGTAGCCGGTTCGTCGAGCAGCAGCAGCCGCGGAACGGGCATGAGGGCGCGGGCGATGAGGGTGCGGCCGCGTTCGCCCTGGGACAGGGTGTCCCAGCGGGCTTCGGCTTTGCCGCTCATGCCGAGCATGCTGATCAGCCGGTCGGCCTGCCGGGACTGCTCGTCGGTGGGCTGCCAGCGCGGGACGAGCTCGGTGGTGTTGGTGGCTCCGGTGAGCACGACCTGCCGCACCCGCAGCGGAGCTCGCAGCGGGTGGCGCGGGTTGATGTGGCCGACGAAGGAGCGCAGTTGCCGCATGTCGACCCGGCCGAGCTGGTGTCCGAGGACTTCGACGGCACCGCGGGTGGGGTGGTTGACGGCGCCGAGCAGGTTCAGCAGGGTGCTCTTGCCCGCTCCGTTGGCGCCCAGCAGGGCCCAGTGCTGGCCGCGGTGGACCTGCAGGGAGATCGACTGCAACAGGTAGGTGCCGTCGCGGACGACATCGATGTCGGTGACCCGCAGGACGGGTCCGGTCTCGGTGGGCCGGGAGTCGATCACCGGTTGACCTCCAGGTCTCACACCCAGCACGCGGCCGGGCACACAGCGGCACGGGGTCGGACGCGGCGGCCGGGACCGGCAGCGGACACGGTCCTCGGGCAACTCCCGGAGCGGGGAGGAATCTCGGCGGCCACGGTGTCACCGGGACCGCGCACCGTCCGATCATGGTTGGTACCCGCACCCTAACAAAGCCCGGACGGCGGATCGGTGCTGCTCCCGCGATGTGGATGACGTTGCCGGGGCCGGGGTGGGAATCGCTACCCTGACGCGGAGATTCGTCTTCCCGCGCACTTCCCGTCGAGGACTTCATGCCGCCACCCTCCGCGCATCCTGGGTCGCCGACGCTGGCCGACAGCGTGCGGCTGGCCGAGGACGGGGTGCACCTGTTGGACCGGCGGGTGTTCCCGTTCGAGCACCGGTGGGTGCATGCGCGCACGGTCGAAGAGGTCGCCGTGGCCATCGAGGACATGGTGACGCAGTCATCCGGGCCGTACTTCGCGGTGTTGTGGGGCATGGTGCTGGCGGCGCGCGAGGCAGCGCAATGCGATCCGGACACCGCGCGCACGCGGCTTTGCGCGGCTGGTGAGCGGTTGATCGCTACGCGGCCGACCAACGACCAGCCGCGCAAAGCCGTGGCGTGGGTGCTGGCTTCGGTGACCGCCGGTGGCGATGACGTGCCCGCCGCGGCACTGGCCGGTGCGCAGGCTGGCGACGCCGATTACCGGCGGCGAAGCCGGGCGATGGGGCGAGCTGGTGCGGCGCTGTTGCCGGATCAGGGACGCATCCTGACGCACTGCTGGGGCGATCTGTACCTGGTCGGCGTGGTCGAAGCGGCGTTGGAGCTGGACAAGCGTTTGTCGTTCGTGTGCACCGAGACCCGCCCGTACCTGCAGGGTGCGCGGTTGACCGCGGAGACGCTGGCGGAGATGGGGGTGGACACCACGGTGGTCACCGACGGCATGCCCGCGTCGCTGTTGCGCGCGGGAGAGATCGACGCGCTGGTGACCGCCAGCGATCGGGTCACCATGGACGGGCACGTGATCAACAAGGTGGGCACGTTGCAGCTGGCGGTGGCCGCGCACACCTTCGGAGTTCCGTTTCACGCGTTGTGCCACGCCCCGGACCCGGACTCGGCCACCGGTGCGGACGTGCCGATCGAGTTCCGCGACGGCGAGGAGGTGCTGCACGCGTTGGGGCGGCGCAGCGCCAGCGAGCGGGTGCGCGGGTTGTATCCGGCCTTCGATGTCACCGAGCCGCGGTTCGTGACCACCCTGGTGACCGACCGCGGTGCATTCGGACCGGATCAGGTGCACGAGTACTGGAACGAGCAGCAGAGGACGGCACGGTAGCGTGCGGGTGACGGCCCGGTGGGTCGTGCTGGACATCGAGGGACCATTGACGCCGACCAGCCAGGTGCACGTGGTGCTCTACGACTACGCGCGGCCTCGGCTGGGACCGTGGATCGACACCGTCACCGCGCAGCGGTTCCCGTCCTTCGACGAGTTGATGGCCGCCCGCTGAGGCCGGTTTCGCGGCGCCGGGGGCGGCTTGCCCCGCACCCGGCGCTTTCGTCGCACGGAGAGTTGTTCCTCGTCGGATGAGAACGAGACCGGCCGGACCGTTCAGGCCACGGCCCGCAGGCGGGCGTCGAGTTCGTCGAGGTCGGAGACGAACCAGACGTGGTTGGCACGGTTCGATTCGTGGACGAGGGCGCGCAGGGCCGAACTGGCCGCCAAGTGCCTGGAGATGTCGCCGACGATGACCAGGCGCAGCCGGTAGTTGACGAACTTCTGCATGACCTCCCCGGCAAATCCGGTGCTCAGGGAGAAGAAGCGTTCGTCCAGTCGGCTCGCGGGCACGGCTACCGCCTCGGCGCCGACAAAGGCCGCGCCGATGAGGTCCACCGCATCCTGCACGGTGGCCACCGGCGGCCCGTCCGGGTCGCATATCAGCACCTGCACTCCGGCCCGTTCCCGCACTACGTCATCAGGCACGGCCGACCTCCCTGGCGAGCAGGCGCTGCGCAGTGGCGGCACCCGGTATCACGATCCTCATCTGACTCCCTTCTCAGGATGACTCTTCGTAGCGGAATATGACCTTTCTTGCCTTAAACTACCCGATTGAATCGGCTGTTGCGGAATTTTACGGAATGATAGGGTTCTGCTATGCAGCAGGACATGTTCACTGCGGATGAAGTTGCCGAACGGCTGGGCTTGCACGTGCGCACGGTGCGCAACTACGTCCGGGACGGACGGCTGAAGGCCGTCCGGATCGGCAAGCAGTACCGGATCGCACGTGCGGAGCTTGAGGCGTTCACCGGCCAGTCCCTCGAACCGACTGTCCGGGACACCGTCACCCGCCATCGCCATGTCGGGGTGTCGAGCATCGTGGAAATCGACGCGATCAACCCCGCCACGGCCAGTCGCGTGAGCACCTTGCTGACCAGTGCGACCGCCCATCGCCGCGACGGCGACGAACAGCTGCACCTGGAGACGATCTACGACGAACAGCGCGGCCACCTGAAGATCGTCGTGTTGGGCAGCCTCACCACCAGCGCCTACATCTTCGGCCTGATCAGCGCGGTGATCGAGGAGCCGGACACGTGAGCGGGCCATATCGGTGCGACACCGGTGCCCGCCTGCTGCGCGAGCGCTACCGGAAGACGTTGGAGTCCTGGCCGGTGGACAACGAACAGCTCCGCGTGCCGACGTCCGAGGGCGAGACCTTCGTCATCGTGTCCGGTCCAGCTACCGCTCCCCCGCTGGTGCTGCTGCACGGTTCGGGCAGCAACTCGGCGCAGTGGATGAGCAGAATCGCCGACCTCACAACCCATTTCCGGGTGCACGCCATCGACATGATCGGCGAGCCCGGCCTCAGCGCGCCGTCCCGGCCGCCGCTGAGCTCCGACCGGTACGCGACGTGGATGGGTGCCGTACTGGACTTCCTCGGCCTGGCGCAGGTCCGGCTCATGGGTTTTTCGCTCGGCGGCTGGCTGGCGTTGGACTTCGCCACTCGGTGCCCCAGCAGGGTGGAGCGCCTGGCGTTGTCCTGCCCGACGGGAATCGGCAGGCAGCGCAACGGATTCCTGCTCAAGGCGATGCTGCTGAACCAGCTCGGTCGTTGGGGTCGGCGCAAGACGGTGACCGGGATGCTCGGTCCGGGGTTGTCGACGATGAACCCGGCGGAAGCGGCCGTAGTCGTCGAACAGGTGCTGTTCGTCTCGAAGCACTTCCGGTACCGCACCGGTGAGGTTCCGTTGTTCGACGACAACGCGTTGTGCGGGCTGACCATGCCAGTGCACGTGGTCGTCGGGCAGTTGGACGTCATGCTGGATTCCGTGGAGGTCAAGCGGCGGCTCGAATTGGCCGCACCGCATGCGACAGTGCGCCTGCTGCCCGGGATCGGCCATTTCATTCCCCCGCAGGCGACGGAACTTGAGTTCCTGACGAGCACCTGAGAGGCCACTGCGATCGCAAACTCCGGCGCTCCCAAGGGTATCCACGACGTTGACCGTGTGATTGGACGGGCTCCTCGTCGTGGTGGGTAGGCGACCGGAAGTAGGTCTGGCCCGGTGTGCGGCCTCCGATCAGGGGCGGCGGCCCGCGAGGACGCAGAACTCGTTTCCCTCTGGGTCGGCAAGACAGACCCAGCTCTCATCGCCGGTTTGGCCGACGTCGGCGTGTCGAGCACCTAGGTCGAGCAGGCGACGGACCTCTTCGTCTTGTTCCCTGTCGGTTGGGTTGATGTCGAGGTGGAGCCTGTTCTTGACGGTCTTGCCCTCGGGCACGGGCGCGAATGTCAACGTCGGTGGCACTGGGCCAAGGCGGTTCTTGCCTTCAGGCACCACGGGGGAGCCAATTGTGACAATTCCGTCGTCTTCGTCTTGCACCTCGTAGTCAAGGACCGCGCACCAGAACCGGGCGAGACCGTGCGGGTCGGCGCAGTCGATCGCGAGCTCGGTGAACTTACTGGTCATGTCAGGATCTCCCGGTCAAGTAGCGGATCCGCCAACGGCCACACGCTAACGCGAGGGCATTGCCGTCGCCGATGGTGGCGCGGTGGACATGTTCGTACTTCAGCGTGCATCTGGTACGTGGTTGCGCTCGATCAGCTGGTGCGTGGAGCTGCGTGCGGACCGTCCGGAGTGGAGCGTGGTCAGGCCGGTTGCGGCGGTCGCCGTTGCGGCGAGGGCGTCGCCGTCGATGTCGACCAGGACCAGGTGGGTGCCTTTGGCGTGCAGCGCTTCGGCGAGTGCTCGTCCGATCCCGCTCGCCGCGCCGGTGACGACCGCGGTTGGGGTGTTGGCTGGCAAGGAGGTCCTCCGGGGATCGAGCGTGGTCGCCTCATGCGCGCGGGTCTCGCGAAGTTATCGGGCGCCGCAGGGCTGACGCCACTGGATTTGATGTGCCCGCCGCGCCGCTATTTCGGGCGGCGGGTGAGGTAGTTCTGGATGCCGTCGAGTTGGCGTTGCAGGCCGAATTCGAACAGCGCGTCCAGGTCGATGTCGCCGCCGGTGGCGGTGGCCAGGTGCGGGAATCGGCCGGATCGCAGCAGTTCCCGCAGCACGGGTTCGTCGGTGTCGTGTCGTTGCCGCATGGTGATCCCGGATTCGAGCACGTATTCGTGCTCCAGGGCGTGGCTCATCGCGATGCCGCCGACGTAGCCGTTGAGGCTGACCACGATCTGCAGGATGTCGTGCTGGGGCAGGCCGAGTCCGCCGAGGGCGTCGATCTGCCAGTCGACGTGGGCCATGCCGCTGGACAGCACCGGCGGGTGGGCCAGCGAGGTGAGGGCGACCGGCGCCAGCCAGGGGTGTCGCCGGTAGGTGGCCCATTGCAGTCGGGCGATTTCTTCCAGTCGGGCGCGCCACCCGCGGCGGCCGGGTTCGGGCAGGGGTGCTTCGCCGAAGGCGGTGTCGGCCATCAGCCGGATGAGTTCGTCCTTGTCGGTCACGTGGCGGTACAGCGACATGGCGCCGACGCCGAGTTCGGCGGCGATCCGGCGCATCGACACGGCGGCGCGTCCTTCCCGGTCGGCGATGCCGATGGCGGTGCGCACGATTCGTTCCTGGGTGACCGGCGGTTGCGAGGTGGACCGCCGGTGCCGCGTTGGTCGGCGGTGGCCGGTGCTGGAGTCGCTGACGATGGTGCCGGTGCCGGGGACGGCGTGCACGAGGCCCAGTTGGCGCAGGGTGGCCAGTGCTTTGGTGGCGGTGGCCATCGCGACGCCCCATTCGTCGATGATCTGGCGGGTGGAGGGGACCCGGTCGCCGGGGCGGAGTTGCCCGGATTCGATGCGTGCGCGGATGTCGCTGACGATGCGCAGGTACGGCGGTTGCGGTCGGGGGCCCGTCGTCATCGCTGCCCTCCCTGTCCTTGCACCGTCGCGGGTTGGCGAGCGGGTCGACAGCGTCGCTTCGGCGACCACCGCAGGTGAATGCTCCGGTCGTTCGTGCTGACGATCTCGACGGTGACCAACCGGGTGTGGGGCGTGGTGTGGGGCCCGCAGTTGGCGACGACGTTCGGCGGCGACGAGGCGTACCTGACCGCGATGATCAGCGGGTTGACGGCGTGGCTGGGCTGGGTGATTCCGCTGCTGATCGCCCAGTGGTGGCTGGATCGCCACCCGTCCGGCGCGCGGCGCGATCGCCGGGTGCGACGGTCGGCTTGACCTCCAGTGCGCTGGAAGTTGAAGGCTGGCGGCGTCGGGTCCGCAAGCCGCACGGGGTGGTCATGTCCGAGCTGGGTTCCGCAGCCGCGGTGGGATTGTTGTCGCGCCCCTACCGGTCGTTGACCGTCGGCGCGCTCACGTTGATTTCGCTGGTGGCCTTCGAATACGTGGCGGTGGCCACGGCGATGCCGACGGTGGTGCGGGTGCTGGACGGGCTGGCGCTGTACGCGGTGGCTTTCGGCGGGACGATGGCCGCTGGTGTGGTGAGCATGGTCGTCTCCGGTGGGTGGAGTGACGCGCGGGGTCCGGCGATGCCGTTGCGGGTCGGGGTCGCGGTGTTCGCCGCGGGGCTGCTCATCGCCGGGGTGGCACCGGTGATGTGGGTGCTGGTGGTGGGCCGGGTCGTGCAGGGCCTCGGCGGCGGGCTGATCTCGGTGGCCCTGTACGTGGTCGTCGGGCAGGTCTTGCCGGAGGCGTTGCGGGCCCGGTTCTTCGGGTTGCTGGCCGGGGCGTGGCTGTTGCCGTCCATCGCGGGCCCGTTGCTGGCCGGATTGCTGGTGGAGCGGCTGAGCTGGCGGTGGGTGTTCCTGGGCACCGCGGCGCTGGCATTGCCCGCGTTGGCGCTGGTGGGTCCGAGTCTGCGTGGTTTGTCGTGGCCCGCCGGGCGGCACCGGCCCCGCATGCTCCGTCCACTGTGGGCGGTTGGAGCGGCGGCCGGTGCGTTGGGGCTGCATTACGGCGGGCAGCAGACCGGTGCGGTGTCGGTGGTGCTGGTCTGCGCGGGCCTGGGCGCGCTGGTGGTGTTCGCACCGAAGCTGTTGCCGACGGGGACGTTTCGCGGCCGGGCGGGCTTGCCCAGCGTGGTGGCGTTGCGGGGTATCGCGGGTGCGGCGTTTTCCACGACCGAGGTGTTCATCCCGCTGTTGTTGTCGCGGGAGCGCGGCTTGTCCCCCACCGCGGCGGGTTTCGTGCTGACCACGAGCGCGGTCGGGTGGATGGCCGGGTCGTGGGTGCAGGCGCGGCTGTCGTCGCAGGACCGGATTCCGGTGGTGGGCGCGGGTCTGCTGGCCGTCGGGTCGGTCGGTGTGTTGGTGACGGTGATCCCAGCGGTGCCGTTGGCGGTGTGCGTCGCGGGGCTGGCGGCGATGGCGTTGGGGATGGGTTTGGTCTATCCGGTGCTGTCGACGTTGACGCTGCGGCTGTCGCCGCCGGGCGAGCAGGGCATGAACAGTTCGGCGTTGCAGCTCAGCGAGTCGTTGTTCACCACGACGGTGCTGGCGGTGACCGGCACGTTGTTCGCCGCGTGGCTGGTGTTCTCGCCTGCCACCGCGTATCTCGCGGGCTTCGGCGTGGCAGCGGCACTGGCGTTGCTGGCGGTTGCGGCCGGATTCCGAGCCCGGTGACGCCGGTGCCGTCTCAGTTCACGTGGGCTTCGAGGGCGTCGGCTCCGGCGGGCGCCCCGCCGCAGGCACGGATGATCTGCCGCATCCGATCGAGATTGGCGCGGGTTTGCTCATCAGCGGCGACCTGCTCGACGGTGCTGCGCAGTTCCTCGGCCGTCACGGCGTTGGCGTCCAGGCGCTGTCCCAGGCCGAGTTCTTCGACGCGGGCGGCGTTGGCGGCTTGTTCGGGCATTTGCGGCACGGCCACCAGCGGGACCGCGAAGTGCAGGGCCTCCATGGTGGAGTTCATCCCGGTGTGCGAGCAGAAGACGGTGGCGTGGCGCAGGACCGCGGGCTGCGGGAAGGAGGCGCGCACGTCGAAATTGGCCGGGATCGGGCCGAGGGCGTCGGTGTCGGTGCGCTGCCCGGTGGCCATCGCGACCTGCCAGGGGCTGTCGGCGAAAGCCGCGAAGCACTTCTGGTAGAACTCGGGGCGGTCGTTGAACGCGGTACCCAGCGAGATGAACAGCAGCGGGGCATGCGGATCGCGGGGCTGCCAGGGCTGCTCCGCACGATCGCCGAGCAGCGGGCCGATGAACCGGAACCGATCGTCGAAGGTGTCGGCGCCCAGTTGGAATTCACGGGGTAGGAACACCAGGTTCAGCCCGGCCGGGGGCGCTCCGAAGGGCAGTTCGGCGTGCACGCCGAACTCCGCGGCGGCCTGCTGCATCCGCCGGGCCAGGTCGGCGAAGATCTCCACGGGGAATTCGGGCGTGCTGGCGGCGATGACGTCGCGCACCGAGAAGTTCTCGTTGGACGCGAAATTGGGCACCAGGGCGATCCCCGGCACGCCGAGCTTTTCGGCCAGCATGCGTCCGATGGTGGTCATCCCGTCGAAGCACACCGCGTCTGGCGGGTCGGCGCGCAACCGCTGGTGCAGCACCGGGAAGCTGGCCTGGATGTCGTCGAGCAGGAACCGCGCCAGGGTGTCGAGGTGTTGCGGGCCCAGCTGCGCGTTCGGCGCTGTTTTCGGCATTTCGGTGGGCAGCGCGATGACGTCCGCGCCGGTGGCCTCCACTGCGGACACCATCTCGTGGCCGACGGCGTAGCTGACCCGGTGACCGCGGTCGAGCAGTTCCGCCACCAGCGGCAGGGTGGGGTTGAGGTGACCGGCGGCGGGCATGCTGACGAAGGCGAAGTGCTTTTTCATCGAATTCCTCGTGGTGGACGGGCGCGGTTCCGCGTCGTCCAGTATCCGGATCTCCGGCGGTGGCGGCATGTGGCGTTGCTCATCGACGCGTTTCCACTGTGGCCGGTCGACTCGGCCGGGGGCGTCACAGCGCGGTGAGCACCCGCGGGCCGTCCTCGGTGATGGCGATGGTGTGCTCGACGTGGGCGGCACGGCTGCCGTCACCGGTGCACACGGTCCAGCCGTCCTCGGCGGTGCGGATGTCGTCGTGGCCGCCAGCGAGGAACATCGGCTCGATCGCCAGGACCAGTCCTGGTCGCAGCGGGGCGCCGCGACCAGGCGACCCGTCGTTGGGCACGAACGGCGCCTCGTGCATGTCGCGGCCGACGCCGTGGCCGCCGAGGGGGCCGGGGATGCCGTACCCGGCGCTGCGCCCGACCAGGCCGATGGCGCGGGAGATGTCGCCGATGCGGCCGCCGGGCTGGGCGGCGGCGATGCCGTCGGCGAGGGCCTGCGCGGTGGTCTCGGTCAGTAGCACGTCGGCGGGGCGGGCGGTGCCGACGCTGAAGGTGATCGCCGCGTCGCCGACCCAGCCCTGCACGCGGGCCCCGCAGTCGATGCTGACCAGGTCGCCGTCGGCCAACCGCTGCCGGTTCGGGATGCCGTGCACGATGGCGTCGTTGACCGAGGCGCAGATCACGCCGGGGAACGGGGTGGGTGCCCAGTTGGGCCGGTAGCCGAGGAACACCGGTTGCGCCCCGGCGTCGGTGATTACGGTGCGCGCGAGTTCGTCGAGTTCGCGCAGCGACGTGCCGACCGTGGCGTGCGCGCGCACGGCGTGCAGGGCGTTGGCGACGATCCGGCCCGCTTCTCGCAACACGTCGATCTCGGTGGCCGTTTTCAGCTCGATCATGCACATCTCCCGCTGGACCCAATAACTATACCGATATTAGTATCACGGGCATGGTTCGTGTGCCGCTGAACGAGCAGGAACGACAACGCGGCGAACTGCTCGGCCAAGCGCTGCGAGCGGCTCGCGGCGAACGCAGCATGGTCGAGATCGCCGCCGCGTCCGGGATTTCCACCGAAACCCTCCGCAAGATCGAGAAGGGCCGCATCCCCACCCCGGCGTTCTTCACCGTCGCGGCGGTGGCCGACGCGGTCGGCCTATCGCTGGACGAGCTGCGCCGCGACGTCGCGGCCGCACAGGCCACCCACCAACGCATGTCGGCATGACCCTCGGTTTCGCGAGCGAGTCCGATGCCCCCGAAAGCCCACCTCGTCAACGTCTTCGCCGCAGGACCCGGCGGCGGCAACCCAGCCCCGATCGTGGTCGACGCGGACCCGATGTCCGACCGCGACATGCAGGCCCTAGCCCGGTCGTACGGGCACGAAAGCGGCTTCGTGCGCTCCGCCCCGCCCGATTCCCGCTGCGACTACGCCCTGCGCTTCTGGGTGCCCAACCACGAAATGCCCATGTGCGGACACGCGACCGTCGCCGCCGTGTGGCTGCTCGACCAGCTCGGCGAACTGGCCGGTGACCACCTGACCGTTTCGACGCGCAGCGGCCCGGTGCACGCGCGCCTGTCCGGTCCCGTCGGTGACCGAACGGTGGAGATAACGCAGCCGCGCGGCGAAGTCGAGCCGGTGGACGACGACGCCATGCCAGCGCTGCTCGACGTGCTTGGAATGACGCCAGCCGACCTCGCGCCGCTGCCCGTCCAGAATGCCCGCACCAGCCGGGTCAAGACGCTGATACCGGTAGCCGACGTGGCCGTGCTCGACGGGCTGCGACCGGATTTCGGTCGTGTCGAACGCGTCTGCGGGCTGCTCGCTTCGACCGGTCTCTACCCGTACGCGGTCTCCGACGCGGATCACCAGGTTTTCGATGCGCGGCAATTCCCGCGGGCGTCCGGCTACCCGGAGGATGCCGCCACCGGAATCGCGGCGGCCGCGTTGTCGTTCGGACTGCTGGCCAACGGTCTCGTCGACAACACCGACCGCCGGATCCGGGTGCGGCAGGGACGGGCGATGGGCAGACCATCGGAAATCGCGGTCCGCTTCGTGATGCGCGACGGCCAGGCGGATGGCCTGTGGCTGGGCGGCAGCGCCGAACTCCAAACCACGCAACCACGTTGATCGGCGCGCACTGCCCAGGAACAGACGCGGTAGTCATCAGCTGGGCTCGTGGTGGGTCCAGACGAGGCTGTATCGCCAGAACAAGTGGCGGCGAACGCGGGTGCCGGGCAGGATCCGACGGGCCTGCTGGGTGATCTCGGCGAAGGTCATCGTTGCCGGGCGAGTGGGTGCGGTCATCGCGACCGGGCGCTTCCCGCGGCCGCTGGCCCAGCCGACGAGCAGGTTGGCCGGGACCGCCACCCCGGCGAGCAACCGGTCAGCGGTGGTGTTTTCGCGGTAGACGCCGAGCACCACGAGCGTGCCGTGGGGCGCGAGCCATCGCCGGAACTCGGTCAACGCCGGGGCGAAAGGCAGGTGGTGCAGGGCGGCCACGCAGGTGATCACGTCGTAGCGCTGGGCCGGTCGGTGTGCCAACGCGTCGGCGGCCGTGTAGTCGATGCGGGCGGCGCGCGGGGTCAATCGGCGGGCGTGGTCGGTGATCGTGGCGTCCCGGTCGATGCCGTGCACGCGTTCGGCGCGGGTGGCCAAGGCTCGTACCAGGTCGCCGCTGCCGCAGCCGACATCCAAGGCCCGCCCGGCGCGGCTGGGCAGTTGCCGCAGGATCCACCGGTGGTAGTGGGCGTTGTGGTCCCAGGGATGCGCGGCGTTGAACCGGTCGCAGGCCCGCACCAGCCAGGCCACGGCTGTGGATGCCGTCATGTCCGACGAGCATAGATCCTCTGCGCGCCACAGCGAGCCCTAAGACAGCCTTAAGTCCAGTTGAAATGACATTTCGGTCTATTCCGCCGACATTTCCGAACATTCCGCTGCGGACAGTCCACATAGTACGGTCGCGTGCACACTCTTCGTGGCCGCGCATGTGTGTTCAGTTGCTCGGTGCGCGCATTCGAGGTGTCGCGATGCAGATCACAACCGGCGGTCTTCGACTCCATACGCTCCGACAATCCACCGGAAACCGAACATGTCGCCCAGACGCAGGGCACAGATTCATGACGAATTCGCTACGATTCGCCAGCCGGGTCGGGGAGAACAACGGCACAACACCGAAGGAGTCACCAGTTGCCCGCCGAGCACCCCGACCAGTTACGCCGCTGGTGGTGGAAGACCCCGCTGGCGGCACGGCTGCTACCCGCCGTCGCGCTGCTGGCCGCAACCGGAGCCGGTGCCGTCCACGCCCTGCCGAACAGCGGTGGCCACAACATCGCCGATCCACCGCCACCACCACGGGCACCCGTGAGCTACGTCGAACCGACCAGCACCACACCGACACCGACGACCACCACCTCCGAACCGGAACCGACCACGCCGCCGAGCACAACCACCACGACCACCACGAAGACGACACAACCGCCCAGCACAACCACCACAACGACAACGACCACGCAGCAAACCCGCCCGCCGCGCCCGACCCGTCCCGACGACGACCGCCCGAACCCCACCACCTCCAACCCGGACGACGGCTGGGTCCCAGTGGTCGCCGAAGGCGAACGCTGCTCCCGAGAAGGCGACTTCGCCCGCACCTCATCCGGCGCGGCCGCCACCTGCCAACGGGCCGACGACGGCAAGCTGAGGTGGACCACGCAATGGTGAACGAAGCCACCGACCGCACCAGCGCCCTGCGCGTCCTGGAAAACGGCCCCTACGCGCCGCAATGCCCCAACGGGCACGGCCCGCTGACCACCACCGCCGACCACGACGCCCCGACCGGCGTGGCCATGATCTGCCCGACCTGCGGACACCGCGGCGCCCAAGCCGCGATGCTGCGCACCCTGCTCAACCCCGGGCACGCCAACTTCGACCAACCGCTGGCAGTCCCAACCGACAACCCGTCGCTGGCCGCCACCATCGAAATACCGCCGGTGCGCCCCGACAACACCGCCCGCGAACCACTGGGCAAGATCACCCCGGAAAGCACCCGCGACGACCTCAGCGACACCGACGAGACCTACTTCGACTTCCCCGGCGAACCCGCGCCGCCACCCCGCGGGCAGCAACTCGACGGCACCGTCCGCACCACCGGCTGGCTGCAACTGGGCCGCTGGCCGATCAGCTCCGGACTGTGGGCCGCACTGGCCGGAGCCGCACTCGGCCTGGCACTCATCGACCTCAACACGTGGCTGCCGCTGATCCTGCCCGCCGCCGCCTACGCCGCCTGGTTCGGCACGGTCCGCTGGCTGCGACCGGCATCGTCAGCCACCAACATCAACCGCGTGCGCGCCGACGAACTCCACCCCGGCGATCCGGTGCGCATCTACGGCCCGATCGGACCGGTCGGCATCGTCGACCAGGTCACCCCGGCCAGCTACCGGCAGGTCCTCATCCGGTTCACCGGCGGCACCCAACGCTTCCTGCCCGCCGACACCCGCTGCCACGTCGTCTACCTCCGCAGCTGACCCCACGGTCAGCTGCGCTCGGCCTCCGCGGCACCGGTCGAACCACCCACGACCGCATCCGATTTCACCGCATCGCTGGGCGGCAACAGCCCCGACACGTCCGAACCGGTGTCGTTGATCTTCAACACGAACGGCCTGGTCTCCGTGTAGCGCACCACGCTCACCGAACACGGATCCACCATGATCCGCTGGAACGCGTCCAGGTGCATACCCAGCGCATCCGCCAGCACGGCCTTGATCACATCCCCATGCGTGCAGGCCAACCACACCGAATCCGCGGCCATCCGACGATCATGCGCCCGAACCGCGGCCACCGCCCGCGCCTGGACCTGCGCCAACCCCTCACCACCGGGGAACACCGCCGCCGACGGGTGCTGCTGCACCACCTTCCACAACGCGTCCTCGGCCAGCTCGCTGATCTTGCGCCCGGTCCACTCCCCGTAATCGACCTCGGCCAGATCCGGCTCGACCACCGGAGACAGCTCCCGCTGCGCCGCCAACCCCGCCACGGTGTCCTGGCAGCGCTGCATCGGGGACACCACGATCTCCCGCAACGGGACCCCCGCCAGGCGACCGACCAGGCCCGCCGCCTGCGTCACCCCGGTTTCGTCCAACCCAACGCCGGGTGTTCGCCCCGCCAACGTCCCGGCACCATTGGCCGCCGACCGTGCATGCCGCAACAGGATGAGAGTCGCCACGTCCGCCGAGGGTAGGCGCCCACTCCACCGCCACCCACCTCAACCCCCACAAGTGCGGGTCGAACGACAACGCGGCCCGCACCACCGGCGCGGGCCGCGTTGTCGTTGAACAGCGGATCACGGCTGCATGGCACCGAAACCCAACAACGCGAACACCAGCACACCCAACGCGATCCGGTACCACACGAACAAGTACACGCTGTGCCGCTGCACGAACCGCAGCAACCAGGCGATCACCACGTAACCGATCACCCCGGCCACTATCGTCGCCACGATCATCTGCGCCACCGACGGCTGCAAACCATAAGCACTCGGCTCGAACACGTGCGGAATCTCCGACAACCCCGCCGCGAACACCGCCGGGATCGCCAACAAGAACGAGAACCGCACCGCAGTCGGCCGATCCAACCCCAACGCCAGACCAGCGGTGATCGTCCCACCCGAACGCGACACACCCGGAATCAACGCCAACGACTGCGCCAACCCCATCAGCACACCGTCACGCAGCTGCAACCGATCCTGACCCCGACGCTGCTGACCGAAGCGCTCCGCCAACCCCATCAGCACACCGAACACGATCAACGTCGTCCCGGTAATCCACAAACTCCGAAACGTCGACCGGATGTAGTCCTGGAACAAGAACCCCAAGATCCCGATCGGCAGACTGCCGACGATCACATACCACGACAACCGATAATCCTGCGTCCGCCGCACCTCGGCGCTGCCCAACCCGCGGAACCACACCGCCACCAACCGGACGATGTCCTTGGCGAAGTAGACCACCACCGCCAACTCGGTCCCGATCTGCGTCACCGCCGTGAACGACGCACCCGCATCATCACCGAAGAACAACTCCGAGACGATCCGCAAGTGCCCGGACGAGGAAATCGGAAGGAACTCGGTGAGCCCCTGGACCACGGCCAACACCATGGCCTGCAACCACGACACCGAAACACACTCCAGCACGATCGCAAGAACTTGTACATCCACCGGCCAACCGGCCGCGAAGCCAGAACCCAAATCTTGCAGCATCGCCAACAGCCACCCACCGCCACCCTGCCAACCCACATCCACCCAGGTCAGCTAGCAGCCGATCACACCGCGCAACCACCAGGCCCGCACCAACCGGGCACTGTGATCCGGAACACTCAGAATCAGACCCGCCGCTCCAGCTTCACCAACCGCGGCCGCCCCACCGAATACCCTCACCCACCGTGGAACACCGACAGCTCGGCCGCAGCGGCCTCCGCGTCTCCCGACTCGCCCTCGGCACCATGACCTGGGGACTGGACACCGACGCCGACGAAGCCGCCGAGCAACTGTCCCTCTTCCACGAAGCCGGCGGCACCCTCGTCGACACCGCCGACGTCTACCAAGACGGCCACAGCGAACAAATCCTCGGCGACCTGCTCAACACCCACCTGCCCCGCGACGAGATCGTACTGGCCACCAAAGCCGTCGCCCGCCGCAAACCCGGCCCCTTCGGCGGCGGCGCCTCCCGCGGCGCCCTGCTCACCGCCCTCGACGGCTCCCTGCGCCGCCTCCAAGTCGACCACCTCGACCTCTGGCAACTACACGCCTGGGACCCAGCAGTACCCCTCGACGAAACCCTCGCCGCCCTCGACACCGCCGTCACCAGCGGCCGCGTCCGCTACGCAGGTATCTCCAACTACTCCGGATGGCAACTGGCCACCGCCGCCACCCACCAGAACGCCCACCCCACCCGAACCCCCCTGATCTCCACCCAAGTCGAATACTCCCTCGTCGAACGCGGCATCGAACGCGAAGTCACTGCCGCCGCCAGCCACCACGGCCTCGGGCTGCTCGCCTGGGCCCCCCTCGGCCGCGGCGTGCTCACCGGCAAATACCGCAACGCCACCCCACCCGACTCCCGCGGCGCCACCAACCACCTCGCCAGCTACGTCGAACACCACCGCACCGAACGCGCCGCCCGCATCGTGCAAGCCGTCCTCACCGCCGCCGAAGGACTCGGCACCTCCCCCGCACACGTCGCCCTCGCCTGGGTCCGCGACCGCCCCGGCGTCACCGCCCCCGTCGTCGGCGCCCGCACCACCACCCAGCTCAAAACCGCCCTCGCCGCCGACGACCTCACCCTCCCCCCAGCCATCCGCGCCGCACTCGACGACATCAGCGCCCCCGACAAGAACTACCCCGAACGCAACCCCGCACAGCCCTGACCAGCCCTGCCGCCCATCGGAGGAACCTCCACCGCACCCATTCCGGCCCCACCCCCGAC
The DNA here is from genome assembly GCF_022678645.1 of Saccharopolyspora soli. GTDB lineage: Bacteria > Actinomycetota > Actinomycetes > Mycobacteriales > Pseudonocardiaceae > Saccharopolyspora > Saccharopolyspora soli. The sequence continues at coordinate 218,259 of NZ_JALBWV010000003.1, read as the reverse complement.
ATGCCACCCTGAGAACTCGTCCTCGGACCCGGTGCGCAACCGCGCGAACCGAGCACTGAGACCCCGCCCACCCAGGCCAACCACCAGCCCACCCACCCGATCAGGGATCCTGGAGGAGGAAACCCGCACCACGCGGACCAGCAACACCAAGGAGGGCCTCGTTGCGTCGTCTGGTCATCACCTGTCTCACCGCAACCCTGCTCACCGGCTGCGGAATGGACACCGCCAGCGACCCCCTCCAAGTCACCGACCACCTCACCGCCGCAACACCCGCCGCCGCACCCCCGACAACCACCCCGCCAGCGGGCACCGTGCGCCCCGCACCCCCGGTGCAACTCGCCGCCTACGACCGCGACACCCACACCCTCGTGCTCGCCAGCGGCCCCAGCCTGATCCTCACCGACCCGAGCACCAACACCCAGCGCACCGTCCCGCTGCCCAGCGCCCCCGCCGCGCTGCACACCGAACGAGGCCAACTCGTCGCGGCCCTGCCCGACACCAACCTCGTCACCCGCGTCGACCTGCGCACCGCAACCGCGCAAACCACCCCGGTACCCGGCGGTCCCGTCGACGCCGTCGACCTCGACGGCAACCGCATGGCCGTCGCCCTCCGCAACACCGCCACGGTCACCGTCCTGCAAAACGGCCAACCCACCGCCACCGCCGACAAGTTCCAAGGCCCAGCGCAACTGCTGCCCACCCCCAGCGACATCTACGTCCTCGACCGCCTCACCACCGCACTCACCCCGGTCGACCCGGCAACCGGCAGCAAAGGCGCGGGGCTGCGCGCCGGACAAGGCGCCACCAACGCCATCACCGACCGCTACGGCCGCATCATCACCATCGACACCCGCGGCGAAGAACTCCTCGCGTTCAGCACCGACCCGCTGGTCATGAAACAGCGCTACCCGGTCCCCGGCGCCCCCTACGGCCTCGCCTACGACCCCACCCGCGACCTGGCCTGGATCACGCTGACCGCGACCAACGAACTCGTCGGCTACGACATCGCAGGCGGCGAACCACAAGAACGCCACCGGCTACCGACCATCAACCAACCCAACTCGGTCGCCGTCGACCCGGACAGCGGCACGATCTACATCGCCTCCGCCAACGGCGCCGGAATACAGGTGGTCACCGACCCGACCACCACCGGAGGCCCGTAGTGGCAAGCCACCAGCGTTCCCGGACCGCACCGCTGACCGGCGGCAAGTCCGAACGCTGCGCTCAGGCGATCGTCGATGCCGCGCGCTACACCGCGATCAGCGCGCCCAACAGGACACCGCACGCGCTTGATCACCTGCCGCACGCTGCGCAATGTATCGTCACGCCATGTCATCGGCGTCCATCCCACGCCAGCCGACCTGGACCTTCCCGATCCACTGATCGGCCTCTCCTCAACAACGGCCACGCACGACGAAGTGCCCGTCGATTGGAGAACAGATGAAAACGGAAGGAATCGACAGCGATCAGGACTGGGAGTACCGGCCGCTGCGCCTACCACCGAGCACCACCCGATGGAGCGCAGCGACCCAACTCAGCATCCACGCCGAATTCTCCGGCTGGGAACTGTCCCGAGTGCTGCTCTATTCCGACGGAACCCGCAAAGTCTGGCTACGCCGCCGCCGAACCACCCCCGGCGTACCCGGCCTGCTGACCTAGCGGCACCAACAGACAGTGTTGTCTAAGACCAGCACCACAACCCCGGTGCCGGTCTTAGACAACACTGCCGCGACCGGTCACGGGACTCGCAGCAGCCACTCCTGCGTCGCGAACTTCGACTCGACCAAGCCCCGCGCCCGCGCCCGCTCGCCCTCGGTCACCGGCCCATCGGACAACCCGAACCGCCGCCGGAAACCCTCGATCAACCGCTCGATGACCACCTCGCGCGCCAACCCCGTCTGCCGCCGCAACGGATCCACCCGCTTGTTCGCGCTTGCGATCCCCTTGTCCGACAACTTCTCCCTGCCGACCCGCAGCACCTCACCCATCTTGGCCGCATCGATGCTGTAGGACATCGTCACGTGGTGCAGCACCGCACCCGAAACCATCCGCTTCTGCGCCGCACCACCGATCTTCCCGGCATCCGAAACGATGTCGTTCAACGGCTGGTACCACACGTTCAACCCCAACTCCCGCAACACACCCAGCACCCAGTCGTCCAAGAACGCATACGACTCCGGGAACGTCATCCCCGCCACCAACGAACCCGGCGCGTACAGCGAATACGTCACCGTGTTCCCCGGCTCCACGAACATCGCCCCACCACCGGTGATCCGCCGCACCACCTCGACCCCGTGCCGCTGCGCACCCACCACATCCACCTCGTTGCGCACCGACTGGAAACTACCGATCACCACCGCAGGCGCCGCCCACTCCCAGAACCGCAACGTGGGCGCCCGCCGCCCCGCACCGACCTCCTCGGCCAGCACCTGGTCCAACGCCATGTGCATCAACGGCGTCTGCGGCCCATCATGGATCAACCGCCACTCGTGATCGACCCAATCCGAGGCATGCGTCAACGCCCGCCGCACCGCGACCGCAACCGCCTCCGCGCTGAAACCGACCAACCGCGCACCAACCGGCAGTCCACTCTGGATCCGCCCGGCCAGCTCCGCGCCATCGGCATCCACCGGCGCCCCCACCAACGCGCGGTTGATGTCCTCCAACGCCTCATCCGGCTCCAAGAAGAAATCCCCGCTCAACCGCACATCCGAAAGCCGACCGTCCACAACGTCCAGATCGACGACGACCAGCTTTCCGCCCGGAACCTTGTACTCACCGTGCACCGCGCACCCCTGCAATCGACGCCTACGCTTGCCACAACAGCACACAACATCCCTTATTCCAGCGCACATCGACCGCAGCACCCGAAAGGCGGGCCAGGAGTGACCGACACCGAACTGCTCACCGGCGCACTCCTCGCCGACGGCACCGGAGCACCCCTGCGGCCCGCCGAAGTCCTCGTCCAGGACGGCCACATCACCGCCGTCGAAAACCGCGGCACCCTCCCCTCGGACCTGCCCCGCCGCGACCTCACCGGACTCGTCCTCGCCCCCGGCTTCATCGACGTCCACTCCCACGCCGACAACGCACCGCTGCTCACCACCGACGACACCACCAAGATCCTGCAGGGCGTCACCACCGAAGTCGTCGGCAACTGCGGATTCAGCCTCGCACCCCGCAGCACCGACCACGCCGAAACCCTCTCGACATTCCTGCAACGCCTGTTCCCACCACTGGAATTCAGCTGGACAGGCTTCCACGACCTGTTCGCCGCCACCGACGCAACTGGCTACGTCACCAACTACTGCCCGCTCGTCGGCCACGGAACGCTCCGCATCGCCGCACTCGGCATGACCGACGCCGCACCCGACGACACCGCCCTGCGCACCATGCGCACCGCGCTGGAGGAAGGCATGACCGCCGGCGCGTTCGGTCTCTCCAGCGGCCTGATCTACCCACCAGCGGTCTTCGCCACCACCGACGAACTCAGCACGGTCGCCGAAGCCCTCGGCGGCACCGGCCTCTACGCCACGCACATGCGCAACGAAGGCGACAACCTGCTGGAATCCATCGACGAGGCACTGCACATCGGCGCCACCGCCGGACGCACCCACCTGTCCCACCTCAAGGCCACCCACCCGGACAACTGGGGCAAGATGCGCCCGGCGCTGGCCAAGATCCACCAGGCCCGCGACGCTGGCCACGACGTGGTCCAGGACGTCTACCCGTACACCGCATCCTCGACGATGCTCACCGCCGTCCTGCCCACCAGCTACCTCGCCGGTACCGCTGAGGAAACCCTCGCCCGCCTGGGCAGCGGTCGCGACGAGCTCGCCGCCTCGATCGGCGACCGGACCCAATGGGACCGCATCCTCATCGCCACCACCGCCAGCCACCGGTTCGAAGGCCGCACCATCGCCGAGATCGCCGCGGCCGAGGACACCGAACCGGTCGACGCCCTGATCAACATCTTGATCAGCGAACGCCTCCGGGTCTCGATGATCAACTTCTCGATGCACGAGGACGACCTCGAACTGGCCATCGCCGATCCGCACACCATGATCGGCTCGGACGGCTTGCCACCCGGTATGGGCGGCAAGCCCCACCCGCGACTCACCGGCACCTTCCCCCGCGTGCTCGGCCGCTACAGCCGCGAACGCGACGTCCTCGCGCTGCCCGACGCGATCCGCCGGATGACCTCGCTGCCCGCCAAGTCCTTCCGCATCCCCGACCGCGGCACGATCACCCCCGGCCACGTCGCCGACCTGGTCGCCTTCGACGCCGACACGGTGATCGACGTCGGCGATTACCAAGACCCGATGCGGCCGCCGAAGGGCATCCCCTGGGTCTGCCAGCGCGGCCGAACTGTGGTCGCAGACGGCGAATACCTCGGTTCCCGCAACGGAACCCGCCTGGCACCGAAGATCTGACGACCTCTCTGCGGCTTTTGCTCGTTCCCTGGAAGGTTTGTGTCTAGGGTATTAATTTTGATTACCACTGAAGTTATAGAAGTTAATACTTAACCAGATATCAGCCCAACCGGGCGATTCTGATCACCTCGCACGTGCGATCTCCAGAGCCGAGAAGCAACATCAGGCAATGACTTCCGCTTCCAGAGGAGCCCAGCCATGACGCTCTCCGATCACTTCGCAGCCCCCCGCCAACGCACCAGCTCCCTCGACGCGGACGCGATCGAAATCCACCTGCCCACCCAGGACCGGCCGGACCCCGCCCCCACCCCGGATCCCGACGAGTTCGACGAAAGCCACCTGATCCGCGGCTACGACTGAGCCCCGGTGGCCGATTCGTTCAAGCCCGGCACCCACCCCGAGACCTAGCCTGCGGGCACCGAACGAAATCGACCAACCGGAGAAAGCACATGAAAGCCCAACTGGATCTAGTCGGACTCGTCGTCGCGGACATGGCCCGCTCCCTGGCGTTCTACCGGCGGCTCGGCCTCGACCTGCCCGCCGACGCGGACCAGCAACCGCACGTCGAGGCCACGCTGCCCGGCGGCCTCCGGCTGGCCTGGGACACCGTCGACACGGTTCGCTCGTTCAGCCCGGATTGGCAACCGGCCACCGGTGGCCCGCAGATCGCCCTGGCCTTCCTGCTCGACAGCCCCGTCGAGGTCGACGCGATGTACCAGCAGCTGACCGAGGCGGGCTACGAAGGCGGCAAAGCACCGTGGGACGCGTTCTGGGGACAGCGCTACGCCACCGTCCACGACCCCGACGGCAACGAAATCGACCTGTTCGCACCACGACTCGACTGACAGTCCCCTGTGGACTTCCGGCCCCAACGTCGAACCGCCCCGGAGGACGACGGACGTTGGGGCTGCAGGCCGTTCGCTGGTCGGTGGCGCGCTCAGGCGTGGACCGGAGGTCGCGGGCATGGCCAGCCGCCCACTGCCGAACGGTTTTCCTCTGGAGCGATGGCATTTTGTTAGAGATGCGAGCTTTGCCGGGTTGTAGTGATTTAATTCGGTCTACACTGAATCCATAGATGTTAATGATTTGAGAGTTCGCCTGTGGCGTATCCGGTGGTGATCACCGGCCGCCTGCGGCAGCGTGCTCCGCATGACCGACTTCCGCTTCTCCTACAACATCTTCGGCATCGAATCGCACAGCACCTTCGTCGAGACCTGTCGCCGTGCGGAGCAGCACGGCTACGACACCGTTTTCGCCGCCGACCATCTCGGGACAGCCTCGCCCTTCCCCGCTCTCGTCGCCGCAGCGCAGGCAACCGAGCGCCTCAAGGTCGGCACCCTCGTGCTCAACGCGTCGTTCTGGAATCCAGCCCTGCTGGCCCGCGAGATCGCCACCACCGACCTCCTCACCGGCGGCCGCCTTGAGGTCGGACTCGGCTCCGGGCACATGAAGTGGGAGTTCGACGAGGCGGGCATCGCGTGGCAGCCGTTCGGGGCACGCGCCGAGCGGCTCAGGGAGACCATCGACGAACTCGGCCGCCTGTTCGCCGCGGACGGCTACGACCAACAGGCCGCCATGCGCGAGAACCTCGGCGTTCCCGTCCTGCGCCCGGTGCAGCGGGACGGCTTCGGCGGCTACGGGCCACCGCTGCTCGTCGGCGGGACCGGCGACCGGATCCTGAAGATCGCCGCCGAGACCGCCGACATCATCGGCATCGCCGGGGCGTTCCAGCTCAAGGGCCAGCCGCCGGGCACGCTGCGCATCGGTACCGCCGCCGAAGCCGACGACCGGGTCCGCTACGCCCGCGAACATGTCGGGAAACGCGCGGATCAGGTCCAGTGGCACGTGCTGACGCAGACCGTGCTGGAAACCGACGATCGACGCGCCGAGGCCGAGAAGATGCTCGCGAAGTACGGCCCGATGATGACCGTCGACGAACTCCTGGAAACGCCGTTCGTGTTCATCGGCAGCATCGAGCAGATGGCCGAGCAGGTGCTGCGCAACTACAACCGCTACGGCTTCACCTACTACACCGTGCACGGCCCGTACATGGACACCTTCGCCCCGGTGATCAGCCGCGTCCGCGAGATCGCCAGCTGAGTCGTCAAGGTTATTTCACTCAACACTGAAGAGATAGAATCTATCGATATTCTATAGCTGCCAGCGCTCTGCGGCACCGAGTGCCGCAGGAGCCATTACTGAAGGTCGCGGAGCGCGTCTTCGAGCTGTTTGAGCACGACACCGGTGCTCGCCGTGGTGCGCACCACGCCCACGACAACGTTGTCCCCCACCTCGACGGCCGGGGGCTCGTCGGTCCGCTGCGCCGACAGCGCGGCAGTCACCTGCCGCACCGCGTCGCGCAGCATCGGCTTCGCGTCGAGCTCTCCCCCGCTGCGCAGCCATTGCCGCAGCACGTGGTTGTGCGCGGCGACAACTGCCGCAGCCGCGACTGCCGCCCGCAGGTCACCGCCCGGTTCCCCGGCGTAGCGATCGCGCAGGAAGCGCGCGAACACCCGCTGGTAGCGGTCGATGCTGGCGATCTCCTTGTCGCGCAAGGCAGAAACCTCGCGCGTCAACTCGAATCGCTTGAGCGAGACCTCGGGTTCGGCCAGGTACATGTCCAGCACCACTTCGGCGGTCTGCCCGAGCACCGCCAACGGATCAGCCGCCGGGTCGGCCGCCGCGAGCCGCTCCACCACCTCGGCGAGCCGCTCGTCGTGTCCGGGGAACACGACGTCCTCCTTGGACCGGAAGTACCGGAAGAACGTGCGGCGTCCCACCCCGGCGGCGTCGGTGATCTCCTCCACTGTGGTCGCCTCGAAGCCCTTCGTGGCGAACAGTTCCATCGCGGCCAGTGCCAGGGCGCTGCGCACTCGGCGGCGGCCGTGCGGAGTTCGGCCGGTACGGGTTTTGGCCGCCGGAGTCGCTGGCTCGGACATGGCCGGACTATAGCGCAGCAGATTGCTAGTGGCACTCAGTGCCGTTACGATGTCGGCGCAATCAGGTGTCCGCTGGAGCGGACGGCGAGGAACAACCCCGGCCCGGTGCCGGGATCTAGGAGGCAGCGGTGGATCCGAACTTCGGCACCTACCAGCTGGCCGAGGAGCACGAAGCGCTGCGGGACGCGGTGCGCGCGCTGGCCGACAAGGAGATCGCACCGCACGCGGCCGAGTTCGATGAACAGGAGCGCTACCCGAGCGAAGCGCGCAACGCGCTGGCGAAGGCCGGGTTCATCGCCGTGCACGTGCCGGAGGAATACGACGGGCAGGGTGCTGACTCGGTCGCCACCTGCATCGTGATCGAGGAAGTCGCTCGGGTCTGCGCCGCATCATCGCTGATCCCGGCTGTGAACAAGCTCGGCACCATGCCGATCCTGCTCGCTGGCTCCGAAGACCTCAAGAAGCTCGTGCTGCCGTCCATCGCGACCGGCGAGGCGACCGCCTCCTACGCGCTGTCCGAGCGGGAGGCGGGTTCGGACGCTGCGTCGATGAAGACCCGCGCGCGCCTCGACGGGGACCACTGGGTGCTGCGCGGCAGCAAGTGCTGGATCACCAATGGCGGCGTGTCGAGCTGGTACACCGTGATGGCGGTGACCGATCCGGACAAGGGCGCCAATGGCATCAGCGCGTTCGCGGTGCACGCCGACGATCCCGGATTCGTGGTGGGTCCGAAGGAGAAGAAGCTCGGCATCAAGGGTTCGCCGACGGTGGAGCTGTACTTCGAGGACTGCACCATCCCCGCCGATCGGATCATCGGCGAGCCCGGCACCGGGTTCAAGACGGCGCTGCGCACCCTGGACCACACCCGGCCCACCATCGGCGCCCAGGCGGTCGGCATCGCGCAGGGCGCGCTGGAAGCCGCGCTGGCCTACGTTAAGGAGCGCAAGCAGTTCGGCAAGGCCATCGCGGACTTCCAGGGCGTGCAGTTCATGCTCGCTGACATGGCGATGAAGATCGAGGCCGCGCGGCAAATGGTCTACATCGCCGCGGCCCGCGCCGAACGCGGCGAGCCGAACCTCGGGTTCATCTCCGCCGCGGCGAAGTGCTTCGCCTCCGATGTCGCCATGGAGGTCACGACCGACGCGGTACAACTGTTCGGCGGCGCCGGTTACACCCGCGACTTCCCGGTCGAGCGGATGATGCGCGACGCCAAGATCACCCAGATCTACGAGGGCACCAACCAGATCCAGCGAATGGTGATGGCCCGCCAGTTGCTCAAGTAGCCGATCGCCGCAGACGTGATCGGGATTGTGGTCCGATCACAAAAAGTTCGGCTACCCGTTGTGCCGACACTGCTGCCTTGTGCCAAGCCCCCAGGTGGGGGCCGCTGACTCTGTTCCGCGCGATCTGGTCAGGCAGGCGAGCGGACGCGAAAGTCGACCATGTCATCGCATGTTCGGCGGTCCCGCGTCGCTCGGACTCCGCACGACCGCGCGGCGGAGGCAGCAGCCCGTGCCCGCGGATCGCGTAGCGCGAGCGCTAGGAGCGAACCATGAGCAGCAGCGTGCAGCAGGTGTTCGGCGACAAACCGCTTGAGGTGCGCGATACCGATCACTACGCGCAGGAGTACGTCACGGGTTTCGTCGCGAAGTGGGACGAGCTGATCGACTGGGACAAGCGCCGCGCCAGCGAAGGGGACTTCTTCGTCGACCAGCTCCGCAGGCGCGGCGTGCGGTCCGTGCTGGATGCCGCCACCGGCACCGGTTTCCACTCGGTCCGCTTGCTTGAACACGGCTTCGAGACGGTCAGCTCGGACGGTAGTCCGCAGATGCTGGCCCGCGCCTTCCGCAACGGTCTCAACCACGGCGGCCACGTCCTGCGCACGGTGCACGCCGACTGGCGCTGGCTGAGTCGTGACGTGCAGGGCACCTACGACGCCATCATCGTGCTGGGCAACTCCTTCACGCACCTGTTCTCCGAGCGCGACCGCCGCAAGGCCCTCGCCGAGTTCTACGCGATGCTCAAGCACAACGGCGTGCTGATCATCGATCAGCGCAACTACGACGCGATCCTGGACCACGGTTTCGCCACCAAGCACACCTACTACTACGCCGGTGCGGACGTCACCGCGGAACCGGATCACGTCGACGACGGACTGGCCAGGTTCAAGTACACGTTCCCGGACGGGGCCGAGTACTACTTGAACATGTACCCGCTGCGGAAGAACTACCTGCGGCGGTTGCTGCGGGAAGCGGGCTTCCAGCGCATCGACACCTACGGCGATTTCCAGGAGAACTACACCGACGCGGATCCGGACTTCTTCATCCACGTGGCCGAGAAGTCGGCGTGATCAGTCTTCCGCCGAAGGCGCCAGACCCGATGCGGCGAGCAGCCGTTCGACCGACTCGCGGTCGGTGTCGCGGACCACGATGACCGCTCCTTGCACCAGCGAGCGGGCCTGCGCCAGGAGCTCGGTCGCCAGCCTCAGCCCGGTTGCTCGGCCATCAGTCCCGGCTCGTTCGAGCGCCGACAGCGTGGACTGCGGAATGGTGACATCGGGAACCTCGTGGGCGAGGTATTCGCCTTCGGCGAAGCTGGTCAGCGGCGACACGAAGACGAGCACCGGCACTCCCTCGTCGGCGAGCTCCGCGAGCATCCGCCGCAGGGTGCTGAGTTCGTACACCGCTCTGGTGACCAGGAATTGCGCACCGGCTCGGATCTTCGCTCGGGTGCGCGCTATCTCGGCTGCGACGTCCTCCGCTCCGGGGTTGAACCGCGCGCCGATGGCGAAGGACGTCTTGATGGCCAGTGGCAGGCCGTTGCAGTCCCGCCCTTCGTTCAGCCCGGCCAGCAGCTCGATCAGCCCGACGGACTCGACCTCCCAGATGCCGTCCGCGTTTGGGTAGTCGCCGCGAAGTGGCGGGTTCCCGGTCTCGCAGACGACCGTGCGCATCCCGAACGCGTGCGCACCCAGCAGATCCGCCTGCAAGGTCATGATCGTCTTGTCCCAGGTGGTCACGGTCGCGATGGTCTCGGCGCCCAACTGCTGCTGCAGGTGCAGGGCCAAGCTGACCGAGCTCACCTGTGCTTGTGCGCTCTGGACGGGGGCGACGAAGACCAGCTCAATCCCGTTGCGCCGCAACGCGGAGACGAGTTCGGTCGCCTCGTCCGCACTGCCACCGCCGGGCGGTGCGATGTGCGCGGCGACCACGAACCGGTTCTCGTTCAGCCGCTGCGCCAGACCGCCCTGCTCCAGTTGCGGCACCTCCTTCGACGTCGGACCAGCTACCGGTTGCGGGGCGGGGTGCGGCTGCTGCCGCGCATCGAGGTCGGCCACCGCGTCCACCGCCGCTCGAATGTGCGTCGGTGTCGTACCGCAGCAGCCACCGATGATCGACGCGCCTGCTTCAGCGCAGCGCCGCGCGTATCGGGCGAAGTAGTCATCCACCAAGCGGTATTCGAACCGCCGTCCAATCCGCCGCGGCAATCCCGCGTTCGGCTGGGCGCTGATCGGGAGCGCGGTGTGCCTGCGCAGCTCTTCCACCACCGCGAGCATCCGCTGCGGCCCCACCGTGCAGTTGGCGCCCAGGGCGGTCACGGGCAGTTCGTTCAACGTCCGAGCGACTTCGGCGGGTGTTTCACCGCCTGGCGTATGGCCTTCGGCGGTGAAGGTGGCCTGCGCCAGCAGCGGCAGGTCGCTGAGCTCGGCCGCGACGGTGATGGCCTCGACCAGTTCCGCCAGGTGCCCGAACGTTTCCAGGACGAGCAGGTCCACGCCTCCCTCGATGAGCGCGCTCACCTGCTCGCGCACCGCGTCGATGCGCTCTTCGGCGCGAACCTGCTGGCGCTGGCTGGCGCTCACCGCGGGTGAGACAGATCCGCCGACGAACAACGGCCGCCCGGCGGCCCGCACCGCCTGCCGCGCCAGTCGGACACCCGCCAGGTTGATGTCCGGCACGCTGCCGGTGAACCCGTGCTCCCCCAGGCGCAGCCGGTTCGCGCCGAAGGTGTTGGTCAGCACCAGGTCCACGCCCGCGTCGATGTAGCTGTCGTGCACCGTGCTGACCAGTTCCCCGTTGGACAGGTTGAGCTCCGGAAGCGCGCGGTCGAGCGAGTTTCCGGCGGCGTGCAGCATCGTGCCCATCGCGCCCTCGCACACCAGCAGCCGTTCGTTCAGGGCTGCCACGATCCGCCCGGTCACAGGCCCTCCCCGGTGTCGTGCGGGACACCGGGGACGGCGTCCATGATCTCCAGCGCGACCTGCGCCATGAGTCGATCGCGGTAGTTGCCGAAGTCCAACCCGGTCAGTTCTTCGACCCGACGCACCCGATAGGTGACCGTGTTCGGGTGCACGTGCAGGCGCTTGGAGGCGCGCTGCGGGCTGTTGTTCTCCCGGAAGTAGCAGCCCAATGTGGACAGATACGCAGCGAGGTTGCCGCGCGACTGCTGGGTGAGGCTGCCGAACACCTCGGTGGCGAACCGGCGGAGCTGTCCGGGATCGGCGACCTGGAGGAGCAACCGGTGGATGCCGAGGTCGTCGAAGACCACTGCGGTGCCACCGCGTCCCATCCGCCGCGTGGCGTCGATGGTCCGCCGTGCCTCGTCGTAGGATCTGCTGATCTCCAGCGGAGCCCGGCACAGACCGCCGATGCCCACCGTCACGGTGGATCCGGGGAACAGTTCGCCCAGCCGCTGGAGGCACGCTTCGGCCGACCGCGCGGCGCGGGACCGCTCCGGCAGCCCTGTCCCCTGCGGCTCCGCCATGACCACCGCGACTTCGCTGTCCCGCACCGCGGTGATGGCGTCGGGTGCATGGGTGGTGAAGAACCGCTCGGCAGCGGTCGAAACGCGCCGGTCGAGCTCGGCTTGCTCGGCCGAGCTGTCCGGGCCGTCGAGGACCAGCGCCATCACCCGATGATCACGTTTGTCGTCGTACCCGAGGTGCCGTGCCCACCGCTGCAGCTCCTCGCTGTCGCTGCCCTTGCCCGACAGCAGACCTTCGACCAGGTCGTGGCGCACTCGGGTCGCGGCGGCGGCGACCACCCGCTCGCGGCCCAGGATGACTCCGCAGATCGTGGCGGCGTGCTCGGTGAGCAGGAGGCGGAGATCTTCACCTGTCTCCGGGCCGCCGTCGTCCAGCGTGATCAGGTAGGCGGGCACGTCGTTGCCGACCAGGATCGGCGCGACGATCACCGGTGCGGTCTCCCCGACCTCGGGCAGGTGGACCGCGCGCCGGGTGCGGCCGGTGATGCCGAGCACCTGGGCCAAGCGCGGATGGGCCACCCGACCCTGCACGTACTCGGCTGCGTCCGCGAGGCGGTGCGTCGAAGACGCCGCCGCGATCACGTCCATCGTCTCGTCGACCACCGCGACCGTGGTGTCCATGCGCTCGGCGATCAGCTCGGCGACCGCCTCGATCCCGGCATCCTGGACGGCGAGGCCGGACAGGTGGCGGTAGAGCGCGACGAGTTTCCGCAGCGCGAGGTTCTCCCGGTCGATTCCGCTGCTGTCCGCCGCACCAATCACTGCCGGGCCGCTGCCGCGGTGGAAACTCGGGCGCAGCTCTGCCACCTGCTCAGGCTAACAGCGGCACCCCTGGAAAACGTTGTGCCGCATCACAATCGCCCATCAAACAACTGAGAACCGTGATTTCGCGGAATGGAATGCCCATTGCTCGGACCAGCGAAGGACTGGATGTCAAGTCCAGTTCCGCCAGGCGAACGGAATCTTCTCCTCGCGATGCGCGGGCCAATGCCATCCGCGGCCGACCAGCGCTGCTGCCCCGCCGGGTACGGCCGGGCATGTGTCCTGCCACAGATTTCGGGTTTCCGCTTTGGTTTCGCGCTCATTGTCAGCGTCGAAACGCGCCGCGTACCGTCTGCCGCAACAACGGGGTGAACAAGGGGGCGTTGACATGCATGCGGAAGCGGAGTGTCCCCACTGCGGATTTCCTTTGTCCCGGCCGACAACCAATGGCGCTACAATCCGCCAGGAATGCGGCCCCGGCGAAGAACGCCAACGCATCCAAGAACTAGTGCGCGAGGTACGGCTGTTGCAAGAGACCGTCGCACAGCTCCGTGGTTCTCGCACACCTTTCGAGAAGTAGTGCGCACGCCGCAAAGACCAGCAGGAGGGCGAGAACCCTGACCGCAGACGCTTCCGCAAGATCCGGAGGGACGGCGACCAGTTCACCGAGTCGACGCACCCTCCTGCTCGCCAGCACGATCGGCACTTCGATCGAGTGGTACGACTACTACATCTTCAACACGGCCTCCGCGTTGGTGTTCGGGATGCTGTTCTTCCCGCAGTTCTCCCCCGTCGCGGGCACCCTCGCGGCGTTTGCCACCTTCGCCGTCGGATTCATCGCGCGGCCGTTGGGCGGCGCCGTGATCGGGCACTTCGGTGACCGCATCGGCCGCAAGTCGATGCTCGTGCTCACCCTGCTGCTCACCGGGTTGTCGACGTTCCTCATCGGTGTGCTGCCCACCTACGCCGCGATCGGGGTGGCCGCACCGGTCGCGCTGGTGCTCCTCCGGCTGGTGCAGGGCTTCGCGGTTGGTGGCGAGTGGGGCGGCGCCGTCCTGGTCGCCACCGAACACGCGGGTCCCCGCCAGCGGGCGCTGTTCGGCAGTTTCGCGCAGTTCGGCGTGCCGATCGGCGTCATCACCTCCAACCTCGCGTTCCTGGCGGTCGCCGGGTTGCCGGAGGACGACTTCCGCGCCTGGGGCTGGCGAATCCCCTTCCTGCTCAGCATCGCGCTGCTGATCGTCGGTCTGGTCGTGCGCCGCAAGCTCAACGACAGCCCCGAGTTCCAGCGGCTCAAGGAGAAGCAGGCGGTCAGCAAGCTGCCCGTCGCCGCGTTGTTCCGCCGCCGACCCCTCACCCTGCTGCTGGCCAGCGTCGCGTCCATCGCGGCCCCGGCGGTGGGCTACGCGGTGATCGTCTACATGCTCAACTACGGCACCCAGGTCGTTGGTTTCAGCCGCCCCACACTGCTGGCGCTGATCCTGCTGTCCGCGGTGCTGTGGATCGTGATGATCTACGTCGCGGCGTTGTGGGCGGACCGCTGGGGCGCGAAGCCGATCTACATCGCCGGAGCGGTGCTGGGCGTGCTGTGGGCGTTCCCGTTGTTCTGGTTGGTCAACACGGGCAACGGGTGGGCGGCGCTGCTGGGCTTCCTGGTCGCGGCGGTCGTGCAGGCGTTGATGTCCGGCGCGCAGGGTGGCCTGTTCACCGAGATCTTCGACGTGGAGACGCGCTACAGCGCGGTGTCCATCGCCTACCAACTCGGTGGAATGGTCGGCGGCGCCCTGACGCCGATCATCGCAACGGCGCTGTACGCCGCGTACCAATCGTCGAACGCGATCGCGGCCTACCTGCTGGTGGCGTGCCTGTTGAGCCTGCTCGCGCTGTTGGCCATCCGCACCCCGCAGCCGACCACCGCAACGACCTGAGCGAACCCGCATCGGCGCGCGGCACGGACGGGTTCTTACGACATGTCCTGGTCGAGTTCGCCGGTGATGTCCAGCGGGATCAGCGGCAGCGGCCCGGCTAGGTCGGCCGGGGCAGCGGGGGCGAAGGCGAAGTTCTTCGCTCTCGCACCGCCGTCGACGACCAGATCGGTCCCGGTGATCAGCCGGGCGTAGTCCGAGCACAGCCATGCCACGCAATGCCCGATGTCCGTCGGGGTTCCCGTGGTGCCCATCGGCACCATCGGTGCACGCTCCCCGGCCCAGCGCGCCGGGCGGCGCCACGACTCCGTGCCGGACTCACCACCGATGCCGTGGCTGCGCGGTCGGTCGAGGACACCACCAGCGCCGCGCTCGGCGATCAGCTCCGGGTTGTCCGGGGTCGGCGCCGTGGGCGTGAAGCTGTTGACCCGGATGCCGTAGGGCGCCAGGTCCATCGCGGCGGCCCGGACGAAGTTGTTGACGCCGCCCTTGTGGAACGCATAGGCGATCACGCCAGCCGACCCGGACCAGCCGTTGGACGACGAGATCGCCACGATCGAGCCGCGAATGCCGTGTTCGGCCATGTACCGGCCCACGTGCTTGGTGTTCAGGAAGTTGCCCAGCGCAGCGACCTCGACGGCGCGGCGGAAGAACTCAGTGCTCTCGTCGAGCACGCCCTTGCCACCGAGCAGCGCGGCGTTGTTGACGAGGATGTCGATCCGGCCGAACCGTTCGACGACGGCCCGCACGTAGCCGATCACCTGCTCTTCGTCGGTGACGTCGCCGGGCACTGCGATCGCGGTGCCTCCGTTGCGCTCGACGCGCTCGACCGCGGTTTTCGCGGCGTCCGCGTCGATGTCGTTGCAGGCCACTTTGGCGCCGTAGCGCGCAAGGGCGAGCGCGATACCGCTGCCGATGTTCGGGCCAGCACCGGTGACCAGCGCCACCTTGCCTTCCAGCGAGATGTCCACCTGTACTCCCGTTGTCAGTTCCGGCGTGGAGCCGTCGGAGAGATCGTCACGTGCGTGGCGCCCGCGATATCGGTTTCGCCCGCCAGGGTGCGGATGGCCTGCTCGGCCTCTTCGAGGGCGAAGGTGGCGCTGTGCAGCTTCCACAGCGGGAACTGCTCGGACTCGATGATCCGGATCGCCTCCGCGTAGCCGCGAGCGTCCACGCTGTAGGCACCGACCACCGTCAGTCCTTTGCTGATGATCTCGTCGGTGACCAGCGGTACCGCGGCGCGGCCCTTGAGTCCGGCGAGCACGACGCGCCCACCGTGGCGGGCGATGCGCAGCGCGTCGGCGATGGGCTGGTGCGCCATCGGTGTCAGTTCGAGGACGACATCGGCCAGCCGACCGCCAGTCAGGTCGTGCACCGCAGCGACGACGTCGACCGCATCGGGGCCGTCCACGACGAGGGTGTGGTCAGCACCGAACTCCCTTGCCAGTGCGAGCTTTTCGGTGTCCTGTGCCAGGCCGGTGGTGATGATCGTGCTCGCGCCCGCAGCGCGTGCCGCGATCACCGCGGCGATACCGCGCTGTCCGCTGCCGAGCACGACCACGGTGTCGCCGAGCCGCACTTGACCCAGGTGCAGCGCCCACCGCACTCCGGCGCCCAGTGGGTTGAACATCACCGCGAGGTCGGCGGGCAGGTCGGCGCGGACCGGGTGCAGGATCGCGTTGGGATGCAGGTAGAGGAAATCCGCGTAGCCGCCCCACAGGTGCGGCGCCACGTCGACCGGGGTGACGCCGTAGGCGCTGCGCTTGTTCGGGCAGGACATGTAACCGCCGGTCAGGCAGTGGTGGCAGGCGCGGCAGGGCAGCAAGATCTCCACGGCCACCCGGTCTCCCGGTTGCACGCCCCAGCGCGCCGCTGCCGCATCACCGATTTCCTCGATCCGGCCGAGGATCTCGTGACCGGGGACGAACGGCGGGCGGTCCCGCCCCAGCGCGCCCCGGTAGGTCTCGACGTCGCTGCCGCAGATCCCGCAAGCCTCCACGCGCAGCAGCCCGTCCTCGGTGCCGATGCCAGGCAGCGGGAACTCCCGCATTTCCAGGTTGCGCGCCGCGGTCTGGACGACGGCGCGTGCGGTCCCGGTCATGACTGTTCCGCCTCCAGTTCCGCCTCTCCGCGATTCACAGTGGTGGTGCGTCCAGCACGAATCTCGCGTTTCGCGGTTTCCGGTGGCTGGCTTGCGTCACGGTCCCCTGAGGTGCGGTTCGGGGGGACTTGGGTTGACACAGGGGGTGTCATGCGTTCTCTCCTGGCTCCGACTCGCCGGGGTAGATCAGGGTGATCCGCTCCTCGGGCACGCCCAGCGCGCTGTGCAGGACGCCGCGCATCAGCGGTTTGGGCACGAGGCACTCGGCGCACGCCCCCGGTCCGGCCGTGATGCTCACTCGCACCTCGGTTTCGGACTCCGCGACGGCGAGCTGGTAGTCGTCCGCGGCCAGGGTCTGGCGCAGCTTGTCCAATGTGGACGGATCGATCGTCACCCCAACACCTCCTGCGTGGATACCTGCGGCGCGGTGGTCCGCTGGACGGGATGGGCGGTGCGCGACCAGCCCGCGAAGCCGAAGGGCCGCACCACCATCGACATCGCGGCGTTGCGGGCCCCTGCCACCACGATCGGGATCTGCTCCGGTGTCGGCACCGCGTGCAGGCCGTCCTCGTCGACGTTGGGGAACTCGCCCGCTTTCAGGCCCTTACCGGCCCGTGCCAGCTCGGCGTGGCTGCGCACGGCGTGCTCGGCGAGCCACCGCTGCACATCGGCCTTGCCGAACCCGGCTCCGGCCAGCAGCTGGGCGTGTTCGACACCCAGCACCAGCCCGGCCGAGGAGTGCGAACCGATCGCCGCGCCGGTGCGGGCAACGGTGTCGCAGATGTCCCAGAGCACTTCCTCGGCGTCCTGGGTGTGCCGGTTGTCGACGAACTCGCAGGTGCGCAGCAGCATGGCGGAGACCGTGTCGGCACCCGGCGGCAGGCCGAGCTCCACCGACAGCGGTTCCCAAGGGCTCTCCTCCTCGTTCTCCCCGATGCACAGCGTCCAGCGACCGGGAATCCCCTGGGTGGACTGCTCCAACTCCTGCGGCCGGATGCCGAACACGTTGCGCACCACCAGGCCGACAGCGCGCGCGATGGTCGCGTTCGCCCGGAATCCGGGGCCGAGCACCCCGCCGGTGCAGTTGATGCCCACCTCGGCGCGGATCGGGCCGTTGACCACGATCAACGGCGCGGGTCCGCTCGTGCTCTGCCAACCACCGCCGGTCACGATGCGCTGCCGCATGAGCGCGTCCCACGCGGCGAGCACGATCGGGAAGTACTCCGGCAGGCATCCGGCGAGCGCGGCGTTCACCGCGGCCTGTTCCACCGTGCACTCCCGGCCGAGGTGCGAGACGGCGGCGATCACGTCGTCTCGCGCGCGTGGGGTGGCGGCGAGGAATTCCTCGACCATTCCAGCGGTGACCGGCACAACCGGTAGCCCGTCGGTCCAACCCTGAGCGTAGGCGTGCTCGATGGCGAGGCGGGCGTAGTCGAGCCGTTCGGCGTCGCGCTCGACCTCGCCGGTCACGCGACGACCGTCGCCTTCGACGGCGCGGTGAGCATCCCGACGATCTCGGGCAAGATCTCCTGGGCCCGCTCCCCTACTTCGTCGGCGGTCAGCGGCGCGACGGGATGCGGGGTCGTCAGGTACGCGTACCCGGACTCGCCCTGCGCTTCGGCCATCGCGTCCGCGCTCAGCCGGAACGCGTCGCTGCAGATGACGACTGCCGGGCGGCCAGCGGCCTCGATCGCGAGCCCGTCGGCGACGGCCGAGGCGCTGCAGGAGCCGCAGTCACCGACTCCGACGACGATGACGTCGCAGGACTCGACGAGTTCGGCCAGCATCGGGGCGGGCGCCGGGTCAGCGATGCTCAGCTTCTTGCGGCGAACCACACCCGCCGTGCCGTGCTGCGCGGCGAGCTGCGAACCCACCGCGTCGAGGAACTGCTCGGCGTTCTTCTTGGTGTTGGCCAACAAACCGACGGTCAGGCCGCTCAGCCCGTCGGGCCGCGCCGCGCGGGCACCGGCTTCGGCGTTGGCAGCCGGGCGGAAGGTGGGATCGATCATCGCCTCGAACATCGGGGCTCCCTAGGTCGGACGGCGCGGCCGACGGACACGCGGTGGCTCGACGGCCGATACGGCGACGTCGAAACGTCCTGGATGCCGTCGGCTCCGGAGGAGGACCGCAGCCGACGGCCTGATTTGCACAGTAGGGGCGGCGCGAACCCGGTCGCTACCGGCCTTTCGCGTCGCGGAAACAACACCCCGCCGGTATTCCCACCAAACCGCACGTCCACTTTGGACAGCACGGTCATGCGGCGGGCTGGTTCGGAGCAGCCGATCGGTCGCCATCGGTTTCCAGCGGGAAGTGGCAGGCCGCGAAGTGGCCGGGAGCGTGCTCGCGCAGCGCTGGCTGCTCGTCGGTGCAGCGCTGCTGGGCGCGGGGGCAGCGGGTGCGGAACCGGCAGCCGCTCGGCGGGTGCAGCGGCGACGGCGGTTCACCGCTGAGCGGTGCGGGACCACGCGTGCGGCCCGCGCCGGGGGCCAGGCCCGGGATCGACGCCAGCAGCGCCGAGGTGTACGGGTGCCGGGGCTGCCGATACAGCCGCTCGGCCGGACCGACCTCGGCGAGCTGGCCGAGGTGCATCACCGCGACCCGGTCGCTGACCTGCTTGACCAGTGCGAGGTCGTGCGAGATGAACAGGTAGGACAGTCCCAGCTCCCGGCGCAGCTGCTCGAACAGGTTGAGCACCTGGGCTTGGACCAGCACGTCCAGCGATGACACGGCCTCGTCGCAGATCACCAGCGCCGGGTTCAAAGCGATAGCGCGGGCGATGGCCACCCGCTGGCACTGCCCACCGGAGAGCTCGCGCGGGCGGCGCTTGCCGTAGGTGTCGGGGTTGAGGCCGACGAGGTCCAGCAGTTCCCGCACCCGTTCCCGCCGGTGGTCCGCACCGCGCACGCCGTAGCCGAGCAGCGGTTCCTCCACCAGGTCGACGACCCGCCAGCGCGGGTTGAGCGAACCGAACGGGTCCTGGAACACCATCTGCATCTGCCGCCGGGCCTCGACCAGATCGCGGCGCCGCAGGCGCATGAGGTCGGTGCCCTGGAAGTGCACCTCACCGGACTTCGGCGGCGGCGCCTGCAGGATGGAGCGGGCCAGCGTGGATTTGCCGGAGCCGGTTTCCCCCACCACGCCGAGGGTTTCGCCGGGTTGGATGTCCAACGACACGTCCGAGACGGCGTGCACCACGCCGCCCTTGAGCCCGCCCGCGCCGCGAGAGGTGAACTGCTGCACCACGTTTCGCACCCGCAGCAACGGATCCGCGGTCTCCGCGGGCGGATCGTCCACGCGCTCGTCGACTGATGTCATCGCTGCGCTCCATCTCCGGCGTTGTCGTGGGTGCCCTCGTCGGGGGTCGGGTGCCAACACGCCCACCAGTGCCCCGGTTCGTGCTCGGCGAAGGGCGGTGGTTCAGCGCACTGCTCGGTTGCCGAGGCGCAGCGCGGTCGGAACGGGCAGTCGACCGGCGGTGAACTCAGGTCGGGAGGTTGTCCGGGGATGACCGGCAGCAGCGTGTGCGCTTCCCGTTCCAGCAGCGGGATCGCCCCGAGCAGGGCTCGGGTGTAGGGCATGCGGACGTGCTCGAACAGCGTGCTCGCGGATGCGTACTCCACCGCGCGGCCCGCGTACATGACGATCACGTCCTGCGCGTAGCTCGCGGCCAGCCCCAGGTCGTGGCTGATCAGGATGACGGCCATGCCCAGTTGCTGCTGCAGTTCCAGCAGCAGCTCCATGATCTGCGCCTGTGTCGTCACGTCGAGGGAGGTGGTGGCCTCGTCGGCGATCAGCAGGCGCGGCTGCGCGGCCAGCGCGATCGCGATCATCACGCGCTGCCGCATGCCGCCGGAAAGCTGGTGCGGGTACTCGAAGAAGCGCTGCTCCGGGGCGGCCAACCGGACCAGCCGCAGGAGTTCCACCGCCCGCTCCTGGGCCGCACCGCGGTCGATGTCGGCATGCGCGCGGATCGCCTCGGTGATCTGGCTGCCGATCCGCATGGTCGGGTTCAGCGACCGCGCCGGATCTTGGAACACCATCGCGATGTCAGCGCCACGGTGGCGACGCATCTCCCGTTCCGGCATGCCGACCAGCTCGGTGCCGTCGAAGAGCGCCGAACCCCACACCTGGGCGCTCGGCGGCAACAGCCCCATCAACGCCCGGACACCGACGCTCTTGCCGGATCCCGATTCGCCGACGATGGCCAGCATGCGGCCCGGCGCGAGCTCGTAGGACAGCCCGTTCACCGCGTGCACGCTGCGGCCGCGCTGCGCGAACCGAACGCGGAGATCGCGCACTTGCAGCAGCGGCGCGGTGGCCGACTCGGCTGGCCGGTCGGGTTCGGCGGACCGCGCGGTGGCGGAGACGTCCTCGCTGGCGTAGGTCGTGCGGTCGGTCGTCATTGGCCGCTCCATCGCGCGCGCAGGGTTTCTCCGAGCAGGTTGAAGGCGAGCACGGTGACGAGCAGCACCAGGCAGGGCCACACCACGAGCATCGGCGTCGCCGACAGGCTCTGCTGGCCTTGCGCGATCATGTTGCCCCAGCTCGGCGCCGGTGGCGGGATGCCCAGTCCCAGGAAGCTGAGGGCGCCTTCGATGACCATGACGATGCCCATCCCGAGCATCGCGAAGGTGGTCAGCTGCGGGACGATGTTCGGGGCGAGGTGGCGCAGCAGCACGCGCCACCTCGAAGTCCCGCACAGTTCGGCCGCCGCCATGAACGGCTGCTCCCGCAGCCGCAGCGTGGCAGCTCGGGAAATCCTGGCGAACGCCGGAATGCTGAAGAACGCCAGGGCCAGGATGGTGTTCGTCTGGCTGGGCCCCAGGCTCTGCGCCACCGCGAGCGTGAGCACCAGCGACGGGAACGCGATCAGCACGTCCAGCACGCGCATGATCACGGTGTCGGTGAGCCCGCCCGCATAACCCGACAGCGCGCCCAGCGTTCCCCCGACCGCGAGGCCCAGCAGATTCACCGCCACCGCCACGATCAGCGACGAACGTCCGCCGTGCAGGATCCGCGAGAAGATGTCGTTGCCGTTGGGATCGGTGCCGATCAGATGGCCGGGCGAGAACGCGGGGAGGTAGGACTCCAGGACGTTGCCACCGATCGGTGGCGGGACCGGCAGGACCAGCGGCCCCAGGAAGCAAGCGGCCACGATGATCGCCAGCGCTGCCGACGGCAGCAGGATTTCCAGGTAGCGGAGCCACGCCCGGCCAGCGGCGGGCGTCTCCCGGGCGAACGTCGGCGCGGCCTCAGCGACTGCCATAGCGGATCCTCGGGTCGAGCACGGTGTAGAGCAGGTCGGCGAGCAGGTTGGCCAGCACGGTGACGACGGCGAACACCACGACGCACGCCTGCACGACGACGAAGTCGCGGGTGTTGATCGCCTGCAGCATGAGCTGGCCCAATCCGGGCAGGGCGAAGATCTGCTCGATGATCACGGTGGCGCCGATCAGCGTTCCCAGGTTCAAGCCGACCACGGTGATCAGCCCGAACGCCGAGTTCCGGAAGGCGTGCAGCAACAACACCCGCCACGGTCCGATGCCCTTGGCGCGCGCCACCACGATGTAGTCCTCGCCGCGGAGCTGGTCGACCAGGTCACCGCGCAGGAACCGGGTGTAGAAGCAGAACAGCGGGAACGCGATCGCCAGGGCTGGCAGCATCAGCGAATGCACGTTCCCGCCCAGGCTTTCCGACGGCGACACGTACCCGATGGCCGGGAACACCGCCAGGTTCACCGCGAACACCAGCACCAGCAGCAGCGCCAGCACGTAGTTGGCCACCGACAGCCCGGTGATGCTGACGACCATGCTGACGCGGTCGAAAAGCCCGTTCGGCTTGTAGGCGGCCAGCAACGCGACCGGTATCGCCAGCCCGAGCGAGATGAGGAACGCCAGCGCGACCAGTTCACCGCTGACAGCCAGGTGCTCCCAGAGCAGCCCGGTCACCGGCTGGCCGCTGACCACCGAGGTGCCCAAGTCCCCCGTGACCGCACCACCCAGCCAGCTCAGGTAGCGCATCGCCGCTGGCTGGTCCAGGCCGAGTTGCAGCTCCAAGGCCCGGACCTGCTCCGGAGTGGCCTCGGCCCCAAGCAGTTGCTGGGCCGCGTTGCCAGGGATCAGGTTGAGCACCCAGAAGGTCAGGATGCTCACGCCGAGCAGGATCGGCACCGCCATGAGCAGCCGTTTGCCGATCAACCGAACGCTGGGCGAGGTGGCCAGCCGCGCCGCGCGGGAGTCCTGCGGAGGCGACTCGATGGCTGCCGTCACTGTTTGGCCCTCCACACTTCGTCCCAGATGATCCCGCTGTTGACGACGATCGGCGGGATCTTCGTGGTCAGGCCGGGGCCGTGCACGTCGGTGGTCGCGAGGTTGGCCGCCGCGAACGCCAGGCCGAAGGGCGCGTAGGCGTTGTCGCTGATGTGCTTGCTCGCCTGGCGGTAGAGGTCATCGCGTTGGGCGGGGTCGATCGAGGCGGCGGCCGCGTTGAGCAGTCCGTCGAGCTGTGGATCATTGACCCCGCTGAACGGCGAGTTCGAGCCGAAGCGGAAGGTGACGCCCACCCCGGAGGCCGGATCCCACGCCCCGGCGGTCTGCAGCATCGACTGCCACCGGCCGGACTGGAACTGCTGGACCAATGTGGACAGTTCGTACTTGGTGACCTTGACGTTGATACCGGCCTGCTGCCACTGCGTCTGCAGCGCGGTCATGACCTGCTCGGCCACGTAGTTGCCGAGCGTGCCCAGCTCGACGTTGAGCCCGCCGAGCTCGTTGACCAGCTGCCGGGCCCGCGCCGGGTCGTAGGCCGGATACCCGTCGACGGTCTCGTGGTGGAACAACCCGCCCACGCCGGTGAACGTCTGGCTGACCGGGTACTCGCCGCGGAATAGGCCCTGCGAAATCGCCTTGAAGTCCGTCGCGCGGTAGATCGCCTCCCGGGCCCGCTGGTCGTTGAACGGCGCGGTTTTCGTGTTGAGCTGCACGACGTACGGCGAGGTCGGCGGCTGCACCGTGACGACCAGCCGATCGTCGTTCTGGGCTTGTTCGAGCAGCGGCGTCGTGTTCAGGCCCTCGTACGCCTGCGCCTGCCCGGACAGCAGCGCCTGGTAGGCGGGCTGGTCACCGCCGATGGACTTGAACGTCAACCGGTCCAGGTAGGGCAGTCCCTGCTTGAAGTATCCGGGGTTGCGGGTGAGCACGAGCTCGGAGCTGAGCTTGTTGGACTCCACGACGAACGGCCCGGCGCCCACCGGCTTGATCCTGAACTGCTCCGCACCGAGGTTCTGCAGCGCGGTCGGCGACGCCATCCAGTTGGCGTTGGACGCGGGGAAGGAGTTGATCGCCGCGGCGTACGGCCGGGTGAAGTGGAGCACGACGGTGCGCGGATTTTCGACGGTTACGCCGTTTTGGGCCAGCGGCCACGTCGGTCGGCAGGTGCAGGGCGAGGTAACCGCCCGCCGCAGGTTGAACGCGACTGCCTCGGCGTCCAGCGGGGTGCCGTCGCTGAACCGGATCCCGTCGCGCAGCGTGATCCGCACGTCGTTGCCGCCGTTGAGCAGCTCGTAGCCCTCGGCCTGGTTCGGCACGACTTCCGCACCGGTGCCGTCGTCCTGGGCGCGCAGCAGGAAGAGTCCGCCGTAGATGGCGCTCATCTGCGGGATGTTGGCCCCGCCGGTGGTGTTCGTCGCCGGGTCGAGCCCGGTCGGCCAGCCACCGGCGAAGCTGACGTCTTCGAGAACGGTCATCTCCCCACCGCGTTGGGGCGGTCCCGCTGGTCGCGCGTCCGACGAGCTGCCGCCACCGCCGCAAGCGGAGGCGAACAGCAGCGGCGCCAAGAGGAGGGACAGTGCTCGCAACCTGCTTCTCACGTGCGTACTCCCGCTTCGGTAGCGATCGGCGCGGCTACCGAAGGCGGCTCCGGTGCCGATCCGTCGTGGGGGGCGAGCGCTCAGCCCCCGAGCGGGTCGAACAGCGCACTGCCCGCATGCGGAGTGACTGGGCTCACTATCTCGCCGCTACAGCCTCGCGACTCAGGCGCACCGCGCTGCAGGCGGATTTCGCCGGGCGAAAGAGAAGTTCACGCCTCGCCGTGCCGCGGCGCAGCGCAACCGACATTCGGGGGCCATCAGCGCGCGGATTCGATGCTGCAATTCGGGTAAGACCAGGCGTGACCCCAAGCGACCCGGACGGCGGCGCCAGCTGCTTCCCTCCGCCGGGGTAGGTGTTGCAATTTCGCGAGAAATTGCCCATCGCGGACCTGCTACGTCATTTGTCGCAGTCCGCATGGGCATCTACGGCAGACCAGCGCAAACCTGCTCCCATCCCTTGTGGCCCTGTCGTCCGCTCGCGAGACTGTAGCCGTTCCAACAGGGCGAACCGCCCTGATTTGCAACAACGTTGACAAAGGGGTCGGCGTGACCGAACAGGCCACCGCGGGCGAGCTGCACCAGCCGGGCGTGCCGGAGGGCTGTCCGACGTGCGGGCAGCCGACCGGCGACGACGCGGCCAAGGCGCACGATCCGGGCGGCGACGCCCGCCACGTGCAGCGGCGGCTGGCGGCCATCGCGCGGGCCGCGTCGAGCGTGGCCGACGCCGGATCGCTGCGCGTCACCCTGGACGTGGTGGCCCGCGAAGTCGTGCAGGCCGAACACATCGCCGCTGCCCAGATACTGCGCGTCGAGCACCCGACGATGCAGATCGTCGGCAAGGCCGGGTTCACCGACGCCGAGGACTTCACCGACCGGCTTGAGGAATGCCGCAAGTTGGGCGCCCGCATGATGTTCGTCGAGGCGTTCCGAACCCGGCAGCGGATCGTCGTGCCGCACCGCAAGCAAGCCATCCTGGACGACCCCAAGTGGGCCCCGCTGCACGCGATCATGGGTGCGCCGGAGTGGGACAGCTTCGTAGCCGTGCCGCTGGTGGTGCGCGGCCGGGCCGTGGGCGTGTTGAACGCCTACTACGAACCGGGCGAGACGCCGGGGCCGAGCGCGCTGGAATTCCTCGAAGCGATGGCCGACCAGGCCGCGACCGCGGTCGACTCGGCCGACCTGCTGGTGCGCGGTCGCCGTGACGCCCAACTCGACGAGCGAGCCCGGCTGGCCCGCGAGCTGCACGACTCGGTGGTGCAACACGTCTTCTCGATGCGCATGCAGGCCAAGGCGTTGCGCGCGCAGGTCGAGCCCGGTCGAACCAGCAGCTCGGAGCGGGTGCGGTCGGTGGCCGACGAATTGCTCGGTCTCGCCCAGCACGCGCTCGCCGACTTGCGCGGCCTGGTCTTGCAACTGCACCCCACCGAACTCGTCGGACGCGGCCTCGTCGCAGCGGTGCGCGAGCACGCCGAGTCCGTGCAGGCGGCCACCGGGCTCGCCATCGACGTCAGCACCGACGAACCGTGGCTGGTACCCGAATTGCCGACCGAGCTGCAGGAAGACCTCTACCGCATCGTGCAGGAAGCGCTGCACAACGTGGTCAAGCACGCCTGCGCGAGTCGTGCCCTGGTCCGCATCAGCACCGTTGACGGGTTGGGGGGCGACCAACTCCTGGTGGAGATCTCCGACGACGGCAAGGGTTGGCAGCCGACGCAGGAACGGCGCGGCGCGCTCGGCCTGGTGTCGATGAAAGAACGGGCACAACGGTGGGGAGGCCACATGGCGGTGGACAACGCGGACGGCGGCTGCCGGGTCCGGGTTCGGCTACCCGCGGCGCACGGCGGCGGACGGTGAGTCGACCGATGACCGAGCCAGAGATCATCCGCGTACTCGTCGTCGACGACCACGCCGTGGTGCGCCGCGGCCTGGCGGCCTACCTGGAGAGCACCCCCGACATCGAACTCGCCGCCGAGGCGGCCAACGGCGAGCAGGCCCTGGACGAACTCGCGCGGCTGGTCGAAGAACAACGACCGCCCCAGGTCATCCTGATGGACGTGCTGATGCCGCGGATGGACGGCATCGCCGCGATCCGGGCGATCGTCGAGCGCTACCCCGAGGTGCGGATAGTCGTGCTGACCAGCTTCGGCGAAGTCGAGCGGGTGCACGCGGCACTGCGGGCGGGCGCCGCCGGGTACCTGCTCAAGGACGCCGATCCGGACGAGATCGCGACCGCCATCCGAGCCGCGGCGCGGGGCGAGGTGCTGCTCGACCCGGCGGTGGCCGGGCGGTTGACCCGCCGACTCGTCTCACCACCGACCGGGCTGGCCGCCCTCACCCTCCGGGAACGCAGCATCCTCGCGCTCGTCGCGCAGGGCATGTCCAACCGGCAGATCTCCGCCGAGTTGTACATCAGCGAGCGCACCGCCCGGACCCACGTCAGCCACGTCCTCGCGAAACTGCAGCTGTCCTCGCGAACCCAAGCGGCACTGGTGGCCATCCGGGAGGGACTGATCGCGCCACCCAGCTAGCCCCGCCCATGGACGACGGAATGCGACCGATTCCCCAAATCCGCGCCGGTGGACCGGAGGTGCGACATGGCAGTGATACCCGAGATGAGGAGACCCACGCCGACCGACCCGCCCGAAGCACCACGGCAGACCGCGGCCGGTCGGGTGCTGTCCGTGCTCGACGCGTTCGGGCCGCGGCACCGCACGCTGTCGCTGAGCGAGATCTCCCGCCGGGCCGGGCTGACGCTGCCGACCGCCCACCGGTTGGTCCGCGAGCTGGTGGGCTGGGGGGCGTTGGAACGCGGTGCCGACGGCCGCTACTCCGTCGGGCTGCGACTGCTCGAACTGTCCGCCCTCGCGCCGCGCGGGTTGGAGCTGCGCGAGGCGGCGTTCCCCTACCTCGAAGACCTGCACCAGATCACCCGCGGCAACGTCCACCTCGGCGTGCGCGACGGCCTGGAGGTCGTCTACATCGAGGCGCTGCGCGCGCGGGTGCGCAACCCGGTCAGCAGCCGCGTCGGCGATCGGTGGCCGATGCACGCCACCGGCACCGGACTCGTGCTCCTCGCGCACGCCGAACCCGACCTGCAGGAGCAGGTGTTGCAGTCGTCGCTGGAGCGTTTCACCCAGCTGACCGTGGTCGATCCAGCTGAGTTGCGCCGCAAGCTCGCGCACGTCCGGCAGACCGGCGTCGCGGTGGCACGCGGGCAGATCACGCTGCCGGACCTCGTGGTTGCGGTGCCGGTGCTGGGCCCCGACGGCGAGATCACGGCGGCGATCAGCGTCGTGGTGGAGACCGCGGCCGCGCGGCCGCGCGAGCTGGCGGCACTGCTCACCCAGGCATCGCGAGCGATCACGCGAGCACTCCGGCCGCACCAGCAGGTTTCGCCGGAGCGGCCGACGCCGCGCGTCTGAGCACGCCGGGAGTTACGCGGGGTTGATCCCCAGCCAGCGGAAGGCGTTGTGCCAGGTGATGTCCGCGTGCACGTCCTCGGGCAGGTCCATCGACCGCAGGGTGGCTCCAGTGGGTTCTTCGCGGGGCATGGCCGGGAAGTCCGAGCCGACCAGCAGCCGGTCGTGGCCGAGCAGGTCGATCAGGTACCGCACGGCGCGCCGGTCGAACACCAGCGAGTCGTAGTAGAAGCGGCGCGCGTACTCCAGCGGTGACGGACCGTCATCCGGTGCGACCGCGCGTTCGGGCACTGGTGGTGCCTCGTTCCAGGAACCGCCCCAGAAGTACTGCGCGCGCGGCAACATCAACGGGTATCCACCGGCCGCGTGGCTGAACGCGATGCGCAACTCCGGGCACTTCGCGGCGGTCCCACCGGTGACCAGCGACGCGGCCGCGAGCGCGCCCTCGATGCCGACCACGTAGGTACCCATCGCGGCGGCGGGCAGCCGGTCGGTGGCCGCTGGCATGGCGTGCACGAAGATCGGCAGCTCCAGCCGCTCCGCCTCGGCGAACAACGGCAGGAAGCGCTCGTCGCCGATCGAGGCGCCGACGACGTTCGACGCGATCTCCACACCGCGCAGGCCCTGGTCCCGGATCGCGGTCAATTCCTTGGCGGCGGCGTTCGGATCCTGCATGGGGACCATGCCGAAGCCGATCAGGCGGCTCGGGTGGGCGGCGCACAGGGTGGCGGTGAACTCGTTGACGTGCCGGGCCAGGGACAGCCCGTCGCGGGCTGGCAGGTCGTAGCGCAGCAGCGGCGGCATCGGCGTGAGCACCTCGACGTCCACACCCGACGCGTCCTGCGCCTCGATGCGGCGTTCGGCGTTGAAGAACACGTCGCGGGCGCGGAATCGCGTCGCACCGAACAGCAAGGTCCGGGCGGTGTCGCCGTCGATCGGCTCCATCCGGGGGAAGCACTCGGGTGCGTCGGCCGGGTAGTCGAAGGGCAACAGGTGGGCGTGGGCGTCGACGAGCACGCGGACCTCCGTCAGCTGTGGGGATGAACCGAGACGTGCACTGCGGGATCGCCCGTTGCCTCACCGGCGAGGGTTTCCATCGCCAGCGCGGTGTCGTCCAGGCCGAACGAATGCGTGTGCAGCTTCTCCAGCGGGAAACGCCCGGACTCGATGATCTCGATCGCCTCGGCGTAGGAACCGGCGTCTACGCCGAACGCGCCGATGACGTGCAGCGCCCGGTTGATGATGAGGTCGGTGCGCACCGGCACGTCGCGGTTGCCCTTGAGACCGGCCAGCACCACCCGGCCGCCGTGCCGAGCGGCGAGCAGCGCGTCCGAAACGGGCTCGGCGGCCATCGGCGTCAGTTCGAGGACGACGTCGGCCATCGCACCATCGGTGATCTCGCGCACCCGCTCCACGGTGTCCACGGCTTCGTCCCCGTCGACGACGATGGTGTGGTCGGCACCGAACTCCCTGGCGAGCGCGAGCTTGTGCGCGTCGGCGGCAAGACCGGTGATGATGATCGTTCCGGCACCGGCGGCGCGGGCCGCGATCACCGAAGCGATGCCCCGCTGCCCGCTGCCGAGCACCAGCACCGTGTCGCCGAGTTGGACGTCGCCGAGGTGGACTGCCCAGCGCACCCCGGCGCCGAGCGGGTTGAACATCACCGCGAGTTCAGCGGGCAGCTGGTTGTCGACCTTGTGCAGGATCGCATTGGGCGTGAGGTAGAGGTATTCCGCCAGCCCGCCCCACAGGCCCGGCGGCGTACCCAGCCCGGTGACCCCGTGGCCGATGGTGCGGTTGCGGCAGGACTGGTAGCGGCCGATCAGGCAGTCGTGGCAGACGCGGCACGGCACGATGACCTCCAGCGCCACCCGGTCGCCGGGCTGCACGCCCCACCGCTGCGCGGCGGTCTCGCCGACCTCCTCGATGATGCCCAGCGGTTCGTGTCCGGGGATCACCGGGTACTGGCCCATGCGCAGGTGGCCCTTGTACATCTCCACGTCGCTGCCGCAGATGCCGTTGGCCTCGACCCGCAGCAGGCCGTCGTCGGCGCCGATGCGTGGGCGGGGGAACTCGCGCAGTTCGATCTGCCGGGGGCCGACCTGGACCGCGGCTCGGACCATATCGCTCATCGGGTCCTACCTTCCTTCCTGGGCAACGGATCTGGGCGTGGCGGCGTCGTCGATCCCGACGGCGGTGCCGGACCAGTCGGCGAACAGCCGGACCACCATCGAGATCCCGGCGTTGCGCGCACCGGACACAGCGATGAGCAGGTTCTTGGGGTCGGCGGCGGGCAGCAGGCGGTCGAACCCGGCGTCGCGCTGCCCGCTGGCGTGCCGGACCCCGTTGTCGCCGAGCCCGTCCTTGCCCACCGAAGCAAGTTGGTCCACCGTCCGTCCACAGTGGTCGGCCAGCCAGGCCCGCACCTCGGCGCGGCCGAATCCGGCACCGGCGAGCAACTGCGCGTGTTCCGGGCAGAACACGATGCCCGCCGAGGCGTGCCGGAAGATCCACGCACCGGCACGGGAGATGGTGTCGGCGAAGTCGGCGAGCAGCTGCTCGGCGCTGCTCGTGTGCCGGTTGTCGACGAATTCGCAGGTGCGCAGCAGGGTCGCCGCCACCGCCGAAGTCCCCGCGGGCAGCCCGGCCTCCTCGGCCAGCGGTTCCCACGGGCTCTCCTCCTCGTTCTCGGCCACGCAGATCGACCACCGGCCGGGAAGCCCTTGGGTGGCCTGCTCCAGCACGTGCGGGTGGATGCCGAAGACGTTGCGCACGATCAGCCCGATCGCCCTGGCGACAGTGGCGTTCGCCCGGAAGCCGGGTCCGAAAACGCCACCCGCCCAGTTGAATCCGAGCTTCTCGCGGACCGGCCCGTTGACGATGATCAGCGGGGCCGGTCCGCTCGTCGACTGCCAGCCGCCACCGCTGGCGGCCCGCTCGCGCATCAGCGCCTCCCAGGCGGCGAGCACCACCGGGAAGTACTCCGGTTTGCACCCCGCCATGGCGGCGTTGATCGCGGCCAGCTCGACGGTGACGAGGCGGTCCAGCTGCGGTAGCCGCCCGATGACCGCATCACGCGGTAGGTCGACCGTGCCGAGGAACCGGTCCACGAGCGGCTGGGAGGCGGGCACCAGCGGCAGACCGTCCGACCAGTCCTGCTCGTAGCAGTACTCGATGGCGGCCTGCGCGGCGTCCGGGTCGTGTTCGGCGGTCACGAGCCCGCCGCCGTGAGCAGTGCGATGACACCCGGCAGCACGTCCTTCGCACGGTCCCGGACCTGCTGCTCGGTCAGGATCGCGACCGGGTGCGCAGTGGTCACGTACGCATAACCCGGCGCGTTGCGCAGCTCGGCCATCGCATCCGCGGTCGCCACGAACGCATCGCTGCAGATGACCGCGGCGGGCAATCCCGCTTGCTCGAAGAGGATTCCGTCGGCCACGGCCGAGGCGCTGCACGACCCGCAGTCGCCGACGCCGGTGATCACCACGTCGCATTCGCGTGCGTACTCGGCGATGAGCTCAGCGGGTGCGGGCTGGGCGAACGCGGTCTTGGTGCGCATGAGCACCACTGCGCTGGCGCCGTGTTCGGCCACCAGGAGCTTGCCCAGCTCGGTCAGCAGCAGTGCGGCGTTCTGCTTGGTGTTCTCCAGCAAACCGATCCGGGCGCTGGTGAGGTCGACGCGGCGGCTCGCCCGAGCCGCGTTCGTCGAGGTGGTTCGCGCGGCAGCGCGCCCCGTCGGGTCGAGGATGGCGTTGGGCATTGGATACCTCCTTCAGCTCGTGCGCCGGGTGAGCCGGGTCTTCGCCTCGGAACGCTCGATGGAGCCGGGCGGCACGAGCGTGACAGCCGCGCGCACCGACAGGCGGGAGCGGATCAGCCCCTCCAGCTCGCGGACGAGTTCGTCCCGGTCGCCGGGTTGTTCGCCCCACTCGGCTTCCACTCGCAGCGGCGGCTCGACCCGCGGACCGTCCTCGGCGAGCAGGATCTGCATCGCTCCGGTGGTGCGCGGATGCAGCGCCTGGATGACGTCCCGGATCGCGGAGGGGAAGACGTTGACGCCCAGCACGATGAGCATGTCGTCGGTGCGCCCGTAACAGCGGATGAGCGGTGCGCCGTCGTCCGCGAGTCCGTTGACGACGACCCGATCGCCGGTGCGGAACCGCACCAGCGGGCAGCATTCGCGGTCGACCGAGGTGTAGACGAGCTCACCGGTGGCGCCCGGTTCGGCCGCGACCGGCTCGCCGCTTTCCGGATCGATCAGCTCGACCACGACGTGCCGCCCACCGGTGAAGCGCATCCCCGGACTGCCGGGGACTTCGCCGAACAGCACCGGCGCCATGTCGGCGTTGCCCAGCCCTTCGGTGACCGGGGCGCCCCATTCCTGCTCCACGAGCTGGCGGAACGCCGGTTCCCCGCCACCGGGCTCGCCACCCACGAAGATCTTGCGCAGGCCGAACTCCTTGGGGTCCCGGCCCCGAGCGCGCAAGTACTCCGCCAGGTACCGGGCGTAGGAAGGAGTCGAGTGCAGCGCCGTGACGCCCAGTGTCTCCAACGCCAGCACCGCCTTCTCCGAGGCGCCCGTGCCGATCGGTAGGAAGGTGGCCCCGATCCGTTCGAACGCGTCGCGGATCGGCAGGCCGCCGACGAACAGCGTGAGCCCCGCCGCGTGCAGCACGACGTCCTCGCGGCTCGCGCCCATCGTGCGGAACGCGCGGGTGACCATGTCGGTCCAGGCCGCGGCGTCCCGGCGGGTGACCCCGACCCAGCTCGGTTTCCCGGTCGTGCCGGTGGAGGCGTGCACCCGGATGACCTCGGTCATGTCCACGGCGGCGTGCCTACCCAGCGGCGGGGCCGCTGCCTGGGAATCGCGCAGCATCTGCTTGGTGGTGAACGGCAACTTGGGAAGGTCGTCGAGCGACGCGAACGTCGACGGCGTCACCCCGTGCTCAGCGAAGAGGTCGGCGTAGATCGGGGATCGCGCGGGCAGCCCGTCGAGCTGCGCACGGAGCAGCTCGGTGACGGCGTCCTGATCCTCGACGGCGACGAAGCTCGGTGTGACCAAGGGATTCCTCCGGGATGCGAGGGATGCTCAGTGCTCGTGCACGACGACGCCGCGGATGTTCTTGCCGTCGGCCAGGTCTTGGTAGGCGTCGTTGACCTCGTCGAGCCGGTACTTGCGGGTGATCAGCTCGTCGAGCTTGAGATCACCGGAGCGGTACAGTCCCAGCAGTCGAGGTATGTCGTAGAGCGGGTTGCAGTCGCCGAACAACGCGCCGCGCACCTGCCGCTGGTAGCTGATCATGTGCCCGGCGTGGACGCGCACCGCGTTCTCGCCGAGTTTGCTCACGGCGGTGATGACGACCTTGCCGCCCTTGCCGACCACCTGCACGGCCGCGTTCACGATCTCCTCGGTCACCACGTCCGGGGTGCAGATCGCGTGGTCGGCGAGCTGGCCCCAAGTGGTCTCCACGACGAACTCGTGCGCCGACTGGGCATCGGCGAAGGTGTGCGTCGCGCCGAAGACCTTCGCCATGTCGCGCTTGAACTCGACGGGATCGACGACGACCACGTTCTTGGCCCCGGCGAACCGCGCGCCCTGCACGGCATTGCTGCCCACCCCGCCAGCGCCGTAGATCACCACCGTGTCACCGGCCCGCACTCCGGCCGCGTGCACCGCGGAACCCCAGCCCGTCGGCACGCCGCACCCCACCAGCGCGCCGACCTCGAACGGGATGTCCTCGGCGAGCGGGACGCAGGCCCATTCCGACACCACGGCGTACTGCGAGAACGTGCCCAGCGAGCAGAAACCGCCGAGGTCCTCGCCGTCGAGGTGGAACCGGAAAGTGCCGTCGAGGAACATGCCGGTGCCCGCGTTGAGCCCCTTGACGCACATGTTCTGGTGGCCGGTCGAACAGGGGCGGCAGGCGCCGCAGGCCGGGATGTAGGAGCAGACGATCCGGTCGCCGAGTTTCACCCGGCGGACGTCCGGCCCCACGGCGTCCACCACTCCGGCTCCCTCGTGGCCGCCGACCATCGGGAACCGCACGGGAGCGTCGCCCTGGGTGATGTGGCGGTCGGAATGGCACAGGCCGGACGCCGCGAACTTCACTCGTACCTCGTGCGCCTTCGGCTCGTCGAGCTGCAAATCCGCCAGCTCCCAGCCGAGGTGCGGTCCGCGTGCGATGGCGGCACGGGTCGTGGTGCTCATGCGGTGGCCCCCGTTTCCTCCCGAGCCGCACTGGTCACGTGCGGCAGAACCTCCGCGCCGATCAGCGCGATGTGGTCGAGGTCGTGGATGTCGTAGATGTGCAGGTAGACGGTGTCGGCCCCGGCTTCGGCGAGTCCGATGACCTGTTCGGTGACCAGCTCCGGGGAGCCGATCGCCGCCTCGGCGCGCATCCGCTCGGAGCCGATGATCGATGCCCGGCGCCGCACTTCGCCAGGATCGGACCCGCACGCCACCGGCAGCACAGCGGAGCGCCGCGCCTCGTCCGGATCGCGGCCGATCGCCTCGCAAGCCCTGGCGAACACCGCGTACCGCTCGCGCAGGTCACCGCCCAGTGCGCCGTTGAACTCATCGGCGTATCGAGCCGCGATGGCCGGAGTGCGCTTCGGACCGGTGCCGCCGATGACGATCGGCGGGTGCGGGGACTGCGTGGGCTGCGGCGGAGTTCGGTTGGCCTCCACCCGGAAATGCTTGCCTTCGAAGGAAAAACCCGGTTCCTCCCCCGGCGTCGTGCGCCAGAGCCCGGTGATGATCGCCAGTTGTTCCTCAAACCGGTCGAACCGCTCGCCGGTCGTCGGGAAGGGCAACCCGTACGCGGCGTGCTCGCGGCCGTACCACCCCGTCCCGATGCCCAGTTCCACCCGACCACCGCTCATCTCGTCGACGGAAGCGACGATGGCCGCGAGCAGGCCCGGCGAACGGAAGGTCGATGCGGTGACCAGCGAACCCAGCCGCACTCGCTGGGTGTCGCGGGCCAACCCGCCCAACGTGGTCCAGCAGTCGGTCGGCCGGTAGGTCAGGTCGTCGGGGTCGACGCCGAAGAGGTGGTCGGAGCGGAAGAACGCTTCGAAGCCCGCCTGCTCGGTCGCCAACGCGAGCGCGAGGATCTCGTCGTAGCGGGATCCGTGCCGGGGCTCCATGAGCACCCGCATCCGGATCCCGTCCCGGTCACGCCGTGCCACGGAGCGACACCGTCTTCACCTGCGTGTATTCCAGCACCGCATCGGCTCCCATCGTCCGACCGAACCCACTGCGCTTGTAGCCGCCGAACGGACCGCCGATCACGCCGGATCCCAGCGCCGCGTTCACCGCCACCTGACCGGCCTGCAGCCCGCGCGACATCCGCACCGCTGCGCCCACGTCGCGGGTCCACACCGAGGCGACCAGGCCGTAGTCGGTTCCGTTGGCCACCGCGAGGGCCTCCTCCTCGCCGTCGACCGGGATCACCGACAGCACGGGGCCGAAGATCTCCTCCTGAGCGATCCGCATCTTCGGGTCGACCTGGTCGAACAGGGTGGGTTCGACGAAGAAGCCCTGCTCGAAGGTCGCACCGTCCGGCACGCCGCCGCCGAGGACGAGTTCGGCGCCTTCCTCCTCGCCGACCCGCATGTAGTCCAGCACTCTGGCGTGCTGCTTGGCGTTGATCAGCGGGCCCATCTGCACCTTCTCGTGCCAAGGTCCGACGCTGACCCGCCCCATGGCCTCGGCGAGGCGGTGCACCACCTCGGCGTGCACCGAGCGGTCGACGACCACCCGCGAACCCGCGGCGCAGATCTGCCCGGTGTTGAGCGTGATGCTGTTGACCATCGCCGGGATCGCGGCGTCGAGGTCGGCGTCTGGGAACACCACCTGCGGGGACTTGCCGCCGAGTTCCAGGTGCAGCGGTACCAGGTTCTTGCCGCACGCCTGCATGACCTCGGAACCCGTGGCCGGTGATCCGGTGAAGCTCATCCGGCGAATTCCTTTGTGGACCGGGATGGCCGCGCCCGCCTCCCCGCCGTAACCGGTCACGACGTTGATCACGCCAGGCGGGATACCGGCCTCCATCGCGAGCTTGGCCAGCATCAGAGGAGTCAGCGGAGCGTCTTCGGCCGGCTTGATCACGATGGTGTTGCCCGCGGCGATCGCGGCACCGACGTCGTTGACGAACATCGGTCCGGGCGCGTTCCACGGGATCACGCTGCCGACCACGCCGTAGGGCTCGCGCAGCGTCAGCCCGAGCACGTCGGGGCTGTGCGTGGGCAGCGAGAGCCCGCTGACCTTGTCGGCCTGCCCGGCGATGAACGTGAGGATCCGGGCCATCGGCGGCGGACCCCAGTGCGGGCGGCCGACCTCCTGCGACTCAAGCTGATCGATCTCGGCCTCGTGCTGCTCGATCAGCCGCGCCCAGGCGGCGATCAGCGCGCCGCGTGCGGTCGCATTGGTGTCGCGCCACGCCGGGAAGGCCGCTTGGGCGGCCGTCACCGCGGCGTCGACGTCCGCCGCAGTGCCACGAGGTACGTTGGCCAGCACCTGCCCGGTAGCCGGGTTGATCACCTCGATGGTCTGGCCACTGGCCGCCGGAACCCATTCACCCCCGATGAGATGGGCGTTCTCGACGGGCGGCGAACCAGCCCGCGGGTTGGCAGGGGCGATCGTCATGGATTGGCTCCTCAGTGCTCGTGGATGATCATGCCGCGAACGTTGTTGCCGTCCAACATGTCCTGGTAGCCCTGGTTGACCTCGTCGAGCCGGTACTTGCGGGTGATCAGCTCGTCGAGCTTGAGATCACCGGAGCGGTACAGCCCCAGCAGCCGGGGAACGTCGAACAGCGGGTTGCAGGCGCCGAAGATCGCGCCCTGCACGCGGCGCTGGTAGCCGATGAGCATTCCCGACGGTGCGACGACCGAGCCGTTGCCGACTGCCGTGATGGTGACCTGGCCGCTCTTGCCGACCACTTTGATGGCGTGGTCGATGACCTCGTCGTGCAGCACGCCGACGGTGATGATCGCGTGGTCGGCGAGCTCGCCCCAGGTGGTCTCCACGACGAACTCGTGCGCCGACTGGGCATCGGCGAACGCGTGCGTCGCACCGAAGACCTTCGCCATCTCCCGCTTGAACTCCACGGGATCGACCACCACCACGTTCTTGGCCCCGGCATACCGCGCGCCCTGCACCGCATTGCTGCCCACCCCACCAGCGCCGTAGATGACGACGGTCTGGCCGGGCCGGACCCCCGCCGCGTACACCGCGGAACCCCAACCCGTCGGCACGCCGCAGCTGACCAGCGCGGCGATCTCGAACGGGATGTCCTCGGGCATCGGGATGACGGAGAACTCGGAGACGACCGCGTACTGCGAGAACGTCCCGAGCACGCAGAGACCACCGAGGTCCTCGCCGTCGAGGTGGAACCGGAACGTACCGTCGGGAAACTCACCGGTCGACGCGTTCTTGCCGGAATCGCAGAGGTTCTGCCGCGCCGTCGAGCAGTAGCGGCAGGAGCCGCAGGCCGGGATGAACGAACAAACCACGTGGTCGCCGACCGCGACCCGCGTCACGCCTTCGCCCACCGCATCGACGACACCGGCTCCTTCGTGGCCGCCGACCACCGGGAAGCGCATGCGCGCGTCGCCCTTCTGGATGTGGTCGTCGGAATGGCACAACCCGGCCGCGAAGAACTTGATCCGGACCTCGTTGGCCTTCGGCTCGTCCAGCTCGATGTCCGTGATCTCCCACGGGCGACCGGGCTCCCGGCAGATGGCAGCACGCGTGGTCATGCTCATTGGGGCCCCGTTCCTGTGATCGGGTCAGTTCGCGACGTCCGGACCGGCCGGGCGACGCGGGAAAGGACTTCGCAGGCGCCGCAGAACCGTGGTGATCGCGCTCACCCGCGGCAGTTCTCACGATGCCGCGCGGAACCACGGGCAAGCGAGACTGCTTTCACGTCACGGAAGCCAGGCCCACACACCCGAACGACCCAGTGGTGCGGGTGAGGGGCACCCGTGACCCAGTTACTTGGTCACGGGTGCCCCTCACCCATCACGCGATCGGAGATCGCCTGTACCGCCCACGCGGAACGAGCACGGCGACAGGCCGCTCAGAACATCGTCGTGAATGCCTGCACGAAGCCCTGCACTGCGGCGATGCAGACCAGCGTCGCGACCAGTCCCAGGGCGATGTTCTCCTTCCAGGAATTCCGGTGCGGCCCCATCGAATGCCTGCTGTTGAGCAGCGTGATCACCCCGATCACGATCAGCACCAGGAACGGCGCGGTGAGCACGTGCGCGATCACCACGAGCGGGATGAATCCCGGTCCGCCGGGCAGCGACCACAGCACGGCAGACAACCCCCAGATCACCACCGCGATGTAGACCGGGTCCTTACCGCGTTCCGGATAACGGCCCTCCCGCTGCGGTCGCACCACGTGCAGCGATTCGACGACCATCTTGCCGAGCGCGAACACCGAGCCCGCCACGACCGTCCAGCCCGCGCCGAGCAATCCAAAGTAGAAGATGAACGCGCCCACCGGACCGATGGCCGAGGCGAGGGCGTCCGCGATGTCGGAGGCTTCCGACACGCCTTGCGCACCGTGCAGCACCTCGGCGCCGAGCACCCACACGACGCCGCCGAGGAACAGCACCACGATCGAACCGAACAGCAGGTCGTACTGCTGCAACCGTCGATAACGCGGTGCCAGCCAACCCTTCTCGCGCAGGAACTCCGGGTAGAACAAGTTGGCCATCGACCCGATGGTGGCCAGCACCAGGCTCGCCGCCACGAGCGTGGCGTCGAACGGGCCGCTTTGCTCCGGGAAGTCGAACGCCAGACCGCCGAGCATCGCCCGCCAGCTGACGCCGACCAGGACGATGGCCACGATGAAGGTCACCACCTTGATCGCCAGCACGCCCTTGAGCACGTTCTCCAGCACCTGGTAGACGCCCCGCGCGGTCACCAGGAACACCGAACCGGCGCCGATCAGCGCCCCGACGAACGCCGACACCGCACCGCCGGTCAAGCCGTTGATCGCCACGCCGACCGCACTGAGGCTGAACGACATGAGCAGGTGCGTGTAGAGCACGAAGGAGATCAGCAGCAGCCACCCCATCGCCGGGTGCAGCCGCGCCAGGCCGCGGATGAGGCTCGGGTCATCGCGAACGTTGAACAGCACGTACTTGCCGAGCGCGTTGACGAACACGAACCGCAGGACCACCGCGAGCGGCAGCACCCACAGCAGGGCGTACCCGTAGTTGCCGCCAGCCACCGAGTTGTCGATCAGGTCGCCGGTGCCGACCCAGCTCATCGCGACCACGATGCCTGGACCGAAGGAACGCAGGTAGGAGAAGAATCCCTTGGGCACGTCGGGCTCCGCCCGACGGTGGGAATCGTCGCTGGACAACTGCTGGCTCATCGCGCCCCCGATCAGCGGCGTTGCTGGTTCGACTGCGTTGGCTCAACGCGGAATCGATGGGGATCCTGGTGTATCATATCCTGGTATACCAATACTCGGATCTGCAGAAACCCTGTTGCTCGCCGTCGCGGAGCATCGAGATGACTACCGCTCGGTCGCCCACCACACTGGTGGTACCGACTTCGCCCTTCCGGCTGGTCGGCGCACGGCACGGGGGGAAACCATGAACGTCGTTCGCGATTTCTTCGCATTCATCGGCCGACTCGGCATCGGAGTCATCCTGTTCGCCCACGGCTGGCAGAAGATCGTCGACTTCGGCCTGGGCGCGGTCACGCAGAGCTTCACCGGCATGGGCATCCCGCTACCGCAGGTCGCCGCCTGGTACGCCGCCCTCGTAGAGCTCGTCGGCGGCGCCATGTTGATCATCGGGCTGCTGCTGCCACTGGTCGGCATCTTGGTAGCAGCGGAAATGGCGGGCGCGGTGTTCCTGGTGCACCTGCCCTTCGGGTTGTTCTCCCCGATGGGTTTCGAACTGCCGCTGGCCATCGGCGTCGCCGCCTTGGCGCTGGGTTTCAACGGCGGCAACTGGTCGATCGATCACGCTCTCTTCGGCCGCCGCCGGACCGCGGTCGAACCCACCGCCGCCGCTGCGTGACGGTTTACTCCGCGTCCGCCTCGCGCGGGGAGTCCCGGACCGCCAGGTAGTTGCCCGCTTCGGCGTACAGGCTGGTCAGCAGCCAGGTTCCGACGCCGATGTCGTCGCCGATGCCCAGCAGCGGCAGGAACTCCGGGATGAAATCGATCGGCGAGATCAGGTAGACCACCGCTACCACCCAGAGCAGGAGTTGGTAGCGCGGCAACGCGGGATTGCGCCCCCTCGCGGTGGCGACGATCATCGCCGGGACCGCGCGCGCTCTCCGCACCGGACTGCCCACCGGCGCCGTCCGGTGCGCGCGGATCGCCGCCCGCAGCGGGACGCGGCGGCGCGCCGCCGCGACGACACCAGCGACGAGCATGCCGAGCCCGGCGGCGATCAGTCCGACCGGTAGCAGCCAGCCGCCCGCGACGTCACCGCCGGTCACGACCGCCACGATCACCCCGGCCACCAGCAGCAGCCCGCCGATCACGATCATGGCCGCCTCCGTTCCCCTTCGGTGTGATCAGGTTGCCACGACTGCGCCTCGCGCGGCGATGGCGGGTATTTCGTGGCACGGTCGGCGCAGGCTTTGAGAACTGGGGAACGACGTGGTCGATCAGGCCGAATCGCGCGTGCGCGACACCTCGCTGGCCCGTGCCAGCGCAGCGATGGCGCTGGCCACCGCGGTCAGCCGGGTCAGCGGTCTGCTGGCGAAAGTGCTGCTGGTGGCCGTCCTCGGGCTGGGCATGGTCAACGACTCCTACACCGTCGCCAACACGCTGCCGACCGTGGTCAACGAACTGCTGCTCGGAGGCGTGCTCACCAGCATCGCGGTACCGCTGCTGGTGCGGGCGCAGCAGGACGGCACCCGGCAAGGCGAGGCGTACGCCCAGTGGATGATCACCATGGGCGGGGTGCTGCTGATCGCCGCCACCACCGCAGCGGTGGCCGCCGCTCCCCTGCTCACCGAGCTCTACCTAGGCCCCGACACCCGCGCCAACGCCGCACTGACCACTGCTTTCGCCTACCTGCTGCTACCCGGCATCATCTGCTACGGCCTGTCCGCGCTGTTGCAGGCGATCCTCAACGTTCGCGGTGTGTTCGGCACGCCCGCCTGGGCACCGGTACTCAACAACGTCGTTGTCATCGCCACAGTTGTGGTGTACGCACTCGTGCCCGGCGAGATCTCCGCCGACCCGGTGCGGATGGGCGAGCCGAAGCTGCTGATCCTCGGCATCGGCACCGCGCTGGGCATCGCCGCGCAAACGTTGATCATGGCTGTTTCGCTGCGCCGCAGCGCGTTCCGGCTCCGCTGGCGGTGGGGTTGGGACCGCAGGCTTTCGGAGTTCGGCGGACTCGCCGTCTGGGTCGTGCTCTACACGCTGGTCAGCCAGGCGGGCATGGTGGTGATCACCCGCGTCACCGGGCAGGGCACCACCGGCAGCGTGGCGACCTTCAACTACGCCTGGCTGTTGTCCCAGGTCCCCTACGGTGTGCTCGGCGTTTCGCTGCTGACCGCGCTGATGCCCCGCATCAGCCGAGCCGCCGCGACCAGGAACACCGGCGAATTCGTCGCCGACGTGTCCCTGGGCACCCGGATGAGCGCGGTGCTGCTGATGCCGGTCAGCGCGCTACTGGTGGTCGCCGGTGGTCCGATCGGGGTCGCCTTCTTCTCGTTGGGCGCCAGCGATGTGGCCGCCGCCGATCGCCTCGGTTGGTCGCTGGCCGCCGCCGCGCTCGGCGTCGTTCCGTTCGCGATCACGATGTTGCAGTTGCGCGCCTTCTACGCGATGAAGGACGCCCGCACGCCGACCTGGATCAACGTGATCATGGTGGTGGTGCGCAGCGTGCTGTGCTACGCCGCGCTCGCGCTGCTGGATCCGCGCGACCTCGTCATCGCGGTCACCGGCGCGATGTCGGCGAGCTTCGTGGTCGGCGCGATCATCGGTCAGGTCTGGCTGCGCTCCCGCGTCGGCCGCCTGCAGACCTGGCGCACGCTGGGCGGAATCCTGCGCGCACTCGCCGCCAGCCTGCTCGGCTGCGGCTGCGCGGTCTTGGCGATCGTCGGCCTGCGCGGCATTCTCGGACCGGTCGGGCCGGTCGCCGATGCGTGGCTCTCGCTGGTCGTACACACGGTCGTAGTGCTGGCGGTGAGCTTCGGTGCGCTAGCGCTGATTCGCGCCCCGGAGCTCAAACCGGCACTGGACCGGTTGGCCCGCATTGCTCGGCGCCGCTGAGTTCTCTTCTGACGCTCACTTCCGGTTGCGGACGTGCACGCGAGTGCGCTCCGCGCGCAGGGCGCGCAACTCCGGTGGATCTGGCACCGGCTCCAGCGGCTCACCGATCGCCCACTCCAGCAGCAGATCCGCCAACTTCGGGTTGCGCGCGAGCACCGGCCCGTGCAGGTAGGTGCACATCACGTGCCCGTTGACGGCGCCTTCGGCGTCGTCGTGACCGTTTCCGATGCCACGCGCCACCCGACCCAGCGGCTGCGAATCGCGCCCCAACCGGGTTCGGCCGAGATGGTTCTCGAAACCGGTCAGCGTCCCGACACCGCCCACAGTGGACCGCGTGGTCACTTCGCCGATCGCGCGGCCGTTGCCGGGCTCGGTGGCCGCATCGACCAGGCCGAGACCGGCGTGCCGCGTTCCGTCGCCGGTCACGAAACTCGTCCCGAGCACCTGGAACCCACCGCAGATGCCCAACACCGGGCAGCCGCGGTCCACCGCGCGCCGCAGTCCGGGACCGCGGTGCAGGAACCGGACCGCCGCGACCTGCGCGACGTCCTCGCCACCGCCGATCAGGTACAGGTCGCAGGATTCCGGCACCGCGTCCGAAGACGACAGCACGGTCACGGTTTCGCTGTCGATGTTGCGCCACTTCAGCCGCTGCGCCAGCACGATGACGTTGCCGCGATCGCCGTAGGTGCCCAGCAGATCGGGCAGCACCAGGGCGAGGCGGACCCGGTCGCGCGTCACCGTCGGCTCCTGGCGACGAGATCGCGGAACGCCGTGTAGTTGGCGATCACGTTCGGCACACCTCTGGCCGAGCCGGTCAGCGCATCGTCCACACTGGACGCCACCGCACCGGGCACCCCGGCGTAGCGCAGCCGCACCGCCAGGTCCAGCGCCCGGTCCCCCGCCACCCGCACCGGGCGGCCGCGCAGCACCTCGAAGTCGACGTCCCACAGCCACGAGACGTCGTAGCCGTCGGCCTCCCGGCTGTTGACCACCAGCACCAGCGGATGGTCGTCGCCGGAGACCAGGTCGAGCATTTCCAGCCAACTCGCCGGGTTCTTCGCCAGCAGCAGCCGCACCGGACGCCCCGCCAGCCGCACGGTTCCGTAGCGCCCGGCGGCCTGCGAGACCCGGCGAATGCGCGCCAGCGCGGACTCCTGCTCGCAGCCCAGCTGCAGCGCCGCGGCCAGCGCGAACGTCGCGTTGACCCGGTTGACGTGGCCGGGCAGCGACAAGCTCAGCTCGACGCGCGTTCCGTCGGCGGCCACCGCTGCGGTGTCGGTGACCGTCCAGTCCGCGTCAGGGCGCGCGAGACCACAGGC
Source organism: Saccharopolyspora soli (assembly GCF_022678645.1). Classification (GTDB taxonomy): domain Bacteria; phylum Actinomycetota; class Actinomycetes; order Mycobacteriales; family Pseudonocardiaceae; genus Saccharopolyspora; species Saccharopolyspora soli. The sequence continues at coordinate 174,460 of NZ_JALBWV010000003.1, read as the reverse complement.
GCAGCGCCAATCCCGGTCGGTATCGCCGATGAACGCGCCGCAGCTCGGGCAGTTCAACGCGTCGTCCTTCCAGCGCACCCCACCGGACACCCACGTGACGGCCGGGTGTTCGGCCGCCGCGAACACGATGTTGGGGTCGTCGCGGTTGGCGATCACGTGCGTGCCGGGCGCCTGCGCCAGGGCTCGCCGCAGGCTCGCGGCGACGGTGCGGATCTCGCCGACCCGGTCGAGCTGGTCCCGGCTGAGGTTGAGCAGCAGGATCGTCGCGGGTTCGAACTCCCGGGTCACCTGCGCCAGGTGCAACTCGTCGACCTCCAGCGCGGCGAACGGCGCGTCCGGCCGGGTCATCAGCGCCGCGACGTGTCCGTCCAGCATGTTCGCACCGGTGCCGTTGCTGACCGCTGGCGCCAGGGAGCGCAGCGCCTCGGCCACCAGTTGCGTGGTCGTCGTCTTGCCGTTGGTACCGGTGACCATCACGACACGCCGGCCGATCGCCAATCGCTGCAACACCCGCGGCTGTAGGCTGAGGGCCAGTCTGCCGCCGATCATCCCGCCGCTGCCCAGACCAAGCCGCCGCGACATCGACGAAGCCAACCGCCCCAGATCCACCGCGATCGTGGTCCGCAAGTCCAACCGGTGCACGCCGCGTGTCGGTGGAAGAGCTGGACCTGGGATCACCCGCCAGCGCTGTCCAGCCGGTGGCTGTTGGGTCGACGTACCGGCCGCCCCCACTTCGCCGGGGTCTCGTGTGGTGTCGGTCATGCGTCCCCTCCCCCGCGGCGCACGCCGCACACGGCGCGCTCAGCTCAGCTCGGGGCGGCGCATCACCACCACTCGGCCGCACTTGGTCGCGTCGCCCGTCGCTTCTTCGCCAGTGTGGCGCGGGTTCGGCGAAACAGCGCGACGATCAACAGCAGGACACCGGCGACGATCGCCGCAGGTCCCACCCAGCCGTGCAAGGAGGACAGCTCGACCAATGCGGAGTGCTGGCCGGAGGACATCGTGGTGCCCCCTTTCTGCGGTTTCGGATCGTTCTCGGCACTGGGAAACGGCCGGAACCCGATCACGGCCATGATCCCCGGCAGCCCGTACCGAGCCCGGCCCCAACATGCCGACGAATCACCCCACCGAGAGCCATTCACCCTCGACGCTGAGTCGATGACACGGAACGTGAGCGCAGCGGAGAAGAAGAAGCGTCGGTGCTGATTCGAACAGTGCGCCGATTTGGCGTCTGCGCACGCATTTCAGCACTGTCAAGACGTCACGCCGATTCATGGACTTCGTCCAATTGGGTTGAATCGCGCAATACGCACGGCGATCACTGGGTCCGTCACTAGGCTCAGAACCAATCCCGATCGGTACCGCACCACCCGAAGGGAGCTCGCCGTGACCGAAGCTCTGGTGCTGATCCTGATGACCAGCCTCGCCCTCGGGGGCATCAGCTGGACCGCCTGGGACATCCGCAGCGATCTGCGCCGCCGCAAGCTGAAGTAACGACACGCGGATTGGCGCGAAGCTCAAGACGAGTCAGGCAAGCGGCGCAACCACTTTCAGCCGACGACCAACACTGCCACGGAGAAAGCCAGGCTCCCTCGGCGTAGCCGCTGCAATTTCGCGAGAAGTTGTGCGCCCGCACTCGGCCGAGAAATGCAAGGGACCCCGCCGGAGAGAGGCAGGCGGGGTCCCTTGCGTATCGCCCGGTCTCGTGGACCGAGCGGGTCACTTCACGGTCAACTGCTGACCCGGGAAGATCAGGTTGGCGTCGCGGACGACGTCGCGGTTCTTCTCGAAGATCGACTGCCAGCTCACGCCGACCTTCGCGCCGATGGAGCTCAGCGTCTCACCGGCCTGCACGGTGTAGGCGCCCTCGACCGAAACGGTCTTCTTGGTTTCGGTCTTGGTCTCGGTCTTCGGGGTGGCCTGCTTGGCACCACCCGACGAGACGTCCTGGTGCTGCACACCGCCGCCAGCCGTCAGGCCCGCCTTCTTGGAGCACACCGGCCAGGCACCTGGGCCCTGCGCCTGCAGGACCCGCTCGGCAACCGCGATCTGCTGCTCGCGGCTGGCCTTCGCGGCGTTCGAGGCGTAGTCCGTGCCGCCGTATGCGGACCAGGTGGACTGGCTGAACTGCAGGCCGCCGTAGTAGCCGTTGCCGGTGCTGATCTGCCAGTTTCCACCGCTCTCGCACTTGGCGACAGCGTCCCAAGTGGACTCCGACGCGGCGTTGGCGGGCAGGGCCAGGGCGAACGGCGCGGCGACCACCGCGCCAGCCAGGGCCACCCGCGCGACGTTGCGGCTGGTGGCGTTCTTGCGGTGCTTGCCTCGGGAGCTAGCCATGTTCTTCGTCTCCAGCAACACCTGCGCTGACGCTGGGGCGGCGATCGACGCGGCCGATCGGTCGCGGCCGGGACGTCGGACTCACCGGTGGTCGTCAGGCCCCTGCCCTGATGTGCGTGTCGGGGGTCGGAAAGCCCGCGGGGCAGGGTTCGGCGAAGCGGGTTTCCGGTCTTGCCTTCGTCGGCTCGGGGGTGCCGACGGGGGGCCACGCTACGTAGCGGAAATCCGGAGACCAAACTGTGAGCGAGTGGCCATCGTCACAGAAACATCGGCAAGATCGCCGCGATTACCCTATTTTCCCAGCTCAAATCTTGATCAACGAATCAGTCGGTCGCCAAAGTCGATCACGCAGAGTGAGACATGGGCCACGTCTCACTCTTTAGTGTGGTTGCGGAGCGTATTCAAATGGACTCGATCAGTCCCCTGGCGGACGCGACAGAGAGCGCGGAAACGATGTCCGCGGCCTTGATCAGTCCTTCGGTTCGTCCTCGGATTTGCCGTAGCGCCAATAGCCCATGAACGTCACGGCATCCCGGTCGAACCCACGCTCGTCGAGCAGGTGGCGGCGCACCGAAGTGACCATGCCGGTCTCACCGGCGAGCCAGGCGTACCACTCGCCGCCGGACAGCGAGGCCGCGCGAACGGCCGACAACAACGCGGCGCCGGGGCGCCGATCGCTTCGGGGCAGCCAATGCACCTCCACCTTCGCCGCGCTGGCGAGGTGTTGCGCGTCGGCCGCAGCCGGGATCTCGACGTACACCTGGGCCCGCACGCCCATCGGCAGCGCCGCCAGGATGCCGCTGATCGCGGGCAGTGCGGTCTCGTCGCCGACGAGCAGCGCCCTGTCCCGCAGTGCATCCATGCGGAACTCCACGCCGCTGCGCTGCGGATCAGCCGGGCATTCGGCGTTGGGCGCGTACACGACGAGCCGATCCCCCGGCTTGGCCCGCCCGGCGAACGCCGAAGCCGGTCCGGTGTCGCCGTGCAGCACGAAATCGACGTCGAACTCGCCTAGTTCGGGCCGGTGCGCACGCACCGTGTAGCTGCGCAGCTTCGGCCGGATCTCCGGCGGTAGCGCTCGCAGCGCTTGGTACGGCCGGGCGCCGGAAGGCACCACCGGTTCCAGTTGGCCGGACAGCGGGAAGATCATCTTGACCCGCTGATCGAGCCCGCCGCTGGTCATCGCCGACAACTCGGGGCCGGTGAAGGTGATCCGGACCAGGTGTCGGCTCACCCGCCGCACCTCGGCGACCTCGATCCGGAACAGCCGGAACGGCGAAGATTCGGCGACCAGGTCGGGCCGCGGCGGGGTCAAGATCGTCATGCGGTGAAACTCCGGATCAGCACTCGTCAGCGCAGCGAAACGATCAACGCTTTAACGAAGGCTAACCTAACCGCCAATCCGGCAGTCCGCACCCCCACCTGGCTTCGACTGCTCGGTGCAGACTAATTTCGTTCATAACTGAAACAACAGCTACAACTAACGGCGTGGTGGGCACCCAGTCAACCGAGTGCCCACCACACGCCGTCTACTCGGTGCGCAGGCCGGTTGGGTTGGTGGCGCGGCCCAGTGCCGGGAGCGTCAGCGCGGTCATGACGAGCACCGCAGCCGCGGCGAAGACGAACAGGCCGAGCATGCCGGGGATGTCGAACACCAGCCGTTCTGCGGCGTCGGTCGCCACTGCGGCCAGCACGCCGAGGAGTACACCGACGACCGCGGCGAGCGCAGTGGCGACCAGCATCGGGACCGCGTTCTGCAACAGCAGCGACCACCACAGGGTTCGGCGGCGCACGCCGACCGCGCCGAGCACTGCTAGCGGCCGACGCCTTTCCTGGATCTGTTCGGCCGCCGATACGAACATGCTGCAGCCGATCAGCGCGAACGTGAGCAGCGCGCCAGCCAGCAACGCCGCCCGGACGGCAGCCAACCACGGCCGCGCTTGGGACGCCGCTACCGACTCCAGGTCAGCTGGGTACGACACGCCTGAATCAGGCAGGTACGCCGCTGCGATGTTGCGGACGTGTTCGAGCAGATCCGGCGAGGCCGCCGGGGCGATCTTGAGCTCCACGGTGACTTTGCGGACGCTGTCCGGGATGCCGGTGGCCGCCGCAGGGGTCAGCAGCAGCCCCGCGCTCTGGTAGTTGACCATGTCCACAGGCCCCACCTGACGCAGTTGTCCCGGAACCTGCCAGCTCACACCGTCGGTCATGGGACGGGTATTGCTGTCGTAGTAGGGATCCGTGAACCGGACCATTTCACCGGGACGCACCGGTCCTTCGGTCGACTGCGGCACGAACGCGTCGCCGTCGCGGCAGTCCGGCACAGGTACGAGGCGCGCCAGTTCAGCGCAGTCCCCGATGATCACCGACCCGACCTGCTGGCCGTACTGGTAATCGGAATCGGCGATAATCACGCGCCGCACGTCGGTGAGGCCGGGCAACGCCCGCAGCTCACGTTCTGCCTGCTGGAGTACGGTGGCACTCGCTGGCAGCGCACCGCTGATCGACGCGTCTCCCCACTGCTGCGGCTGCCCCACCGGCCCGGTCCGGGTAGTTACGTCGCTCTCGACGGTCGACACCACCGTCTGCAGTCCGATCACCCCGGTGACGACCACTGCGATCGCGCTGACCGACCGCGCGGCTGGGCCGCTGGCCAACTGCAGCCGCCGAACCGCCAGCTGCCAAGCCGTCGAACCACCCCGCAACCGGGCGACCGCGCGCTCAACGCACCACGGCAGCAGCACCGGGATCGCGATGAGCATCAGCACGACCGAGGCGACGAACATCGGCAGCTCGGTCGAACGCCCGGCACCGTCCACACCGATCAACAGCAGCCCGAGCGCGCCGAGCACCAACGGCACCAGACGCCAGCCGAGTCGTCGCGGCTGCGCGACCGTCCGACGGGCCACTTCCAGCGGCTCGGTGATCGTGTGCCGCAAGGAAGCGATCGTGACCAGCACCGCGACGGCCGGAATGCCCAACGTGACGAGCGCCGCGAGCCACCAGACGGGCTGGACGTCGAATTGGAAGACGGCGACATCGCCAACGGTCAGGTTGCTCACCACGGTCCGTGCGACGAGGAACAACGCCCAGCCCAGCGCGACGCCGAGCATTGCTCCCGCCAGCGATTCCCCCGCCGCCATCCGGCGGACCTGCTCGCCGCTCGCACCGACCAGACGCAACGCGGCCAGGCGGCGTTGTCGTGCGGTCTCAGCCAGTCTGGCGGTCGCCGCGACGTAGACCACGACCGGTACCAGCAGCGCCGCGAGCCCCAACGCCAGGACGAACCACGCGTCGGTCGGGAACGTTGACATCGGGTCGCGCACCTGGCCCTCGCCGAAGTGGTCGATCACGCCCCGAACGGTGTCGCCCTGGGGCGACAGCGAGTCAGTTCCGACGTAGTAGAACAGCTCGTTTGGACTGACCAGGCCCTCTTCGCCGACGATGCCAACGATCTGGTCGGGCAACCGCGGTCGCAGCAACCCGCCGCCGGGATTTTCGAGCAGTTGCCGCAACGCGGGGGAAACCACCATCTGGCCCGGTCCGGGATTGCGGGTCAGACCAGGCGCCACCGGCGCGTCCGGCCGTCGGTCCTGCACCAGAATCCCCGTGATGCTCTGGCCCAGGTACTCCTCCCATGTCTCCGCGACGAGCACCCCAGCCGACGCGTCGGCACCGTCCGTGCTTCCGGTTCTGGCTTGATCGCGCGCCATTCGCGCTTCGTAGGCGTTCGGTATCGCTGCCGCCGCCAACAGCAGCGCAACGCCGAGTCCGATGCCGACGGCGGTGACCGCCAGCCGCCCCCAGGGCTTCGGGCCGCTGATCGCCAGCCGGAGTCCGAAGACCAGGTTCCGCAACCAATCCCGCGCAGTCGTCATCGAGCCACCTCGGCGAGCTGGGTGCGGCCGTCGCGGAGCACGACCTCGCGGTCGGCGTACGCGGCGACCCGCGCTTCGTGGGTCACCAGCACGACCGCCGCACCCGACTCCCGCGCGGCCCGCGTCAGCAGGTTCATCACCTGTTCGCCGCCGGTGGAGTCCAGCGCGCCGGTCGGCTCGTCGGCGAAGACCACCGCCGGTTCGGCCACCAGCGCTCTGGCCAATGCCGCCCGCTGGCCCTGCCCACCCGAGATGTCACCCGGCCGCGAACCTGCCACGTCCGCGATTCCCAATTCTTCCAGCCAGGCCACCGCCTTCTTCTCGGCTTCGCGGCGTGGCACCCCGGACAGCCGCAGCGGGAGCGCGACGTTCTCCCGCACGGTCAGCTCCGGCACCAACTGTCCAAACTGGAAGACGAAGCCGAAACCGGTGCGCCGCAAGGCACTGCGCCGTTCGTCCGAGAGCCGGGTGAGCTCCGTCCCGCGGTAGTGGACCTGCCCGGACTGCGGTAGCCGGATCCCGGCCAGGCAGTGCAGCAGGGTCGATTTACCGGAGCCGGAGGCGCCCATCACCGCGACCATCTCACCCGCCTCGACCGACAGCGCCGCACCGCGCAGCGCTGGCGTCGGGCCGAACGAGAGGTGCAGATCGGCACCGGTGAGCAGTGGTTCGGTCACTGGGGAACCTCCTGGGACAGCGGTTCGAGGCGGGTGACGGCGAGTTCGAGCCACCGCAGGTCCGCCTCCAGGTGGAAGAGGGCGTAGTCGTGCACCAACTGCTCGCCGGGTTCGGCCTCGGCCTTGCGGCGGGTCAGTTCGCGCATGCGAGCCAGGTGGGCGGCGCGCTGCCGGTCGAGAACATCCGTGGCGTTGCGACCCGAGCGAACGGCGAGCACGACCTTGGCGTAGAGGGTGTTGTGCAGGTCGGCGACGGGCTTCTCCGGCGTGGACAGCCATTTCTCGACTCGTTGCTTGCCGGCGTCGGTGATCGAGTAGCGCTTGCGCTCGGGTCCCTCACCGGACTCGACACCGTGTACTTTGACCAGTTCGTCCCGCAGCAGCCTGGACAGCGTCGCGTAGACCTGCCCGTACGCGAGCGATTTCGCGTGCCCGAAGCTGGCGTCGTACGCCCGTTTCAAGTCATATCCATAGCTGGGGCCACTTTCCAGCAGCCCCAACATGGTGAGACTGATCGACATAGGCGCCACTATACACACGATGTATATATCGGATGCATAGTCTCCTGGATTTGGTCAGATCAGCTGGTCAGGCCGTTGTGCTGGGGCACCACGGTGTAGCGGGGATCGCGGGCCGACGCGCGTCCGGCCTCGAAGATCCCGTACCGCGTCGCGACGGCCGCAGCGCTCAGGCACAGTCCCGAGACGACTTCCGCGCCGCGACTGCGTCCGGCCAACAGCGCCGCGCCCGCGCCGACGCACGCCAGTGCGCGGGCGGTGCGCAACACAGCGCCCGCGCGGCCCTGCCGGTAGGCCTCGCCGACCAGACCGATCCGCCGGTGCATGCGCTGACCTGCCGCCAACTCCAGCGCCGCACCGGCGATGGCCATCCGCCGGGCCGGAGCGGATTCGCGCGGCGCGGCGAGCATTCCCACTGCCCCAGCACTCGACACGGCGCTCCCGGCGAACAGGAACGGCAGTTCGCGGTGGGCTTCGTGCCAGCCCGGCACCGCAGTGTCGGCCAACAGCACGGCGGTGTAGGTCGTCATCGCCGGGGCGATCACCCCAGCGGTGGTGCTGGCCGCCCGGCCGAGCGTCGGCAGCCAGCCGGTGAGTTCGCTGGCCACGCCCGCGCTGGAAAGCGCTGAGAACGGCGTCAAAATCCAGGAACCGATACTCAGCGGCGAGGTCGGTTTCAGCACCCGCAACATGTTCAGGAACCGTGCCGGGCGGGCGAGATCGTGGACCAGCGCCACGACACTGACTGTCGCCCCCACCGCTGCGGCCCACCGACCGGCGCGGGCCAACTCCCGACGCCCGGTGAGATCCGCGCACAGTGCCATCGTCGACGACGCTCCGGCCATGCCGCCGAGGTAGAGGTACGCGGGCACGTCCGGCACCTTCCACACCGGCTGCTTTAGCACCGGCCGCCCGTAGTAAGACCGGAACTCCGCCTCCGGCACGATCAACCGATCGCCGCGCTTCACCGCTTGCCCCCGAGGAAGCACCCGGCGATCACCGCAGCCGCGGTCAGCGCCGCGCCCGCCGCGTGCCGCCACATCGACGGTAGATCGCGCGTCGTAACGACCGGATCCGGCGGTAGCCCGTAGACCTCGGGTTCGTCCAGCAAAAGGAAGAACGCGCCATCGCCGCCGACCCCGTCGGCCGGATCGTGACCGTACAACCGAGCACCGGTGACGCCCTGCTCGTGCAATTCGGCGACGCGCAGTTCGGCGCGGTCGCGGAGTTCGTCGAGCGGACCGTACTGGATGGACTCCGTCGGGCACGCCGTCGCGCAAGCAGGCATCAACCCGGCCCCCAACCGATCCTGGCACAGCGTGCACTTGGCGGCGCCGCCGGTGTCGGGTCGAATATCGATCACCCCGTACGGACAGGCGGGCACGCAATAACCGCACCCGTTGCACACGTCGTCCTGGACCAGCACGGTGCCGTACTCGGTGCGGATCAGCGCACCGGTCGGGCACACGTCCAGGCAAGCCGCATGGGTGCAGTGCTTGCAGACGTCCGAGGACATCAACCACCGCACCTGATCCCCGCCCATGCCGGGCATGCCGAGGTCCACAGTGGAGCTCGACTGTTCGACGAACGCCACGTGCCGCCAGCTCGTCGCGCCGAGCGCACCGGTGTTGTCGTAGGACATCCCGGTGAGGTCGAGGCCGTCCTCGGGCAGCAGATTCCACTGCTTGCACGCGACTTCGCATGCCTTGCAGCCGATGCACACGCTGGTGTCGGTGAAGAATCCGACGCGCTCGGGGTGATCACTCGGATACCCCGCCTCGGCCGCCGGGTCCGCCAGCGGGCCGCTCAACCGGTTCTGGGTCACGAACCCCTCACTCCCCTCCCCGTCGTGGATCGTCGGCGTGCTCCACGCCGGTGTCTTCGGTGATGCCCGCGCGCCTGCGGTACTCCTCGACGTAGCGGACCAGCGCGGGACCGCGCGGGCGGCGCCCCGGCTGGATGTCGCAGCTGCCCGCCTTCGTCTCCATAATGTGCACGTTGGGGTCCAGCGCGACGTTGACCAGTTCGTTGGCCGCGTCACCGACGGTCAGGCCGTTGGGTCCCCAGTGCCACGGGATGCCGATCTGGTGGATCGTGCGCGCACCAAACCGCAACGGCCGCATCCGGGCGGTCACCAGCACCCGACCTTCGATGGCACTGCGGGCGGTCACCACGGTCGCCCAGGCCAGGTGCCGCAGCCCGCGTTCGGCGGCCAGTTCTGGTGAAACCTCCAGGAACATCGCCGGGGCCAGCTCCGACAGGTGCGCCAACCACCGGCTCATACCCCCTGCGGTGTGGTGTTCGGTGAGCCGGAACGTGGTGAACACGTAGGGAAAGACCTCGCTGCCGGGCTCGTCTCCGCTGGGTTGGTACCGGTTCTCCGGTCGAGAACGCACCTGCCGCGCGGGGTTTCGCTGCTGCGCGGCGTGGATCCGGTTCTCCAGCGGTGATTCCTGCGGCTCGTAGTGCGTCGGCAGCGGTCCGTCGACCAGTCCGGCAGGGGCGTACAGCCAGCCTCGGCCGTCGGTCTGCATGATGAACGGTTCGCTGCCCGCGATGCCTTCCGGGCCGGTGGCGTCGGGTGCGGGCTGGTAGTCCGGGCGCTTGCCGCGGTCGAAGTCCGGGATGTCGTGACCTGTCCACTCGCCGCGCTGCTCGTCCCACCAGACGTATGCCTTGCGTTCGCTCCAGGGCCGACCGTCCGGGTCCGCCGACGCCCGGTTGTAGAGCAGCCGCCGATCGTCGGGCCAGGCCCAGCCCCACTCGGGCGCGACCCACGACTGCTGCTGTCCGGGACGTCGTCGAGCCGCCTGGTTGATCCCGTCGGCGAAGACACCGCAGTAGATCCAGCAGCCGCAACGGGTCGAACCGTCGGCGCGCAGCTGCGTGTAGGTCGTCAGCGGGTTGTCCTCGGCATCGACGCCGTTGATCTCCCGCAGCACCGCCGCCGCGCTCGGCTCGTCGAGATCACCTTCGGTGGGGTAGTCCCAGGTCAGCTCCAGCAGCGCGCGATTGCGCACGTCCCCCGCCGGGACCTTTTCCCGCAAGCGCCGACCCAGGTGGTAGAAGAACCACAGGTCGCTGCGCTGATCTCCTTGTGGCTGGGTGGCTTTGTGGTGCCATTGCAGCAGTCGCTGGGTGTTGGTGAAGCTGCCGTCCTTCTCGGTGTGCGCGGCGGCTGGCAGGAAGAACACCTCGGTGCCGATGTCCTCGGTGCGCATCTCCCCTGTCTCGATTTCGGGGCCATCCCGCCAGAAGGTGGCGGTCTCGATCATGTTGAGGTCGCGGACCACCAGCCAGTCCAGGTTGGCCAGGCCCATCCGCTGCTGCCGTGCGTTGGCGGTGCCCGCCGCCGGGTTCTCGCCGACGACGAAGTAGCCCTTGCCGCGTCCTTCGATCTGGTTGATCGCCGTCTGGAAGGTGCCGTGGTCGCCGGTCAGCCGCGGCAGGTGGTCGAAGCAGAAGTCGTTGTCGGCGGTGGCGTACTCACCCCACCAGGACTTGAGCAGGCTGATCAGGTAGGCGCGGATGTTCGCCCAGTGGCCGCGGGCGAGCTCGTCCTCGGCCACGAACGAATCCAGGTCGAAGTCGGTGTGCGCGTGCGGCATGGGAATGTAACCGGGCAGCAGGTTGAACAGCGTCGGGATGTCGGTCGACCCCTGGATGCTGGCGTGCCCGCGCAAAGCCAGGATTCCGCCGCCTGGTCGACCAATGTTGCCCAGCAGCAACTGCAGGATCGACGCGGCGCGGATGTACTGGGTACCCACGGTGTGCTGCGTCCAGCCGACCGCGTAGGCGATGGCAGTGGTGCGCTCCCGGCCCGAGTTCGCCACCAGCTTTTCGGCCACCCATTGGAAGTCCTCCCGAGGCACGCCGCAGACCCGCTCAACCATTTCCGGCGTGTAGCGGGCGTAATGCCGCTTCAGGAGTTGGAAGACGCAGCGGGGGTGCTGCAACGTCGGGTCGGTTTCGGGACGGCCGCGATAGACCGCGCCGCCCGATCCGGTGCGTTCGGGGCGGCTCGCGTCGCGCTCCCGTCCGTGCGCGGTGGTGGGCACTTCCGGACCGTGGCCGCCGTCCGACGGGACCGGGGAGCAGCGTTCGTACTGCCAGCTGGTGGTGTCATAGCTGCCGGCTTCGGCATCGAATCCAGAGAAGACGCCGCCCAGGTCCTCGGTATCGCGGAAATCCTCGCTGACGATCATCGCCGCGTTGGTGTAGGCCGCGACGTAGTCGTGGAAGTAGGCGTTGTTGGTCAGCACGTGGTTGATCAGCGCGCCGAGGAAGGCGATGTCGCTGCCAGCCCGCAGCGGCACGTGCCGGTGTGCCAGCGCCGAGGTGCGGGTGAACCGCGGATCCACGTGGATGATCGTGGCGCCGCGCCGCTTGGCCTCCATCACCCACTGGAAACCGACCGGGTGCGCCTCGGCCGCGTTCGAACCCTGGATGAGGATGCAGTCCGCGTTGGCGAGGTCCTGCTGGAAGGTGGTGGCGCCGCCGCGCCCGAAGGAGGCACCCAGACCGGGCACCGTGGAGGAGTGTCAAATGCGGGCCTGGTTCTCCACCTCGATGGCACCGAGGGCGGTGTAGAGCTTCTTCATGAGGTAGTTCTCCTCGTTGTCGAGGGTCGCTCCTCCGAGGCTCGCGATGCCCGTCGTGCGCCGCAGCGGTCGGCCGTCGGCGTCGGTGTCCTGCCAGGTGGCGGCCCTGGTGGCCAGCACCCGGTCGGCGATCATGTCCATCGCGGTGTCAAGGTCGAGGTCCTCCCACTCGGTGCCGTGCGGGCGGCGGTAGCGGACCTTGGTCTGCCGCAGCGGTGACGTCACCAGTTCGCGGCTGGCCGAGCCCTTCGGGCACAACCGGCCGCGGCTGATCGGCGAATCCGGGTCACCCTCGATCTGGGTGACCGCGCCGTCCTGGACGAACACCCGCTGGCCGCAGCCCACCGCGCAGTACGGGCACACCGACCGGACCACCGAGTCGGCTTCCTCGGTGCGCGCCCGTCGGGCATCGGTGCGCGGCGACCGGGCCGCCGAGCCGCGTCCCAGCGGATCGGCCCCGGCCAGCTGGCGCACCACCGGCCACCGCAGCCACTCGACCATCGGATTTCTCCCAACCTCGTGCCCCCAGGAGAAACCCACCGACGCGGTGCTGCAAGCTCAGCGCTTGGCCGCCGACCTGGTCGGCTCGGCCGTCAGGGATGCAGGATGAGCCCCTTGCAGACCTTGTCCACCGCGTTGCGGGCGTCGTGGACGGCGAACCCCACCAGGTTCAGCTCCGCGGTGGCCTTGGCCGCCACGGCGGCCCGGTTGTCGACGTCGTTCCCGGTGCCGAACATGTCCTCGGTGTAGACCGCCGACGCCATGCCGCGTTCAACGGCTCGGGCGTGGGCCCGCGCGATCTCCTCAGCGGAGGCGGCGTAGACGAGCACCGGTTGACCCAGCAGCGGCAGGTAGCGAACTCCGTCGGCATCGAGGTAGTCCGCGCCGAGGAGGTCCGGGTTCGCCGCGGTGATACCGCTGATCAGGAACGCGGTGACGTTGAGCTTCTGCCACTCGGCCAGGTCCTTGCGCACGACTACGGCGATCTTCGTCCGGGTTGCCATGCCCGAATCATCACCGCCGGGCCGAACGCCTGTCTTGAACGCTCGTGCACCCGCCCGGCGGAGCCGGAGGGACAATGGCGGCATGCCCGACAGCTCCGAATGGTCGCGGTACTGGCGGTCCGGCCGGTTCCCGGTCGAGGCGATGCGCGCGCACTTCGAACGCCACGCCTACGACCTGCACAGCCACGACGCGTACTCCTTCGGCATCACCGAACTCGGCGCGCAGACGTTTCGCTGCCGCGGTGCGCAGCGCACCAGTTCGGCGGGCATGGTGATGGCCTTCAACCCGGACGACCCGCACGACGGCCAGGCCGCCTTCGACGGCGGGTTCACCTACGAGATCGTCCACATCGGACCGGAGCTGATCCGCGACGTGCTCGCCGATGCGGCGCAGCGGCCGGTCGGCGCACCGCTGTTCGCCGAGCCCGTCCTGCACGATCCGGTCTTGGCGACGGCGTTGGGCCGCCTGTGCACCGCACTCGCGGAGCGGGAAAGTTCATTGGCTCAGGACGAAGCCCTGCGGCAGGCCGTCGACGCGATGGTGCGACGCTGTGCGGTTCGGGCCGCACCACCGGGCTGGGCGCCCGGTGCGCGTCCCGACGACCCCGGCTTGCGCCGGGTGCGCGATCTGCTGCACGCGCACTTCGCCGACGACCTGGGCATCGACCAACTCGCCGAGGTCTGCGGCCGCAGCAGATTCGCGTTGACACGCGGATTCCGAGCGGTGCACGGGCTGAGCCCCAGCGAGTACCAACGCCAGCTCCGGCTGCGCTACGCGCGCCGCCTGCTGTCCGAGGGCAGCACCCCGGCCGACGCCGCATTCGCATCCGGCTTCGCCGACCAGAGCCACCTCACGCGCTGGTTCCGCCGCTATTACGGGATCACGCCCGGAGTGTTCCAGTCCGCCACCGATCGGTTCGACCGCGCGGCGTAGCCGAAGATTCCGTGACGCTGCTCAGGAATTCCCGTTGTAAAGGGACTTGCCGTACTCGGGGCCGTAGTAGCGCTCCAGGTCCGCCAGCGATTCGTCGGGCCGTTCCAGGTTCTTGGCGATCCGGGCGCGCGAGGGCAGCGCTTCGGGGTTCCAGGTGTCGCTGTCCCACAGCCCGGACCGCAGGAACGCCTTGGAGCAGTGGTGGAAGATCTGCTCGATCTCGACCACCAGGGCCACCACCGGTCGGTGGCCCCGCACCACCATCTGGTCGAAGAACGGCGCTTCCCGCACCAGCCGGGCCCGGCCGTTGATGCGCAACGTGTCACTCCGGCCGGGGACGAAGTAGATCAACCCGACGTGCGGATTTGCCAGTACGTTGCGAAATCCGTCGGCCCGTCTGTTGCCCGGCCGCTCCGGAATGGCGATGGTGCCCTCGTCCAGCACCAGCGTGAACCCCGCCGGATCGCCCTTGGGCGAGACATCGCAGGACCCGTCCGCGCCGGAGGTGGCGATCAGGCAGAACGGCGAGGCCGCCAACCACTGGCGATCCAGGTCGTGCAGCGCGGTCCGCTCCTTGTCCAAGACGCGCTGCAACGGCTCGCCGACGACCTCGCGCAGTTCGTCCAGCGACGTGATCTCCACCAGCCCGGTGCGTTCCATTGCCCCTCCCGGAAAATCAACTCCCAACCGACCCTACGGCACCAGGCACATCAGCCGTGAGGGGTTTTCCCGCGGGGGCGGTTCGCAATTTCTCGCGAAATTGCAAACTCTCACCCAGTAGGGATCGAGGTGCGGCTGGGTCTGTCAGTGCGGCGTCAGGTCGGCTTTGGCCGCGGCGCGCAGCAAGCCGGGGGTCAGGCGGGAGAGCACCAGCCCGACCCGCGCTTCGGCCGTGATCGGCGCGATCGCGGCGTCCCGCTGCACGGCGCGCAGGATCTCCGCCGCCGCGCGGTGCGACGAGAAGTTCCGCCGCCGGTACAGCCGCTTTACGGCCCGGCGAAGCCGGTCCTGCTCGGCATCCGCGATACCGACGAACCGGGCGCTGGTCGTGATGCCGGTGTTGACCAGGCCCGGACAGATCGCGATGACCTTGATCCCGTCGGCGGCCAACTCCGCCCGCAGGCACTGGCTGAGCGCCAGCACCGCGGCTTTCGTGGTGCTGTAGGCCGGAAGCACGCGCGATGGCAGGTACGCCGCTGCCGAAGCGACGTTGACGATCCGGCCGCCTTCGCCGCGGGCGATCATCTGCTCCGCGAACAACCGGCAGCCGTGGATGACGCCCCACAGGTTGACGTCGATGACCTGCTCCCAGTCGGCGACCGAGGTGCCCGCGAAGGAGCCCGCGATGCCGATCCCAGCGTTGTTGACCACCACATCCGGGGTGCCGAGTTCGGCGTGCACGTGCGCGGCGAAACGCTCCATGCCCGTCCGATCAGCGACATCGACGCAGTACGGCGTAGCGTTCGCACCGGCCTTCTCGGCAGTGCGTTCGGCGGCGGATCCGTCGATGTCGGCGGCAACCACATGCGCACCCTGCGCGGCGAAACCCAGCGCCGTGGCTTGCCCGATCCCGCTGCCCGCGCCGGTAACGACCACGAGCTGATCCTGGAAGTGGTGCCGCCCCGGCCGCACCCGGCTGCGCCGCAGGGCACGCGGCTCCGCACCACCTTCGACGTGCTCGACCAGTTCCGCGGTGCAGCGCGCGACGAGCTCGGGTCGGGTACGCGGCAGCCAGTGGCCGCCGGGCAGCCGACGCACCCGCAGGTTCGGCACCCACGGCGCGATTTCGGTCTGCAACGGCGCCGACACGAACGGATCACCGTTGGGCGCGAGCACCTGGACCGGGATTCCAGTACGCCGCTCCTCGGGCTTCGACATGCGCGCCCGCGTGTTCGCCCGGTACAGCTGCAAGCCGTGCAGGCCGTCGGACAGCGCGGGCCGCGTCGGATTCGCCGCCGCGTACGGGTCGAACCGCTCCAGCGTGGTGATCAGCTTCGGCAGCAGGCCGGTTCGCCACGCGAGTTCAGGTAGCACGGGAAGTTGGAAGAAGCCGATGTAGCTGGAGAAGACCACCTGCGTGATCAGCTCGCGCAAGCCCCGCGGCGTCGGTCGGCGCAACTTCGCGCGCATCCACCGCCCAACGTGGTCCAGGCATGGACCGGAGATCGAGGTGAACGAGGCGAACCGGTCGGCCGAACGCCGCTCGGAGACCGCGTGCCAGCACTGCACAGAACCCCAGTCGTGGGCGAGCAGGTGCACCGGCCGGTCCGGGCTGACCGCGTCGATGACTCGGGCGAGATCGTCGGCGAGCTGCTCCAGCTGGTAAGCCTCGGTCTGCGGGGGCTTGTCGGACTCCCCCGCCCCGCGCACGTCGTAGGTGACCACGCGGTACTTCTCGGACAGCGCTGCCACGACGCCGTCCCAGATCGCGCTGTCGTCGGGGTAGCCGTGCACCGCGAGCACTGTCGGGGCGGTCGGATCGCCGTGTTCCCGCACAGCCAGCCCCAGGCCGTCAGAGGTGTCCAGCCGCCTGCCGGAGTCGCGCGGGGTGCGGGCCATACCCGGCAGCGTACCGATTTTGTCAACGATCATTGTCACAGTCGGCTTGTTCCAGCGCCGCTGGCCGCTTGACCGGCCAGTTCGAGGAGGCCGACCTATAGTGCGGCCCATGGCCGACCCGCGGCAGCGAGTGCCGGGCACCGACCGGGTGCTGGCCCAACCCGAGGTGGCCGCCGCGACGGCGCATCTGGGACATCGGGTGGTCAAGCAGGCGGTGCACACCGCGCAGGGCCGGGCTCGGGCAGGCGAGATCGAGCCGACGGACGTCGTCGCGGCGACACTGGCCGCGCTGCCAGACGCAGCATCGAGCATCCGGCCGGTGCTGAACGCGACCGGCGTTCTCCTGCACACCAATCTCGGTCGCGCTCCGCTGTCCGACGCCGCGATCGACGCTCTGCGACAGGCCGCCGGAACCACCGATGTCGAACTCGACCTGCGCACCGGCCGACGCGGCCCACGCGGTGCGGCGGCCGTCGCCGCGCTGCTGGCGGCCGTGCCACGTGCCGAGGCGGCGCACGTGGTCAACAACGGCGCCGCCGCCCTCGCGCTCGCCGCGACCGCGCTCGCGCAGGGCCGCGAGATCGTGTTGGCGCGCGGCGAGATGATCGAGATCGGCGACGGCTTCCGCATTCCCGAACTGCTCACCGCCACCGGTGCACGACTACGCGAAGTCGGCACCACCAACCGGGCCCGGCTCGACGACTACCGGGCGGCGCTGGGGCCGGATACCGGCTTCGTCCTCAAGGTGCACCCGTCGAACTTCGTGATCAGCGGCTTCACCGCAACGGTCCCGGTCGCCGAGCTGCGCGAACTCGACGCGCCGGTGGTTGTCGACATCGGTTCGGGTCTGCTGCGGCCGCATCCGGTCCTCCCGGAGGAGCCAGACGCGACCACGACGCTCGCCGATGGAGCCGAGCTGGTCATCGCCAGCGGCGACAAGCTGCTCGGCGGCCCCCAGGCGGGATTGCTGCTGGGCGCGGCCGACATCGTGCAACGGCTGCGTCGGCACCCGTTGGCTCGCGCGATGCGCGTCGACAAGCTCACTCTCGCCGCGTTGGAGGCCACCGTGCGCGGGCCGAGCACGCCGACCGCGTTGGCACTGCGCCAAGATCAGGTGCAGCTGATGCGCCGCGCCGAACGGCTTGCGGAGGCGTTCAACGCCGCCGGTGTTTCGGCGTCTGCGCAGCTCAGCGAGGCGACTGTGGGTGGCGGCGGCGCACCTGGTGTCGCGCTGCCCAGCGCGGCCGTCGCACTGCCCGCGCGCTTCGCCGAGTTGCTGCGCGGTGGACGCCCGGCGGTTCTCGCCCGCGTCGAACACGGTCACTGCGTGCTGGACCTGGCCGCACTTCCCCCTGAACAGGACGACGACCTGCGTCGCGCGGTGCTGGCGGCATCCTGATGCACGTCATCGCCACCGCCGGGCACGTGGATCACGGCAAGTCCACGCTCATCCGCCAGCTCACCGGGATGGAACCGGACCGCTGGGCGGAGGAACGCCGCCGGGGGCTGACCATCGACCTCGGGTTCGCATGGGCCCGGCTGCCGGACGGCTGCACGGCCGCGTTCGTCGACGTGCCCGGCCACGAGCGGTTCGTGCCGAACATGCTGGCTGGCGTCGGCCCGGTGCCCGCCGTGCTGTTCGTCGTCGCGGCCGACGAGGGCTGGATGCCGCAGTCCAGCGAACACCTCGACGCCTTGGACGCCCTCGGCGTGCGGCACGGGCTGCTCGCGGTCACCCGCTGCGACCTGGCTGATCCGGGATCGGCGAGCGAACAGGCCCATGACCGGCTCCGGGACACCGGCCTGGCCGACATCCCCGTGGTGCACGTCAGCGGACGCACGGGTGCCGGTTTGGGCGAACTGCGACACGAACTCGACGAGCTCATCCACCGACTTCCCGAGGCGGACCGGGAAGCCGACGTGCGGCTCTGGGTCGATCGCGCGTTCACCATCTCCGGCGCCGGAACGGTCGTCACCGGAACCCTGGCCGCAGGCACCATCCGCAGTGGCGACCACTTGCACCTGCATCCCGCCGACGCGGAAGTGGCGGTGCGCGGCTTGCAAGCGCTGGGATCAGCTGAACAGCAGGTCAGCGCTGTCGCACGAGTGGCGGTCAACCTGCGCGGCGTCGACCTCGACCGGGCGCGGCGCGGAAGCGTGCTGCTGACCCCGGAACGCTGGCTGAGCACGGACGTGCTCGATGTCAGGATCCACCGGGCCGTCGACCTGCCGCGCGAACTGATGCTGCACATCGGCGCAGCGGCCGTCAGCACTCGCGTCCGCCCGCTCGGCCACGACACCGCCCGACTCGCGCTGCGCGCGCCGCTGCCCTTGCGCATCGGCGACCGTGCGCTGCTTCGCGATCCGGGCAGCCAGCGCATCTTCGGGGGCTTGGTCGTGCTCGATGTGCGCCCGCCCCAGTTGACCAGGCGCGGTGCCGCGCGAGCGCGAGCGGCTGAACTGACCACCATGGACGGGCAACCCGACGGTGTGGCAGAACTACGACGACGACGCCTGGTCCGGGCCGCCGACTTGCGCGCGATGGGTGCCGCGCCACCCGGCCCTGGACCGTGGCTGTTGGACGAGGCGCACCGAGCCGACCTCTGCGACCGCCTCGCGGCGTTGCTGGCGCAGCACCGCCAGACCCATCCGCTCGACGACGGCATGCCCGCCGAAGCCGCACGTCGAGCCCTGGACCTGCCCGATCCCGCGCTGCTGCCCGAAATCGCACAGGCGGCTGGCGTGTCGCTGCGGGCAGGTCGCCTGCGCAACGGACCGACACCGCTGCCCGAGCGGGTCCGCCGTGCGATCGAGGAGATCAGGCGGGGATTCATCGACCACCCGTTCCAAGCGCCCACCGCCGACGAGCTCGCCGCGCTCGGTCTCGGCGACAAAGAACTCGCCGCCGCCGCACGCATCGGAGCGCTGCTGCGCCTGGCCCCCGGCCTGGTGCTGCTGCCCGACGCCGAGCAATTGGCGGTGCCGCGCCTGGCGTCGCTGCCCGAGCCGTTCACCCTCAGCCAGGCCCGCCAGGCACTGGACACCTCGCGTCGTGTTGCGGTTCCCTTGTTGGAACTGCTCGCTCGCCACGGCACGACGCAGCGCCTGCCCGACGGGACCCACCGCCTTGTTTCCGCACCCGATGCCGCGGGAAATACCGGAGGCAACTCGACGCCACGGCGATGAGCGGGAGTTCTGCGATCTTGCGCCCACCACCGCATGGTGAACACCGGGCGATGGGAGGCAGCCATGCCGCGGAAGATCTGGACCGGCTCGATCAACTTCGGTCTGGTGACCATTCCGGTCGGGCTCTACGCCGCGACCGAGGACCACACCATCCAGTTCCACCAGTACGCACGCGGAACCACCGACCGGATCCGCTACCGGCGGGTCAACGAACGCACCGGTGACGAGGTCGGCTACGGAGACATCGTCAAAGGTCGCGAGTTCGACGGCGGGATCGTCACCGTGGAGCAGTCCGAACTCGACGAGATCGCCCCCGGCCGCTCCCGCACCATCGACATCACGACGTTCGTCGACCTCGGCGAGATCGACCCGGTGCACTTCCAGAAGACCTACTGGCTGGCACCCAACAGCAAGGAACACGTCCGGCCCTACAACCTGCTGCGCGAAGCGATGCGCGAGACCAGCCAGGCGGGGATCGCGACCTTCGTGCTGCGCGGCAAGCAGTACCTCACGGCGGTGCGCGCGGACCACCAGGTGCTGGCGCTGAACACGTTGTACTTCGCCGACGAGATCCGCGATCCTGGCGAACTGGTCGGCGACTCCGACGAGCAGGCGAAGCCGTCGGACAAGGAACTGCAGATGGCCACCACGATCATCGAGTCGATGAGCGGACCGTGGGAACCGGAGCAGTACGAGGACACCTACACCGCGAAGGTCGAGGAACTGCTGACCGAGAAGGCGCGCGGCGGCGAGGTGGCCGCGGCGGAGGCACCGCCGACGCCGACGGACGTCATCGACCTCACCGAGGCGCTGCGGCGCAGCGTCGACGAAGCCCGCAAGGGCCGCGAGCCAAAGCGCGCCGAGGACCTGTCCGAACTGAGCAAGGCCGAACTCGACGACCGGGCCAAGCAACTGGACATCAAGGGCCGCTCCAAGATGAAACGAGCGGAACTCGAGGAAGCGATCGCGGCAGCGACCCGCAAACCCACCGGCACCGAAGGCCGCCGCTCCCGCAAAGCCTCCTGACCGCAGTGGACACCCGGAGCTGGTGAAGGGCACTTCTCACAACCAACGTGGCGAGAAGTGCCCTTCGCCTACTCTCCTAGCCGGACGGTCGGCTGGTCGCCGTCACCTTCCTCGGCTTCGTCGGGTACCTCCGGTGACACCGCGTGCTTCGGCGCGGGCATCGGCATGTCCGCGCGTTTGACGCTCGCCCAGATCGCCTGGTTGAGCTCTTGTTCGGGTGCTACGTCGGCCTCGGTGAAGTTCATCTGCGCCGAGGCCGCGGCCATTGGGGCGTTCGCGGCGTTGACCTCGTCGAGCGATTGCGACGGCGTGATCGCGGTAAACGGGTTCAGGTTCGGCGCACTGGTGAAACTCGCCGTCATCGGTGTCGCCAGGGCGTCGAACTGGGTGAGCGGTCCGATCCCGGCAAGCAGCTCCATCGTCCGCATCATCGACACGGTGCTGTACATGGTGGAGTCCACTTCGCCGGTCTGCGTGTACGGACTGACCACGAGCGACGTCGTGCGGTGGGCGTCGACGTGGTCGGGGCCGTTCTGCGCGTCGTCCTCGGTGATGAAGATGGCGGTGTTCTTCCAGTACGGGCTGTGCGACACCGCGTCGACGACCCGGCCAACCGCGACGTCGGTGATCAACGGACGAACCCAGCGTGTCTGTTGACGATGAATGGGAAATGGCGGCGCCGGGCCAGCACACGATTGATCGACGCATCACGAACTCCGACTGGGGACAGGTGCCCGAATCGCGCCCCCGCCAAAGCGCTCAGGCGTCGAAGTCGACCGTGATGGTGTCGGTGGTCGGGAGGGACTGGCAGGTGAGGACGAAGCCCTCGGCGAGTTCGGATTCCTCCAGGGCGAAATTGCGGCGCATGCGGACCTCGCCGCAGGTGAGCTTGGCCCGGCAGGTGCCGCAGACGCCGCCCTTGCAGGCGAACGGCAGGTCGGGCCGGACGCGTTGGGCCGCGTCCAGGACCGGGATGTTCCGGGGCAGCGACATCGACGTCACGCGGCCGTCGAGCACCACGGTGACCTCGCTGGTGGGGCCGTCGATCGCCGGTTCCTCGTGGCGCGCCGGTTCCGGCGGCACGTCCTCGACGTAGAACAGTTCCTGGTGGATCCGCTCGCTGGCCACGCCGCCCTCCCGCAGCACGTCCTGCGCGTCGCGGACCATGCCGTACGGCCCGCACAGCCACCACTGGTCCACCTCGTCGGCGTCGACCACTGTGGACAGCATCGCCCGGATCTTCGCCGCGTCCAACCGACCGGTGAACAGCTCCGACTCGCGCGGTTCCCGCGACAGCACGTGCACCAGTTCCAGCCGGGTCGGGTAGCGGTCCTTCAGATCGGCGAGCTCGTCGGAGAACATCACCGTGCCGCTGCGCCGATTCCCGTACAGCAGCGTCACGGTCGCATCCGTCTCCCGCAGCACCGACGCCACGATGGACAACACCGGAGTGATCCCCGAGCCAGCCGCGATGCACACGTGGCGTTCGTGCTTGGCGAGATTCGGGGTGAAACTCCCGGTGGGCGGCAGCACCTCGATCTCGTCGCCGGGACGCACCTCCCGCACCAGCCAACTGGAGAACAGCCCGCCCGGCACGTATCGCACCCCGATCCGCGGCGCGGACCCGTGCGGCGCGCAGATCGAGTACGACCGGCGCTCCTCGCGGCCGTCCACCCGGCGGCGCAGCGTCAACGACTGGCCCGGCCGGAAGGCGAACTCCGCGGCGAGTTCCGGCGGGACGTCGAAGCTGACCGCCACCGCGTCCTCGCACAGCCGCTCCACGTCGCTGACCCGCAGCGGGTGGAACGACGTGCGACGGCGCCGGACCGGCGGGGCCGGGGCGACGGGAGCGGGACGGACCACGTCAGATCTCCTTGATGTGCTCGAAGGGTTCGTGGCACGAGCGGCACCGGTACAACGCTTTGCACGCGGTCGAGCTGAACCGCGAGACCTGCTCGGTGTCCAGCGAACCGCACTGCGGGCAGCGGATTCGGGCGCGCGGCGGCGTCAACGTCAAGGCCACCGGGCCGGATGCCCGCTGCGGCGCGGCGCTTGGTGGTGCGATGCCGTAGTCGGCGAGCTTCTGCCGACCCGCGGCACTGATCCAGTCGGTGGTCCACGGTGGATCCAACACGGTGCGCACCTCGACGTCGGTGAAACCCGCTTCACTCAGCCGACGGGTGAGGTCGGTGCGCATCTCGTGCATCGCCGGGCAACCGGAGTAGGTGGGCGTGATCGACACGACCACCACGCCGTCGTGGGTCATCTCGACATCGCGCAGCACCCCGAGGTCGGCCAGCGTCAACACCGGCAGCTCCGGGTCGGTGACCGACTCCGCGACCGCGCGTGCGTGCTCGGTGCTCCTCACCATGTCGCCTCCGGATGTGCCCGCGCCAAGCTCTGCAACTCGGCGAGCAAGTAGCCGAAGTGCTCGGTGTGGATGCCGTCCCGGCCGGTCCGCCCGGCGACCCCGGCCAGCGCCGACACCTCGGGCCGCCGCAGCGTCGCGGCTTCGACGACCTGGTCCAGCACCTCGTCGAACTCCGCCCGCAACTGCGCCGGATCCGCGCCGACACCGGCTGCGAGCACCTGCCGGTCGGTCTCGTTCGTCGCGAAGAGCTCGTCGACCAGCGGCCACACCTCGTCGAGTCCGCGCTGCATGCGCGCGTGCGAGACCTCGGTGCCATCGCCGAGCCGAACCGTCCACTGCGCTGCGTAGTCGCGGTGGTAGGTCAGCTCCTTGACGCCCTTGGCCGCGATCGCCGCCAGCACCGGATCGCGCGACTCGGTCAACCGGCCGAACAACGCGAGCCGCCAGGTCGACAACACCAGCAGCCGGGCGATGGTGTGCGCGAAGTCGCCGTTGGGCAGCTCGACCAGCCGCACGTTGCGGAACTCCCGGTCGTCGCGGAAGTACGCCAGCTCGTCCTCGGTCCGCCCACTGCCATCGGCCTGCCCGGCGCGGGCCAGCAGCAGCCGGGCCTGGCCCAGCAGGTCCAGCGCGATGTTGGCCAACGCCAGTTCGTCCTCCAATTCCGGCGCGCGGGTGACCCATTCGGTCAGCCGCTGCGAAGCGATCAGGGCGTCATCGCCCAACATCAGGCAGTACCGGCCGAGTTCGGCACCGTCCACACCGTCCGGCAGCGCGGTGTCCACACCGGACATCGGATCGTCGAAGCCGGTGCCGAAAGCCCAGCGGGACTCGCTGTCGGGTTCGGCGGCGCTCAGCGCCTCGTAGGCGTTGTCGAACGACATCAGCCGACCTCACATGTGCGGAACGTCGTTGGGAATGCGGTAGAACGTCGGATGCCGGTACACCTTGTCGCCGCTGGGTGCGAAGAACGGGTCCTTCTCGTCCGGGCTGGACGCGGTGATCGCGTCCGCCCGCACCACCCAGATGCTCACGCCCTCGTTGCGCCGGGTGTAGAGGTTGCGCGCGTTGTGCAGCGCCATCCGCTCGTCGGCCGCGTGCAGCGAGCCCACGTGCACGTGGTTCAATCCCCGCTTGCCGCGGATGAAAACCTCGAACAGCGGCCACGAGGACCGCGGTGCGCCCGCACCGTTGTCCGAACTCATCGCATGACCTCCTCGCGTGCGGCCCGCTTGGCGGCGTGGGCAGCGGCCGCGTCGCGCACCCACTGGCCCTCCTCGTGCGCGGCGCGCCGACGGGCCAACCGCTCGGCGTTGCACGGCCCGTCGCCGGAGATGACCCGCTTCAGCTCCGACCAGTCGGGCTCGCCGAAGTCGTAGTGCTCGCGCTCCTGGTTCCAGCGCAGCGCCGGGTCGGGCAGCGTGACACCGAGCGCTTCGGCCTGCGGCACGGTCATGTCGACGAACCGCTGCCGCAGCTCGTCGTTGGTGTGCCGCTTGATCCGCCACGCCATGGACTGCTGGGTGTTGGGCGAATCGCCATCCGGCGGGCCGAACATCATCAGCGACGGCCACCACCAGCGGTTCGTCGCGTCCTGCACCATTTCCCGCTGTTCGGCGGTCCCGCGCACCATCGTCATCAGCAGCTCGTAGCCCTGCCGCTGGTGGAACGACTCCTCCTTGCAGATCCGCACCATGGCCCGCGCGTAGGGCCCGAACGAACTGCGGCACAACGGCACCTGGTTGCAGATCGCCGCCCCGTCCACCAACCATCCGATGACGCCGATGTCGGCGAAGGTCAGCGTCGGGTAGTTGAAGATCGACGAGTACTTCTGCTGCCGGGTGATGAGCTTGTCGGTCAACTCGGCGCGGTCCGCGCCGAGCGTTTCGGCCGCCGAGTACAGGTAGAGCCCATGCCCGGCCTCGTCCTGCACCTTGGCCAGCAGGATCGCCTTGCGCCGCAGGCTCGGGGCCCGGCCCAGCCAGTTGCCCTCCGGCTGCATGCCGATGATCTCGGAGTGCGCGTGCTGGGCGATCTGCCGGACCAGCGTCCGGCGGTAGCCCTCGGGCATCCAGTCCCGCGGTTCGATGCGCTGGTCGTGGGTGATCCGGTCGTCGAAGTGCCGCTGCAACTCGGCGTCGTCCAACCGGCCAGCCGTGGTCGTCATCGTCACCCCCGCGTCTCCAGCCGCTTGGCCACCAGCGTGAGCACGTCGTACTTGGCCACCGAGGCGCCGTCCTGGTTGGTCACGTCGACGTCCCAGCGCACCTCACCGTGCTCGGCGCCCACCCGCGGCGTGATCTGCTTCGCGGTCATCGTCACGGTGATCTCGTCGCCGGGATAGGTGGGGGTGAGGAACCGGAGGTTCTCCAACCCGTAGTTGGCCAGCACCGGGCCCGGATCCGGATCGACGAACAGCCCGGCGGCGAACGACACCACCAGGTAGCCGTGCGCGACGCGGCCGTCGAAGAACGGGTTCGCCTTCGCCGCTTCCTCGTCGGTGTGCGCGTAGAAGGTGTCGCCGGTGAACTCGCCGAAGTGCTCGACGTCCGCCAACGTCACCGTGCGGGGCCCGGCGACGACCGTGTCGCCCACGCGCAGTTCGTCCAGGTACTTGCGGAACGGGTGCGCTTCGGTGATGTTGCGCGGAGTTCCGGCCACCCACTGGCCGGTGATCGCGGTCAGCGTCGCGGGGTCGGCCTGCACCGCGGTCCGCTGCATGTGGTGCAGCACCCCGCGCACGCCACCCATCTCCTCGCCGCCACCGGCTCGTCCCGGTCCACCGTGGACCAGCGCGGGCAACGGCGAGCCGTGCCCGGTGTTCTCCGCCGCGTTGTCCCCGTTGAGCACCAGCATCCGGCCGTGCCGCGACGCCGCGCCCAGCACCACCTCGCGCGCGAACGTCGCGTCTGCGGTCACCACGGAACCGACCAAGCTGCCCTTGCCACGTCGCGCCAACTCGACGGCCTGTGCCGTGGTTTCGTACGGCAGCACGGTGCTGACCGGACCGAATGCCTCGACCTCGTGCGGCTGCGGCTGGTCCGGGTCGTCGCAGCGCACCAGCAGCGGCGACAGGAAGGCTCCGCGCTCCGGATCGGCGTCGACGACCTCGACCCGGTCGGGATCGCCGTGCACCAGCCGCCCGGCCTCCAGCAGCGCTTTCAGCGACCGTCGGACCTCTTCGCGCTGCTCCACGCTGGCCAGCGCACCCATCCGCACCTCCGCCGAAGCCGGGTTGCCGACGACCACCTCGGCCAGCCGCGCCCCGGTCGCCGCGACCACGTCGTCGATCCGGTTCGCCGGTACCAGCGCGCGCCGGATCGCGGTGCACTTCTGCCCGGCCTTGACCGTCATCTCGGTGACCAACTGCTTGACGAACAGGTCGAACTCGTCGGTGCCCGGCGCGGCATCCGGCCCCAGGATCGAGCAGTTCAGCGAATCGGCCTCGGCGTTGAACCGGACCGAATTCGCCGCCACCACGGGGTGGTTGCGCAGCCGCTGGCCGGTGGACGCCGAGCCGGTGAACGACACCAGGTCCTGGTCGGTCAGGTGCTCGAACAGATCACCCACGCCACCGCAGATCAGCTGGAGCGAGCCCGGCGGCAGCAAGCCGGAGGAAACCACCAGCTCGACCAACCGGTGTGTGAGGTACGCGGTCTGGCTGGCCGGTTTGATCAGGCTGGGCACCCCGGCCAGGAAAGCGGGCGCGAACTTCTCCAGCGGCCCCCAGACCGGGAAGTTGAACGCGTTGATCTGCACCGCGACGCCCTGCAGCGGCGTGCAGACGTGCTGGCCGACGAACGTGCCGCCCTTGCTCAACGGCTCGACCCCACCGTCGATGTACACGGTGCCGTCGGGCAGCTCCCGCCGTCCCTTGCTGGAGTAGCCGAACAGCACTCCGATGCCGCCGTCGATGTCGAACTTGGAATCGGCGAGCGTCGCGCCGGTCCGCGCGGACAGCGCGTACAGCTCCCCGCGGTGCTCCCGCAGGTACGACGCGAGGCTCTTCAACAGCGCGGCCCGCTGGTGGAAGGTCAGCTCCGCCAACGCGGGGCCGCCCCGGTCGCGCCCGTGCGCCAGCACCGCAGCCATGTCGATCCCGGCCGAGGAAATCCGCGCGACCTCCGCACCGGTCACCGCATCGTGCAGCGGGACCCCGTCGTCCGATGGCGCGTGCCAGTCACCGTTGACGTAGCTCCGCAGGGCCACCATCCAACCCGACCTCCTCCGACCGGATTCTTTAACTGACCATTCGTTCGAAAATGTAGCACTCGCGAGGAGTTCCGAACACCACCCGATGCGGCAAAATTCGGCTGTACCGAGCCAGTTCGAACGCCCTGCTGGAGACCCTTGACAGCACCCGGCGGCGCGGTATTGATTACCGACTACTCGTTCAGTTTCGAGGCGGTGGACCAAGTGCAGGAGCCCGGCGCGACGACGCGCAACCCGGCCCAGGCCATGTTCGACGACGACCGCGCTTCCCAGGCACTGGGCATCGAGCTCGTCGAGACCGGCAGCGGGCACGCCAGCGCCCGGATGCGGATCACCGAGGCGATGGTCAACGGTCACGGGATCGCCCACGGCGGCTACCTCTTCCTGCTGGCCGACACGGCCTTCGCCTGCGCCTGCAACAGCCACGGCCCGACGACCGTCGCGGCCCGCGCGGACATCACCTTCATCCGCCCCGCCCGGCGCGGCGACCTGCTCATCGCGCGCGCCGAGCAGCGGTCCCAGTTCGGCCGCAGCGGGATCTACGACGTCTCGGTGCACTGCGGCGACCAATTGATCGCCGAGTTCCGGGGCCACAGCCGATCGCTCAACACCGAGGGAGCCAAACCATGACAGGGGTGACCTCGCCGCGTCGGCTCGCAGCGGCGCCGGATCCGGCCGAACTCGACCCCGCCGAGCGGTACTCCGCCGACGAGCTCGCCGCCGTGCAACTGGAACGCCTGCGGTGGACCCTGCACCACGCCTACGACCACGTGCCGCTGTACCGCCACAAGTTCGATGCGGCGGGTGTGCGACCCGAGGACTGCCGGAGCCTGGCCGACCTGGCGAAGTTCCCGCACACCACCAAGCAGGACCTCCGGGAGAACTACCCGTTCGGCACGTTCGCGGTGCCGATGGAGCAGGTTCGCCGCCTGCACGCCTCCAGCGGCACCACCGGCAAGCCGACCGTGGTCGGCTACACCGAGCGGGACCTGGACGCCTGGGCCGACCTGATGGCGCGTTCCATCCGCGCCGCGGGCGGGCGGCCGGGCCACAAGGTGCACGTCTCCTACGGCTACGGGCTGTTCACCGGCGGGCTCGGCGCGCACTACGGGGCCGAGCGGCTGGGCTGCACCGTCATCCCCGCCTCCGGCGGCATGACCGCCCGGCAGGTGCAGATCATCCAGGACTTCCGCCCCGAGATCATCATGGTCACCCCGTCCTACCTGCTCACCCTGATCGACGAGTTCGAACGCCAGGGCGTCGACCCGCGCACCACCTCGCTGCGCATCGGCATCCTCGGCGCCGAACCGTGGACCGAGCAGATGCGCCAGGAGATCGAGCAGCGGTTGGACATCGACGCGGTCGACATCTACGGCCTGTCCGAGGTGATGGGTCCCGGAGTGGCCAACGAGTGCGCGGAGACCAAGGACGGACTGCACATCTGGGAGGACCACTTCTACCCCGAGGTGATCGAGCCGGGCACCGGGGAGGTGCTGCCCGACGGCGTCGAAGGCGAGCTGGTGTTGACCTCGCTGACCAAGCAGGCGATGCCGGTCATCCGCTACCGCACCCGAGACCTGACCCGGCTGCTGCCCGGTACCGCCCGGCCGATGCGGCGGATGACCAGGATCACCGGGCGCACCGACGACATGATCATCCTGCGCGGCGTCAACGTCTACCCCACCCAGATCGAGGAGCTGGTGCTGCGCACCGAAGGGCTGTCGCCGCACTTCCAACTACTGCTCACCAGGAACGGCCGGTTGGACGAGATGACCGTGCGAGTGGAGGCCCGCACCGACTGCCCCAGCGACCGCCGCGACCCGGCCGAAGCCGAACTGGTGCGCGCGATCAAGGAAGGCGTCGGCATCAGCGCGGAGGTGAGCGTGCTGGACCCGGACACCCTGGAACGCTCCGTCGGCAAGCTGCGCCGAATCGACGACCAACGCGATCCCAGCCCGCACGGCTGAAATACTGCAGGCCATGGCTGCGAACGTTGGACGCTCGAACCGCCGAGGTCGGCCGGGGTACGACCTCGGCCGACTGCTGGACGTCACCGTCCGGGTGTTCAACGAGCGCGGCTACGAGGGCACCAGCATGGAGGACCTCGCCCAGCGGCTGGGCATCACCAAGTCGGCGATCTACTACCACGTCGCCAGCAAGGACGAACTGCTGCGGTTGAGCGTCAACCGCGCGCTGGACGCGCTGTTCGCCGTCACCGAGGAAGAGGCGTCGACCACCGGCCGGGCCATCGACCGGCTCGAACACGTGGTCCGGCGCAGCATCGAAGTGCTGGTGGCCGAATTGCCGTTCGTCACGCTGTTGCTGCGGGTGCGGGGCAACACCAAGGTCGAGCGGCAGGCGCTGGCCCGGCGGCGCGAGTTCGACCAGGTGGTCAGCGAACTGGTCAAGCAGGCCGAAGGGGAAGGCAGCATCCGGCCGGACGTCGATCCGGCGCTGACCAGCAGGCTGCTGTTCGGCATGGTCAACTCGATCATCGAGTGGTACAAGCCGAGCCGCGGCTTGCGGGCCGCGGAGATCGCCGACGCGGTGACCAAGATCGCTTTCGACGGACTGCGCACCACCCGCGGCAATCAGACCGGTTGATTCTCCGGATCTTCCGTCATATCCACCGCCCATCCAGGTCTCGGTTGAGGCGGGTGTTCTGGAGCGCCCGCGACGCGCGCGGAAAACAGCGGGGGTTCCACGTGCGGCAGACCGTCGGCCGGCGACCAGGGATGTGGGTCGCGGCCGACGGTCCCGTCAGCCACCGCCCGCGTGGCGTGGCGCACAGCGAGCCGGACCCTTGCGCCTGAGCACAGTGGACTGTTCCGCCACAACTGAGAAATCCTCAGCTTGTGGGTGACAAAAGACCCCTGCGATCTCACCAGCACTGCGCTTACGCTGCTGCGATGTGGCCGCCCGGGACCCGGCGGCCGCAAGGCGGATCCGCTGAACTGGGGACAGCGGTAGCACATCAGGCACCGGCCGTCGCGCCGGTTAGTTCTGCGGTCTTCAGCAGAATCCAAGGTCCGCCCTCCCTCTCGCCCTGAACCGTGGACGAGCATTCTGGAGGCGACTGTGCCAAGGCTTGAGTCGATAGCTCGCGCCTTTCTCCGGTACCTCTACGAGGACAACCGCTTCCGCCCGGAGGTGGCGGACTTCTTCGACAGCCCAGCGGTCGAGGCCACCGCGCTGCAGCCCTCGTGGGCCGAACTCGCCAGCGTGCTGCAGACGCTGCGCGAGCACGAACTGATCGCCACCAGCGGCATCGGCCAGCAGGGCACGCCCGCCCGCGCCGGGCTGACCGGGTCCGGCTTGATCTGCGCTGGCCGACACGACGGCGACCTCGGCTCCTGGTCGCGTGCGCAAGCGGTCGCGGTGCTCGACGAGCAGCCACCGGAACCGGTGGTGCCCGCCCAGCCCGGACCGGCTGAGGTGCTGGATTTGAGCGGGTTGACGCGCGTGGCGAAAGTGGTGCTGCTCGCGCTGCCCACGGTGCACGCCCGCTACGGCGACACCGTCGAGATCGAACTGACCGCCCGGCGGCTGTGCGAAGCGGCCCGGCAGGACCGCCCGGACCGGCGGCGGGTGCGCCTGCTCGCCTACCGCCTGCGCAGCGAACTGGCCACCGGCTCGGTGGCCAACACCCTCGGCGTCGTGTTGCTGGACGGCCTCGACGAGGCCCTCACCGAGAGCGGCCTGAGCTGAACCGTCCTAATAGGACTCCGCAGGCAGTGACCGGGTTCACCGCGGGCCACTACCGTGCGCACGCTCGCGCACTCCGTGTGCTGAGATTCCTGGTATGCACACGGGCCCCAGGTCGCAGGCGACGTCGCGCCGCGAGCTCGACGCCGCGGGCGTCCAGCCGCACCTGCGCGCCGCATACCAGCGGTGCCGAGCGCTGAACGCCGCGCACGGGCGCACCTACTTCCTGGCGACCCGCCTGCTGACCGCGGCGCAGCGGCCTTCGGTGCACGCCCTGTACGGCTTCGCACGCTGGGTCGACGACATCGTCGACGACACCGACCAGCAGTGCACGGTGCGGGACCGGCAGCAGGCGGTGGACCAACTGGACCGCAAGCTCCGCGCGGGCCTGCGCGCCGGGCACAGCGATCACCCGATCCTGGCCGCCCTCGTCGACACGGTCGCGCGGCACCGCATCGATCCCGCGTTGTTCACCGATTTCATGGCCTCGATGCGAATGGACCTGACCGTCCACGACTACCCGACCCGCGCGGCACTGGATGCCTATATCCACGGATCGGCGGCCGTGATCGGACTCCAACTGCTCCCGGTGCTCGGCACGGTGTGCCCGACCGCCGAGGCCGAGCCCTACGCAGCGGCCCTGGGCGGCGCGTTCCAGTTGACGAACTTCCTGCGCGATGTCGGCGAAGACCTCGATCGCGGCCGGGTCTACCTGCCGATGGAGGAGTTGGCCGTGTTCGGCGTCGACCGGGACCGGCTGATCTGGTGCAGGCGCACCGGCCGCCCGGACCGCCGGGTGCGCCAAGCGCTGGCCGACCAGGTCGCGCGCACCCGCGCGAGCTACCGGGCCGCGCAGCCCGGCATCGCGCTGCTCGCTCCCTGGTCGCGCCCGTGCGTGGCCACCGCGTTCACGCTGTACGGCGAGATCTTGGACCGCATCGTCGAGTCTGGCTACGACGTGTTCCGGCAGCGGCTCGCGGTTCCCAGCTCGCGCCGCCTGGGCGTCGCGATCGCAGCGGTCGGCGCGGTGATCGCCGCCCGCCTCCGCACCCACGTGTGACAGCCATGCGCATCGGGTACGCGGTGCACGTCGTGGCCTCATGTCCAGGGAGCGAGGTGATCGAGGTGCCGCAGCAGAGCTGGACGGAGCAGGAGGAACGGCAGTACGAGCACATCAAGAACCAGGCGTTGGAGCACGGTAGCAGCTTGGAGCGCGCCGCGGAGATCGCCGCTCGGACGGTCAACAAGAACCGCGCACAGCGCGGTGAATCACGGCAGCGCAGCCGCACTGCCACCCAGGACATCCCACCGCAGCGCCGCGGCGGACTGCGCTCCGGCAGGCGGTCGGGCTCTGGCGGTCGCACCAAGCGCCAGCTCTACGCGGATGCGCAGCGCGCCGACATCAAGGGCCGCTCGAAGATGACGAAAGCAGAACTGGAGCGCGTCCTGAAGCGGATCTGACCGCGACGAATACCGCGTCCTCGTTCTGGGTAGCCAACGAACGCAGTGCGCCCGTTCGGCGGGTGAAACCCGCGGTCCGGGTTTCACATACGGCCGGTCGGGGCGGAAACTGCGGAGAGCGCCGAAGCCCGGCGCTTGTGGGGGGCGACTAGATGGAAAGCGGAACGCCCTCGCGCTGGCAGGACGTCAACGCGAGTGCCGAGGCGATCGCGCGGGCGGGGCGGAAGCTGGAGAGCAGCGCACGCAGCCTGTCGATTTCGCCTGCCGAAATCAGCGCGGCACGGGAGGCGTTGCTGATCGTCACCGCTGCTGGCGCTCGACTCGCCCGGCAACTGGACATCCTGGCCAGCGCCTACGCGTCACCGGACGTGGCCGAGCCGTCGGAGGTGCAGATCGCACTCGACCAGGCCGCCGCCGCTGCCGAAGATCTCGGCAGGAGCGCGAAGGTCGCCGCGCAAGCCATCGAGGACCACGAGTGACCGCGCGGCGACCTTCGAAGGGCTACGGCGCCTGAACCAGACCCGCGCCGACATCGGTGGCTGGCAGGGTCAAACGGCGCGCGGCCGACGACATCCGGGCCCACAGCCCCCAGGCGCGCTCCGCGTGCTGCTGGGCGTACAGCGCCGCGACACCGGAGACGTGCGGCGTGGCCATGCTGGTGCCGCTGAGCTTGCGGTAGCGCTCCGCGCCCGGCCAGCTGGAGTAGACGTCGACGCCTGGACCCACGAAGTCCACCTGGCCGATTTCGTCCACCGTCCCGCTGGAGAAGTCGGCGACCTGGATCTGCGGGTCGACCGCGCCGACGGCCATGATGGACGGGCAGTTCGCCGGGTGCCCGACCGGCGCGATCACCCCGCTGGAGCGCTGGCTCTCGTTACCGGCCGCCGCGATGATCAGCGTGCCGCGCTCCATCGCGCGCTGCGCGACCCGCTCGAAGGCCGCCGAGAACGGCTCGCCTGCCTGCGCGGGCGCACCCAGCGACATCGACAC
The DNA here is from genome assembly GCF_022678645.1 of Saccharopolyspora soli. GTDB lineage: Bacteria > Actinomycetota > Actinomycetes > Mycobacteriales > Pseudonocardiaceae > Saccharopolyspora > Saccharopolyspora soli. The sequence continues at coordinate 141,001 of NZ_JALBWV010000003.1, read as the reverse complement.
GACGGCGCAGTTGTTGGAGATGGCCCACTGGATGCCCGAAAGGATGCCGCTGTCGGTTCCGGCGCCTTCGTCATCGAGCACCTTGCCCGCGTAGATGCTGGCTTCCGAGGCGATGCCGTAGCCGGGACCGGCCTGGGAGCTGCGCGGTCCGCAGGAGGTACCGATCACGTGCGTGCCGTGCCCGTGGCCGTCCTGCACCTCCTGGCCATCCACGAAGGAACCGGTGACGATGTCGCGGTCGGCGAGGTCGGGGTGTTTGAGGTCGACGCCGGTGTCCAGCACGGCCACCCGGACACCTCGGCCGGTTGGTTGGGTCTGGTCGGCGCGCACCGCCTGCAGACCCCAGGTGAATTCGCCGTCGGCCGCGGTCGGTGCCGCACCGATGGCGAACACCCGCCGCTCCGGTTCGAACGCCGCGATCGGACCGGTTTCCCGCGCCGCGCGTTCCAGGGCGGACGCCTGGTCGGGCCCGGCGTTTATCAACGCGATGCCCAGTTCGTTCAGCACGATTCCACCAGCTGTGCGGAACAACTCCCCCGGCGCCGCGCCTGCGGCATCAGCGGTGTTCGCGCAGTGGATGCCCGTGAGCCGGGTCAACTCGCGGGTCCCGATGATGGTCGAATCGTCTTCCAGCAGCACCAGATAGCGTCCGGTGGAGCTCTCCTCGTTGGTCGTCATGGTCGCTCCCTCGGCGGGTTTCGATGTGGTGGTTGACCACACCATCCCCAGGTGTAGCGCGCGTTACGCTGAGTTACAAGCACCCACCTGGGTAAGGACTGCACGTTCAGTGCCAATCGTCCCGCTGTCCTCAATGGATTGCCTGCGGCACAACGCTTTCGTGGTACCCAGGTCGGGCTAGCCACCCACGACGCGGACGCGCGGATGACAACTTCCGACGCCCGTCCGCACACTGGACGTGACCACCACCCGAAGATTCGGAGCCAGCCGTGCGCACACCCAACGAGCGAACCGTTCTCGTCACCGGCGCGACCAGCGGGCTCGGCCGGGCCCTGGCCGGGCGCCTCGCGCGGTCCGGCTTTCGAGTCCTGATCCACGGGCGCGATGCGGAGCGCGCGGAGCGCGCGCGGACGGAGATCGCGGCAGCCACCGGCTCGGACCGGCTCGACGTGCTGATCGCGGACCTCGCCGAACTGCGGCAGGTCGAGCAGTTGGCCAACGACGTCCGGTTGCGCTGCGACCGGCTCGACGTGCTGGTGAACAACGCCGGTATCGGCTCCGGGCCGCCGGGCAGCGGCCGCGCCGAGAGCCGGGACGGCATCGAGCTGCGGTTCGCGGTGAACTACCTGGCCGGTTACCACCTCACCCGACTGCTGCAATCGCTGCTGATCGCCTCGGCCCCGGCGCGGGTGGTCAACGTCGCCTCGGCCGGTCAGCACCCGATCGACTTCGACGATCCGATGCTGACCAGGAACTACATCGGTAGCCGGGCGTACGCGCAGAGCAAGCTCGCGCAGATCATGTTCACCTTCGACCTCGCCGCGCGGCTGCGCGGCGGCGGGGTGACGGTGAACGCGCTGCACCCGGCGACGTACATGAACACGGCGATGGTCCGCGAGGCCGGTGTGACCCCGGTCGGCACGGTGGCCGAGGGCGTCGAGGCGACGATGCACTTGGTCGCGGATCCGGGACTGGACGAGGTCACCGGTGAGTACTTCCATGGAATCCGCGCATGCCGGGCACTTGAGCAGACCTACGACGAGCAGGCGAGGGCCCAGCTGCGCGAACTGTCCGACAAGCTCGTCGAACAGGCCCGCGGCTGACCGCGCCGCAGCGGACGCGGAATCGGAGGCTGGCGCCATGAACAGCGGTACCCAGAAGAAGATCGTCGTCGGGGTGGACGGTTCGGAATCGTCCAAGTGCGCGCTGCGGTGGGCGCTCAAGCAGGCCGCGCTGACCGGTGCTGTGGTGCAGGCGGTCACGTCCTGGGAGTTCCCCGCGTTCTACAGCTGGGAAGGCGGTCCGATGCCGCCGGACGACTTCGAGCAGGCCGCGCAGAAGAGCCTCGACGACACCGTCGACGAGATCGAGCTGGAGCCGGGTCCGGCCGTGCCGATCCAGCGCGAGCTCACGCACGCGCACGCGGCCCAGGCATTGCTGGACGCCGCCGCGGACGCGGACCTGCTGGTGGTCGGCAGCCGCGGGCACGGCAGCTTCTACGGCGCGTTGCTGGGCTCGGTGAGCCAGCGGTGCGCGCAGCACGCCAACTGCCCGGTGGTGATCGTCCGCCACTGACGAACCTGTTTCCAAACTCGTTTTGCGCTGCGGTGCGGGTGGCGGAACCTCAGACGCCGTCTCGCTGTGGGATCCCCGACATCATGAATGTCCAATTCACCACGTCGGGGTTGTCCTCGCGAGACGACCTCTGAGAACCCGCAGCGGTGCCAGCTGCGTAGGTGGGCCAAGCGGCTGCGCCACTTCAAAAACAAGATCGAAGGCAGGCGCTGAAAGGGTGCGGATTGGCTCGCGTAGCCGCCCCCTGCGGGCGTTGCCGTCCGCCGATCACCGTCGGCGTCAGGACCGCGGGTGGCCCAGCCGTTCCGACAGGGTGGCCGCGCCCTCCCGGACGAGTTCGCGCAGCGCGGTCTCGGTCTCGTCGTTCCAGCGCAGGATCGGCACCGAGATGCTCATCGCCGCGACTACCTGGCCGGACTGGTCGCGCACTGGAGCGGCCACGCAGGCCACCGATTCGTTGGACTCGCAGTACTCGCGAGCCACCCCGTCCTTGGCGATCGCGTCGAGTTCGCGGCGCAACGCCTTCCGGCTGGTGATGCTCTGCTCGGTCATCGCGTCCAGGCGGAGGTTGCTGTAGAGCTCGTCGACCTCGGCGCGCGGCAGCGCCGCCAGCAGTGCCTTGCCCAGCGCGGTGCAGTGCGCGGGCAACCGCCGTCCCACTGCCGAGACCATTCGCACCGGGTGGCTGCTGTCGACCTTGGCCACGTAAAGCACGTCGGCGCCGTCGCGGACCCCGACGTGCACCGTTTCCTGGCAGCGCTCGGCGATTTCCTCGGCCACCAGCTGCCCCTCGCGGGCGAGGTCGAGCCGTTCGGCGTACGCCGCGCCGAGCTGGAAGCCGCGCACTCCCAACCGGAACCGGTTGCTGCCCCGACCGGCGGGCATCAGGTAGCCGCGCTCGCTCAGCGTGCCGACCAGTTCGTGCACCGTGGTGCGCGGCAGGCCCAGCTGCGCGGTGATCTCCGGCGCGCTGAGCTCGTGGCTGTCCAGGAACAGCTCCAGGACGTCGAAGGCCCGTTCCACGGCAGGTACCGCTCGTGCCACCGCGCTCCTCCCCTGTCACACATCGGAGGTCCGTTGTTTGACCGATATTTCGAACATCGTATCCGATACCGGCCATCTCGGAACTGGCCGCTTGACCACTCGATCCAGCTCGCCATACGATCGAACGAACATTGTTCGGAATATCGAACGGAGCGATTGGTGCGCCAGACACGTGAATTCCTGCGGTCCCAAGGATTGCCCGCCGAGGACGCCCCGATCACCAGCACCAAGCGGTTCCCCGACGGCGCGCAGTACCGGGTGGAGATCCCCAGCACCGAAGGACCCGAGGTGCTCGATGCGGTGCTCGCCGAGGCGGACGCGCGGCAGGTGCTCGTGCACCGCATTTCCCAGGGCAGCGGCGGCATGCTGCTCACCGACGACGAGTTGGACGCCATGGCGAGCACGGCGGCTGGGCGCTCGATCGAGCTGAGCCTGTTCGCCCGACCGCTGGCCGGGTGGGACACCAGCCCGATGGCCACCGCCTCGGCCGGGGGCGCGGTGGCCGCCCAGGCGCGCGGCGCCGAACAACTGGTGCACGTGCTGGAAGACATCCGCCGCACCGCCGACGCGGGCATCCGCAGCGTGCTGGTCACCGATCTGGGCGTGCTCAAGGTCGCCTCGGCGATGCGGACTGCCGGTGATCTGCCGCCGGACATGCAGTTCAAGATCAGTGTCCAAATGGGACTGGCGAACCCCGCCTCGGTGCGCATCGCCGAGGAACTCGGCGCCGACACCTACAACGTGCCCACCGACCTGAGCATCGGACAGCTGGCCGCCATCCGCGCCGCGACCGACCTGCCGCTGGACATCTACGTTGAAGCCCCCGACGACATGGGCGGTTTCGTCCGGCACTTCGAAATCGCCGACATCGTGCGAGTCGCCGCCCCGGTGTACGTCAAGTTCGGGCTGCGCAACGCCCCGAACATCTACCCCAGCGGCAGCCACCTGACCCCGACCGCGGTGGCGCTGGGCCGCGAACGGGTGCGCCGCGCCCAGCTCGGCCTGGACATGCTGCGCCGCTACGCCCCGGACGCCACGGCCTCCGACCTGCCCGCCGAAGGACTCGCCGTGCCCGCCGCCGGATAATCCACTGTGGACATGGTGTGGGCGTTGACGGGGATCGGTGACCCGGCCAGAGTGGATCCGCACCGGCACCGGTAGAGGAGTCGCGATGGCAGCGCCCGCCCACGTCCCGGACGTCTTCGACCCGCGCAGGTACGCCGCTGGCGTACCGCACGAGGACTTCGCCTGGTTGCGGCGGCACGCACCGGTGAGCCGACAGCGGGAGCGCCAGATCGGCGACTGGCCAGCCGGACCGGGCTTCTGGGCCGTCACCAGGTATTCCGACGTCGTCGCGGTGCTGAAGTCCGCCGAGGTCTACTCGTCCTGGCTGGGCGCGACCCAGATCCGCGATCCCGACCCGGCTGATCTGCCGTTCATCCGCAGCATGATGCTCAACCTCGACCCGCCGGAGCACGGGCGGTTGCGCCGCCTCGTCAGCCGCGCCTTCACACCCCGGCGCGTCGACCGGTTCCGAGCCGCAGTGGCCGAGCGGGCCCGGCTGCTGGTCGACGAGGTCATCGAGCGCGGGGCGTGCGACCTGCCGGTCGAGGTCACCGACGACTACCCGCTGCGCAACCTCGCCGATCTGCTCGGCGTGCCGGAGTCGGATCGCCGGATGCTGCTGGAGTGGACGAACCGGGTGATCGGCTACCAGGATCCGGAGCACGCCGCGGTCACCATGGGACCGGACGGCAAGCCGGTCAACCCGCGCTCCCCGGCGATGCTGGCCGACATGTTCGCCTTCGCCCAGGACCTCGCCGCGTTCAAGCGCCGCAATCCGGCCGACGACGTGATGACCGCGCTGGCCACCGCCGAACTGGACGGGCGCGGGCTCGCCGACGCCGAACTGGAGATGTTCTTCTTCCTGCTTTCGGTGGCGGGCAACGACACGGTGCGCAGCGCGCTGCCAGGCGGGATGCTCGCGTTCGCCGAACATCCCGGCCAACTGCGGCTGCTGCTGGACCATCCGGATCTGCTGGACCGGGCCGTGGAGGAAGCACTGCGCTTGCACCCGCCGGTGCTCAGCTTCCGGCGCACCGCGACCACCGACACCGAACTGCGCGGACAGCGCATCAGCGCCGGGGACAAGGTCGTGGTGTTCCACTGCTCAGCGCACTTCGACGAACGGCAGTTCCCCGAGCCGCACCGCTTCGACATCCGGCGAGCGCCCAACGACCACATCGCGTTCGGCAACGGCCCGCACGTCTGCCTGGGCGCGCATTTCGCCCGGCTGCAATTGCGGGCGTTCTACCGCGAGGCGCTCTGGCGGATGCGCGACCTGCGGGTGGCCGGTCCGGTCGAGCACCTGGTGTCGAACTTCATCAATGGGATCAAGCACTTGCCGGTGGAATTCGCGCCGGGCCCGCGGCTGGGGGAACCGTAGGCGGGGTCGCAACGCCCGATCTATGGTCGGACGATGGCCGTTGCTGTCGCACTGCGTTCGGATTCGGGGCGCTGGATCCTCGTCGCCACCATCCTCGGTTCCGGAGTGGCGTTCCTCGACGGTTCGGTCGTCAACGTTGCGCTGCCCGCCATCGGCCGCGAGGTCGGCGGAGACCTGAGCATCCTGCAGTGGGTGCTGGACGCCTACCTGCTCACGCTCAGCGCGCTGCTGCTGCTCGGCGGTGCGCTCGGGGACCGCTACGGCCGCCGCCGGGTGTACACGATCGGCCTGGTGCTGTTCACCGTGGCATCGCTGGGTTGCGGCCTCGCACCCACCGGTGAGGCGCTGATCGTCGCGCGCCTGTTGCAGGGCGTCGGTGGGGCATTGCTGGTGCCCGGCAGCCTGGCGTTGATCAACTCGGCCATCGAGCACGAGGACCGCGGCGAGGCGGTCGGCCGCTGGGCCGGGTTGACCGGTGTGTGTTCGGCGGTCGGACCGTTCGTCGGTGGGTGGCTGGTGGACGCGGCGTCCTGGCGCTGGGTCTTCTTCATCAATTTGCCCATCGCCGCGGGGGCTCTGTTCGCGCTGCGGCACGTGCCGGAAACCCGCAACCCGACCGCCACCGGACGATTGGACATTCCCGGCGCGGTCGCCGTGACCGTCGGCCTGGCCGGGGCGGTGTTCGCCCTGATCGAAGCTCCGACGAAGGGGTGGACCGCGCTCACCGTGGCGGCGGCCGTGGTAGGCGCCGCGGCGCTGGTGGCCTTCCCGCTGATCGAGCTGCGCCACCCGAACCCGTTGCTGCCGTTGTCGCTGTTCCGCTCCGCGCAGTTCACCGGCGCGAACCTGACGACCTTCACGGTGTACGCGGCGCTGGGCGGGGCGTTGTTCCTGTTGTCGTTGCAGTTGCAGCAGTCGTTGGGCTACGACGCCCTCACCACGGGCATCGCGACGCTGCCCATCACGATCGTCATGCTGCTGTTGTCCGGCCGCATGGGTGCGATCGCGCAACGCACCGGTCCGCGCCTGCCGATGACGATCGGACCGATCGTCTGCGCGGTCGGGCTGACCTTGCTGACGTGGGCAGTGCCGGGCAGCACCTACGTGACCGGTGTGCTGCCCGGCGTACTGGTGTTCGGGCTCGGCCTGGCGATCACTGTGGCGCCGTTGACCTCGGCCGTGCTCGCCTCGGTCAGCGTCGACAACGGCGGACTCGCCTCCGGCGTGAACAACGCGGTGTCCCGCTTGGCGGGGCTTGTGTCGGTCGCGGTGCTCCCGGTGCTCGCCGGGCTGTCCAACACCGGCGCGGGTGCGCCGCTCGGCCCCGGCTTCGGCCAGGCGATGCTGGTCTCGGCCGTGGTGTGCGCGATTGGCGGGGCGCTGGCCTGGTTCACGATCGACCGCGCGAGGAAGGTCGCCACCTACCCGCTACCCGGCCTCAACCACGCCTGCCAGGACCCCTGCACCTGCGTGGACCAAAAGGGCAAATGAGGCCCGTCGGACGACAGGCCCTCGGTCGGTGTGCGTTCCGCGCTATCCGGGCGCCGGATTTAGCCCTATCGCACTAGTCCGGTTGCACTAGGATGCCAGCACCACAGTTGCCGATCTCGATGGATGTGACGCCGCCGTGGAGTTGGACCAAGCCGTTTTCCACCTCATGCGCCGCGCCATGCAGGAGCACACCGCGAACTGGCAGGCACGCCTGCCGCACCTGACCAAACCGCAGTACGCGGTGCTGACCGCGATCCGGGCGAACCCCGGTATCGAGCAGGCCCAGCTGGGTCAGCGCGCGGCCATCGACAAGGCGACCCTCGCATCCGTGCTGCTGCGCATGGAGCAACGCGGGCTGGTCCAGCGCAGCGTCGATGACGCCGACCGGCGCCGCCGTCTGCTGCGACTCACCGACCGCGGCAATGCCGAGCTGCGCGCCGTGGCTCCGATCGCCGACGCGGTGGACGTCGACCTGCTCGATCGGCTCAGCCCTGCCGAACGCAGCGAATTGCACCGGCTGCTCAGCAAACTCGTGCCCGCCGACGGATCATGCGCTAGAAGTAGCTGATCCGGACCCCGTTGGTGATCAACGTGTGCGTCATGCGGCCGTCCCGGCGGTCAGCCGGTGCATTCGCAGCAGCCACAGTTCCAACTCGGAGAGCTGGCCGTCCAGGCTTTCGCTGCCGTACATGTCAGGGCTCGCGCGCAGGACGATCAGCTCGTCCCAACGCCGTTCCATCTGCTCGACCAATTCGCGCAGCGTCACCCGTGTTCCCTCCCCCGTTCGCACAAACCGCCGTTGACGGTACGTGGCACCCGCACACGCGGGGTAAGGCCGAAAGTCACGGCTTTCACCCGATCCGCTGGAACCGAAGCGGACCACCGCACAGGTCGGTTGTGGTGTTATTCGGTGCATGAGACGAGGGCGCCGAGGCCATCCCTGCGAACCCGACATCAACCAGATCGGCCTGTGGCGCTGCGACGTCTGCGGCCAGCTGTGGGAGATCCACGGCGTGGCCGGGAACCCGCGGATCCGCAAGGTGAGCCGGATCGGTTGGTTCCTCGCCAAGCTGCTCGGCTGACGCCGTCAGCTGCGGTCCAGTGCGGGCCGCTTGCTGTCGAAGGTCCAGCCCGGAATGAGGTACTGCATGGCCATCGCGTCGTCGCGAGCACCGAGCCCTTCCCGTTGGTAGCGCTCGTGCGCCGCCGCCACGCGGTCCATGTCCAGTTCGACGCCGAGCCCCGGTGCGGTGGGCACCGGCAGCCTGCCATCGGCGATGACCAGCGGTTCGCGGGTCAGCCGCTGCCCGTCTTGCCAGATCCAGTGCGTGTCGATGGCCGTGATCTCGCCGGGCGCGGCGGCTGCGACGTGGGTGAACATCGCCAGCGACACATCGAAGTGGTTGTTCGAGTGCGAGCCCCAGGTCAGGCCCCACGCGTCGCAGAGCTGCGCGACGCGCACCGAACCGCTCATCGTCCAGAAGTGCGGGTCGGCCAGCGGGATGTCGACCGCGTCCGCGCGGATCGCGTGGCCCAGCTCACGCCAATCGGTGGCGATCATGTTGGTGGCGGTGGGCAGTCCCGTCGCGCGGCGGAACTCCGCCATCGTCTCCCGCCCGGAGAAGCCCTGCTCCGCACCGCACGGATCCTCGGCGTAGGCCAGCACGTCGCGCAGTCCCCGGCACAACTCGATCGCCTCGGTCAGCCGCCACGCACCGTTGGGATCGATGGTGATGCGCGCATCCGGGAACCGTTCGGCCAGCGCGGTGACGGCCTCGATCTCGGCCGGTCCGGGCAGCACGCCGCCCTTGAGCTTGAAGTCGCGGAACCCGTAGCGGTCGCGGGCCGCTTCGGCCAGCCGCACCACGGACTCGGGCGTGAGCGCTGCCTCGTGGCGCAGCCGCATCCAGTCGTCGGCGTTGACCGGTTCGTCCGCTGGTGATCGGTACGCCAGGTCGGTCCTGGTGCGATCACCGACGAAGAACAGGTAGCCCAGCACCGGGACGTGGTCGCGCTGCCTGCCCTCCCCGAGCAGGTCGGCGACCGGGACTTCGAGGTGTTTGCCGAGCAGGTCGAGCAGCGCGGCTTCCAGGGCCGTGACGGCGTGCACCGCGACCCGCAGGTCGAAGGTCTGCACGCCGCGCCCGCCGGAATCCCGGTCGCCGTAGCGGTTGCGCACGGCGCCCAGCACCGAGCGGTACTGGGCGATCGATCGGCCGACGACGAGGTCCCGCGACTCTTCGACAGTGGTGCGGATCGGTTCCCCGCCGGGCACCTCACCGATTCCCGTGCGGCCTGCCGAGTCGGTGAGGATCACCAGGTTGCGGGTGAAGTACGGGGCGTGCGCTCCGCTGAGGTTGAGCAACATGCTGTCCTGCCCGGCGACGGGCACGACCCGCATGTCGGTCACCACCGGGCACTGCTGCGCGGTCATGCTGGTTGGCATCCTTCGTGGTCGGTGCGCCGTTGCCGGACGGTCATTCGGGAAGCTGCTCGACCAGATCGGCGTCGTCGAGGTCGACTGACTCGACCTTCGCCGGGGTCAGCGAGCAGGACTCGCCCGTGCCGCCTGGGGTGGACAGACCGGCCGCGCCGAACCGGCTCAACCAACCGATGTTCTCCCGGTAGGCGGACTCGTCGATGCTGGTCGGCCCGGAACTGGGTCACGGGGAACGACATTAGGTCCCGGTTCGAATCACGTCCAACGCCGAGCAGGATCTGGCGAGATCTGGACGGCATCGCGCCGCTCACTTCCCCGGCAGTCGTGCCGACAGCAGCACGATCAGCACCCCAGCGACCGGCACCACCACCAGGCCCGCTCGCAGGCTGAACGCGTCGGCCAGCAACCCGACGACGGGCGGAACCATCAGCACACCGAACCGGTAGATCCAGCCGACGACGGCGAGAGCGGTGCCGGAGGGCAGGCCGGGCAACTCGTCGGCGGCGTGGAAACCGGCCGGGATGATCGTGGCGATGCCCCAGCCCGCCACCGCGAATCCGATGACCGTGGTGGGGATCGACGGCCACAGCAGCGCCGCACCCACCGCCACCACGACCAAGATTCCGCCGAGGCGAGCCACCGCCCGGCTGCCGAATCGGTTGACGATCCGATCGCCGGTGAGACGACCGACTGTCTGCGCTGCTTGCAGCGCGACGAACACCAGACCAGCCAGCACCGGAGCTGCCCCCAGCGAGTCGCGGAGGTAGACCGCGCCCCACGACGCGGCGGTGTCTTCGACCAGTGCACTTGCCGCGCACAACACGCCAACTGCCAGCAGTGCGAGCAGCAGCGCACCTCGCGGTCGGGCTCGCGGCCCGTGGCTTTCCTCCCGTTCGGTGCTGTCGTGTCCGGGCAGCAGGAACCAGCTGGTGGTGATGGCAACCGCAGCCAGTACCACCGCAGCAGCGCCGAGGTGCAGCGGCAGCGGCAGCGCGGCTCCGGCGGCAAGCGACCCGGCCAGGCCACCGACGATCGCACCCACGCTCCACAAACCGTGGAAGGAGTTCACGATCGAACGCCCGTAGCGCCGTTGCACCCGCAGTCCGTGCGCGTTCATCGCCACATCGACGATCGCGTCAAGCGCGCCTGCGACGAACAGCGCTCCCGCCAGCTGCCACCACTGCCCCGCCGACGCGATCGCGACGAGATCCGCGGCCAGCAGCACGGAACACCACACCGCGACCGCCGCCGAACGCCACCGGACCAAGATCGGCCCGGCCAGCAGACCGGCGAGCAAGGCACCCAGCGGGAAGGCCGCGAGAGCGGTGCCCAGCGCCGCGTTGGACAGGGCCAGCGCGTCCTTCAGCTCCGGGTAACGCGGCACGACGCTGGCGAAGCTCGCGCCGTTGACCAGGAACAGCGCGGCCACCGCCAACCGCGCCGCCACCGGCTTGCCGACAGCCGCGATCTCCGACATCCGGGTTCCCTTCCGCTCGGGTCCCGCCGATGATGTCAAGAACCGGAGCGCACGACCGCACGCGGTGCGGCTACCGGATGCGTTCGCGCTGGGATTCCACAGTGGAGGATTTGTGAGCACGTTGGCGACGCTGTCCGCCGGGGACGAGACCTATGTGCTGCGTCGGGCCACCGATGCCGACGTCGCGCGGATCGTCGAGCTGCTGGCGGCCGATCAGCTGGGCGCGACGCGGGAGTCCGCAGCCGAGCTCCAGCCCTACCGGCAGGCGTTCGCGGCGATCGACGCCGATCCGGCGCAGTTGCTGGTCGTCGCGACCACCAGCGGCGGCGAGATCGTCGCGACCATGCAGCTCACGTTCATCCCCGGACTGGCGCGGCGCGGCGCGCTGCGAGCGCAGATCGAGGCGGTCCGGGTCCACGAGCAGCACCGCAGCCACGGCCTGGGCCGCGAGATGTGCGAATGGGCGATCGCCGAGGCTCGTCGGCGTGGCTGCGCGCTCGTGCAGCTGACCTCCGACAAACAGCGAAGCGACGCGCACCGCTTCTACCAGCGGCTCGGCTTCGCGGCCTCGCACGAGGGCTTCAAACTGCACCTCTGAGCGCTGGTCCGACTGAGGTTCCGCCACGCGAACCACTGTTGGAACGACCTATAGGCTGGTGGGGCGATGCGACGCAAGCTCACTTCGCCGCTGCCGCAGCGGCACGGCCTGGACCCCGTCCGGTTGCGACTGCCCGTCGACGGCCACTGGGCCATCGTCCGGGACTACCTCGTCGACCGGTTGCCGAAGCTCGCCCCGGAACGCATCGAGAGCATGCTGCGCGACGGCCAGATCGTCGGGATCGACGGCCCGCTCGGCCTCGATGCCCCCTTCGCGCCTGGTGCGTTCGTCTGGTTCCACCGCGACCTGCCCGACGAAACACCGGTGCCGTTCGCGCTCGATGTCGTGCACCACGACGACGACCTGCTGGTCGTGGACAAGCCGCACTTCCTGGCCACCACGCCGCGTGGCGGGCACGTCGTGGAAACCGCGCTGGTGCGGCTGCGGCGGGAGCTGGACCTGCCGGGGCTCAGTCCGGCACACCGGCTGGACCGGTTGACCGCCGGACTGGTCATGTTCGTGCTCAAGCCCGAGCGGCGCGGCGCGTACCAAACCCTGTTCCACGACCGGTTGGTGCACAAGGAATACGAGGCCATCGCCCGCTTCGACCCGCAGCTGGCGATGCCGCGCACGGTGCGCAGCCGGATCGTGAAGCGTCGCGGAGTCCTTGCCGCCCAAGAGGAATCGGGCGAGCCGAACAGCGAGACCCGCATCGAGTTGGTCGAGCATCGCGACAGGCTGGGCCGCTACCGGCTGCTGCCTCGCACCGGCCGCACCCACCAACTGCGGGTGCACCTCAACAGCCTCGGAATCCCGATCCTCGGCGACGACCTCTACCCGACCGTGCGCGCCCGCGCCGCCAACGACTTCACCACGCCCCTCCAACTGCTCGCCAAGGCATTGGAATTCACCGACCCGATCAGCGGGCGGCGACGCCGCTTCGAATCCCACCGCAGCCTGGCGAACTGGCCGCCGCGACCTGCCGACGATCACCGGGTCGGGTGAGGAGTGAAGGGCACCTTTTACCGGCATAGTTGGTAAAAGGTGCCCTTCACTCGGAAAAATCACACCTTGGCGACCGCTGTCATGATCGATGGGGTGGTTGGGACTTCTAGCGTGGTGGCGCGGTCCGCCATGCGACTGCCGAGGTCCGAAGTGGACACTCCCATCGCCGGGCCCGCCAGGGCCGGGAGTTCCGCCAGGACCGAGGTCGCGGCCTGTTCGCAGACCAGCGCCGCTTCGGCTTGGCCGAGGGTGGCCAGGCACAGGGCCGCGGACAGCACCGCCGCTGCTGGGTTCGCCCAGCCGCGGCCCGCGATGTCCGGGGCCGAGCCGTGCACCGGCTCGAACATGCTCGGGGCCGTGCCGTCGAGGTTCAGGTTGCCGCTGCAGGCCACCCCGAGTCCGCCCTGGATGGTCGCGCCGAGGTCGGAGATGATGTCGCCGAAGAGGTTGTCGGTGACCACCACGTCGAAGCGCTCCGGGGTCATCGGCAGGTGCTGGCACATCGCGTCGACGTGCACGTAGTCCAACTCCACCTCGGGGTAGGACCGGCTCACGTCGTCGATGACCTGCTGCCACAGCGCGCCCGCGTGCACCAGGATGTTGGTCTTGTGGCACAGTGCCAGCTTCTTGCGGCGCTGCCGGGCGAGTCGGAACGAGTAGTCCACGACCTGCGTGATCGCCGGTACCGTGTTCACCGATTCCTGCAACGCGACCGCGTGCGGCGTTCCGGCGTGCACGGTGGATCCCGCGCCGACGTAGAGGCCCTCGGTGTTCTCCCGGATGATCACCAGGTCGCAGCGCTGCGGGGTGAGGTCCCGGATCGGCGTCGGCACTCCTGGGTAGAGCCGGACCGGCCGCAGGTTCACCGGCTGCGCGAATTCGCGCCGCAGCTTCAGGATCAGGCCGCGTTCCAGGACGCCCGGCGGCACCCGCGGGTCGCCCAGCGCGCCGAACAGGATCGCTTGGTGCGAACGCAGTTCCTCGATGGTCGCATCGTCGATCACCACACCGGTGTCCAGGTAGTGCTGGGCGCCCAGGTCGTACCGCGTGGTGTTGAACTCGAAGCCGAACCGCTTCGCGGTGGCCGCCACGACTTTCAGCGCCTCGCCGGTGACTTCCGGGCCGACTCCGTCACCGGCGAGCACTGCCACGTCATAACTGTCCACTGTGCACTCCTGCTCGGTCGTTCACATCGCTGCCGCGGGCACGATCGGCGGTAGCACCCGTTCCAGGGTGCGGCACGCTCGCAGCACGGTGGCTTCGCTGCCCGGTCGGCCGATCACCTGCAAGCCCACCGGCAAACCGGCGACGGTCCCGCAGGGCACGGTCGCCGCGGTGAATCCGGTGTAGTTGATCAGGTAGGTGTAGGCGACGTACGGCAGCCGGGCCTCGTCCGGGATGCGGTTGCGATCCGCCGCGAGTTCCGGCGCGACCATGCCGACCGTCGGGGTCAGCAGCAAGTCGGCGCCCTCGAAGAGAGCCTCCAACGCGCGGATCGCGTGGAAGCGCTCCTCCAACGCGTGCGAGTACTGCGCGCCGGTGATCTTCGCCGCGCGTTCGAAGTGCGTGCGCGCGTAATCGGTCAGCAGCGCCCGCGTGTCGACGTCCTCGTAGAACCGGGCACCTCCGGAGGCGTACCGGTCGGACATCATCATCTGGTAGAAACCGTCCCGCCAGCGATCGGCCTGCATGCTCCCGGACGCTGCCCGGACCGTCGCGCCCAACGCGACCAGTTCTCGCGCCGCGTCGCGGCACTGCTGCGCGACCTCGGCCGAGGCGTCGATCAGCCCGGAGCGCTCCAGCCAGGCGAACCGCAGATCGCCCACCTGGTCGTCGAGGTTGGACAGGTAGTCCCCCGGCGCGTCGCGCAGGCTCATCGGGTCGCGGGCGTCGGGACCGGCCAGCACCTGCAGGGTCAGCGCCGCGTCCCGGACGTCGCGGGTGATCGGCCCGGCCGAGGAGAACAGCAGCGTGCCCACCAACCCGCCCACGTGCGGAACCAGGCCCTGGCTGGGCTGCAGGCCGAACAGCCCGCACAGCGCCGCCGGGATGCGGGTCGAGCCACCGCCGTCGCTGCCGATCGCGATCTGGGTGAGCCCGGCGGCGACGCTGGCCGCCGCGCCGCCGCTGGACCCGCCGGGGCTGCGCCCGTGGTCCCAGGGGTTGACCGTCTCCGGCATCAGGTCGTTGGTGGTCCGGGTGAACACCGCGAACTCCGGGGTGTTCGTCTTGCCGACGATCACCGCGTCCGCCTCGCGCAACCGCTGCGCGTGGACCGAGTCCCAGTCGGGCACGTAATCGGCGAGCGCCCGCGAACCCGAGGTGGTGCGCAGCCCGGCTGTTTCGAAGAGGTCCTTCAGCGACACCGGGATCCCGAACAGCGGGCCGAGCAGGTCGCCGCGCGCGAGCTTCTCGTCCAGCTCCTCGGCCCGCGCCAGCGCGCCTTCGGTGTCGATGGTGAGGAACGAGTGCACGACGCGGTCCCGTTCGGCGATCCGGTCCAGCGTCGCCCGCACGACTTCGACGACGCTGAACTCGCGCTCGACGAGCCTGCGCCGCATCGCCCACGCGGGCCCGTCGAGCACGGCTGCCAGATCCACTGCTGCTCCCCTCACTTCGCGCGCTCGGCCAGCAGGCGCGGCCGCAATTCGTCGGTCAGCGCGCCGAAGGTGGTGAACCTGGCATCGCTGGCCGCCAGCACGTGCTCGACGAACTTCTGCAGCACCCACATCCGGGACGGTCGTCCGATGACCTGCGGGTGCATCGCCACCACCAGGCATCGGGCGGGCTCCTGGCGAAGCTGGTCGAACTCCAACGTCCAGGTCTCGAGCACATCGCTGGGCGCCGACATCACGCGACCGGGCAACTTGTTGCTGTACAAGAAGAACGGCGCGTCATCGAGGTGCCAGGAGAACGGGAACTCCAGGATGTCGGTGTCGCCGAGCAGGTACGGCGAGTCGCCGTCGAAGAAGTTGCTGGAGTACTCGAACCCGAACTCGACCATCAGGTCCAGGGTGTTCGGCGTGAACTCGGCGGCGGGCGAGCGGTAACCGCGCGGCGCGCGGCCGGTGAACTCCTCGATCACCCGGTACGCGCGCTCGAACTCCTCGCGCTCCTGCTCCTTGCCCAGGTTCTGCGCCCAGGTGTGGGTGTGGCTGTGGTGGCCGATGTCGAAACCGGCCTCGACGATCATGCCGATCTCGGCCGGATACCGCTCGATCACGACGCCCGGCACGAAGAACGACGCGGGGATGTCGTGCTCGGACAGCAGCCGCATGATCCGCGGCAGCCCGACCGTCGGCCCGTAGCGGCCCTGCGACAGCCACACCGGCTTCGTGGCGCTGTCCGGATCCCTGGCCTCCCAAAGCGTTTCGGCGTCCACGTCGAAGGACAGGACGACGTCGATGTGCTCAGCCACGATTCGCCTTTCCGGGTAGGTGGGCCGCGTCGAAGGTTTCAGGCATCGCGCAGCGGTTCGTGCGCCGTTTCCCGCAACTTCAGGTACACCAGCAGTGTCGGCACCGCGACGACCATCGTGTAGAAGGCCGGGGCCAACGGGCTGTGGAAGGTCGCGATCAGCCAGGTGGACACGAACGGTGCGGTACCGCCGAACAGGGCCGAGCTGAGGTTGTACGGCAGCGCCAGCGACGAGTACCGCAACCTGGTCGGGAACATCTCGGTGATCGCCGCGGTGCCCGGCCCCGCGTACAGCGACATCAGCAGCAGCGCGGGCAGCTGCATCGCCAGTGCGAGCGTGAACGAGCCCTGGGCCAGCAGCAGGTAGATCGGATAGGCCAGCACCAGGAAGCCGATCGCGTGGGCGATCAGCATCGGGCGCCGTCCGTACCGGTCCGACAGCCTGCCGACCACCGGCGTCAGCACCGCGTAGATCGCCATGCCCACCAGGTTGACCGCGTAGGCGTCGGACAGCGCCAGTCCGCCCTCCTGGTTCAGGAAGGTCGGCATGTAGGTCAGGAACGTGTAGAAGCCGACATTGGGCAGCGCCACGAACAGGAACGCCGCGGCCATCGCGCGGCGCTGGGTGCGCAGCGATTCGCGGGTCGGTGCGGCGGCGACGATGTCCTGCTTCTGCAGTTTCTGGAAGTGCGGCGTGTCCTCCATCCGGAACCTGATGTAGAAGCCGACCACGCCCAGCACCAGCGCGATCACGAACGGCAGCCGCCACGCCCAGTCCCGCAGCACCTGCTCCGACCAGACGTTGGTGATCACCGTGACGATCAGGATGCCCGCGAGCTGCCCGACGATCACGCTGAACTGCTGCCAGCTGGCCACCCAGCCCCGGCGGCCGTCGGTCGCGTTCTCCACCATCAGCGTCGCCGACCCGGTCCACTCGCCACCGGCCGAGAAGCCCTGGATCAGCCGCAGGGCGACCAGCAGCAGCGGCGCGAACAGGCCCAGCTGCGAGTAGGTGGGCAGCACGCCCATCGCGAAAGTGGACAGCGACACCATGATCAGCGCCAGGCCGAGGGCGGTGCGCCGACCCCGCCGGTCGCCGAGCTGTCCGAAGAACAACCCGCCCAGCGGGCGCACCACGAAACCCACGCCGAAGACGGCGAAGCTCGCCAGCGTCGAGGTCACCGGATCCGCGGCCGGGAAGAACAGCTTCGACAGCACCGGGCTCAGCGCCGCGTAGACCCCGTAGTCGTACCACTCGATGAAGTTGCCGATACCGCCAGCGATCACCGCCTTGCGAGCGCGCCGCGCATCCGCACCGCGCTCGGCGGCGACCGTCGTCGCCTGTGGCATGGAAGTGGCTCCTTTGCTCAGTGGGGTTCGCCCGGTCACTGGGCACGATGTCCGTTGTTCACAGCGATCGCCCGCCGTCGACGACCAGGTTGTGCCCGGTGATGGCCGACGCACCCGGCGACAGCAGGTACGCCACCGCGTCAGCGACCTCCCCCGCGGCCACCAGCCGCCCGAGCGGGATGGCCGCTTGGGCGTTGGCCAGTTGGAATGCGTGTTCCGGGCTCTCGGCCTGCCACGAGTCGAGCAACAGCGGGGTGAGAGTGACGCCGGGCGAGACGCAATTGACCCGGATTCCGGTGCCGCCCAGCTCCACCGCGAGGATCTTCGCGAGCTGGATGACACCGGCTTTCGCCGCTCCGTAAGCCGCCATCCCGGAACGAGCCCGGAATCCCGCCGCCGAGGAGACGAGCACGATAGTGCCGCTGCCGCGCGGCCGCATCTGCGCCGCAGCGGCGCGGGCGACGATGAAACTGCCGACCAGGTTGACGTCGATCATCTCGCGGAACGCCTCGGTGGCCAGCTCGTGGGCCTGCTCGCCGCGCTGCGCGATGGCCGCCGAGTGGACGACCGCGTCGATAGGCCCGAGCTCCGCCGCGACGGCGTTCAGCGCCTCGGTGACGGCGGATTCGTCGCGGACGTCCACCACGTGACCGTCCGGTGTGGACGTTCGATCGAATACCGCTACCCGCCAACCGGATTCGGCGAGCCGGTTGACGACCGCCGCGCCGATTCCCGAGGCACCACCGGTGACGACGGCAGTGGGCCGCTCGGTTTCCGGCATCTCAGCCTCCCCAGGCGGTCCAGCCGCCATCGACGTAGATCGTCTGCCCGGTGACGTAGGAGGCGTCCGGCCCGGCGAGGAAGGCGATCACCTTGGCGACCTCCTCGGCGGTGCCGAAGCGGCCCATCGGGGTGCGGGCCAGCACCATGTCGGGATCGAGCAGGCCGCGCTGGAAGTTGCGCTCCACCAACGGGGTGCGGATCGTGCCGGGGGCCACCGCGTTGACCCGGACGCCGTCGCGCGCCCATTCCCCGGCGAGCGCGCGGGTGAACCCCTCGATGGCCGCCTTGGTCGCGCTGTAGGCGGCCCGGCCGGGCAATCCGACCTTCGCGGCGACGCTGCTGACGTTGACGACCGCTCCACCAGCCGCTTTGAGGGCGGCCGAACATCGCGTGGCGAGGCGGAAATGCGCTTTGGCGTGCACCGCGAACAGCCGATCCCAATCCTCGGCGGCGATGTCCTCGACCGGTTTGGTCAGCCCGGTGCCCGCGTTGTTGACCAGCACCGCGAGGCGTCCGGAGTGGTGATCGACCGCTTCGCCGAGCGCCGCTACGCCGTCGTCCTCGCCGACGTCGGCGACTACCGGGATCGCTTCGACGCCGGTGGCGCGGATTTCCGCAGCGCGCTCCTCCAACTGCTGCGGCGTGACAGCACCGGGAAGCCCGTTGAGCACGACGTCGAAGCCCCGGACGGCGAGCTCGTGGGCGGTAGCGGCTCCGATCCCGCTGCTGGATCCGGTGACCAAGGCCAGTTCGCGCGTGGCCCTCACCCCTCCCAGACACTGGACAGACCAGTGGAATCTAGCCCTCCCCAACTGGTCTGTCCAGTGTCTCGGCGGTAGAAATGAGCCCAGGCTCTCGGGAGCCCGCCGTGGCCTACGAGCTGACTGTGAGGAACGGGTTCTCGTCGGCGCAGAGGCTGGCTAGCGCTGCCCGTTCGGCTTCGTCGAGGTAGTCGCGGTAGTAGGCGAAGATGCTGTGCCGGGCGATCGAGGCGGCCCGCTCGCCGTCGCCCGCCTCGATCGCGGCGAACACGATCTCGTGGTGGCGCAGCGACTCCTCCATCTGCGCGCGTTCGTCATCGGCCCGCACGATCTTGTCCTCGATCTGCACCAGCGCCGCCTGTCGTGCCGCGCGCAGGCTGTACTGGATCAGCGTGTTGCGGCTGGCTTCGGCGACCAGCTCGTGGAAGTCGAAATCGGCCGCGCCGAACTCCTCCGCCCCGCGCTCGATCGCCGCGCGCATCGCGGCCAGGCTCGCGTGCATCGCCGCCAGCTGCTCCTCGGTGCGCAGCCCAGCGGCCAGCTGGTTGGCCGTCGACTCCAGCATCATCCGATATCCGACGAGTTCACCTGCGGTGCAGCCGTGCAATCGCACGATCCGCTCCAGGGTGTCGCTCAACGGCCCACCCGCCGGATCCAGCAACAGCGGCCCGGACCGGTCGCCGTGTCGCGATTTGACCAGGCCGGAATGTTCGAGCACGCGCAGCGCCTCGCGCACCGTCGCGCGGCTCACGCCGTAGCGGGCGACCATCTCGCGTTCGCTGGGCAGCCGGTCGCCGGGGCGCAGCACACCGCTGGCCAGCTCGCGCTCCACGGCGTCGACGATCTGCTGATACGCCCGCGAGCCACCCGCCGCGTCCGCCACCCGATTCATCCGACTCATCCTCCAGCCTGCTGGCATGCCTGCCGCAAAGGCTACCCACGGGTTAAAGCCGACCACTGGCAGTCGGCGATCTTTGCCCCGACCGCACGCACCTGCCAAGATCCGTGGCGTGACCGAAAACGTTGGCTCAGCTCCCCAGTACGAAGCGTTCGCCGACGAGTTCGCCGAAGTTGCCGAAAACGGTTTGTTCAACGCTCATTACGACCGTCCGGCCTGTCTTTCGCTGCTCGGCGAGGTGTCCGGGAAGCGCGTGCTCGATGCCGCGTGCGGGCCTGGTCTCTACGCCGAAGAGCTGGTCGCGCGCGGCGCGCGGGTGACCGGCTGCGACCTCAGCGCGCGGATGGTCGAGCTCGCCGCGAACCGGGTGCCCTCGGCCGAATTCCGGGTGCACGACCTCGCCGAGCCGCTCGACTGGTTGTCGGACTCGTCGGTCGACCTCGTGCTGTTCGCGCTCGCCGTGGAATACCTCGACGACCGATTGGCCGCGCTGCGCGAACTGCGCCGCGTGCTGCGGCCCGGCGGTGCGCTGGTGATGTCGCGCCTGCACCCCACTGGCGACTGGCTGCGCCACGGCGGCAACTACTTCGAACCTCGCATCGTCGAGGAAACCTGGACGCGGGGCTGGCGGGTGCGGTTCTGGCTCGCCCCGCTGGAGGTGACCTGCGAGGAGCTGTTCCGCGCCGGGTTCGTCATCGAACGACTGCTGGAACCCCGACCAGCCGAGACGGGCGCGTCAGTCGACGCCGACAACTACGAACGGTTGCGGCGCGAACCGAGCGGATTCCTCGCCATCCGCGCGCGGCCGGATTACACGTAGCCCTTGCCGTCCAGGTATGCCTTGCGCCAGCGGCTGATCTTGACGTCGGCGAACAGGCCGACCTTGGTGAACGGGTCCTTGGCGATGAACTCCTCGGCAGCGGCGCGGGTCTCGACGTCAAGCAGGTAGACACCACCGGACGCCGCGTCGCTGTCGTCGGCCAGCTTCGCGCCGCAGGCCAGCAACAGCGCCTTGTTGGCCTCCAGGAATGCCAGGTGTTCGGGCCGGGCGTCCAGCCGCACCTGCTGGTGGTCCGGTTTGTCGAACGTCTCGATGAAGTACGGCATCTCGCGCTCCTGCTCGAACGGTCCTGTTCGGACAACGGGCCGGTGCGTCCGACACTACTGCGGAGACACCGGGCCGACAAGCATCCGGTCGGACACCAGGGCTACCACCGGGACCGCGACTACAGCGTTGCGACCGGGGTGACCGGCGAGCCGACCGCGCCGGGCAGGTTCAGCGGCGGGGCGGTGAGCAGGAAGCGGTTCCGACCGCGGGCCCGCAGCTGTTCTGCCAGCGGCGTGAGCCGCCAGATCTCGCCGAGGTGCACACCGAGCTTGAACAGGCAGTGCTCGTGCAGCGGCAGCACGGCGGCCGGTACCGGGGCCTCCGGCGGCGGGGCCGCCTCCACCGCGTAGTTGTCGGCCACCAGGGCGGCGAGGCCGGAATCGGTGATCCAGCGCAGCAGTTCCGGGTCGCGTCCATTGAGGACCGCGCCGAATCCGTGCAACACGGTCGGATCCGGACTTCCGTTCATCTCCAGCACTTTCTCGGCGAATCCGGTGTGCAGGCAGACCATGTCGCCTTCCTCGACCACGATGCCGTCGGCGGCCATGATGTCCGCGAGGGTGCCGAAGTCGACCAGCGTGCGTGCGTCGCCGAGGTGGGCGTGCAGGTCGATCAGGACTGCCCGGCCCTGCACCGCTTTGCGCGCCATGTGGCCGATGCCGAGTGGCCCGGCCGAAGATGTCGTGGTGCCGTGCAGCGTTTCCGCGCCCGCGTCGTCGAGCCCGGACGGACCGACGACGTGCTCATTGGCGCGGAATCCGTTGTAGAACACCGGCTCCGGCACGCCGTCACCGTCGGCGTCGAACATCGAACCGGCGTGCGCCAACGAGTCCCACTGCGTCGAGTACTGCAGGTGCAGCACCGCGAGGTCGTCGCAGAGCACATCGGTGTGGCCGGGGTGCAGGCGGTCCATTTCGAAGTTGTAGTTGACCTCTCCGGCGCGCCGCGTCGGCCGCAGCACCGGAGGGAACCGGTTGGGGTTCAGCACGTTGCCGCCGGGCAGGTCCAGCGGCAGGCTCAGGCAGTACGCGGCGCCTTCAACCACCTCGGCAGCACCCGCCCGGACCTTCTCCGGGGTGAGCAGGTTGAGCCGCCCCAGATTGTCGTCCGGACCGAAATCGCCCCAGTTCGACCCAACCGGGCGCCGCACCCAGCGCGGATTCGCCATCTGCACCTCCAAATTCCGACAACGCCGCTGTCGTCCGCATTCGGTTGTGCACGCTACGCGGTGCAGGCTGTCGATCAACACCCGTTCAGCCGAGGTCCGGAGTGGGCAATGCTTCTTCGGCGATGGCCAGCACGGTGCGCAGCGCGGCGGAGGTGTTGTCGGTGCGCCAGGCCAGCGCCGCGTGCAACCGCGTCGGCGGGCCCGCCAACGGCCGGTACACCAGGCCGGTCTGCTGGATGTGCTGGCAGGAGGTCAGGGTGAGGGTCACGCCGACGCCCGCGGCGACCAGCGCGAGGATCGTGTAGGAATCCGGGGCTTCCTGGACCACGCGGGGGCTGAACCCGGCGGACACGCACGCCTTGACCAGCGCGTCGCGCACCGTCGACCCGGCGTTGGACGGGAAGCTGACGAACGACTCCTCGGCGAGTTCTTCGATCGGGATGCACTCGCGCCCGGCCAGCGGGTGGTCCGTGGACAGCGCGCAGATCAACTCCTCCACCTCGATCACCCTGGTCCGCACGTCCGGTTGGTTGACCGGAAGTCGCACGAAGCCCAGGTCCAGCGACCCGTCGGCGACCTTCGCCAGCGCGACGTTCGCGTAGGTCTGCCCGCGCATCACCAGTTCAAGTCCGGGATGCGCGGCACGGACCGCGCGGGTCAGCAGCGGCAGCGACTCGTGGCTGGAGGCACCGGCGAATCCGACCGTGACCCGTCCGTACTCGCCGCGCCCGGCGGCCTTCGCGGCCCGCACGGCGGCATCGACGTCGTCGAGCACCGTGCGGGCGGGCTCCAGGAACGACTCACCGGCGCTGGTCAGCCGGACCGATCGGGTGTTGCGCTCGAAGAGCCGGATGCCGAGTTCTTTCTCCAGCTGGCGGATCTGCTGGCTCAACGGCGGTTGCGCCATCTGCAGCCGCTTGGCAGCGCGGCCGAAGTGCAGTTCTTCGGCGACCGCGACGAACGCGGTCAGGTGGCGCAGCTCCACGGTGGGCCTCAGTTCACCCCACAGCAGGGGAATCCATCTATTCTGCCTCTTGATTCGACCCTAATTCAGCATCGGATGGTAATCAATGCTCGACGGCTGCGGGCCCGCCGAAGTCGAGATCGTCTTGCTGTGACTCAAATCTCAGGCAGTCCGGCGCGGGCGGTGCCCTCCCCTGGTGCGGCGTTAGGGTCGGGCGTCAACGATCCGTCGAAGAGCGAGGCCAGCCGGATGATCGACCGCACCGATGTTCAGGCCGCCGCGGCCCGGATCTCCGACCGCGTCCGCACCACTGCACTGATCACTGTGGACGATCTGCTGCCCGGCGCGGCGGTGTGGCTGAAGCTGGAGCAGTCGCAGCACACCGGCTCGTTCAAAGCACGTGGGGCGTTCAACCGCATCCTCGCCACCGCCGAGCGGGGCGGAGTGCCGGATTCCGGTGTGGTCGCGGCATCCGGGGGGAACGCGGGGCTGGCTGTCGCCTACGCCGCCGCGCAGCTCGGGATCCCCGCCGAGGTTTACGTGCCGGAGAACGCCCCGGCGGTGAAGGTCGCCAAACTGCGCCAGTTCGGCGCGAAGGTCGTGCAGGTCGGCCAGCGCTACCTGGACGCCTACGAAGCGGCGAGCCAGCGCGTGGCGGCCTCCGGCGCGCTGTTCTGCCATGCCTACGACCAGCCCGAGATCGTCGCGGGCCAAGGCACCCTCGGGTGGGAGATCCGGCAGCAGAGCGGCGACGAGGTGGACACGATCCTGGTCGCCGTCGGCGGCGGTGGGCTGATGGCCGGAATCGCGGCGGCGACCGAGGGCCGCGCGAAGGTCGTCGGCGTCGAGCCGAAGGCCGCGCCCACCCTGCACGAGGCGCTGACCGCTGGCGAGCCGGTCGACGTCGAAGTCTCCGGTGTCGCCGCCGATTCCCTCGGCGCCAGCCGGATCGGCGAGATCGCCTTCGCCGTGGCCGCCCGAGCCGGGGTGCGATCAGTGCTGGTCAGCGACGACGAGATCACGCAGGCTCGGCGCGAACTCTGGCAGCGCTACCGCCTGATCGTCGAACACGGCACGGCGGCGGCAGTCGCGGCGCTGATCACCGGCGCCTACCGACCGGCCGACGGCGAGCGGATCGCGATAGTGCTGTGCGGCGCCAACACCGACCCCAGCGACCTCGGCTGAGCACGCCCGCACCACGCGCACCCAGCCCGACTCCGCACCGCCCCGTCGCGCACTGACATGTCCGATTCTCCTGTCGTTCAACGCGATCGAGCTGTTCAACGAACGTTGCGGCGGAGGCGGACCCGGTACGAGTAGTGCTCGGGCAGGAAGTGGCTGACCGCCAGTTCGACCGGCTGGCCCGTCGTCGACTGGTACATGCGATCGATGCGCAGCAACGGCCGTTGCG
The DNA here is from genome assembly GCF_022678645.1 of Saccharopolyspora soli. GTDB lineage: Bacteria > Actinomycetota > Actinomycetes > Mycobacteriales > Pseudonocardiaceae > Saccharopolyspora > Saccharopolyspora soli. The sequence goes on along the minus strand of NZ_JALBWV010000003.1, from coordinate 116,387 downwards.
GTTCGCAGCCGAGGTGTTCGGCGATCTCCCGGGTCGCCAGGCCCACCGTGATGCTCTGCTCGGCCTCCGCGATCGGGTCGGTCAACCGGTCGTCCAGCAGGCCGATGATGGTCGCCCCGCTGCGCGCGCCGACTTCAGTTACCTCCGGAACCGACTCGACCAGCTTGCCCACCGCAGGCGGCAGGAACACCGTGGTCAGGCAGAACGGGACGGCATCGTGCAGCCGCCGGAATTCCACCACGTGCACCCGGTCGGACAGCAACCGCAGCCGACCGGCGGCATCCAGGTCCACCCGCTGGTGCAGCGGGGTGATCAGCTCCATCGTGGTGTCGATGGACAGGCCCATCAGGTCGTCGATGGAGCCGAACTGGCGCAAGTACTGCTCCTCGCGGGGCGCGGCGAAGGTGCCCCGCCCAGGAATGCGGTACACCATGCCCTCGGCCACGAGGTCCTGGAAGGCCCGGCGCACCGTCTGCCGACTGACGCGGTGCGTCTCGGCGAGCTCGGCCTCGGTGGGCAGCCGCTTGCCCTCCGGGTAGTCGCGTTGCAGGATCGCCGACCGCAACTCCCGCGCGAGCCGCAGATACGCACTCTCCCGGCCATCGGTCCTCGTCATCTCACCACCCCGCTGGGAATCCGAGGTGAGGGGCACCCGTGGCCAACATACTTGGTCACGGGTGCCCCTCACCCAACACCGATCCGCGTCTCAGTGTCTGTCTTGTTCTTGTTTTTGAAGCGGCGAAGCCGCTCAGCCCACCCTCGCAACTCGCACCGCCGCGGGTTCTCAGACGTCGTGTCGGGAGGACAGCCTCGACGTGGTGTATCGGACATGCATGAGTCGGGGATCCCGGACTGAGACGGCGTCTGAGGTTCCGCCACCCGCACCGCCACGCAAACCGAGTACGAGGACAGGCTTTCAAGCGTCCAGTCCGCCGCGTTTGACCAATTGTGCGGCGATCACGTTGCGCTGGATCTCGTTGGTGCCCTCGCCGACGATCATCAGCGGCGCGTCGCGGAAGTAGCGCTCCACGTCGAACTCCGTCGAGTAGCCGTAGCCGCCGTGCACGCGCACCGCGTTCAGCGCGATCTCCATCGCCACCTCCGAGGCGAACAGCTTGGCCATGCCCGCCTCCATGTCCACCCGGCGTCCCGCGTCGTATTCGTGCGCGGCGTGCAGGGTCAGCTGGCGTGCCGCGGTGAGTTTGGTGGCCATGTCGGCCAGGTAGTTGCCCACCGACTGGTGCTTCCAGATCGGTTTGCCGAAGGTCTCACGCTCCTGGGCGTAGCGCAGCGCGTCCTCCAGCGCCGCCCGCCCCACTCCCAGTGCGCGGGAGGCGACCTGGATCCGGCCGGTTTCCAAGCCTTTCATCATCTGCGCGAAGCCCTCGCCCTCTTCGCCACCCAGCAGCGCCGTCACCGGCGCGCGGTGGTCCTCGAAGGACAGCTCACAGCTCTCCACGCCCTTGTAGCCGAGCTTCGGCAGGTCGCGGGAGACGGTCAGGCCAGGTCCGTGCTCGACCAGCAGGATCGAAATTCCCCGGTGGCCCGGCTGCGCGGTCGGGTCGGTCTTGCACATCAGCGCGATCAGCTGGGAGCGGCGCGAGTTGGTGATCCAGGTCTTGGCACCGTTGACCACGTACTCGTCGCCGTCCCGGCGGGCGTGGGTGGTCATCGCTTGCAGGTCCGAGCCGCCGCCGGGTTCGGTCAGCGCCATCGTCGCGCGGATCTCGCCAGTTGCCATCTTCGGCAGGTAGGCGCGCCGCTGCGCCTCGGTGCCGAAGTGCAGCAGCAACTTGGAAACCACGGTGTGCCCGCCCATCGCACCGGCCAGGCTCATCCAGCCGCGTGCGAGTTCCTCGGTGATCAGCACGTAGCAGGGGGTGGACACTGGTGTGCCGCCGTACTCCTCCGGGACCGCCAGGCCGAAGATGCCCAGCTCCTTCATCTGCTCGATGAGGGCTTCCGGATAGGTGTTGGTGTGCTCCAGTTCGCGCACGACCGGTTTGACAGCCTTGTCGACGAAATCGCGCACCGTCTCCACGGCCAGTTTCTCGTCGGCGCTGAGAATGTCCAATGTGCTCAATGCATCGCTCCCTTGCCGTGCCGGTCCTTCACTCGACGACCCCGGTGCGCGGGAACTTCTTCCGCAGCAGCGTCCGGGTTGATGCCCAGTCCGCTTCGGCCAGCAGCGCTGGCACGTCCGCGCCGCAGGCCGCGAGTTTGTCGTGCAGTTCGGCATCCGTCGGCGGCCGCGCCGGTGCGCCCGGCGGCTGCGCGAGCCGCACCTGCGAGGTCGGCCCGTCGTGCTCGACTTCGATTTCCACCTCGCCGGTGAGCAGGCCGTCGCCGCCCGGTGCGTACGAGGCATCGACCTGGCGCAGCAGGTGTTGGGCCGATGCCCGGTTGACCGCGTCGTCGGTGAAGGCGGCGAAGTCCGGGTAGTGGTCCAGCAGTGCGGTGGCCACCGCGTACGGGAGGCTGAACTTGCCCTCCAGGCCCGTGCGGGGCCGGTCGTGGATCAGCGGTTTCACGGTGGCCTTCGGCGTGCGCACCCGCACGCCGCGCACCTCGCCCCGGATCTCGTGGCGGATGTCGCGCAGCGCGGCGATCGGCCGCTGCATCGCGTAGCAGCAGGGGTAGACCTTGATGGCCAGGCCGCCGGGAACGGCCGCGCCCGCCAAGTCGAGTTCGCCGGTACCGCCGACCAGCTCCAGCCAGGCGTCCAAGGCGCTCGGATCCGCCGTCGCGCCGGCCTTCGCGAGCATTGCCGCGCGCACTCCGGCCTGCGCGGCGAAGCCGACCTGCAACGACTTGCCGTGTGTGCCGAAGGCGTTCTGCACGCCGCCTGCGGCTGGCACCGCGAGCGCCATCGCGGTCGCCAACTGCGGAGCCGACAGGCCGAGCGCCGTTCCCGCCGCAACTGCCGCGGCAGGCGCTCCGGCCGTGCACGTCGCGTGCCAGCCCGCGACGTAGTGCGACCAGCCCAGTGCCGTGCCCAGGCGCGCCATCACGCCCGCTCCCGCCAGGTACGCCCGTGCATCGCCGCCGGTGGCGAGCACGGCAGGCACCGTGACGACGCTGATGTGCGTGGTCGATTCGATGTGCAGGTCGTCGAAGTCCAGCACGTGTCCGATCGCCGCCCAACGCGCCGCGTCCGGAAGTCCGGCGGCCATCTCGGTCAGCGGATTGCCCCGTGCGGCCAGCGCGACCGCGGCGGTGTCGACCAGGGAGCGTTGCGCGAGCGCGAGATCATCCGCGCCCGGTTCGAGCTCAGTCGCCCACTGCGCGAGGGAATCCGCGATGGATGCCATTTGAATAGCCCTCCCGGCGCCACGATCACCCTTCGGACCATCTTTGTACGGCCAAATACACGCCTCGGTCAAGACCGCGTTCCGAACTCGTATTTGGCTGCTGTTAGCGGAATCACCAACTCATCGTTGACGTCGCGCCGTGCCGAGCCGAGACTTGCACTGAGTTTGTACGGCCCAATCGACGCGCCGTCCGGACCAGCGCGGGCCCGGACGTGGAGGAGGCGCAGTGCCCGGTCTTGATACCTACCTGCAGGGCTGGCGCCCCGAACCGCTGGTCGAGGCCGACGCCCTCGCCCCGCAGCAGTCGCGGGCGCTGGCGGCCGTGCTGGAGACGCCGGAGGAGTTCGCCCCAGCGGACACGCTTCCACCGCTGTGGCACTGGGTGCACTTCCTGCACTGGCCGCCGCACCGCGAACTCGGCGCCGACGGGCACCCGACGCACGGCCACTTCCTACCGCCCATCCCGGACCGGCGGCGGATGTTCGCCGGTGGTCGGCTCGCGGTCACCGGTCCGCTGCGGCTGGGCATCCCGGCCGAACGCACGTCCGCGCTGCTCGACGTGGTCGTCAAGCAGGGCCGTTCCGGAGAAATGGCGTTCGTGACGGTGCGCAGCGAATACCGGCAAGAAGGCGCGGTCCGGTTCGTCGAGGAGCAGGACTACGTCTACCGCAGCGGCGAGAGTCCGACCAAGAATCCGGACCCACCGCGGCCCACCGGGCTGCCCGACTCGGACGCTCCGTGGCAGCAGGCGTTCACCGGCGACCCGGTGCGGCTGTTCCGGTTCAGCGCGCTGACCGCCAACTCGCACCGCATCCACTACGACGCGCCGTACGTGCGGGATGTCGAGTCGTACCCCGGACTCGTGGTGCACGGCCCGATCCTGGCGCTGCTGATGACCGAACTAGCCAGGCAGCAGGCACCAGAGCGAGAAATATCCACTGTGGACTACCGGCTGCGCCGCCCGGTGTTCGCCGGAGACCCGGTGCTGGTCTGCGGCGGACCCGACGGGAACATGGCGGTGCGGACCGCACCGGAGAACTTGATTGCCGAGGCGAAGGTGGGCTTCCGCTGACCCGCGCGGCGGGGAACGAGGTCAGCCGGCGGTGTTGAGGACCGACACCGTGTTGGAGTTGACGTTGGTCACGTATGCCTGGCGGCCATCCGGGCTCAACGCGACCGCCACCGGCGCCTCGCCCACCGGCACCGTGGCGGTGACTCGCTCGGCCTTCGGATCGACCACCGACAGCGAGTTCGAGCCCTCGTTGACCACGTAGAAGTGTCGGCCGTCCGGAGCGTAGGCGACGCTGGACGGCTTCGTGCCCACCGGAATGGTGCCGGTCACCCGGCGCGATTTGGTGTCGATGGTCGACGCGCTGGCGGCGTCGTAGCTGCAGACAGCGACCGTCCTGCCGTCCGGCGACATCGCCACGTTGTGCGGGCTCGGCGGCACCGCGACCTCGTCCTCGATGGACCGCGTCGCCGTGTCGATCACCGTCACCAGGTTCGAATCGTGGTTCGCGACGTAGGCCGTCCGGCCGTCCGGGGTGAACGCCACCGAATGCGGATTGGGCTTGACCTCGATCGTGTCCGCGACCTTGTTGGTGGTGGTGTCGATGATGGAGATCTGCGCGGAGTCGTGGTCGGGCACCCACACCTCGCTGCCGTCCGTGCTGGCCGTCAGGGTGTACGGGTGCTTGCCGACCTGGATGCTGGTCTGCACGGTGTTCGTGGCGACGTCCAGCACGAAGACCAGGTTCTCCGGCCCGGTTTGCGGGTAGGCGCTGACGTACGCGCGGCGGCCGTCCGGCGTGACGGCGACGAACTGCGGTGGCACCGACTGGAACAGCGACGTGCTGACCGATCCGGCGGCGGTGTCGACGACCGACACCCGGCTGGTGTTCCGGCTCGTCACGTACGCGGCTCGGCCGTCGGGGGTCAGCGCGATCCCGCGCGGTGCCGCGACGCCGATGCCGCCCGCGACCTCCGGAGTGGGCGAGCTCGCGGCGATTGGTCCCACCCCGGCCACCGGTGGCCGGACCAAGGTCGGGACCGATCCCTCGCCGGTTTGCTCTTGCGCTCGGCGCATTTCCGCGTCGAACAGGCTGAAGGACGTCAGCAAGCCGAGCACGATCAGCAGGACGCCCGCCGCGATCAGGCCTCGGTACGCGCCCTTGCGGCGCCGCGGCGGCGGCTCGCCCCGCTCCGTCGGCGGACCTGGTTCCTCGGGCGGTGGCGGCGGAGCAGCCACTTCCACCGGTACCTGCGGCGCCGGTGGTTCCCGCGCCCCCTCGTGGTCGGCGGCCAGAGCTGCCGCACCCAGCGCAACGGCGTACTTCGGGTGCGTGTCGACCGCGGTGGGACGCCCCAATTCCTCCGACACCATGCGCGCCACCAGCGGGATCCGGGACGAACCGCCGACCAGCAGCACCGCCGAGAGGTCGTCGGCGGTCACCTGGGCCGAGCGCAGGGCACGTCGCAGCGAATCGATGGTCGCTTCGATCGGGGCCCGGATCATCTCCTCGAACTGGTCCCTGGTGATCGTGACCTCGTAATGCCGCTGCGGCAGGAACACCTGGATGGTCGCCTCGGTGTCCAGCGACAACGCTTCCTTCGCCTCCGCGCAGTCCCGCTGCAGGCGGCGCAGCGCGGCCGCGGACTCGGGGCCTTCGGCGCCGCATTCCGTCAGCGCGCCGTCCAGGCTGGCGTCGACGTGCGCCAGGATCGCCTCGTCGAAGTCGATGCCGCCGAGCCGTTCGATGCCTTCGGGTTCGCCCAGGATCTCGATGTGGTCCCGGGTCTTGCGCACCACGGTCGCGTCGAACGTGCCGCCGCCGAGGTCGTAGACCGCCACCACCTGGTCGGGCAACTGCCGCTTCCCGGCGTAGTAGGCGGCCGCCGCCTCCGGCTCGGTGAGCGTGTCCGCCTCGTCCAGCCCCGCCAGCTTCGGCACCTCGGAGAACAGCTCCTGCCGGTACGGACCCCAGTTGGCGGGCCGGGTCAGCACGACCCGCTCCGGCGGCTCGCCCTCGGTCTCGGTCGCCTTGTGCAGCACGTCGCGCAGCACTTGGCCGAGCAGCGCGGCGGCCGAGAACGGCGTGCCGCCCAGCACCAGGGGTGTCGGATCCCCCAAGCGGCGCTTGAATTCCCGAGCGATCCGATGCGGCTCGCCAACCGCGCGGCGCGCCGCCGCATCCCCGGTGACCACGGTCCCGTCGGCACGCACGAACACCACGGCCGGAGCGATCACGGCCCGGTCACCGAGGGTGAGCATCTCGACCTGGCCGAAGTGTTCGACCGCCGCGGCGGTGTACGTGGTTCCGAGGTCGACGCCCAGGTTGTAAGCCATCATTCCCCCTTGCGGGGTATGTACTTCAGCCCAGAAAGTATGCCGGGCCGCAGGCCGAGCACAGGGTCTCCCGGCCCGAATCGGTGGGGTGTTCCCTACCCCCGCGGGGGTGCGCACCCCCTGTTGCGCGCTGCCGCGACCGGTCCACCCTGGAACCAGCGATGTGCTGGGAGGCGACGAGATGACCGAGCAGCGCGAGTACGACTCGGTCGGGTGGGCCCGCCGGAAGTCCCTGGAGCAGCAGTTGCACGACGGCCCGGCACTGCGCCTGGCAGCGCTGGCCCTGCGCTTGGGCGTGTGCCGACACCGCGCCGCGCACGACGAGCGGGTGCACGATTGCCTGTCGGGCGTGCAGGACGAGTTGCACGAGGTGTTGGAGGAGTTGCGAGCGCTGGCCGGGCAGATCTACCCGCCGGTGCTGGCTACCGCGGGGTTGGCCGCCGCGCTAGAGGCGCTGGCCGAACGACACGGCATTCCGGTGGCGATGCAGGTTCCCGCGCAGCGGTTCGACGCCGCGGTCGAAGCCGCCGTCTACTTCGAGGTGGCCGACCGGTTGGCGAAGCTGCCCGAAGGCGCGGTGGCCGCGAACGTGTCGATCCAGCGCAGCGGCCCGGACCTGGTGGTGGCCATCAACTCCGACGAGCACGACTTGAGCCTGGTGAGGATCCCATGCGAGTAGCGATCGCCGAGGACGGCGCCCTGTTCCGCGAGGGCCTGGTGATGTTGCTGGACGCCGCGGGCCACGAAGTGGTCACCTGCGTCTCCGACGGCGACGCGCTGTTCGACGCCCCGGAAACAGCGACCGCCGACGTGGCGGTGCTGGACATCCGGATGCCGCCGGAACCGGACGGTGGGATCAGCACCGCGGAACGGTTGCGCGCGCAGTACCCGGACCTCGGGCTGCTGCTGCTCTCGCACTACGCCGAAACGCACTACCTGATGCGGATCCTCGACATCGGCACGGAACGCATCGGCTACCGGTTGAAGGAGAAGATCGCCAGCGTCGAGGTGCTCACCGACACTCTGACCCGGATCCAGGACGGCGAGATCGTCATCGAACCGGTGCTGGCGAAACGCCTGGTGGAGCGGCCCCGCGGCAAGGAGGAGAAGGCGTTGGCCGCGCTGACCGAACGCGAGGCCGAGGTGCTGAAGCTGATGGCCGAAGGCCGGTCCAACCCCGGCATCGCCAACCGCCTCTACGTCAGCCCGAAAGCGGTGGAGAAGCACGTCGCAAGCATCCTGTCCAAGCTCGGCATCCCACCGGAGGACACCCACCACCACCGCCGAGTACTAGCGGTTCTGACCTACCTACGCGCCCACTGGACAGAATCCTGAGTTTCTTGTTTCTGAACCCCATTTGCGTGGCGGTGCAAGTAGCGGAACCTCAGACGCCGTCTCGACTCCGGGATCCCCGACTCATGTATGTCCAATACACGGCGTCGGGGCTGTCCTCGCGAGACGACGTCTGAGAACCCGCGGCGGTGCGAGTGGCGTAGGTGGGCTAAGCGCCTTCGGCGCTTCAAAAACAAAGAAGAACAACAAGAACGAGTGTTGAACGCCGCATGCCGGTGTGGCGTGGTGGAGCTGGCGAAATCGCCCGTCTGCACACAACAACCCTCCCCCGCAGCAGCCATCGAGAAGACGACTCCGGGGTCTCGTCCTCGGTCGCGGTGGCTGGCCGACTTTGTGCCCTGGGGTTTTGGGGGGCTGCGGCTTAGGTTCGGGGTGGAGGTGTGCGGGTGCGGGCAACGGTGCTGCACGGGAACTTGCCGATGCCGCCGCTTCACCGATTGGCGCTGGGCGGGTTCGTCGCCTTGGTCTACGCCGTCGTGGTCGGTGGATGCGCATTGCTGTTCGGGGCCGGGCAGTCGCTGATCGTGCCCGCATTCGTCGCCGCCGCGCTGTGCGTCGCGGGGTTCGCCGTAGCGGACCGCCGGGTCAAGCAGCTGCCGCCCGCGCCGCCCGCCGACTTCGCCGCGGTAGCTGGGAAGCTGCCTGCCGTCGGCTCGTGGGAGCAGTCCTTGCCGGTGTTGACCCGCATGCTCGCCGACAGCACGGACGCGACGCACGCTTCGCTGTGGTTGACCGCCGGTGGCCGGTTGGTCAGCGCGGCGGCGTGGCCGTCCGCGCTACCGGGCACAGCGCACGTCGTCACCGACGCCGCGGCTCTCCGGGAAGTGCCAGGTGTCCGGCACGTCGTGCCGATCATGGACGGGCACATCCACCGCGGGGCGCTGGCGATCGGGAAATCCGGTGCGGTGACCGAGGCCGACGACCGGCGCATGCAGGACATCGCCAACGGCACCGCGCTGCTGCTGCGCAGCGTCGCCCTCGCCAACGAGCTGCGCGCTCGGGTGCGGCGTGCCGAGGAGCTCGGGGCCGAGCTCACCGCGTCCCAGCAGCGACTCCTGCACGCGCGCGACGTCGAACGCCGCCGCCTGGTCGGCGAGATCACCGCGGTCACCGACGACGGATTGGGCGCGATCCGCTCCGAGCTGACCGAGCTCAAGACCGTGCTCGCCGACGATCCGACGACGGCCGACGCGGTGCTCACCCAGCTGCGCTCGACCTTGGAAACCGTGATCGAGCGGTTCCGGGCCGTGGTGCGCGGTGTCTATCCGGGTGTGCTGCGCGACGAGGGGCCGCTGGCGGCGCTGCGCGAGCTCTGCGCCGACCTGGCCAGACCGGTGCGGGTCACCGGCGAGCTGACGCATCGCGTCGACTGGGAGATCGAGTCCGGTGTCTACTACCTGGCCGCCTCGGCGATCCGGCTGCTCGGCAGCACTGACGAGGAGAATCCGGTGCTGGTGCACCTCGCGCAGGAAGCAGGCCAGATCACCGCACGCATCGAGGCACCGGCGCCCGCTGAACCGCTCGACCTGCAGGCAGCACTCGCCGACGACGAGGACCGAATCGCCGCGCTCGGCGGCGAGGTCCAGTGGACGCAGCTCGCGGACCGCGTCGCGGTCACCGGGTGGCTGCCCGATCAGCTCGCCCCAATGGTCGAGGAAGCCCCGCCCGAACCGACCGAGGCCGAGGCCGACGACACCGCCTCGCTGCCGGTCAGGATCCACCGACTCGCCCAGCGCTACCAGGAGGTAGCGGACATCCGCCAGGCGAACATCCCGATCACCAAGGACGTGCGCCGAGCGCGAGAAGTGTTGGGGGCGTTGGACATCGCGGTGCGGGAGCTGCCCGCTGACGATCCGCGGCGCGCGGAGCTGGTGTTCGAACTGGAGCAGATTCGCAGCAATGCGCACGAGCTGTTCGAACTCGAACTCATCGAAAGGTTGCACAGCAACAACGTCTCGCTGTCCGACGCGGACCGCAGCCGGGCGGCCCGACTGCTCGGCGCGGCCGGGCGCGATCCCTGCACCCGGCTGGCCCTGCCGGTCGGCACCGCGGCCCCGGAGCTCCACCGGGTCGCCGTTGAGCAGCTGACGCGCTGGCGGGATCGCGCCGAGAATCCGTTGGCACCGAGGGAAGTTCGAGAGATCTGCCGGGGCGTCGCGCGGACCTGCGAGGGCCTGCTGCACGTCATAGCGGGATGAAGCCCTCGACCACGGTGCCTTGATCCGGCGCCGAGCGGACGGCCAGCCGTCCGCCCACCCGGCCGGTGCGGTCGGCGATGTTGTGCAAGCCGTGCCCGGCGTCATCGCCGCTCGTGCTGAAGCCCGGACCGTTGTCGGCGACGCGGAAGGACACCCCGCGGTACTCGTCGCGGATCGTCACCTTCACCGTCGCGCCCGGCGCGTGCTTGAACGCGTTGTTGACCGCTTCCAAGCAGGTGAAGTACACCGCTGTTTCGACGTCCAGCGGGAACCTGCGGCGCGCCGCGGCTTCCTCCAGATCGAGCTCCACAGTGGACTCCGCAGTGCCGAACTCGGCCGCCAGCGCCGCGGACAGGCCGTGGTCGGCCAGCACCACCGGGAAAACCCCTGCCGCGGTGTCGGCGAGCACGCGGCGCGTGCCTTCGAGCTGTTCGAGCAGGTGGTCCACGCGGTCGCGGGCCGACTCCGCTCTGTCGTGCGTGATTTCGTGCTCCACCAACCCGACGCTCATCCGCAGCGCCACCAGGTGGTGCTGGGCACCGTCGTGCAGGTTGCGCTCAAGCGCTCGCCGCTCGCTGTCCATATCGGCCGTTGCGCGGCGACGGGACGCGGCGATTTCCTCGGTCCGCTCCAGCGTGGTCCGCAGCTGGTCTTCCAGTTCCAGGCCCAGCCGACTGTTGTGCAGCACCGGGCCGAGAATCCCGACGAGGTCGTTCAGCAGCCGCTGCCGCTGTCCCGGAACGTCCGTGACGCTGGTGCGGTCCACCACGAGCGCGCCCACTTCCTCGCCGCCGTAGCTCACCGGCAGCGTCACCGGTTCGGACAGCTCGGCCAGGTCGGCGGGCCAGCGGAACCGCTCTTCGCCACCCGGCACGTGCAGCCTCAGCTCGCAGAAGGCCGCGCCCAGCCCCCGCGCGACCACCTCCGCCAGTCCCGTCAGGTCGGGCCGGTCGCGGCCACCGGAGATCTCGGCGACCTGTTCCAGCACCGTCGCCGAGGCCGGTCGTCGACCGAACACCAGCCGCTCCACCAGTTTTTCCGAGCCCTGCCGCACCGGCTGGAACAGCAGCGCGGCCACCACAGCCGCCGCGATCACGCCCGCTGCGACGCCCAGCAGCGCAGCACCGGCGGCCGTGACCACGATCGCCGCGCTGCCCACGAAGAGGACCACCAGGGTGTGCACCGAGGCGCGGCTGAACAGGTGCTCGGTTTCCCACGGCCGGGTCCGGCGGGTCACCACGATCAGCGCGCACGGGACCACGGCGAAGATCAACCGAGCTGGCCAGAACACCACGGCCAGCGGCTCGTCGTAGGGCCTGCCCGGCACGTGCGCGGTCGGGTCGAACAACGTCAACCCCGGCGCGCCCAGCACCCACAGCACCGCGGTGACCACGCTCAGCGCGAAGATCACGATCAACGCCACGGCCAGCGCGGCGCACAGCAGCCGGGATTCCCGCCGCATCTCCGGCGTCGGCCCGGTGCGCGCCCGATGCCGCTGCACGACGAAGCCGACGACCGGCACGAGTATGCCGAAGAAGATCACGAAGCTGATGGTGTGCGGGTAGTCGGCGGTGGACAGCGCCAGCAGTGCGAGCACTCCGGCGACGCTGACGCCCACGGCGACCCGCGCCAGCCAGGACGTCGGGCCGATCCGGTCCCAGCGCCCGGTCGGGAACAGCACCAGCGCCAGCACGTAGGCCAGGCCGCCGACGCCGTGCAGCAGCAGGACGTGCCACCAGCTGATGTTGACCCCCAAGGCGGTGTGCACGACCGACACCGACGCGTGCGCCTGAAGGTTGACCGCACCGGCCGTGGCCACCAGTGCGATGGTGAGCAGCCGGGTCGCCACGTCGCGCCGCCCCGACCACCACAACGCCGTGGCCACGACCAGGTTGAACAGGCTCAGCAGGTAGTCCAGGACCGCCTGGCCAGCGGGTTCGCTGCGTTCCGCGCCGTCGAGCAGCCCCTGCGCCCAGCCGTTGTCGGAGACCACCAGCAGATCGTGGAAACCCGTCGAGTACTGGGCCACGGCGGCCAGCGCGCCGATGGCCAGCCACCCCGACGTCACCAGGACGAATCCGGCGAGCACGACCTGCAAGGCCGCACCGCCGATTCGTCGCGCTGCGTGATCTGCCATGGGCGTACGCCCCCTGCATGCAGTGTCGTCCGCGCGCAGGCCGGGCGATCGGGCCGTACGGCCCGATCAAGCCACCGCGTGCAGCGCCGTGTTGTACGCCAGGATGCCGCCAGCGTTCCGCAGGTTGCGGGTCAGCACGGCGGCGTGGTCCCGAGCCTGCGCCAGGTGCGGGCTCACGGTCGCCCAGCTGGCGAGGTCCTGCCGGGCCTGCTCGGTGAGGCGACCGACCAGCTCCGCGATGGCGGCCAGATCGGCGATGACGGCGATCGGGTCGCTGCTCGCGAACAGGTCCGCGGTGGCGAGCGAGTTGCGCGCGTCGGTGATGTGCTGCTGCGGGTTCATGGTCGCCCCCCTCGGCTTCCCCGGTGTTCCCCGATACCGAAATGCTCCCGCGCACCCCTGACAGTCTCGATGGAGCGCTCCCCCGAGCTGCCGGTGCTCAACCACCAGATGTCGGCTGGGGACAGCCCCACCCGTAACCGCACCGGCGCCCCCGGTCCGAGCGGGATGCCCAGCGCCCACCAGGCGTAGAACAGCAGCGACCAGACCACCAGCATCACCGCCGACAGGGGCACGGTCAGCGAGGCCAGCGTGCCGATCCCGGCCGAGGCCCGGTAGCGCTGCAGGATGCCCAGCGTCATCACGAAGTAGGCGCTCATCGGGGTCACCGCGTTCAGGCACGAGTCCGCGATCCGGTACACCGCCTGGGTCGCCTCGGGCGGGATGTCGAGCCGCTTGACTGCTTCCCCAGCTAAAGCCCGGGGATTCCCATCCGGCTCGCGCCGGATAGTTCCTGCTTCACGGCCGGTTGCGTCCCCGCACGAGTGCGGTTCGGTCTCACACCAGCTCCACAGGCCGACACCGCCAGCCCAGCGGCCAAAATGTTGCGCGCGGCATTGATGTCCCGATCGTGGGTCGCACCGCAGCCTTCGCACGTCCATTCGCGAACGTTCAACGGCAAGCATTCCAACCACAGCCCGCAATGCGAGCACGTCTTCGACGAGGGGAGCCATCGGTCGATCACGACCAGGTCACGTCCGTACCATGAGCACTTATACTCCAGCATGGTCCGGAAGTCCGACCAAGAAGCATCACTGATGGCGCGGGCGAGCTTGCCATTCTTGAGCAAGTTACACACCTGAAGGTCTTCGATCACGACCGTTTGGTTGTCGCGGACGAGTCGAGTAGTGACCTTGTGCAGGTGATCCCGCCGCCGGTCAATGATCCGCGCGTACACGCGAGCCACCTTCCGGCGAGCCTTATCCCGATTCTCGCTTCCCTTCTGTTTACGGGCGAGGTTTCGTTGGGCACGAGCCAGCCGAGCGCGCTCACGCTTTTCGTGCTTGGGGTTGGTGACCTTCTCCCCGGTCGACAAAGTCACCAGAGACGTGATCCCCAAATCCACCCCAACAGCGTTGTCGCTCGGGGAGTGACGTTTAACCGAGGTTTCGACCAGGATCGACGCGAACCACCGGTCAGCGGCGTCCCGCGACACCGTTACCGTGGACGGCTCCGCCCCGTCCGGCAGCGGCCGAGACCACACAATGTCCAGTGGTTCGGTCATCTTGGCAAGATACAACTGCCCGTCTCGGTAGCGAAACGCGGAGCGCGTGTACTCGACCGACGCTTTGGAGCGCTTGCGGGACTTGAAGCGCGGGTATTTCGCGCGTTTGTCAAAGAACGCGGCAAACGCAAGTTGCAGATGCCGAAGCGCCTGTTGGAGCGGAACCGACGACACCTCACCCAGGAACGATAGTTCCTCGGTTTTCTTCCACTGGGTGAGCATCGCCGACGTTTCGACGTAGGTCACCTGGCGTTGTTCGGTGAACCACGCTCGCGTCCTGACATCCAGGGCGAGGTTGTAGACCTTGCGGACGCACCCGAACGTACGCGACAACACCTGCCGCTGATTTTCGGTGGGATAGAAGCGGTACTTGTACGCCCGCTTCACCAGCGTCCTACACACGACGATCATTGTAATCCGCTGGTACGTGAAGGATCTTCGAGGTAGCGACATCAACGCGCCCCAGAAGACGCTACACCCAGGATCGGCCTCTTTCCCTGCTAGACCAGGAATTCTCCACCTATTGTCCAATGAGGACAAGAGGAGATTCTGCGTCCGCGAATGACAGGGCCGAGGAAGCTGGCGCAATTCACCGAACGGGCCGCGCTGCACGGGATCGCACTGCCCTCTGGGAATTACGTGTCGCGGTTGGCCGGAGAACTCGGCGCGGACCAGTTCGCGGAGTGGTCCTGGTCCATCGCGGTGACTGTTTTCGCAGGTATTGACCGAATTCCAGGCTCACAGTATGGTCCAGACCACATTGCTTTTCGGGGAAGGTCCAGTCGACCGGCGGTCATCGACCGGACCAGTCTCCTCCCGCTCCATCGCCGCATCATGCGCCGATTCGCCGACCGCCGATCGGGGGGATCTGTTCGGCCGAGGGATCTCGGTCGCATCGACGAGGAGTTGAGATGAATTCGAAGCGGAAGGTCGCCGCCGCGGCAGTCGGCGCGGCGATCGCCCCCTTCCTGGTGGCCATCCCGACCGGCACCGCCAGCGCGCACGGCTACATCGACTCACCGCCGAGCCGACAGGCGCAGTGCGCCGCCGGAACGGTGCCCTGCGGGGAGATCAAGTACGAACCGCAGAGCGTCGAAGGTCCCAAGGGCCTGACGAGCTGCAGCGGCGGCAACTCCCGGTTCGCCGAGCTCGACGACGACAGCAAGGGCTGGACCACCACCTCGGTGGGCAACTCGGTGACGTTCAACTGGACGCTCACCGCCGCCCACGCCACCTCCACCTGGGAGTACTTCATCGGCGGCAACCGGGTGGCCGTCTTCGACGACGGCGGCCAGCGGCCCCCGAGCCAGGTGTCGCACACCGTCGACCTCGGCGGCGTCAGCGGCCAGCAGAAGTTGCTCGCCGTTTGGAACATCGCCGACACGGCCAACGCCTTCTACGCCTGCGTCGACCTCAACGTCGGCTGACCGAGCGAGTAAGAGCCTGTCTCCGAACTCGTTTTGCGTGGCGGTGCAAGTAGCGGAACCTCAGAAGTCTTCTCGGTCCGGGATCCCCGACATCATGTATGTCCAATACACCACGTCGAGGCTGTCCTCCCGAGAAGACTTCTGAGAACCCGCGGCGGTGCAAGCGCCGTACGTGGGCCAAGCGGCTACGCCGCTTCAAAAGAAGATCAAAGACAGGATGCCAAGGCGGCACGCGGCCAGCGAACGGGCGTCAGCCGAGCAGCGCCGCGACTGTGAAAAGCACCGGGACGGATAGGATCGTCGACAGCAGGATCGACTCGCGCGCCAGGCGCACCCCGACGTTGTAGCGGGAGGCGTAGACGAAGAGGTTCTGCGCCGCTGGGAGTGCGGAAATCACCACCGCCGCGAACAACGGCGCACCTTCCAGACCGAACAGACCAGCGCCGATCGCCCACGCGATCACCGGGTGCACCACCGACTTCAGCCCGACCGACAGCAGCACCGGCCACCGTTCCGCGCCTCCGGCGGGCAGCGCACTACCCCACAGCGAGATGCCGAACGCCAGCAGCACCGTCGGCACCGACAGGTGTCCGATCAGCGTGATCGGCTCCATGACCGGCGCTGGAATCCGCCAGCCGCTCAACGAGATCCCGACGCCGATCAGCGAGCAGATGACGATCGGGTTGCGGAACGGCGCGAGGATCCGCAGCCACACCGACCTGCGCTCGGCGGCCTGCGCGAAGTCGATCACGGTCAGCCCGATAGGCGTCATGACCAGCAGCTGGAACAGCATCACCGGCGCCACCAGCGCCGCATCACCCAGCACGTAGACCGCGATCGGAATGCCGAGGTTCCCGGCGTTGACGTAGCTGGAGCACAGCGCGCCGATGGTGGTGCGGCGGATGTTCCACCGGCGCAGGACGCCGACCAGCACGAACAGCCCCGCGGCGGCGAACGTGCTCAACGCGGTGACCAGCAGCGGAATCGAGAAGATGATCCGGACGTCGGACTGCGAGAGCATTTGCAACATCAGTGCGGGGGTCGCGACGTAGAACGACAGCCGGGTCAGCACCTCGCGCCCGTTCGCGCCGAGGACTTGGCCGCGCCCGAGCAGATAACCGATCAGCACGAGGGTGGCGATGACGCCGAACCCCTGGATCACGCCGGACACGACACCGCCACCCGACCGAACGCGGGGCGTCCACTGCGGACACCAACGACTGCGATACCGACGTGGTGGTGCCGAACCGGTCGTTGTCGAGCGCGAGGCATTCTTTTGTCTTTCGTGCGAACGGGTTCAGGTGCGCGCGGGTGGCACCACGTCCAAGCGCAGCGCGGTCTCGCTCCCCCGGAGACGCAAAACCCCGCTCAGGCAACGGAATCAGAGCCTGCCGCGACGAACACATCTGCGACGGCGCGAGAGTCACATCGGGCGCCGTTGCACGGGTGCTCCCCACACGGTTAGCCATCCTAAGCGATCAGCGCCGTCGTGGCCCCGCGGAATGGCAATGCTCACAACCGGTCAGGTCGCGGCGCCGGTCGCGATGGTGTCGAGCGGTCGGATGTCGGTGCGGCCGTCGGAGCTGGGGACGCCGCCGGGCAGCTTCACCGCCTTCGTCACCGGTCCGGGCGTCCACAGCCCCCAGTGCGTTTCGGGGTGCACCTCCATCGCGACCTCGGCCGCGAGCGCGTCCTCCTGGAAGGAATCCACCAGGTAGAGCGATCCCCAGTCGCGGTTCAGCTCGCCCTTGAGGTAGGTCGGCATCTCCCGCATGCTGCTGGCCACGCTGAGCCAGCCGAACGGTCCGCCGCCGCCGGGCGCCGACCAGCTCTGGCCCATGTCCCGCATGATGCCGCCCCCAGCGACCCTGAACCGCGGCAATTCGGCGACGCCGTTGTGCAGCCGGGCGAGGCGCAGGCACGGGTGCACCAGGGCAGCTGGCCATTCGACGAAGGCCGGGGCATCGCCGATCACGTTCGTCATCGGGGTCAGCTGCGGAACGCGAGGCGCGCTGAAGGCGAGCCAGCCGCCGGTGTCTACCTTCTGGTCCTCGGCCACGACGCGGACCTTGGTCGCACCGTCCACAGTGAACCGGCGGTCGAACCACCGCCCGCTGTCCTGCCCGACCTCGCCGTGTCCGGTGATCTCGAAGCCGTGCGGGGTGTCCCGGCCCCATTCGACGGTCAGCGAGTTCATCCCGGTCGCGGATCCGGCGAACGACACGACGACCGGTGCCGCACCGCTGCCCGCCTGCGGCGGCAGGTCGTACCACTGGGTGCGCAATTCGCCCGTGGCGGAGTCGGACAGCCCGTAACTGCCCCACACCGGTGCGTCATCGCCGCCGAATCCGAACGGCGGTGTCCAGGCCGGTGCCTGCGGAAACCCGAACCGGTGGAAGCCCGCCGAGCTCGCTTCGAGGTAGTCCTCCGACCGCGCGCTGGCATTGCGAACTGCGCTTCGCGGTTGGCTCGGCGACGCGGTGAGCATCCCGCGACGCGGATCGGTCTCCACGCCGATGTAGTCCGACAGCCCGCAGCTCGAACCGGTGAGCTGCTTGATGTTGTCCGCGCCCAGGCTGTAGCCGCCGCGCTGCCGGTACATCCCGGTGGCGAACAGGGCCACCTCGCCGAGCAGCAGGACCGCGCAGGTGATCGTCAACGGCGCGGCTCCGAGGCGCAGCACCCGGCGACGCGCGTCCGGGGTGGTGACCGGCAGTTCGTCGTGGCGCAGGTGCTCGACCAGGGCGACGGCTCCGGCGATCGCCGCAGCTGCCAGGAAGTACGTGCTCGCGCTTCGCCCGTCGAGGCTCGGTGCCCGGTTGAACCACGGCACGCCCCAACCCGAGACGTACCACCACGAGTTCGTACCGGTTGCCGAAAAAGCGCAGATGAGCATGAGACCAGCGAAGAATCCCGCCCTGTTGCGCCGGGATCGCAGCACCGCCGCACTGGTCGCCAGCGCCGTCAGTGCGGCCACCACGGCGCCCACCCCGGCGAGGATGCCGAAGTGGTGCGTGTGCTTCGTCGGCGTCACGGCGAGCACCACGAAGCACAGCGCGGCCACCGCCAGCAGACGGCGGCTCGGGCCGAGCGAAGCGCCGCGGATCTTGCCCCGGCGCAGCAGCACGACCGCGCTCGCCGCGAGGCACAGGAGAAGCAGCAGTACCGGGAACCGGCGCGTCAGCGACCCATCCGGCCACGGCCCGAACAACCGGTCGTAGCGGTCGAGTTCCTCGTACCACGACTCGCTCGGCCCGAACTTCGTCTTCAGCTGCACCGAATCCAGCACGGACTGCAGGGTCTGGTCGAAGAACACCCCGACGAAGATCACCAGCCCGGCGGCCGCGACCGGTGCCAGCACCGGCAGCACCCCGCGTGCCCGCATGCCCTGCCACAACAGCCGCAGCAGCGGCTTCGCCGCCACGATGAACGGCAGCACCGCGACCATGCCGTGCGGATTCGCGCCGAGTCCGAACGCCGCCGCGACGAGTCCCAACGCGGCCGGAGTCACGCGTCGGGTGGCCACCGCGCGCTCGACCGCGCACAGCGACAGCAGGAAGAACGCCACGACGACCGGCTCAGGTCGAAGACCGTTGTTGTAGGGCAGCCAGAAGGCCAGGAACACCGCCGCCGCGGCCCAGCCCGCGGACTCGCTGCGCCGCACCTGCTGCCCGAGTCTCGGCAGCACCCCGCGGCTGAGCAGCAGCCAGCTGATGATCCCGAGGAACAGCGCCGGTAGCCGCACCCACGGCGTGGCGGGTGAGATCCGCACCCACCACGCGTAAAGCTCGTAGAACCAGCCGAAGGGCGATTCGGGATTGCCGAACCAGCGGAAGTAGTTGGTGACGTACCCGGCGCTGTCCGAGGCGCGCAGCATGGTCAGGATGTAGCCGTCGTCGGCGGTCATCGCACCGATCAGCCACCACACGCCCAGCGCGCCGAGGACGACGACGTCTCGGAACTTGGGCCGCCACCACCGCACCGGCGCCCAGCGCAGCGGCCGCCGGACCTCCAGCCGGAACAGCGCGATCATCGAGCCGAGGAACGTCAACACGGTCAGCACGAGCACGGCGATCTTCAGCGGCGTCGGCTGGCTCGCGAAGCGGTTGTCCACACGCGCCGCGAAAGCAAGGCCGCGCACATCGTCGACAGTGGAGTCGAGCTGCGAATAGATGCCGGTGAGCTGGGGACGCTGATCACCCGGCACGGCGGCGAGCGGCAGCCCGCCGACATCGGCCTGCGTACCGGCCGCGTCCGAACGCACCGAGATCGCGCAGTCACCCTCGGGAAGGACAGCGGTGCCCGCTTGGTGCCCTCTGGACCAGAGCACGAGCTGCCCGGCGTCGATCTGCAGGCTCAGCCCGGTCAACCCGCCGTAATCCGACGACGGCGCGTTGGTCGCGATCAGCACGCCTGGACCGTCGATGCGCGCGTCCAGGTTCCGCGCCGCCGCGCAGGGCACATCCGCGGTCAGCCACAGCGGCGCGTGGCTGACCAGCGGCGCCGAAATCGGTTTGGTGCCTTCCGCAGTCGGCCAGCGCAAGGTGGTGATGTCGTGCTCGACCGGCAGCAACGGCACGGCCAAGGCCAGCAGCGCGGCGCAGAGGCCGAGCACAGCCGCCCAGCAGCGGGCGGATCTCGATCTTGATCCGGGACGCGTGACCTGCATTGACCGCTGAGTCACGCGACCGCCACCTCTTCTTCCGCAAGCTTTCGATCCCGAAGAGCTTAAAGAGTTGCGCGGATTGGTGTGTCGGGGTGGTCGTCAGGCAAGCGGCGTGAGCCGCTTTCAACCACTCTCGCAGCTGGCACCGCCGCGGGTTCTCAGAGGCATTCTCGCGAGGACAGCCCCGACGCCGCGTATCGGACATACACAAGTCGGGGATCCCGGAGACGAGAAAACCTCGGAGGTTCCGCCACCCGCACCGCCACGCAAGGAACTCCGCACACTCTCCAAAGAGTTGCGCGGCCAAACCGACAACTGGCGCGGCGAAAGTCGCGCTGTGCGACGAAATGCACACGCTCAGTTCGTTTCTCGGCGCCCAACACGTCGAAGATCGGCGTCCCAGGGCGTCATCGGCGCAGCGAGACGTGCACGTCACCCTGGCCAGGACGAGCCGCGTCGAGGATCTCGCTGGGGATCCGGAACACCCGGCCCGGCGCGGCTGGCCACGCCAACCGCTGCTCGGCGACGACCCGACCCTTCTGGCGCACCACGACAACTGGGAACGCCAGGTACTCGTCCACCCAGGCCAGCAGGCGCCTGCGGGGTGGCGGCCGATCGCCGACCCGGCGCAGCATCGGCGAGATCCACCGCAACGGTTCGTCAGCGACGATCCGGACACCCTGCGCCGAGGACCGCCGTCCGCCGAGGTGGTCGAGCACGCTCGCCGCCACTCGCGCTCCATCAAGGGCGGCGACGTCGGCGGTGTCGACCGGGTGCAGCAGGTTGCCAGCGGCGAACACACCTGGCCGGTCGGTGCGCAGCTCGGTGTCGACCACCGGCCCCAGAGTGCCGGGGTCGATCTCCAGACCGGCGGCGCGCGCCAGCTCGTTGTCCGCGATCCAATCGCCGGTGAACACCACCGCATCGCAGGGCACGGTGTCGCGGTGACCGCTGTCGAGATCTTCGACCTCGACGGCCGCGACCTGCTGCCTGCCGATGATCCGGGTGACCTTGGTCCGGGTGCGCACCGGGATCCCCAGGCCGAGCCTGCCCGGCACGGCGACCAGCGCGTACGCCTCGCCGCGCGGTCGTTCGGTGGTCATCAGCACGGTCTGACAGCCCGCCGCGCGCAGCGTCAGCACCGCTGACCAGGAGACCAGCTCGCTGCCGACGACGATCGCCTTGCGGCCCACCTGCGAATGCTTGAGGTGCACCAGGTTCTGAAGGTGTCCGGTCGTGTAGACGCCGTCGGGCCGGTCGCCGGGCACCAACCGCGCGGACCGCGGACGTTCTCGCGCGCCGGTGGCCAGCACGACCGCGTCGGCACGGACCTCCCACAGCCCGTCCGGCGTGGTCACTTCCAGCCCGCCGTCGGCTGACCAGCCGGTGACCATCGCACCGGTGCGGATCACTGCGCCTGCCTGCGCGGCGCTGCGCGCCAACCGCCGCGCGTAGGCCGGACCGGTCGTGATCCGGCGCAGGTCGCGGATCCCGAAACCCGGGTGCGCGCAATGCCGCGGGAGACCCCCGGCCTGCGGCTCGCGATCGAGCACCAGAACTTCGCCGGAGACCTTCGGCGCCATCTCCTTCGCCGCGCGAAGACCAGCCGGGCCCGCACCGACGATGACCACCTCGGGCGTGAGCCGGGTGCGTGCGGTGCTCATCGGTATTCCTCCGGCTCATCGCCCTGCAACATGCCGGTGGCGCGTGCCCCGCAATAGAACCCCTGGCACCGCCCGTTCATCGCGCGAGTGCGGCGGCGCAGGCCATCGATGTCGCGCGGCGGGATGGTGCTGTGCATGGCGTCTCGGATCTCGCCGACGGTGACACGCTCGCAGAAGCACACCACTGCGCCGTAGGCCGGGTCCCGGGCGATACGAGCACCGTCGGCGTAGGGCCGCAGGAACGCCTCGCCCAGGTTCGGCATCCTCGGCGGACCTGGAAGATCAGTGCGTTCGCGCAGTTCAAGCCCTGCTCCGCCCAGCAGTTCCAGCAGGTGTTCGGCGATGGCCATGCTCGCGGTCAGGCCGGTGGAGCGGATGCCACCAGCGACCGCGTAGCGCTGCTCGCCGTCGATTTCGACGGTGTAGTCCGGCACATCGCTGGCCGCCCGCAGTCCGGCGTAGGTGGCGGTGACTTCTTCGGCGAGCAGGCGCGGCATGATCCGCGCGCCCTTCGCCAGGAGGAACGCGCAACCGTCCGCGGTGGTCGAGGTGTCTGCGCGGTCGGTCATGTCCTCGGCGGTCGGCCCCAGCAGCACGTTGCCGTAGACGGTCGGGCTGACCAGCACTCCCTTGCCCAGCTTGGACGGCACCGGCAGCACGATCTTGTCGACCAGGCGCCGGGCCTGCTTGTCGAACACCAGCAGTTCGCCGCGTCGCGGGTGCAGGTGGAACCGGTCGTAGCCGAACTGCGCGTCGATCACATCGCTGCCGAGCCCGGCTGCGTTGATGACCCAGCGGGCGCGGATGTCGCCGCGGTTGGTGTGCAACTCGGTCTCGGCCGCGCCGACGGTCACCGATCCGACGTGGTGCGAACGCAGCAGTTGCGCGCCGCGACGGACGGCATCGGTGGCCAACGCGAGGTTGGTGGTCCAAGTGCAGATGATCGACTCGCCAGGCACCGCCAGGCCACCCAGCGCACCCGGCCCCAGCTCCGGAACCAGCCGATACACCTCGTCCCGGCCGACGATCTCGGTGTCGGCGCGGCCGTTGCGCTCCGCTTTGTCCATCAGGCCGGGCAGCGCCGCCAGTTGCTCCGCATCCCAGGCCACCAGCAGCGCACCGGTCGACTCGTACGGGATGCCGGTCGCGTCGGCATAGTCCTTGAGCAGCTGATACCCCTTGCCGACCAGCCGCGATTCCAACGTGCCGGGCTCGGCGTCGAAACCGGTGTGCAGAATCGCGGTGTTGGCCTTGCTCGTGCCGTCGCCGACATCGCAGCGCGACTCGATCAGCGCGACGTCCAGGTGGTATCCCGCCAGCAGTCGGGCGACCGCCGATCCGACGACCCCAGCACCGATCACGGCGACGTCGAAGGTCTCGCTCACGACTGCTCCTTCGGAACAGCGGCGGCATCGACGGTGGCCCGCCACCGGACCCGAAATCCGGCGGCGTCCGCAGCGCTCATCCGCGGTGCGAAGCTCGTGGTAGGCGTCCAGTCGACGATCGCCCGCGCGAGCGGCAGCGCGGAATCGACTGCGGTGCGCGCGAATCCGGCCGCGCCGAGAGCTGTGGCGTGCGCCGACGGGTACACGTCGACCGGCACTTGGAGCAGGTCGGCGACGGCCTGCATCAGCACCTGGCTGCGGGTGAGTCCGCCGTCCACGCGCAGCCGTTGCAGCGGCCCGCCGATGTCGCGCGCCGCGCAGTCGGCGAGTTCGGCGACCTGGGCGGCGATGCCGTCCAGCACCGCCTTCACCAGGTGACCGGCCGCTGTGGACAGTGTCATCCCGGTGAAGACCGCTTTCGCCTCCGGTGCCCACCACGGCGCGGACAGCCCAGCCAACGCGGGCACGCACAGCACGCCCTCGCTGTCGGGCGCCGCGACCCGATCCAGTTCGGATGCGTCGGCGATGAGTCCGAGTCCCCGCAGCCATCGCACGGCCGAAGCCGCGGTGGCGACCTGTCCGTCGAAGCAGTACGACGTTTCGCCGCGCACCCGCCACGCCACCGAAGCAGCCAGCCCGGAACTCGACCGGACCGGCACCTGCCCCATGTTGGCCAGCAGGAACGCCCCGGTGCCGAAGGTGCACTTCGCCTCCCCCGGGGCCAGGCACCGTTGCGCGAGCAGCGCCGCCTGCTGGTCCACGGCCAGCCCGCCGACCGGCGATGTCGCCCCGAAAAGCGTTGTCTCGCCGACCGGCTCGTCGTTGGCGACGATGCGCGGCAGGTGCTCGTCGGTGAGGCCGAACACTGCCAGCAGTTCGGGATCCCAGGACACCGCGTCCAGTCCGGTGAGCAGTGATCGGCTGGCGGTGCTGACGTCGGTGACGAATTCGCCGGTGAGCTGGTGGATCAGCCAGGTGTCCGAAGTGGTCACCACACCTGCGGTGGTCAGCCGTTCCCGGATCCAGCGCATCTTGGGCGCGGAGAAGTACGGGTCCAGCACCAGGCCGGTGCGCGCGGCCACGAACTCGGCGGAATCGCCGCGCGTCGCGCAGATCTCCGCGGCCCGCCGGTCCTGCCAGCTGATCGCCTGGCTCAGCGGCCGCCCGGTCTTCTCGTCCCAGGCCAGCACCGTTTCGCCCTGGTTGGCCAGGGTCACGCAGTCGATGGGCACCCCGGCCTCGGTGACCGCCTGCCGCCCGGAGTCCAGCACCGAGTCCAGCAGTTCGCGGGGATCCTGCTCCACACCACCACCGGTGAGGTAGCGCGGGTGCACCGGCCGCTCGGCGATGCTCAGCGTCCGGTCGGTCTCGTCGACCACCACGGCCTTGGTTCCCGAGGTCCCTTGGTCAATCGCCAGGACAGTGGTCATGCTCGGATTCCTCCCGGATCGTTGGTCGTGAGTGTGGAACCGGGTTGGAGCCCAACTTCGCGCTCACGACCTGAGCACGTGGCTGTCGAAGCCTGCGCTGATCAGCCGGTCGCAGGCCCGCCGGACGTCGTCCGGCACCTGCTGCTCGATGGCGAAGCCCAGCTTTGGATACTCGATGATCCGCTGGAGGTCACCGACCAGCATGTCGATGACCAACCGCTCGTCGCCGAACGCGGTCGAGTAGTCGGCCAGCGACAACGGTTCCGAAGCGCAGACGATGTCGACTTCGGGCCACAGCTTCCGGCAGGTGGCGAACGCCCGGCGCTGCATGTACGGCTTGGTGATCAGCAGCACCGAATCGATCTCCTGCGTCGCGAGGAGTTCCCGCGAGAAGGCGATGTTCTCCCCGGTGTTGGTAGCACGCGGTTCGACGCGGATCGCGGAATCGGGAACACCGAACGCCATCGCGCGCTCCCGGTAGTGCACGGCCTCACCACGCGGGAACCGCGCTGCCGTCTTGGGGCTGTTGCCACCGGTGAAGACCAGAACCGGGAACAGGCGCCGCCGGTAGAGCTCGGCGGCGAAGCTCGCCACACCGAGATCGTGGCTACCCAACCCGATACCCACCGAGCACGGCCGAACCTCGTGCTCCATCAGGTGATAATCCCAGATCAGGGCCGCATCGCGGCGTTCGTCATCGGTGATGCCACGCCCCAGACCGGTCACCCGCACGCCATCAACCACCAATACCTCCGACTCGCGACCAGCACCGAGCTCTGCCCACCGAGTATCCAGCCTGATCGATTACGACGACCAGCCGCGCCGCCCGCGCCGGGGATGTCCCGGCCGCTGCTCGCGGCTGAAGACCCAGGCGCGCAGCACGACGAACCGGGTGATGCCGCCGAAGATGCTCATTGCGGTGACCGCGGCGGCTTCCGCGACGCTGGAGGGGTTTTCGACGACCAGATGCAGCAAACCCAGCGCGACGTTGTTCGACACGCAGTAGAAGCCGAACACCGCGAGGGTCTGCAGGTGCATCCGGATCGGATGCTCGGCGCGGTCGGCGAAGGCGAACAGCCGGTGCGCCTCGCTGCTGCCCACGACCGTGATCAGCAGCGAGAAGATGTTCGAGGCACCTGCCGAGAAAGTGCCCCGCAACGCGATGTAGAGCCCTGCGTTCAAGAGCGTGGCGAGCACGCCGACGGCGGTGAAGAGCACGGCCTGGCTGAGGACGTTGTCGCGCTTGGCGGTCCGCGCGACGGTGGTGACGGGTCTGGCTGCCTTCGCTTGCCGCACCGCCAGACCGCGCATCAACCCCACTCCCACGGAACTCACCAGATCTGCTGCCAAGCTAGTTCTGACGTGCGGGAGACCTGCATGAACGACCTGGGAGAACGCTGGGAACTGCGGGCCCGCAGCATCGCACGCCGATCCACCAGTGCTGATGACCCATTGTGTTCGACCGCTCACCGATCCGGATTCGACCGAACTGGTGATCTTGGGCATGATCGAGCCGCCGCCCCGGGACCGACGAGCGAGGACACCGATGCAGACCTCCGAGCACGCCCCGCGCCTGCACACCGACGCGGACTCCCGCAACAGCGCCGCCGACGACCGGGGCCACCTCGTGCACCACCTACCGCGAGCGGTGACCCGACCGTCCTCGGTGGACGAACTCTGCGCGGCGGCGGAGTACGCCGAGGCCCAGGGGTTGCCGCACGTGGTGCGCGGCCAGGGGCACTCACCTGCTGGTAGCTCGCAGATCCCGGACGGGCTGGTGATCGACACCAACGAGTTGCGCACCGTGCACGACGTCGACGGCGATCGGATCACCGTTGACACGGGCGCGTGTTGGAGCGACGTGCTGCGCGCGAGCCTCGCGCAAGGCCGAACCCCGCCCGTGCTGACCGACTACCTCGAACTCTCCGTCGGCGGAACGCTGTCGGTGGGCGGCATCGGCGGTGCGACCCACCGACACGGCCTGCTGACCGACAACGTGCTCGAACTCCAAGTCCGCACCCCGGATGGCGAGGTTCGAACCTGCTCGGCCGCCGAAGATCCGCAGCTGTTCGACGCGGTCCGCGGTGGGCACGGTCGGCACGGCATCATCCTGCGCGCCACATTGCGGCTGGTCCCGGCGCCGGAGCGGGTCAGCCGCCGCCTGCTGCGCTACAACGACCTCGCGGACTTCCTCGCCGACCAGCGGCGGCTGATGACCGGCGGCGAGTTCGACTACCTGGAAGGACTGGCGAAACCGGCCGAGGACGGCTCGGAGTGGGAGTACGTGCTCGACCTCGCCACCTACTACACCCGGACGCCACCGATGTTCGCCGATCTGGGGCTCCGCTATCGCGGCGCGGAGTCCCAGGACGTGGAGTACTTCGAGTTCCTCGACGGGATGGCCCCGCACGAGGAATTGCTCCGCGGCACCGGGGCGTGGCACCTGCCGCATCCGTGGTTGAACGCTTTCCTGCCCGATTCGACGGCCGATGAGGTGATCGGCGGGACGGTGCGCGATCTCGATCCGGCCGACCTCGGCGCCCCCGACGGCGGGCTGGTGCTGCTGTACCCGTTTCGCACCGACGTGATCCGCACGCCGCGACGCCGGCTGCCCGATGAGCCGGTCGCGTTCCTCTTCGCCGTCCTGCGCACCGCTCCAGCCGACGATCCGGGCACGCTGCGACGGATGCTCGACGGCAACGACATCCTTCGGCGGCGCACGCTCGACGCGGGTGGCTTCATCTACCTCGAACCTTGACGAAACCCGAGCCGGACCCGTTCCGGTCAGGGTTGGAACCCGCGGCGACACCTCGGTTCGACGCCGTCCGGCGAACGGCCGCAAAGCAACGTTCACACCCGGCCCCTTGACGTCGGTTCAGTTCGCCGCGCAAACTTCTCTCGAATTTTCAGAAGTATACTTCCGCGAAGAGGAATTGGAGGCCGACGTGGCTCAGCCAGCGTCGCCGATCCGGCGGGGTCGCGTGTCCAGGGTGTTGTCCTCGCTGTTCGTCCAGGTGCTCATCGCGGCCGTGGTCGGCATCGCCGTCGGCCACCTGTGGCCGGATTTCGGCGGCGCTCTCAAGCCGGTCGGTGACGGTTTCATCCGGCTGATCAAGATGGTGATCGCGCCGCTGATCTTCTGCGTGGTGGTGGTCGGCATCGCCAAGGCCGGGGACATGCGCTCGGTCGGGCGCATCGGGCTCAAGGCGCTGATCTACTTCGAGGTCGTCACCACCGCCGCGCTCGCCCTCGGCCTCATCGCCGGGAACGTGGTGCAGCCCGGCGCTGGCCTGGACATCGACCCGGCGACGTTGGACACCTCCGGCGTGACCGCCAAGACCGAGGGCGAGCAGATGCCCGGTCCGGCCCAGTTCGTGCTGCACATGATCCCGGAAAGCGCGGTGGCGGCCTTCGCCGACAACGAGCTGCTGCAAGTGTTGTTGCTGGCGGTGCTGTTCGCGGCCGGGTTGCTGCACATCGGCATCGAACGCGCTCCGCAGGTCTTCGCGTTCATCGAGCAGACCGGTGAGATCATCTTCAAGATCATCGGCTACGTGATGCGGCTGGCGCCCATCGCGGTGTTCGGTTCGATGGCGTACCTCATCGGCCAGTACGGGCTGTCCTCGCTGGGCACCTACGCCACCCTCATCGCTGCCTGCTACGGCGCGGCGCTGCTGTTCTGCGTCGTGCTCGGCGTGCTGCTGCGGACGTTCACCGGGCTGAGCATCCTGCGGTTCCTGCGCTACACGCGCGAGGAGTTCGCGCTCGCGGTGGGCACCGCCTCCAGCGAAGTCGTGATGCCTCGGATCATGGAGAAGCTCGAACGCGCCGGTTGCCGCAAGGAGGCAGTCGGGCTGGTGATCCCGACCGGCTACTCGTTCAACCTGGACGGCGCGTCGATCTACCTGTCGCTGGCGACGCTGTTCATGGCCCAGGCCGTCGGCGTCGACCTCACCATCGGCCAGCAGCTCACCGTGGTGCTGGTGCTGATCCTCACTTCCAAGGGCATGGCCGGGATTCCCGGCTCGGCGTTCATCGCGCTGTCGGCGACGGCATCGGCGGTCGGTGTCATCCCGGTCGCCGCGGTCGCGCTGATGCTGGGCGCGGACCGGATCATGGACACCATGCGGGTGGTCACCAACCTGCTGGGCAACTGCGTCGCGACCTTCATCGTGTCCAGGTGGGATGGGGCGCTCGACCGGGACCAGGCCCGCGCCGTGCTCGCCAACCCGGTCCCCGCTCCCCCGCCGCAGGACGAAGCCGCCAAGGTGTCGTGAGTGGTATTGGCTGCTGGAGCGGCCATTCCCACTCACGACGCACCTCGGCCGCATTGGGTGTCGGGGCAGGCGCTGGCGGGTACTGCGGGGTCGGGACGTCCGTGGGAGGCCCGGGTGGAGCTCGTCGAGGAGACCCCGTACCGGTTCCGGATCGAAAAGCACGGCTCGATGCGGGTGCATGGGGTGGTGTTCGCGTCGCGAAGCCTGCTGCCACCGAAGGGCGACGGAGCGCTCGACCAGGTGGTCAACGTCGCCGCCCTGCCGGGCATCGTCGGCGCGTCGTACGCGATGCCGGACATGCACTGGGGCTACGGGTTCCCGATCGGCGGCGTTGCCGCCACCGACGTCCGCGCGGGCGGCGTGGTCTCGCCCGGTGGCGTCGGGTTCGACATCTCTTGCGGTGTGCGGCTGCTCGCCGCCGAACTGGACCGGTCGGACTTCCGCCGAGCGGCCGAGCGGATCATGGACGGGCTCAGCCGGGCCACCCCACGCGGCGCGGGCCGGGGCGGGGTGTGGGAGTTGTCCCGCGAGGGCCTGGATCGGGTGCTCGAAGAAGGTTCCCGCTACGCGGTCGCGCGTGGCCGGGGCACGCCGCGCGACCTGGAACGCTGCGAGGACGGCGGCGCTGTCGCCGACGCCCAGCCGGGACGAGTCAGCACTCGCGCACGGGACCGCGGGCTCGGGCAGGTCGGCAGTCTCGGTTCCGGCAACCACTTCCTGGAGGTGCAGGCGGTCGCCGAGATCTACGACGAGGGCGTCGCCAAGGTATTCGGACTGCGACGCGACCAGCTGTGCGTGATGATCCACTGCGGTTCGCGCGGGCTGGGCCATCAGATCTGCACCGATCACGTGCGCCGGATGGACGACAGCATGGCCGACCACGGTCTCACCGTCCCCGACCGGCAGCTGGCCTGCGCACCGGTCGACTCGCCGGAAGGCCGCGCCTATCTCGGCGCGATGGCAGCGGCGGCGAATTACGCCCGCGCGAATCGGCAGGTGCTCGGTGTTGCGGCGAGCGAGGTGCTGCGGAAGGTGACCGGCTGCGGGCTCGACCTCGTCTACGACATCTCGCACAACCTCGCGAAGCTCGAAACGCACGAGGTGCGGGGTGAGCCGCGCACGCTGTGCGTGCACCGCAAGGGTGCCACGCACGCCTTGCCGCCCGGCCACCCGGATCTTCCGCCGGGCCTTCGGGAAGCCGGTCAGCCCGTGCTCATCCCCGGTTCGATGGGCACGGCGTCGTACGTGCTCACCGGCGTGCCGAGCGGGGACGCCTTCTTCTCGACGTGCCACGGTGCTGGTCGCACGCAAAGCCGTCATCAGGCGGTCCGGTCGATCGATGCCCGGCAACTGCGCCGCGACCTGGAACACGACGGCATCGTGGTGCGCGGCAGTTCCGCTCGTGGCCTGGCCGAGGAGGCACCGACCGCCTACAAGGACGTCGACGCGGTCGTCGCCGTCGCCGAAGGAGCCGGGCTTTGCCGCCGGATCGCGCGGTTGGTGCCGTTGGGTGTGGTGAAGGGGTGAGCGGCGGATTCCGCTTCCTGCCGCACACCGCCGACATCCGGTTCGAGGCGTGGGGCTCGACGCGGGAGGAATGCGTGGCGCAGGCGGCACGAGCGCTGGTGGCGGCCTTCGCCGAAGGCTGCGCCGCACAACCCGAGCACACCAGCCCCGACTACACGAACACCGTCGAGTTCCACGGCACCGACGAACAACTCCTGCTCGCGGTCCTGGACGAGATCATCTACCTGCTGGACGCCGAAGGCACGGTCCCACTGCACCTCAACGTCCGCCCCAGGCCAACGGGCCTAGCGCTGGATCTGACCAGCGTTGCGTTGACCCGCGTGGAAGTCACCGGCGCCGCGCCCAAAGCCGTTGCCCTGCACGGACTTCACCTCACCAGCGACGACCAGGGCTGGTACTGCGCGGCGACGATCGACGTCTGATCCCACTCGATCAATGGCGACGCGCACCGGAGCGCACCTGGACGGGTAACTCGAACGAAAACGCGATCCGGGCCACGGCGCGAGACGAGTGCGACGGCGTTTGGAATCGATCAGTGGAACCACACCTCCGGCACGCCGAAATGGTGCTGCTGCGCGAGCAATGCGGACATCGTGGTCCGGTCGATGCCCAGGTGCAGGCAGTGCTGGCTGATCCGGTCCGCGCCGCGCGGGCCCGACCACCGCGGCCGTTTCCCGGCCGCGCCGCACGTCCCGCACAACGTCACGCACAGCACGCCCAGCGGGGTGTGGCAGGTCGACACCGCGAGATCGCCGCGGCCCTGGCAGCATTCGCACGCCAGTCGCACTTTGCATTGGGTGGTGTCCAACAGGTCGATGTCGAGGTTCGGTCGTCCGGTGGTGGTCATGGCACCACGCACCAATCTCCCCGTCGCGGGCGAGAACGCCGACGGGGCATCGTAGGGCCGGTCGCGGATGGCACCGCGGCTCTGGCTTCGCACGCGGGCTCCTCCTCGACAACGAGATAGACAAGTCTGTCTCTATCACGATCGAAACGGTCATGTACAGCCCGCCGGGACCCTAGACTCGCCTGACGATGACCACGGATCCGGCCGGTGGGCGTCGAGCCACGACGCGGGAGCGAATCCTGACCACCGCATACGACCTGTTCTCCCGGCGCGGTATTCGCGCCGTCGGCGTCGACGAGATAATCGCGCGCTCGGGCGTCGCCAAGGCGACACTCTACCGCCACTTCCCGTCCAAGAACGACCTCGTGCTGGCGTTCCTCGACGACCGGGAGAGGCGGTGGACCCGCGGCGTGGTCGAGGCCGGGGCGCGGCAGCGCGCCGAAACCCCGCTGGAACGACTACTGGCCGTCTTCGACGTCTTCGACTCGTGGTTCCACCACGCCGACTTCGAGGGTTGCTCGTTCATCAGCGTGCTGTTGGAGATGGGCCCCGAGCACCCGGCGGGCACCGCGTCCACCCACCACCTGGCCAACATCCGCATCCTCGTCGAGCGCTGGGCCGAGGAAGGCGGCCTGCGCGACCCGGTCGAATTCGCCCACTCCTGGCACTTGCTGGCGAAGGGCTCGATCATCGCGGCCGCCGAAGGCGACCGCACGGCCGCTCGCCGAGCTCGGCGGATGGCCCACCACCTGATCGACGAACACCGGCCGCGGTGAACGCGCTCGGACGAAGCCATCTGTCCGACCACATTGGACATTTTCAGTTCGACGGTTCGTCAAGGGCGAAGCGCAGGTAGCGGGCAGCGGAGCGCTGCACGATGTCGTGCGCGCCGGTCGGGATCACGGCATCCCACCACGCGCCGTAGAGCGCATCGAATCGGTAGGTTTCGAGCAGTTGCGCCGCGCGGCGCACCACGCTGGGCCGTTCCGGGATCAGGTTCGGGTAGCTGTACATGAAACCCACGTGGTTGCGGTCCGGGATGACCTGCACGATGTCGCCGGAGAACAACGCACCGTCGCCGCGGTCCCAGTGCAGCACGGTGCCGCCTTCGAAGTGCACGCCGAGGTTGATCAACGTCAGGCCGGGCGCGAGTTCGGTACTGGTGCCCTCCCACAGCCGGATCGCCGGGTCCGGGCGGCCGATCCACTTCTGGTCGCTCGCGTGCAGGTGGACCGGCGCGTCGAACGCGCGGCTCCACTCGATCATCGTGGTGTAGTAGTGCGGGTGGCTGATCGCGATGCCGATCAGGCCACCGAGATCGTTGATGGTGCTGATGATCTCATCGTCCAAATAGGACACGCAGTCCCAGAGCACGTTGCCCGCCTCGGTGCGCACCAGCAGCGCGCGCTGGCCGATGGCGAAATTCGGCTGGCAGCCGATCCCGAGCACTTCGCCCTGCTCCCGGATCAACGCGCTGTGCTCGCCGGATCGCACGGTCGCGAGGTCGGTCCACTGCTGCCCGCCCGGCGGCACGTACTGCCGCTCGTCCTCGCAGATCGGGCAGTCCGGTCGCGGGGCGGCGTACTGCATGCCGCAGGTGGCGCACATCGGCAGGACCGAGTGGGCTTCCATGTCGTGACGTCCTCTCATCGCAGGCGCGGCGGCTTCCCACCGCCGGGTTTCGCTACCCTTGCCCTGGATGGGGCAGGCCGCCTAGACCGCGACCACCGCGCTGCCGCGCAAGGTCACCGTGCCGTCGGTCAGGGTCACCGCCAGGTCCAGGTGGGCGCGGCGTTCACCGCCGGTCTCGTCGATCTCGGTGACCCGGCCGGTGCAGGTCGGTTGCCCGTGCACAGGAGTGATCGCGACGAACCGCACGGCGAACGAGCGCAGTGCGGACTGCGGCACCCAGCCGGTCAGCAGCCGCCCCAGGTAAGCCATCGACAGCATGCCCTGGGCGAAGACGTCGTCGAATCCCGCGCTGCGCGCGTTGTCCAGGTCGATGTGGATCGGATTGTGGTCGCCGGAGGCCCCCGCGAACAGCGCCAGCGTGGCACGGCTGATCGGCGGCAGTTCCAGCGGAGGAAGTTCCGTGCCGACAGTGAGCTGCCTCGTCATACCGCACCTCCACGTTCGTCGCCCACCGTATTCGAGCACCTGCGGGTGCGATCATTCCCTGTTTCTGCCGTAGGTTTCCACGTCGAGCTCAATGCAGAACTCCGGGTCGGCCTCACCAGCGAGTTCCACCGACAGCAGCGCCGCCGCGTCGGTGTCGTCCGAACGCTTGGTCGTTTCCTCATCGGGCATGCCGCACATCATCGTCCCGAGGACCACCTCGCGCATCGCCGCCCCCGCTGCGACGACACCGCTGCCCTACGACTTCGCGGACCCGGTGACCTCGCCCAGGAAGCCGCGGACGTACCCGGCGACGACGTCGAGGTGGCTCTCGATCAGGAAGTGTCCCCCGTCGATCAGGTGGATCTGCGAATCGGGCAGGTCGCGGCGGAACGCCTCCGCTCCCGCGGCCGCGAAGATCTCGTCGTTGCGCCCCCAGACCGCGAGCAGCGGGACGTTGCTCGTGCGGAAGTACTCCTGCAGCGGCGGATAAATCGCGCGGTTGGTGACGTAGTCCCGGAAGAGCTTCAGCTGGATCTCGGCGTTGCCGGGGCGCTGGATGAGCGCGTAGTCGTGCACCCAGGTGTCCGGGCTGACCAGTTCGGGCCGCGGAACGCCGTGCAGGTACTGCCAGCGGATCGCATCCAGCCCCAGGGCTGGCCGCACGGCATCCTCGGTTTCCGGACTCCGGTGGGCCGCGTAGTTCCAGATCGGATCCCAGAACTCCGCGACGAAGCCTTCCTCGTAGGCGTTCCCGTTCTGCGAGATGATGGCCGTGATCCGCTCCGGATGCGCGAGGGCGAGCCGCCAACCGATCGGAGCGCCGTAATCCTGCACCACCATCGCGTAGCTCGTCGCGCCCAGCTCCGACAGCAAGCTGTCGACGATCCCGGCGAGCGAGTCGAAGCTGTAGTCGAACTCATCGACGCCAGGGGCATCCGACTGCCCGAAGCCGAGGTAGTCCGGTGCGATGACGCGATACCGATCGGCCAGCAGTGGGATGAGGTGCCGGTACATGTGCGAACTCGTCGGGTAGCCGTGCAGCAGCACGACCACGGGCGCGTCTGCCGGGCCAGCTTCCCGGTAGAAGATCCGGTGCCCGTCGATCTGCGCGCACCTATGCCGAACATCCATGACTAACTCCCTTGAATGACTCAATATGGTTATAACAATAAAGAGGCGTGATAACCTCGTCAAGCGCACTAAGGGGGTTAGATCCTTGGACGAGGAACTCGTCGTCAGCCTGCTCAACACGGCACCGCGGATCGACGGTCAAGTGGTCGACGCCCTCGCCGTGCCCGAATCAGCGCGGGAGTGGAGCGCTGATTGGGGCGGCGTCGGCACGGCCGAGGAGGCGAAGGTACTGCGCGCCACCAGAGACCGCATTCGGAACGCCACCGATACCGACGCCGGGCCAGCGGAATTCTGGGAGCTCCTGCGGACCGCAAGACTGCGACCGGCCATCGATGCGGGGCACCTGTCCTGGGAGCTCGAAGCGCCACCGACGCAGCGCTTGGCGATCCGCGCGGTTCTCGCCTGGATCGAGGTGCGACAGCGGTACCCCGGCCGCCTGCGGCCATGCGCCAATCCGGACTGCACGCGGTATCTCCTGGACCGCAGCCGCGCCAACTCGGCGCGCTGGTGTTCGATGGCGACCTGCGGCAACCGCCTCAAGGCACGCAGGCACTACGCACGCGCTCGCGCCTCGGAGAACCAGACGACCCGCGAGCAACCACCGCTGCCCTGAGCCCCGGTACGAATCCGGTAGCAGCAGGCGACTCCGGCTCACGTCATTGGTTCGGGGCGAGGCGGTGCTTCGCTACTAGGGACCGCTGGAGGTCCTCGGTGACCTGCCGCAGCGTCGGGGTCCACGCCACGTCGACCGGTACCGGATCGGTGAGCAGCCGTGCCGACTCGGGTAGCCAGCGCAGATCTCGTTCGCACCTCCGCCGGGCGGCCGAGATCGGCTCCTGCTGCGCCGCTCGGACCCCACCGCACATCACGGGACGCAGCAACGTTTCCCGTTCGGCTGGGGGACTTTCGCCGCGCAGTGCCACGAGGTCGGGTTGTCCGGCCGTGCCGCGGTAGACCTGCTTGGCGCCGGGTGCGGTCAGCTTGCCCGTGGACAGCTTCATCACCGGCGCTCCGTCGTATTCGACCAGTTTGTAGGCGCTGTCCAGGGACGGCGCGTCTGCGCAGACGCCCATCCGGGTGCCCACGCCGAACAGGTCGATCGGCGCGTCGGCGAGTTCGGCGAGCGCATGTTCGTCGAGCCCACCGCTGGCCATGATCCGGGCGTTCGCCAGCCCAGCGTCGTCGAGCAGCCGACGCGCCCGCGCCGCCAGTCCGCCGAGGTCACCGGAGTCCAGCCGGATCCCGATCCGGCTGCCAACTGGCAGGTCTCGGGCGACCTCGATCGCCGTGCGCACCCCGCGCAGGGTGTCGTAGGTGTCGACCAGGAACACCGTGGCGTCCGGGAAATCTTCGGCGAACGCGCGGAAGGCGCTGCGCTCCGAAGGAAACGACTCGACGTAGGAGTGCGCCATCGTGCCAGCGGCGAGCAGCCCGAACTCCCGCGCGGCCGCCACGTAGCTGGTACCCGCGAACCCAGCGATGGCCGAGGCGCGAGCGACC
This sequence comes from Saccharopolyspora soli, assembly GCF_022678645.1. Taxonomy (GTDB): domain Bacteria; phylum Actinomycetota; class Actinomycetes; order Mycobacteriales; family Pseudonocardiaceae; genus Saccharopolyspora; species Saccharopolyspora soli. The sequence goes on along the minus strand of NZ_JALBWV010000003.1, from coordinate 80,506 downwards.
GCCCGAGCGGCTTCCAGGCCGTGGGTGCGGCGAGCAGCGAAATCGACCAGATCCGCGCGCGGCGCCGCGAGGTGGCACCGCGCCGCCTTGGCCGCCACCGACGACTGGAACGTCACGAAGTTCAGCAACGCCGTCTCCGCCAACTGCGCTTGCGGGAGGGGCGCGGTGACCTCCAGGAGCGGTTCACCGGCGAAGACCACCCGTCCCTCCGGGACCGCCCACACGTCCCCGGTGAAGCGCAGCTCGGCCAACGCCGCCAGATCTGCCTCCGGCAGGTGCACGACGTCGCCGAGATAGGTCAGGTCAGCTGCGCTGAAGTGCAAGCGCTCCAGGAAGTCCAGGCAGTCGGCAAGTCCAGCCGCCACCAGGAAACCCCTGCTGCGCGGTAGTTCCCGGACGAACAGGCTGAAGGTCGCCGGTGCGGTCATGCTCCGGCGCAGATAACTCGCCGCCATCCGGATCTCGTACAGGTCCGTGCACAATCCCGTCATCGTGCGCCTCGCTCAGACTCGCTGTTCAGCGCTTTCCCCGCGATGGCCAAGCCTTGGTGGCGAGTTCGACCAGTGGCGAAGGTGCCCACCCGAACACCTCATGGAGCTGCGTTCGAATCTCGCGGGACCTGTCGTTCATCGGCTCCTCCCCCGGCCTCGAAGAAAACGATGTCCTCCCTTCGGTGTTCTTCGCGGACGATGGCGACCGGGCAATCGGCGTGGTGCAGGGTCCGGTGGGCGACCGTGCCCAACGCCAGCGCCGTGCCGCAGTGACCGATGACCAACAGCTGCGCGGCGGACGCGGCCTGGCTCAGCTCGTCGGCAGGGCTGCCGTACCGCACGTCCGTGCTCAGCTGCACATCTGGGTAGCCCGAGGCCCAGTCGACCAGTTCTGCCGTCAGGTCCTGGCGCGCACCGTCCATTGTCGACCACGCCGCCAGTTGTGCCGGTTCGGTCCAGGAGATCGGTCGCCACACGTGCACCGCCAGCAGCGCCGTGCCCCGCAACGCGGCTTCGGCGAAGGCGAACGAGATCGCCGCCCGACCCCTCGACGGGCCCGAGACCCCGAGCACCACCGGTCCCAGCGCGAAGCTGCCTCGACGTCTCGGCACGACGACGACCGGGCAGTTCGCGCGCATCGCGACACCCATGCTCACCGACCCCAGCAGGGTCTCGGTGACCGCACCGAGTCCCCGCGAGCCCACCACGAGCAGCTGGGCATCCGTCGATTCCCGAACCAGCACCTGCGGCGGATATCCGGCCAGGACGTCTTCGGCGATGTCGATCCCGCCATGCGCGCGGTGGCACCACTGTCGGGCGCTGCGCACGATGTTCCACGCGTGGTCGCCGGTGTTTTTCGCATCGACGGTCAGCAACCGCAGCGGCACTCCGCGCAACGCTGCCTCGTCCGCTGCCCACAGGGCCGCGGTCACCGACTCTGCCGAGCCGTCCACCCCCGCCAGCACCTCACGCCGCATCCAGACCCCCTCGCCGAGGTCGCTTGTAGGAGTTGGCCTGCTTTCGGGTACCACTCGCACCGGAGGTCCAACCCGCCACGATGGGCCATCGGACCACAGCTCACGGGTTGATGACACCGCGTGCCGGGATCGACACCAGTCCCCGTCCGGTGGTCAGGGGAAGGTCGAGCGCGGTGAGCAGGCCGGGTGGCGCGGCCACCACCGCGGGCACGGCGTTGACCAGGCGCATCGCGGTGGATGCCACCCCCGCGGTGTTGTGGTCGCCGTCGCCACCGGTCAGCCGCAGGTCCAGCACGTAGTTCGGCTCGCCGGTGATCTCCACGCGGTAGCAGCCGGTCCCGGCTGGTTGCGGCCAGTCCGGCGCGAGGTCGGGTCGGAGTCGGGTGACGTGTTCGAGCACCAGCACCAGCACCGGCCGGTCCGCGACCATGCCGCTGACCGTGAACCGCAGTGCCGCCATGGTGCCCGTGTTGATCGTGCGGCCAGCGACCGTGAACGGCTCCGGCGCCGGGAACCGCTCGTGGTGTTCGGCGACGGAATCCAGCGGCACTTCCAGGGCGGCGGCCAGTTGGCGTACCACGCTGCCCCAGGCAATGGAGAGCACGCCTGGTTGCAGCAGCATCGGGGTCTCGTCCAGCGGTGTGCCGAAGCCCATGAGGTCGAACAACACCAGCGGATTGTGGTAGGTGGAGTAGTCGGTGATCTCCGAGCAGCGGACCAAGTCGATGCGCTGGCAGGTGCCGGACAGCAGCAGGGGCAGCCAGTCGTTGGCCCAGCCCGGATCGATGCCGTTGACCCACAGCGAGGCCCTGCCGTCAGCCGCGGCCGAGCGGATCGGTTCGACCAGATCAAGCGGCACGGTGCCGTCGGGGAAGGACAGGAACACCGGACCGCTGGCCACCACGTTGATCCCGGCCCGCAGCAGTCGGCACAGGTCGTCGATCGCCTCCGACAGCCGGTTGTCCGCCATCGCCGTGTAGACCACGCAGTCCGGTTCGGCTGCGATCAGCTCGTCGGCATCGGCGGTCGCGCGGATCCCAAGTGGACGGTCCGCACCGGCCAGTTCCCCCGCGTCGCGACCGTTCTTGGCCGGGCTGGACACCCACACGCCCGCCAACTCCAGATCGGGGTGGTCGATGATGCCGCGCAATGCCCACCTGCCGACGTTGCCGGTGCTCCACTGCACCACGCGGTACGCCACCGGTGCCTCCTCATTTCGTCGGGTGCTCCAGGTCCGGGAGGTTGAGGTCGAGGTTGGGCGCGCCGATGCCGCCGTCGACCCGCAGTACCGCGCCGGTGGTGTAGCCGGCTGCCCTCGACGCCAGGAACAGCACCGCAGCCGCCACCTCGTCCGGATGCCCCAAGCGGCGCAGCGGGGTCGCCCCTTCCATCGCGGTTCGAAGCTCCTCGTCGCGCGCGACCACGTCCAGCGCCGATGTCCGCACCGAGCCCACGGCGATCGCGTTCACCCGGATCCGCGGCGCGAGGTCCGCGGCCGCCAGCTGGGTGTAATGGGCAAGGGCCGCCTTCGCCGTGCCGTAGGCCAAGTACCCGCGGCCCGCCAGCCGACCCATCACCGAAGAGATGTTCACCACCGACCCGCCGCCACCGTCCAGCATGAGCGGCACCGCCGCTCGGGTCAGCGCGTGCGCGGTGGCGACGTTGAAGTGGAAAGCGTCCTCCAGAAAGGCCGACGTGGTCGTCAGGAACGTGTTCGGCACGGTGCCGCCCACGTTGTTCACCACCACGTCCAACCGTCCCAACTGCTCCGCGGCCGCCTGCGCGAGCCCGGCCGCAGCATCCAGATCGGACAGATCCGCCGGAACCACGACAGCGCGCCGCCCCAGTGCCTCGATCTTGCTGGCGACCTCGGCCAACTGCTCCGCGGTGCGCGCGCTGATCACCACGTCCGCGCCAGCCTCCGCCAGCGCGATCGCCGACGCCGCGCCAATGCCTCGGCCAGCCCCGGTCACCACCGCTGCGGCACCGGGCAAGCCCAGCATGTCAATCACCACCCAACCACCATTAAGCACAGTTGCTTAAAAATCAAGAGTGGGCGCTTTTCCGTGTTAGCGTGGTGGGGTGGCCAGCGCGGACGCCAGGGAGCGGATCATCGTCGCCGCCGAGCGGCTGATCGCCGAACGCGGCACCGACGTGCCGTTGCGCGACATCGCGATCGCCGCTGGCCAGCGCAACAACTCCGCCGTCCAGTACCACTTCGGCAGCCGGGACGGACTGATCAACGCCGTCGCCGAGTACCGCATGGCCGACCTGGAGCAACATCGCCTTGAGCGGCTCGCCGACGATGAAACCGCCGGTGCGCCGCACAGCGTCCGCGCATTGGTTTCGGCGCTTGTCCTGCCAATGCTCACCGTGCCCTACGAAAACGGCGCCACCCACTACGCTCGATTCCTCGAACGGATCCGGACTCACGCCGCGCTGTCCGCGTTCGCCAACCTGGACAGAACGCAGCGGGCTTCCGTACGGCTGATCATCACCCGCCTCGACCGCACGCTGCAGGATCTGCCGACCGCTCTCCGGCGCCGTCGGCTGCGCACCCTTCCAACCGTGCTGTTCGCCCTGCTCGCCGACCGCGAGCGGGCCGTGCAGACCGGTGGCCTGGCGCCCGACGACCCGGACTCGGCCACCGAGCTCGTCGACCTGCTCACCGGGATGCTGACCGCTCCCGTGTCCGCTACAACAGGGGCGGCACCGTGAGTTCGGGCGCAGTCAGCACGTGTGACCAAAGTGGACAGTCAGAACGATGTTCCGGGTGATCTTCACCGTGCGCCCGTCACGAACCGGGTGAGCTGGTCGGCGACAGTGCCCCACCCCTCGGCGAATCCCAGCTCGGCATGGCGGTCCCGGGCGGCCCGGTCGCCGTGGCGCACGACGATCCGGTAGTCGGTGCCGTCCGCGTGGTCCTGCAGCGTGACCTCGGCGGTCATCGCCACCGGGGCGGGGCTCGCCGGACGCCACGCGCCATCGACGGCGTTGGTGAACACGATGCGCTCGAACTCGTCCACCACGAGGAAGCACGCATCGACGTGCGGAACGAACGTGACGCCGTCCTCGCTCATCCTCGTGACGAACGCGCCGCCTGGGCGGACCTCCAAGCGGTCGACGCGGCACTGCGTCGGAGCGGGCAACCACCACTGCGCCAGGCTGGCCGGATCGGTCCAGGCGTCCCACACGACCTTGCGGGGCGCGCGAATGACCCGGTCGATGCTGAGGTCGAGGTCGGGGTTCATGTCGTCGTCTTCTCCTCGAATTCGGTAACGAACTGTTCCAGCCGATCGGTGCGGTCCGACCAGAGGCTCCGCTGCTCCTCCAGCCAGTCCGCCACGAGTGCCAACCGCTGCCGGTTGAGCTCGCACGTGCGCACGCGACCGGACTTCGCCGTGCGGATCAGCCCGTTCGATTCGAGCACCCGCACGTGCTTCATGAAGGAAGGAAGTGTCATCGGGGCATGGCGGGCCAGCTCCCCGACGCTCGTCGGCCCACGCCCGAGCCGGTGGATCACAGCCCGCCTGGTCGGATCCGCGAGTGCCAGGAACACGCCATCAAGCCCCGTTGAACACTGTGCCATGTGGCTAAGCATGCACGCCCAAGATACTTAGCGCAATGGCAAAGTGTTGTGCCGCTCACCGCACGGGAGCGGGCGACGCCACCCAGCGTGCGTCCCTCGCTGAGCATGCAGATGTGCCGAGGCTGTTCCTGATCGCCAAGAACTTCCAGCGACATAGGGTGATTCGTCGGTGTCGCGGCCAGCACAGGCAACGGCCGCGGCGTCTGCGGCAGTGCCGAGTGACGGTCAGCTCAGGTCGATGTGGTGGCCATGACCGGACGTTGCCAGGCACACCAAGCGAGGTGGCAGAACGGCAGCACCATCAGCAGGTCCGCGATGTACGCGACCCAATCGAGCCGGAGGACTCGGCCCAGCGGAAAGGCTATCGCGGCAACGCAGACCAGGACCGCGACCCAGCGCGGGGACATTCGGGTCCAACCGAGTAGCAGGCCGAATGCCAGCAGGGACAGCGGGAATGCCGGTCCCGGCAGCCACAGCACGAACACGCTCTGCGGCGGATAATCGTCCAGCGCGGCCAGGGGTGCCCGGTCGCTGATGCCGAACACCCCCTCGAAAAAGCCCTGCAGCCCGAAGGCGATACTCCCGAACATCCCTACCAGCAGCAGCAACAACCACAGTCCGGCCAATATTGGCACGCGCTCCCGCAACCGCTCGTATTCACCGATCAGCCCGTACACCCACGGCACCATGGCCAACGCGATGAGCATTCCGCCGGTCACCCCATAATGCCCGTCGACCCAGAATAGCGGCGATGCCGCGAAGACCAGCGGCCCCAAAAGGAGCGCTGCGGCCTGCAATCGTTGCACGACCATAAACGCAGGCTAACAGCGCTACCAAAGGGCCGCATCCGGAAAATCCGCGCAAAAGCAAGAACCCCAGCAGGTTTGGTTGCACTGCGGTTTTCATCCTGAATTTCGCAGCCGAATGCGCCCCGGTTTCAGCCGCATTCCGCGACACGAGACGGAGAGGAATCGCGGATCAGGCGACGATAAATGCTGACACCGAGCGATATTGTCTTTTCCCGCAACCAAATCCGGCATTGGTTCGCATCGGCGACACCCTGTCGATCTTGTCAGCCAGCTGCCCGGACGGAGCCCCGCCCGCTAGCATGACCGGGACAGCCAGTTCGGTTCACAGGTCATCGACCCCGGCGACCGCCGGGGCAATCCACCGGGAACAGGTATGTGCCGCAGCATCAAAACGCTCCGCCCGCCGTACGCCGAGCAGGTCACCGACGGCGACATCCGAGCGGCGGCCCTGCAATACGTCCGCAAGATCTCCGGATTCCGCAAGCCCGCCGCGCACAACGCGGCCGCGTTCGAACAGGCGGTGGACGAGATCGAGAAGGCTACCGCGGCATTGCTGGCCGCACTTGAGGTTCGCGGGGCTCGGTAACCTCACCGGTATGAGTACCGCATTCACCCACCGGCTCCGGGTGCGCTACAGCGAGTGCGACCAGCAGGGCGTGGTGTTCAACGGGCACTACCTGTTCTTCTACGACGTGGCGATCACCGAGTTGTTCCGCCACCGGGTCGGGCCGTGGCAGCGGCTGCTGGACCACGGGGTCGACCTCGTGGTGGCCGAAACACGGCTGCGCTACCGGGAACCGGCTCGTTTCGACGACGAAGTCGACATCGCGCTGCCCATCTCGCACCTGGGCACCACGAGCATGATCATCAACCCGGAGTTCCGCAGCGCCGACCGGCTGCTGGCCGACGGCGAGATGCGGCACGTGTTCGTCGACCCGGCATCCAAGCGGAAAACCCCGATGCCGGACGACATCCGCGCCGCCCTCTCGCGGTAGCCCCACGGGGATCAGCGAAGTCGTCCGACCCGCGCGTTAAGAGTCTCAACGGCTGCTCCGCTGGGCACACGGGGCACATCGGACACCCGTCGCAGGGCCCTCGGACGTACGCTTGAAACGCCTGTTCGTCTCGGCGAACCCAAGGCTGGCAAAGGTTTTCTCATCGAGCGGTCGACGCTCGAATTCCTTGGGGGGCTGAACAATGCGGATCTTCGCGGACAACAAGCGCGCCCGGATCGGGGCGGTGGTCGGCGTTCTCGCGTTGCTGATCACGATGTGCACCGGCGCCGCGGCCGCCACGCCAACCTCGCCAGAACCGGTGCGACCGGTGGTGAGCGCATCCGCCGCATTCCCGATGACGGTCCGGATGACCGAGTTCCGGCTCGAACTTCCAACGCACCTCGCGCCCGGCCCCTACGCGTTCAACGCGGTGAATGCCGGGAGGATCGTGCACGCCTTGGCGATCGACGGCCCGGGTGTGGCGAATCAGAGCACTGCGGTGGTCCAGTCGGGCCAGTCGGCAGTGCTCAACGTGACGCTGGTTCCCGGTAGCTACCGCTTCTACTGCCCGGTGGGCAGGCACGCCGAGGAGGGCATGGAGGTCGCCGTGTTCGTGGGCTGAACCGACGGGACAGCGCACGACTCCTACCGACGACTCCCGACTCGACTACTTGACAGATTCTGACAAGTACTTGCTATGTTGTGTCAAGTAGTCGAGTCAGGAGCCCGGGGATGTCACGTGCCGAACACCAGGAATTGGCCGATGAGCTGCGCCGACTGGTGGCGATCCGGTTGCTCGATCCGTTGCGGATCCTGCTGGAATCCGATGCGGCTACCGCGTCTCTGCAGCGGCGCATCGACCGGGATGCCGCCACGTGGGCCACGCGGCTGCTCGGTCCGGATCACCAAGCGGCAGTGCACACCTGTGCTCGCCTGCTGGCGGCGCTCTACCCCGACGACGGCCCGTTCGACCCGCCAGATGCCTGGTGGCGCACCGCGCTGGGGCAAGTCGTCGCGCGGCGAATCGGGCATCCCGGCGCCGATCACGTGTCGCTGTCCACAGCGGGCGCGATGTTGGGCATCACCCGGCAAGGCGTGCACGACCTGGTCAACCGCGACAAGCTCGAGCGTCACCCGGACGGCGGGGTCAGCACCGCGTCGATCCGCGCGCGCCTCGACCAACTCTCCGGAGGGCACCGATGAATGACGTCCTGGTCAAGTCCGCAGCGGTGGAGATCGCGGTGCGCGATCACGGCGGCTCGGGTCCAGCCGTGCTGTTGCTGCACGGCGCTGGCGGAAATCTGCTCGCCTGGGAGCACCTCGCGCCGCTGCTGACCGCGACGCACCGAGTGCTGGCGGTGGACCTCAGAGGCCACGGACATTCCGGCGACGGGCCCTGGAACTGGGACGCGGTGCTCGACGATCTGGACGCGGTGGCCGAACACTTCGCATCGCCATCGCCTGCGGTGGTCGGACATTCGCTGGGCGGGATGATCGCCGGGATGTGGGCGGTGCGCCATCCCGACTGCCCCGCCGCGATGAGCCTCGACGGCCATCGCGCGGCAGCAACGCACCCCGACAACTACGTCGGGATGCCGACCGAACAGGTGCACGCGCAATTGGCCCGGCTGCGCGAGGTTTTCGCCACCCAGACAACAGCTTCCGGACAGCCGATGAGCGCCGAGCAGGTGGCCGCGCTGCTGGACCAGCAGGCCGCTTTCGCGACCCAACTGGGCATCGACGCCGAGCACTGGGTAGCGATGACACAACGCGGTCTGTCGGTCCACAATGGTCAAACATGGCCGCACCCCGGACCCGCGGTGCTCGAAGCGCTGCGAGATGCCTCGGAATTCGCCGACGCGCTGCCGATCTTCCAGCGGATCACCGGACCGTTCCAGCTCGTGCGCGCGACCCGGCTCGCCGGATTCCCACCGGAATTCACCGATCTGATGCAGGCGTTGCACGCCGGGCTGAGCCGCGACCTCGCCGCGCTGACCGCGAAGCGACCGAACGTGACGGTCCGCGAGATCGACGCCAGCCACGGCATGCTCTTCGAAAAACCGCATCAGGTCGCCGAAATCGTCCAGTCCTTCCTGTCCGGCACACGCTGAACCACGCGGCGGTTCTGCACCGATCAACACCCGTTCGCAGGCATCGTTTCGCCCTATTCGTCCGTTCGGCCAACGCTATTTGATTCTGTGACTCAGGTCTCCTTGAATAGGGCGACCGACCGCGAGATCCCCGACTCGTGCCGCATCACCAGGCGTGCTCGTGAACTTCCGCCGAAGACCCGCTCGACCGTCGCAGCACCGACCGGAAGCCGGAGGTTCGCGTGCCCGCACACCGGAAGCGCTTCGCCGCAGCCACCCTGGCCGGGCTGCTGACCGTCACCGCGGCCTGCGGAGGCATCAACACCGAAGCGACCGGCTCGGCCTCCGGCGGCGCGGGAAGCACCTTCCGGTTCGCCTACACCGTCGGCCCCAGCCGCTACGACCCGCACCGCGCATCGTCCAGTTTCGACAACGCCACGCTGTTCCCGGTCTACGACCGACTGGTGCACCTGACCACGATGGCCGAACCGGTGCCGGGCCTGGCCACCGGCTGGCACTACGCGGACGACGGCAAACGCCTGGTCCTGGAGTTGCGACCGGGAGTGCGCTTCCACGACGGCACCCCGTTCGACGCGGCCGCCGCCAAGGCGAACCTGGACCGCGCCCGGACGTTGGAAGGCTCCACGGTCGCCTCCGAACTGAGATCGGTGACGCGGGTCGACGTGCTCGGACCGCTGTCCGTCGAGTTGGTGCTCAGCGCACCGGACAGCTCGCTGGTCGGCGCGCTGTCGGACCGGGCCGGGATGATGGTCAGCCCGGCGGCGTTCGACGACCCCCAGCTGGACCTGCGGCCGGTCGGTGCGGGGCCGTACCAGATCGTCAGTTACAGCCCGAACGACCGGGTCGTGCTGCGCCGTTCCCCGGGCTACTGGGACCCGGCCGCTCAGCTGGTCGAGACGATGGTGATCGTCATCCAGTCCGACCAGACCACGCGGATGAACGCGCTGCGCGCCGGTGAGGTCGACGCGGCGCTGTTGCAGGGCAACCAGGTCGCCGAGGCCCGGCAGTACGACCTGGGCGTCGTCGGTGATGTCACGCTGGCCTTCTACCACCTGCAGCTCAACCGAACCCGCTCCGAGTTCGACGACGTCCGGGTGCGGCGCGCGCTCAACCACGCCATCGACCGGGAAGCGATCATCGCGGGAGTGCTGTTCGGCAACGGCGCACCGGCCGTTCAGCCGTTCCCGCCTGGCTACTACGCCAACGATCCCGAGCTGCCCGACCTGTACCCGTACGACCCCCGAAAGGCCAGGCAACTGCTCGCCGAAGCCGGGCTGCCCGGCGGATTCGAGTTCGAGGCGATCGTGCCGAGCACCGATCCCGGCGTCGCCGTCGCGTTGCAGGAGCAGCTGGCCGAGGTAGGTGTGCGGATGAACATCGGCGAGGCCGCCTCCAGCGAAGCGGCCGATCTGTTCTACGGGCGCCAGCAGGGTGACGCGATGGTCGCGCCGTGGGGCGGGCGCGCGGACCCGATCCAGACCCTCGGATTGCTGTACGGCAGCAAAGGATTCTCCAACCCAGGCGGCCACACCTTGCCGCAGCTGGAACAGCTGATCGGCCAGGTCCGGCAGACGATCGACCCGGCGGCGCGCGCCGAGCTGTTCCACCGGATCGGCGGGATCGTCGTGGACCAGGCGTTGGACGTGCCGGTGGTCTTCGCCGACACCAACTACGGGCATGCGCCACGGGTGACCGGGCTGCGCAGCTGGTTGTCCAACAAACCGGAGTTCCGCGGCGTCGGCACGGCCGGAACTTGGAGGTGAGGCGGTGTTCCAGCTGGTGGTCCGCCGTCTGGCCGCGATGGTCCCGCTGTTGCTGCTGGTCTCGCTGATCGTGTTCGGCCTGGTCCTGCTGGTGCCGGGCGATCCGGCGATCACCATCGCCGGGGAGAACGCCACGGAAGCGCAGATCGCGGCCACCCGCGAACGGCTCGGCCTCAACGACTCGCTGCTGGTGCAGTACTGGCGCTGGGTGAGCAACGCCGTCCAAGGCGATCTGGGTACGTCGATGTTCAGCAACCGCAGCGTTTCCGGGGCCATCGCGGAACGGCTCCCGGCGACCGTGTCGCTGACCGCGCTCGCCATCGCGCTGGCGCTGCTGATCAGCGTGCCCGCCGCGATCGTCGCCGCCACCAACCGGGGCGGCTGGCTGGACCGGTTGCTCACGGTGGGCACCTCCGTCGGCGTGGCCATGCCGAACTTCTGGCTGGGGCTGCTGCTGGCCACCTCGCTGGCCCTGCACCTGGATCTGCTGCCAGCCACCGGATACGTGCCGCTGGACGACGATCCGATCGACTGGTTCGCGCACCTGCTGCTGCCCAGCTGCACGCTGGGCCTGGCGGCGGCCGCCGAACTCACCCGCCAGCTGCGCGGTTCGCTGATCGACGTGTTCGACCAGGACTACCTGCGGACCGCGCGCGCCAAGGGCCTGCGCACCACCAGCGTCATCGGCAAGCACGCGTTGAAGAACGCCGCCACCCCGGTGGTCACCGTGCTCGGCATGCGGATTTCGGTGCTGCTGGGCGGAACCGTGGTCGTCGAGCAGATCTTCGGCATCCCCGGCCTCGGCCAGCTGGCGATCACCGCGGTGCTGCAACGGGATCTGCCGATGGTGCAGGGAATCGTGGTGGTCACCGCGGTGATGGTGCTGCTGGCCAACCTGGCGGTGGACCTGTCCTACGGCTACCTCAACCCCAAGGTGCGCGCGCAATGAGCACCGGCGAGGGAGGACGCGAGTTGACCGACACCAACCAGCGGTGGACCCGGCACGTCACCGCGGCGGCCACCGCGGACGACCTCGGCCCGCCCCAGTCGCCCCGGCAGCGGTTCTGGCGGCGCTTCCGACGACAGCGTCCAGCGGTGTTGTCGCTGCTGTTCCTGGTGCTGCTGACCGGAGTCGCGGTGCTCGCACCGCTGCTGGCACCGGCCGACCCCGACGACCAGAACCTGCGCAACGTGCTCGCCGGGCCGGGCGCCGACGGGCACCTGCTGGGCACCGACCAGTTCGGCCGGGACATGCTCAGCCGGATGCTGGTGGCCAGCCGCATCTCGCTGCTCGCGGCCGTAGAGGCGGTCGGCGTGGCCGTGCTGCTCGGTGTGCCGCTGGGGCTGGTCGGTGCGTACCTCGGCGGTCGGTTCGACCGCTGGGTGGTGCGGCTGGCGGACGCGTTCATGAGCTTCCCGCCGCTGATCCTGGCCGTGGCGATCGTCGCCGCCCGCGGACCCGGTCTCGGCAATGCGATGTTCGCGGTCGGCCTGGTCACCGCGCCGCGCCTGTTGCGGCTGGTCCGCAGCACGGTGCTGTCGGTGCGGGAGGAGACCTACATCGAGGCGGCCCGCAGCATCGGGACACCGGCGGGCCGCATCATCCGACGGCACGTGCTGCCCAACGTGCTGTCCCCGCTGCTGGTCCAGCTGTCGTTGGTCGCGGCGTTCTCGATGCTCGCCGAGGCGACGCTCAGCTTCCTCGGCCTCGGCGTCGTGCCACCGCAGGCCAGCTGGGGCTCGATGCTCCAGGAAGGTGCGCGGTTCGTGTCGCTCGCACCGCACCTGGTGATCTTCCCCGGTATCGCCATCGCGCTGACCGTGCTGGCGTTCAACGTGCTCGGCGACGGACTGCGGGACTCGCTGGGCCGCGAGATCAGGAGCGGCGGATGACGGTGCTGCGGGTGTCCGACCTCGACGTCCGGTTCGCCACCGACCGCGGCTGGGTCACGGTGGTCGACGGGGTGTCGTTCTCCGTTGCCGCTGGGGCGACGTTGGGGCTGGTCGGCGAATCCGGGTCCGGCAAGACCGTCACCAGCCTCGCGATGCTGGGCCTGCTGCCGCCGCGCACCAGCCGGATCGCCAGTGGCAGCATCCAGCTCGACGGCACCGAACTGATCGGCATGCCGCAGCGGCGGCTGGCCGACATCCGGGGCAACGACATCGCGATGATCTTCCAGGAGCCGATGTCGTCGCTGAACCCCGCGTTCACCATCGGCGACCAGATCGCCGAGACCGTGCGCCGCCACCGGCGGGTGTCCCGCAGGATCGCGACGGCCCGTGCCGTCGCCGCGCTCGACCAGGTCGGCATTCCCAACGCGGCACGCCGGGCGCGCAGCTACCCGCACGAGTTCTCCGGTGGGATGCGACAGCGGGCGATGATCGCGATGGCGATCTGCTGCGAACCGAAGGTGCTCGTCGCCGACGAACCGACGACCGCGCTGGACGTGACCATCCAGGCCCAGGTGTTGGACCTGCTCCGGCAGATGCGCGACGAGCTGCGCATGGGCATGGTGTTCATCACCCACGACCTGGGCGTGGTGGCCGACATCTGCGACCGGGTGGTGGTGATGTACGCCGGGCAGGTGGTGGCCACCGACGACGTCGACCACCTCTTCAGCCATCCGCCGCACCCCTACGCGGAAGGACTGCTGGCCGCGATGCCGCAGGCCGCCGTGCCCGAGCTCGGTGGCTCCGACCGGCTCGCGACCATTCCCGGCCAAGCGCCGCCGCCGGGCGCCATGCCGGACGGCTGCCGCTTCCACCCCCGCTGCCCGTACGCCACCGACCGCTGCGCCGCCGACGCCGTTGAACTGCGCAAGATCGACCAGCTCAGGACCACGCGCTGCGTGCGCTCCGACGAACTCCAACTGCGAGGTCCGGCATGACAGCTCTGCTCGAAGTCGAGGACCTGTCGGTGAGCTTCGCGTTGCGGCGCGGATTCTTCCAGCGCGAACGGCGGCTGCGCGCGGTGGACGGGGTGTCGTTCGAACTGGCCGCCGGGGAAATCCTCGGACTGGTCGGCGAATCAGGTTCGGGGAAGTCGACCACCGGACGGGCGCTGCTGCGGCTGGTCGAGCCGGACCGGGGCACGGTGCGCCTGCGGGAGACCGAGCTGACCGCGCTCAGCGGCCAGGAACTGCGGCGGCACCGTCGGCGCATCCAGATGGTGTTCCAGGACCCGTACTCGTCGCTGGACCCGTCGATGGTGATCGCGGAAAGCGTCGGCGAGCCGCTCGAAGTGCACGAGGGCCTGCGCGGCAAGGAGCGTGACGACCGGGTCCGCGATCTGCTGGTCCGGGTCGGTCTGTCGGCACGGCACCTGGAGCGCTATCCGTACGAGTTCTCCGGAGGCCAACGGCAGCGGCTGGCCATCGCCCGCGCGCTGGCGGTGGACCCGGACGTGGTGATCTGCGACGAAGCGGTGTCCGCATTGGACGTCTCCACGCAGAACCAGATCATCAACCTGTTGGAAGAACTGCGGGCCGAGCTGGGCACGTCGTACCTGTTCATCTCGCACGATCTGGCCGTGGTCCGGCAACTCGCCCAACGCGTCGCGGTGATGTACCTGGGTCGGCTGGTGGAAGACGGACCGGCGCAGCGGATCTACCCGCACCCCGCGCACCCGTACACCGAAGCGCTGCTGTCGGCAGTTCCGGTGCCCAACCCGAAGGTGCAACGCCAACGGGAACGCATCGTGCTCCCCGGCGATCCGCCCGATCCGACCAACCCGCCCGACGGGTGCGCGTTCCACCCCCGCTGCCCGTACGCGATGGACATCTGCCGGGTGGAGGTTCCCCAGCCGACGCCGGTCGACGGCGGCGGAACGGTCCGCTGCCACCTGCACACCAGCGGTCCGACGCTGGCCGGTGGCTCAGTGATCGACCTGCGGCCCGCCGCTGGACCAGTGCGTCCGAGGACATCAGAATCGGGAGGCAGCTGACACCGGGAGTTGATGGCTTGCAGACCGCGACCGCCGTGCTGAACGACATCGAGACGCATTACCGCACCAGCGGGTCCGGACCAGCGGTGGTGTTCGTGCACGGTTTGGCCGAGGACCACCGCAGCTGGCGGCGTCAGCAGGAGGAGTTCACCGACCACCGCACTTTCGCCTACGACCTGCGAGGCCACGGCGGCAGCACGCTCGGCGATGCCGACGGCACGCTGAGCCAGCTCCGCGACGATCTGCTCGCCTTCCTAACCGAGGTCTCCGGTCCGGCGGTGTGCGTGGGGTTCTCGCTGGGCGGCACCGTGGTGCTGTCTGCTGCGGCGCGGCGGCCGGACCTGGTCAAGGGGCTGATCGTACTCGCCACCTCTTCGGTGGTCGGGCACACGGCAGCGGAGTTCTTCCACCACCGAACCGAGCAGGTCCTCGCCGGAGACACCGACGGCATGCGCGAAACACTGCGCAAGGACACCGAAGCTATGCTCACGAGCTCCACGGTGGACGTTTCCGAAGTGGCAGCCCACCGCGCAGCGGCCATCGGCGACGGACTCGGCTACGCGAACGCGGCGACGGCGATGGCAGGCCTGCGGGGCAACCCGCTGACGTCCGAGCTGACCTCGATCAACTGCCCGGTGACTGTGATCGGCGCAGCGAACGACAGCTTCTGCCCCCGCAAGGCGGCGGACATCCTGCTGCAAGCCCTCCCCCAGGCCACCTACGAGGAAATCCCGAACGCAGGCCACCTCATGAACCACGACAACCCAACAACCCTGACGACCAAACTGCGCAACGCACTAACCGGATCGCGGAGCGCGGACTGGCCGGTGATCGAGAGGTAGTCAGGTTGATCGGCTTTTGACAGCGGTTGTGTGGCCGAGGCGGTGGGATAGGTCTTCGGCTGCTTCGCGGGCCAGCGGGACCAAGGCGAGCAGTTCTTCCCGACCGGCGCGGACCGACGGGATCGAGATGCTCAGCGCGGCTCGCACCTCGCTCTGGTGGTCCCGCACCGGGACGGCCATGCTCACCACACCGGGCACGCGTCCCTCCAACGACAGCGCGAACCCGTTCTGCCGGATCTCGTCCAACTCGGCGGCGAGCTCTGGCGCCTCGACCTTGCCGGTGCCATCAGCTGCGGGCAGCGGACCGTCCAGCACCCGTTGGCACAGCTGGTAATCGGCGAAAGCGAGCAGCAGCTTGCCCGGCGCTCCCTGGTGCGGGGGGATCGGGGCGCCGAGGTCGGTGTAGGTGCGGCGCAGCGGGTGCGGGGATTCCGCTTGGGCGACCGTGCGCCTGCTGGGCAGCTCATCGAGGACGTGCAGACCCACCGTCTCCGTGCAGCGATCGCGTAGCCAGGCCATCACCGGGCCCGCCTGCGCCTCAAGTGAGAGCTGCTGGCGGGCGACCTCGGCCAGTCCCAGCAACCGCGGGCCGAGGCAATAGCTCGTCGTGTCCGGCACGTGCGCGAGCAGACCGTGCGAGACCAGCGCCGTCACCAGCCGGTGCGCAGTTCCCCGCGCCAGTCCCGTGGCGCGGGCGAGTTCGGACACACCAACCACTGGGCGTGACGTGGTGAAGACCGAAAGCAGCGCCATGGCCCTGTCGATCGATTGCACGCCCGGCAGCGCTTCCTGCCCTGTCACCTTGCCCCTCACGCCACTCGCAATCTCGCCACCGTTGCCGCGACCGAGGCTTGCGCCTGCTCGCCCCCTGATTCTAAGGTGCCCACGATACGAACCACCGTACCGCAATACGGGCACATGGGAGGTTGGTGTGGACGGGAAGACGGCAACGGAGCCGGTGACCAGCCACGACCGGCAGGAGCGGTTCGACCTGGTCCGCCGCCGCGTGGGGTTGTTGCTCGGCCCCATCGCGTTCGCCGCGGTGCTGCTGTTCGCGGACGGATTACCGGGCCCGCAGCGATCCCTGGCGGCGATCTTCGCGCTGGTGATGATCTGGTGGATCTCGGAAGCGATCCCGCTCGCGGTGACCGCACTGCTGGCGGTATCGCTGTGCGTGCTGCTCGGCGTCGGCGACGAGGACACCGTGTTCGGCGCGTTCGGGAACGACACGATCTTCGTGTTCCTCGGCGGGTTCGTGATCGCCCGCGCGAT
Source organism: Saccharopolyspora soli (assembly GCF_022678645.1). GTDB lineage: Bacteria > Actinomycetota > Actinomycetes > Mycobacteriales > Pseudonocardiaceae > Saccharopolyspora > Saccharopolyspora soli. The sequence goes on along the minus strand of NZ_JALBWV010000003.1, from coordinate 63,714 downwards.
GACCGTGCACGGGCTGGACCGGCGCATCGCGCTGCGCATGTTGTCCATTCCCGGTGTGGTCCGCTCACCGGCGCGGACGGTGATCGCCTTCGGCGCCCTCGCGGCGGCGATCTCGGCGTTCATCTCGAACACGGCGGCGGTTGCCATGCTGTTCCCGATCGGGCTCGGGGTGATCGCCGCGGTCAGTTCGATCAGCACCGGCAACGCCCCGCGCCAATCGCGCACCTCGACCGCGCTGATGCTGGTCATCGCCTACGGCGCCAGCATCGGCGGGCTGTTCACCCCGATCGGGGCGCCGCACCAGCTCATCGGGCGGCAGCTGGTCGAGGACCAGACCGGCCGCGACATCGGGTTCGTGCAGTGGGTCGGGCTGTTCGCGCCGATCGTGATCGCCATGTTCGTGGTGCTGTGCCTGGTCCTGCTCCTGTTGAACCGACCGGAGGTGAAGCGGCTGGACCACGCCGAGGAATACGTCGCGGCCGAGCGCGCCAAGCTCGGCGCGTTCAGCCGGGGCGAGCGGAACACCTCAATCGCGTTCGCGCTCGCGGTCGTGCTGTGGACCGGTCCCGGCATCCTGCAGCCCGTGCTGGGCGAGGACAACGGTTTCGTCGAGCTGGTCAGGGACCACCTCACCGAAGGCGTCGCCGCGATCCTCGCGGCCACGCTGCTGTTCGTGCTGCCGCTGCCGGGCAAACCGGGGAAGGCCACTTTGGACTGGTCCGACGCCGCGAAGATCGACTGGGGCACGATCCTGTTGTTCGCGGCCGGAATCGTGCTCGGCAGCCTGAGTTCCGAGACCGGGCTCGCGGAACGGGTGGGCGCCGGTTTCTCCGAACTGATCGGAGTGTCGTCGCTGACGGGTGTGACCGTTCTGGCGGCGATCACCGCACTGCTGATCTCCGAGACCACCAGCAACACCGCGAGCGTTGGCATCGTGCTGCCGATCGTGCTGCCCATGGCCCAGGCGCTCGGGGTGGATCCGCTCATCCCTGGCCTGGTGGCCACCGCGGCCGCCGGATACGGCTTCATGCTCCCGGTCTCCACACCGCCGAACGCGATCGTCTACGGCTCGGGGCTGGTGCCCATCACCCGCATGGTGCGCTCGGGGCTCGTGTTCGACGTGCTGGGCGTGGCCATCCTGGTGACCGGCGTGCTGACGCTCGCACCGGTGGTCGGACTTTGATCGAGTACTACGACGAAGGAGATCAGTGGACACCAAACGAATCGCCGAGCTGATCGACGAGGCCGTTGCGCGGCCGTTGCCCGAGGACGTGCTCGCCATGGCGCGCCGCACGTTGCTCAACGTGGCCGGAACCGCGATCGGCGCGAGCGGGCACGCGGCAGTGGACGCGGTCGTAGCCGGTTCTCGCGGAGCCGCCCGCATTCCTGGACGTCGCGCGGAAGTCGCGCCGGTGGATGCCGCGATCGCCACCGGAATCGCCGCCCACCTCGACGACTTCGACGACACGCACCTGGCCACCGTCATCCACCCGGGCGCCGCTTGCCTCGGCGCGCTGGCCGCGCTCGAACCCGAGGTCGGGACCGCACCGGCCACCGACGTGCTGACCGCCTACGCATGGGGGTGCGAACTGCAACTGCGCCTCGGCGTGGCTGTTTCGCCCTCGCACTACGACCTGGGCTGGCACATCACCGGAACCTGCGGGGCGTTCGGTGCGGCCGTGACGTCCGCACTGCTGCTCGGCCTGCGCGGACGTCGGCTGGCCTCGGCGCTGTTCTGGGGAATCGGTCGCGGGCTCGGCATGCGGGAGGGCTTCGGCACCATGACGAAGCCGTTCCATCCGGGCAAAGCCGCGGCCAACGGCATGCTCGCGGCGCGGCTGGCGGCGGCGGACGGCCCAGCGCCGGGCGACACCCTCGAAGCTTTCACCGCACGACTCGCGAGGGAATACGACGAGCAGCAGTTCGTCGGCGAGCTCGGCGAGCGTTTCGAGTTGCGGCACAACACGTTCAAGCCCTACCCGTGCGGCATCGTCACGCATCCGGCGATCGAGGCCGCCGAGCACCTCGCGGCGCCGCTTAAGGCGGCCGGTGGGGCGGACGAGGTGGCCAGCGTCGAGGTCCGCTGCCATCCCCTGGTTCCCGAGCTCACCGGGAATCCGACTCCGAGAGACGGGCTGCAAGCGCGATTCTCCACTGTGCACGGTGTTGCGGCGGGTCTGTTGCTGGGCACCGTCGATCTCGCTGCCTACGAAGACGATTTCGTCGCTTCGGCCGCAGCGACCCAGTTGCGCGCGAAAGTGCGGCTGGTGCCCGAGCCGGAGCGCGTGCGAGCGGAAGCCGAGGTCTTGGTCACCACCGAGGATGGCAACGTGCTGCGGCAGCACGTCCCGACCGCGCGCGGCAGCTTGGCGAACCCGCTGACCGATGCGGACCTGCACACCAAGGTCCACCGACTCGTCGAACCGGTGCTGCCCGGCGGCGCCGACGCCGTCGTCAAGGCGGTCGCTGGCGACGGACCTGGATACCTGACCAAGTTCATGAAGGCATGCACCGGGGAGGAATGATCATGACGGACATCAGCGGTTCGCTGGTTCGGTTCGTGCTGGCCGAAAACCCTGCGATACCAGTCGAACTCCGCACCGCGGTTGCCGACTTCGCGATGGCCTACCCCGCGCAGCACGACGAACACCTGGCGGCGCTGCGCTCGACCCATCCGGAAGACGATCTGCGCATGCGCGCGCTCGACGCTGCGGCGGGACTGGCCTATTCGGGTGTGCACACCTTGGTCGCGGCAACAGCGGCCGTGGCCGGAATTCGCCATGCTGCCAACGCGGATCGGGCGACCGTCCTCGGCTGCGAGGTCGCGTGCCGACTGGCCGCCGCACTCGGCGCCCGACCGGAAGCGCTCGCGGTCGTCGGCGCCGCGCTCGCCGGGTCGACCGAACCGGTCGCCGCACGCCACGCGCTCGGCCTCGCCGCTACGCAGGTGACTACCGTGTCGGGCTCCGAGGAACCGGAAACGACAGCCCTGCGCGCGGCGTTCGCTGCCGCCGACGGCATCGAGGCCGCGATGTTGGGCGAGCGCGGTTTCACCGCACCGGCCCAGCCGATCGAAGGCCGCCGGGGCCTGCTCGCCCTGCTCGCACCTTCCGCCGACGGCGAGACCCTGTTGCACGACCTGGGGAAACGGTGGTTCGCCGCGGAAGTCCTGGGAGCTCGAACCAACTGACCGCGCTGGGTTGGACAGCGTTTGGTCCGCTGTCCAACCCAGCGCGGCCACCGCAGGGCGTCAGAACACCAGCGCCATGAGCTGGATGGGGACCATGGCGATTATCGAGGCGCACGAGACCGTCAGGGTGACCGATTTCAGCGCGCCGCGGGTCGTCTGCGGCAGCAGGGTCTGCAGCAGCCAGAAGGTGTTGCTGGTGGCGTGGACGACGAACAGCGACCCCGCCCCGGCCGCCAACGCGACGAAGATCGGGTCGATGCCGAGCATCGGCATCACCGGGCCGAGCACCCCGGCGGCGGTGATCGATGCCAGGGTCACCGAGCCGATCGCGATGTGCAGCACCGCGGCGACCACCCACACCAGCAGCAGCGGGACGACCGTGCTGGTGGAGAAGTAGCCCTTCAACAACTCGCCCAAGCCGATGTCCTTCACCGTCTGCGCCAGCGAACCGCCGACACCGGTGAGGATGAGGATCTGCCCGCTTTCGTGGAAACCACGTCGGAACGCCGCCGCGGTCTGCTCAGTCGGCAGCTTCCACCGCGCGATGATCAGAGCCCCGATCAGGCCGATGAGCAGGGCGATCACCGGGTCGCCGAGGAAGGCCACCACCGGCGAGCTGAACCCCGCCATTTCCGCGATCGCACCGAAGGCGATCAGCGCCAACGCCAGCAGCAGCGGGGTCAACGACAGACCCAGCGGCGGGAGTTTGCGCTCCGACTTGTCCACGGCGACGTCGGCGACCGGTAATTCCTCGGTCTCGTCCAGCTTCGGGTTCCACAGCCCGCGCTTGGCCAGCGCGGTGAACAGCGCCAGCGTGGTGACGATGGTGAAAACCGCCGTGACGACACCGAAGATGAACATCTTGCCGAACGGCAGGTGCAGCACCCCGGCCAGCGCGACCGCCCCGACACCGGGCACCACGAACACCAGGCCGACCTCGATGCCCAGCGCCATCGTCGCGCACATCCGCGCCGCGCCGTACGGCCCGACCTGGCGGGACAATCGGCTGGCCAGCGGCGCGGTGATCACCAGGAGCACGTCGGCGAAGATCGATTGCAGCAGCGTGCCGACCGTGGTGCCGAAGGTGTAGGGCAACGCCCGCGCCCCGAAGGTCCGCACCAGCAGGTCGACGAGTTTCTCGATCGCGCCGAGCGAGGCCATCAGCGAGCCGAGCAGCACACCGAACGCGATGAGCAGGCCCACCTCGGTCATCAGGTCACCGAAGCCGGTGGTGATCGACTTGATGGTCTGCTCGGGTCCGAGCCCGGAGACCAGGCCGAGGTATATCGCGCCGACCACCAGCGCGATCGCCGGGCTGATCTTGGCCCGGAGGATGAGCACCACAACACCGATGATGGTTATCGCGGTGTTGGCGAAGACAACGATGTCCGACATCACTATGGGTCCGATTCGTCGGGGTCGGCGCACGCCGACTCCACGGTCTGCTGCCAGCAGCGCTTTTCCGCTCAGGCAGGTTGTGCCCACCTGGCGGCGACGAAGACGGACCGGCGAAGTCTACCCGTAATCGTTGCGCGGTCAAGATCTTGTTAATCCTGGTCCGAGCGGATACTTTACCGACTTGCCGAATAGAGGCATAGATTTCCCAAATATTGATAAAGCAGGGCTTGCGAAGACGGACTCCGCATCGACCTGCGGACCCCCGGTGACCACGTCACCACTGGAAGTGCCCGTGACAACAGGAGAGGTTGCGATGGCGCCCAATGGGCAGGGCCCCCTGACCGGGGTCCGGGTCGTCGAGCTCGGCAACTTCATCGCGGCCCCGACCGCGGGTCGGATCCTCGCCGAGTTCGGCGCCGACGTCATCAAGATCGAACGCCCCGGTACCGGCGACGAGCTGCGCAGTTGGCGGTTGCACGGCGGCGACGTGTCGTTGCTGTTCCGCACCATGGCGCGCAACAAGCGCTCGGTGACCCTCGACCTGCGCTCCGAACAGGGCCAGGACGTCGCGCGGAAGCTGATCGCCGGGGCGGACGTCGTGCTGGAGAACTTCCGGCCCGGCACGCTGGAGAAGTGGGGCCTCGGCCCGGTGGAGATCCGCGAGATCAACCCGGCGGCCGTGCTGGTGCGGATCTCCGGTTTCGGCCAGACCGGTCCGTACCGGGGACGCCCCGGCTTCGGTGGTGTCGCCGAGGCGTACGGCGGGGTGCGGCACCTGACCGGATATCCGGGCATGCCGCCGGTGCGCACCGGGGTCAGCCTCGCTGATTCGGTCGCCGGTCTGTACGCGGTCATCGGCGCCCTGATGGGGCTGTTGCACCGCCGTGCGGGCCAGCCGGGCGAGACCGTGGACGTAGCGCTCTACGAGGCGGTCTACTCGCTGATGGAGTCCTCGATCCCCGACTTCGACGCCTTCGGCGTCACCCGGGAAGCCACCGGGGCGACCATGCCCGGCGTGGCGCCGTCGAACACCTACCGCTGCGCCGACGGCAAATATGTGGTGGTCGGTGGCAACAACAACGCCATCTACGCCCGACTGATGACGCTGATCGGCCGGGCCGATCTGGCCGATGACCCCGCATTGCAGACGAACGTGGGCCGGGTCGCGCGCAGTGCCGAGATCGACGAGGCGATCAGTTCCTGGACCGAGAACTTGGACAGTTCTCGTGTCCTGGAACTGCTCGCGGAATCCTCGGTGCCCAGCGGGCCGATCTACGACGTGCCGGACATCGTCGCCGACCCGCATTTCGCGGCTCGCGGCATGCACGAACGCCATCCGGTGCGCATCGAGGGGGACCAGACCCGCGAGGTGCTGTTTCCCGGTATCGTCCCGAAGCTCACCGAGGAGCCGGGCGGTACCCGTTGGCTGGGGCCGGAATTGGGTGCGCACACCGACGAAGTGCTGGCCGAGCTTGGGCTTTCGCCAGCGGACACCGCCGAACTGCGGGCTGGAGGAGTGATCTGAATTGGTGCTCATCACCGAGGTGTCGCTGCGCGACGGACTGCAGATCGAGCCGGTGATCGTGCCGACCGCCGACAAGCTGCGCTTTGGGAAGTTGCTGGTGGACGCCGGTTTCCAGCACCTGGAGATCGGTTCGTTCGTCAATCCCGCGCGAGTGGCGACGATGGCCGACACCGCCGAGGTCGTCGCCGGGCTGGCCGACCAACCGGCCACCTGCCACACGCTCGTGCTCAACGAGCGGGGTGCGCAGCGGGCGGTGGAAGCGGGCGCGAAGCACGTGCGGCTGGTGATGTCGGCCAGCGAGGGCCACAGCCAGTCCAATTCCGGTGTCGGCACGGCGGATGCGATGCAGCGCCTCGCGCGCGCCGCCGAGATCTTGCACGATGCGGGAATCCGCACCGAGGGCTGCATCGCCACCGCGTTCGTCTGCCCCTTCGACGGTGACACCCCGGTGGAGCGGGTGGTTCGGGTCGCTCGGCACTACGCGGACATCGGCGTCGACGTCCTGCACCTCGCCGACACCATCGGCGCGGCCTCACCTCGCGACATCAACCGCGCGATCACTGCCGTGCGCGACGTGTTCCCGGTCGAACGGATCGGTCTGCACCTGCACAGCACCTACGGCATGGCCGACGCGAATGCCTGGGAGGCGTACCGGTGCGGCATCCGCCGCTTCGACGCGGCGCTCGGCGGGCTGGGCGGCTGCCCGTTCGCGCCGGGCGCGACCGGCAACATCGCGGCCGACGACCTGATCCACCTGTTCCACCGGGAAGGCGTCGACACCGGAGTCGACGTCACCAAGCTCGGCGCGCTGCGCGATCAGCTGGCCGAACTGGTCGGGCACGCATTGCCGTCCGCGCTGGCGAAGGTCCCCGCCGCGCCCGCCCCGGTCCGGCGATAACCATGCCGGAACCGTTCACCACCGGAGTCGGCGTGCTGGACCGCTCGGTGGCCATCTTGGACTGCGTCGAGCGACAGCCGATGGGCACCAGCGAGCTGGCCAGAACGCTCGGTCTCACGGTGTCCACCGCGCACCGGCTGGCGAGCGCCCTGGTCGCGCACGGCCTGCTGCGCCGCGACGCCTCCGGCTGCTTCCACCTGGGCTCGCGCTTCGCGACCTCGGCCCTCGCCGAAGCGGCGCGCCCGGTACTGGCCGAACTGTGCGCAACGGCCGGGGAATCGGTGCAGCTGTGGGTGCGGCGCGCAGACCACCGGTTGTGCGTCGTGAGCGTCGAGTCGCCGGAGGAACTGCGCGCCAGCCAGCCGGTGGGCACCCTCAACCCGCTCCCGCACGGCTCGTCCGGCCAAGTGCTGCTCGGCGAACGGAATCCGGACGGCTACGACTGGGTGGAGAGCATGCAGGCGCGGGCGCCGGGTGTCGGCTCGGTCAGCGCGCCGGTGCGCCTGCACGGCGACACCATCGCCGCGGTGTGCCTTTCGGCCCCGATACAGCGACTCCAACCCAGCCCCGGCCAACGCTTCGGAGCCCAGGTCGTCGCGGCGGCGGCCCGGATCCAGTCCGCCCTCGACAGCTAGGGACCGTTTGAGGAGGGGTGGGGGGGGGGGGGGGCGCGGCCCCCCCGGGGGGGGGGCACCCCCCCCCCCCCCCCCCCCCCCCCCCCCCCCCCCCCCCCCCCCCCCCCCCGGCGAGCCAGGGGCGAGGCCGGGCGACTGCGCCGGTCAGGCTCGGGCTCGTTCGCGGAGGACGAATCGCTGGAGCTTGCCGTTGCTGGTTCGCGGTAGGGCTTCGAGGAACTCGATCGCGCGCGGGTACTTGTACGGCGCGATCCGCTGCTTGACGAAGTCCTGCAGTTCCGCCGTCTTATCGTCGTCGCCGACCAGGCCGTCGCGCAGCACGATGTATGCCTTGACGATCGTGCCGCGCTCCTCGTCCGGTGCGGCCACGACTGCCGCATCGACCACATCCGGGTGGCCGAGCAGTGCTTCCTCCACCTCGGGTCCGGCGATGTTGTACCCCGACGAGATGATCATGTCGTCGTTGCGCGCTTGGTACCAGAAGTACCCCTCGCCGTCCCGAATGTAGGTGTCGCCGGTGATGTTCCACCCGTGCTGCACGTACTGCTGCTGTCGGGCGTCGTTGAGGTAGCGGCAGCCGGTCGGCCCACGCACCGCTAGTCGGCCGGGCGCTCCATCAGGTACCGGCGTTCCGTCGTCATCGATGACCGCTGCCTCGAATCCGGGCACCACCCTGCCCGTGGCGCCTGGTCGGATGTCGTCGTCGGCGGCCGAGATGTAGATGTGCAGCAGCTCGGTTCCACCGATCCCGTTGATGATCTTGATGCCGGTCCGGCGGTGGAATTCCTCCCACACCTCCTTGGGCAGGTGTTCCCCGGCCGACACGCAGCGCCGCAGGCTCACCAGATCCTTTCCCCGGTCCGCCGACAACAGTGCCTTGTAAGCGGTCGGCGCGGTGAACAGGACCGTGACGCCGTGCTTGGCAATGGCAGCCGCCAACTCGTCCAGGCCCGCCTTCTCCAGCAGCAGCGACGACGCGCCGACGCGCATCGGGAACACCACCAGTCCACCGAGTCCGAAGGTGAAGCCCAGCGGCGGCGTTCCGGTGAACACGTCGTCCGCGTTCGGTTTCAGCACGTACTTGGCGAAGGTGTCCGCATTGGCCAGCACGTCGCGGTGGAAGTGCATGGTCGCTTTGGGTTTTCCGGTGGTTCCGGAGGTCGGCGCCAGCAACACGACATCATCGGCCGCCGTGCGCACCGCGGTGAACTGGCCGCTCTTGGCCGCGCAACGTCGATCGAGGCTCGCCGCCGCGTCGACGCCGTAGGTCGTGGCGGGAACTTTCAGTGCTGTGCCGTCGAGTTCGGCGACGAAGCGGTGGTCGCACAGCGCCAGCGCCGGGCGGGTGAGTTCGATCAGCTGGCTGATTTCGCCGGAGCGCAGCAGCGGCATCGTGGTCACCGCGACGCAACCCGCCTTGATGACGCCGAACCACGTCGCCACCAGCCAGGGATTGTTCGGGCCGCGCAGCAAGACGCGGTTGCCCGGCTGCAGTCCGAAGTCCTCGGTGAGCACTTGCGCGACCTGGTTGGCGCGTAGTTGGAGTTCCCCGTAAGTCCACCGCTCGGTGGGCGTGATCAAGCAGGTCCGGTCCGGTCCCCACCGCGCCACCGCTTCGTCCAGCAGCACCTCCGCGCAGTTGAGGCGTTCCGGATAGGCCAGTTCTGGTAGATCGAAGCGGAACTGCGGCCATTGCTCGCGCGGTGGCAGGCTGTCCCGGGAGAACGTGTCGACATGCCCGGAGACCGATAACTGCGACGAAGGCTGCATGCAGCAGCACTCCCTCCAAGGACGGCAGGGGCGACATGATGCCCCAACTATTCGCCTGATGTGACGACAGTCAACATCTCGCCATACTGTCCGTCAAGCATGTCGCCTTGATAACGGCAGTCAAAAATCGGTGATACTCTCCGCCTCGACCCGGCATTGCAAGGGAGGACGCTGGCATGAGCCCGTTTCGCGGATCGGTCCCGCTCAACGACGAGTGGCAGCACTTCGGCTTCGCGCACGCCGAGGGCGTCGCCACGGTCACCTTCGACCGCCCGGACAAGCTCAACGCGCTCACCTTCGAGGCATATGCAGACCTGCGGGACCTGCTGACCGAGCTGCCTCAGCGCGATGACACCCGAGCGCTCGTGCTGCGCGGCGAGGGCCGGGCGTTCTGCTCCGGCGGCGACGTCAACGAGATCATCGGCGAAACCCTGAAGATGGGCCCCGACCGGCTGCTGGAGTTCACCAAAATGACCGGCGCGGTGATCAGGGCGATGCGGGAGTGCCCGATCCCGATCATCGCGGCGCTGCACGGCATGGCCGCCGGAGCGGGCTCGGTCATCGCACTAGCGGCGGACTTCCGCATCGCGTCCCGCTCGGCGAAGTTCGCCTTCCTGTTCACCAAGGTCGGCCTCTCCGGTGCCGACATGGGCGCGGCCTACCTGCTCCCCCGTCTGGTCGGCCTCGGCCGAGCCACCCAACTGCTGATGCTCGGCGACACCATCACGGCGGAGAAGGCCGAACGCTACGGCTTGGTGAGCGAACTCGTCGAAGACGACGAACTCGACGAAGCGGTGCACACCCTCGCCCGCCGCCTAGCAACAGGTCCGTTCCAGGGCTACGCCCAGACCAAAGAACTGCTCACCCGAGAACTCGACATGAGCCTGTCGGGTGCCCTGGAACTGGAAGCGGTAACCCAAGCACTGCTGATGAAAACGGCGGACTACGCGGAATTCCACGCCGCCTTCAACGCCAAACGCCCCCCGAACTGGCAAGGCCGCTGACCACGGCACGGCACTCAGTCGAAGTCGCCGCCCTTGATGGCGTCGAGGAACGTTGTGCGCGCCAGCGCGTGCTGGGAGAACCTGCATCGTGATCGATGACTGCCCGTTGGAATACGCGGTGTTTCGGGATGAGATCGAGTTTCGGGCAGGCGACAGTTGCGATGGGGTTGATCTCGTCTTCACCGAACGAGGTCTGGCGAACTTGCTTGCGGAAGGCGCAGACGCACCGCGCGAGGTACACACCGCACGCGAGAACTCCCCAGCCTGCTGAGCGCGAGCGACACTGCCGAAGCAGGTGAGGGGCACCTGTGACCAAGTAACTGGGTCACAGGTGCCCCTCACCCGGGGCTTCAGCCGTAGAGAGTGCGGGCGATTATGGTGCGTTGGACTTCTGAGGCTCCTTCGTAGATTCGGGGGGCTCGGACTTCTCGGTAGAGGTGTTCCAGGAGGTGGCCCTTTCGCAGGGCTAGGGCTCCGTGGATCTGGACCGCCGCGTCGACCACGGACTGGGCCGTTTCCGTCGCGAAGAGCTTCGCCATCGCCGAGCGCGCCGCCAGGTTCCGCTCTCCGGCGTCGTAGGCCGCTGCCGCCGAGTACACCAGCAGGCGCGCCGCTTCCGTTCGGGTGGCCATTTCGGCTAGCGGATGCGACACGGCCTGCAGGTCTTTCAGCGGTCCGCCGAATGCCTGGCGCGACGCGGCGTGTTCGACCGCAGCGTCCAGCGCCGCTTGCGCCATGCCCACCGCGAACGCACCCACGCTCGGGCGGAACAGGTCGAGGGTTCGCATCGCCACCCGGAATCCCCGGTCCGGCTCCCCCAACAGCTCCGCCCGGTGCACCTGGACCCCGTCGAAGGTCAACCGGCCGATAGGATGCGGACTGATCATGTCCAGGTGTTCTCCGGACAGCCCGGCGCGCTCGGCGGGGACGACGAACGCGCTCACTCCCCTGGCCCCCGCGCCTGCGGTGGTACGGGCGAAAACCGTGTAGAAGTCGGCTTCCGGGGCGTTGGAGATCCAAATCTTCTCGCCGGTCAGGCGCCAGCCGTCACCGTCCGGTTCGGCGGCCAGCCCCAGCGCTGCCGCGTCGGATCCTGCCTCGGGTTCGGTCAGCGCGAACGCCGCGACCGCGTCACCCGCGGCCACGGCGGGAATCCACCGCCGCACCTGTTCGTCCTGGCCGGACTGCAACACCGGGTAGCTGCCCAACCCTTGCAACGCCAATGCGGTTTCGGCTTCGGTGCTCACGCGCGCCAGCGACTCGCGCAGCAGGCAGAGGTCCAACGAGGCGGCCTCGCGCGACACCGAACCGCCGGGAAACAGCCGAGCCAGCAGCCCCAAATCCCCCATCGCCTTGATCAGCTCCCGGTTCACCGTGCCCGGCGCACCGGCCGCCACGACGGGCCGAAGCTGCTCGGCACCCACCCGGCCGACCCATGCGGCGAACTCGCGCTGCTGCGCGCTGAGTGCGAACGTGCTCATTTCGTCCCTTCCGACGGGTTCCAACGCGCGTGGGCGGTGCCCGAGCCGCCGCTGCGGATGAGTTCCAGGCGGGGCTTCGGACCGTCGGTGCGCCCGAGCTGCGGCTTGCGCCGCCCGGCCCGGAACGGCTTCGGCCACACAGCGCCGGGGCCGTCGTAGTCCTGTTCCACCGCCGCGTGCAGCGTCCACTGTGGATCGTAGAGGTGGGTTCGGCCGACCGCGCACAGATCGGCTCGACCGGCCAGGATCAGCGAATTGACGTCGTCGTAGGAGGAAATCGCACCGACCGCGATCACCGCGATGTCGTAGTCGCGTCCCACCTCGTTGCGGATCCGGTCCGCGAACGGCGTCTGGTAGCTGCGCCCGAACGCTGGACGCTCCGCCTTGACCACCTGTCCGGTGGAAACGTCGATCCCGGCCGCGCCGTGTTCGGCGAACGCGCGGGCGACGCGCACCGCCTCGTCCGCGTCCACGCCGCCCTCGTGCCAATCGGTGGCCGAGATCCGCACCGTCAGCGGCCGGTCACGCGGCCACACCTCGCGGACCGCGTCGAACACCTCCAGCGGGAACCGCAGCCGGTTGGCCAACGAGCCGCCGTAGTCGTCGGTTCGGTGGTTGGCCAGCGGTGAGATGAACGACGACAGCAGGTAGCCGTGGGCGCAGTGCAGTTCCAGCACGTCGAAACCGACTCGCGCGGCCGCCTGCGCGGCGGCGACGAACTGCTGCTTGATCTCGGTGAGATCCGCCACGGTCAACTCGCGCGGCGTCTGGTTGCGCTCCGAGTACGGCACCGGGGAAGGTCCGACGACCTCCCAGTTGCCTTCCTCCAGCGGGTCGTCCATGCCCTCCCACATCAGCTTCGTCGAGCCCTTGCGGCCGGAATGGCCCAGCTGGATGCCGATCTTCGCGGCGCTGTTGCCGTGCACGAAATCCACCACCCGACGCCACCCGGCTTCCTGCTCCGGGGTGCACAGGCACGCGCAGCCAGGCGTGATGCGTCCCTGCTCGGACACGCACACCATTTCGGTCATCACCAGTCCCGCGCCGCCGAGCGCCTTGCCGCCGAGGTGCACCAGGTGGAATTCGCCGGGCACGCCGTCGGTGGCGCAGTACATGTCCATCGGCGACACGACGACCCGATTGTTCAACTCCAGGGGGCCGAGCCGGACCGGCTGGAACATCGGCGGCCGGACCTCGCCCTGCCCGGCGAACCAGGTGTCGATCCCGGCGACGAACTCCGGGTCGCGCAGCCGCAGGTTGTCGTAGGTGACCCGGCGGCTGCGGGTGAGCAGGTTGAAGGCGAACTGCTCGGGTTCCTGGTGGACGTACTGGCCGATGTTCTCGAACCACTCCAGGCTGGCTTGCGCAGCGCGTTGGGTGGAGGCCACCACCGGCCGCCGCTCCGTCTCGTAGGATTCCAGCGCTCTGTGGATCGTGGCCTGCTCGTGCAGGCAGGCGGCCAGCGCGAGCGCGTCCTCCATCGCCAGTTTCGTGCCCGAGCCGATGGAGAAGTGCGCGGTGTGCGCCGCGTCGCCCAGCAGCACGACGTTGCCGCGCCGCCACGACTCGCAGCGCACCGTCCGGAAGTTCAGCCACTTCGAGTTGTTGCCGACGACCTCGTGCCCGGCGAGCGCGTCGGCGAACAGCTCGCGGATCAATTCGATCGACTTCTCGTCGCTGTCGCCGGGCCGGGTTGACGCCGAGGCGGCGAAGTCCGCGAATCCGGCCCGCTGCCAGACGTCCTCGTGCAGCTCGATGATGAAGGTGCTGGCATCCCGGCTGTAGGGGTAGCCGTGCAGCTGCATGATGCCGTACGGCGTGTCCTGGACGACGAATTTGAACGCGTCGAAGACCAGGTCGGTCCCAAGCCAGATGTACTTGCACCGCCCGGTTTCCACGCCGGGACCGAACGTTTCCGGATACCGGTCGCGGACCGGCGAGTTCACGCCGTCCGCGACGACCACCAGGTCGTGGTCGGCGGCCAGTTCCTCGACGTCCGGCGCCTCGACGCGGAAGTGCAGTGCCACGCCCAACTCGCGGCACCTGTCCTGCAGGATGCGCAGCAACCGCTTGCGGCTCATCGCGGCGAAGCCGTGCCCACCGGAGGTGAACACGGTGCCCCGGTGGTGCACGTCGATGTCGTCCCACCTGGCGAAATCCCGTTGCATGGCTTGGAAGATCCCGACATCGGCATGTTCGATCCCGCCCAGTGTCTCGTCGGAGAAAACCACGCCGAACCCGAAGGCGTCGTCCGGGGAGTTGCGCTCCCACAACGTGATCTCGTGCTCCGGGCCGAGCTGCCGCAGCAGTGCGGAGAAGTACAAACCGCCTGGACCGCCACCGATGACCGCGACGCGCACCGCGCACTCCTTCCGTCGCCTCCCACCCTCGGCAGGGTATGCCGCATTGCGCACGACCGTCAATTATACGTAATATCGCCGCGTGACGACGAGAAACTGCCTGGTCACCGGAGCCAGTCGCGGCATCGGGCGCGCCATCGCGCAGCGGCTTTCCGAATCCGGCAACCGGGTCGCCCTCACCGCGCGCAATGCCGAGGCACTCGCCGCGGTCGCCGCGGAACTGCCCGCGGCGACCCTCGACCTGCCCGCCGACCTGGCCGATGAGCACGCTCCGGACTGGGTTTTCGGCGCCGTGGAACGTCAGTGGGGGCCGGTCGAGGTGCTCGTGCTCAACGCGGGCACGGCCACCTCGGCGCCGCTGGTCGCGACCACCGATGACGACTGGGACCGTGCGCTGGAGATCAACCTGACCGCGCCGTTCCGCTTCCTGCGCCGCGCGGTTCCAGCGATGGTCGAGCGCGGCTTCGGTCGAATCGTGGTGATCGCCTCGATGGCCGCCAAGCGCGGCGACCCGTACGTCAGCGCCTACACCGCGAGCAAGCACGGCGTGCTCGGGTTGGTGCGATCAGCCGCCGCGGAGTTGGCCAGGACCGGCGTCACGGTCAACGCCGTGTGCCCTGGTTTCGTCGACACACCGATGACCGAGCGCAGCATCGACAACATCGCCGCCAAGACCGGACGCAGCGCGGAGCAAGCCCGCAGCGCATTGCGGAACCGGCAGCCGATCGGCCGGTTGATCAGCCCGGAGGAGGTCGCCGACGTCGTGGAGCTCTGCCTGCGCAACGCGGCGATCAGCGGACAAGGGATCACTGTGGACGGAGGAGCGGTTCAATCGTGACCATCCAACGGATCAACCCCGAAGGGCTCGCCCGACCGGCGGGCTTCGCCCACGCTGTCGTCGCCGACGACTGCCGCCTGGTGTTCCTCGCCGGGCAAACCGCGCTCGATTCAGCCGGGAAGATCGTCGGCGACGGCATCGTCGCGCAATTCGAACAGGCCCTGGGCAACATCCTCAGCGCACTACGCGCCGCTGGCGGCAGCCCGGAGCAGTTTACCGAGCTGACGATCTACCTCGTGGACGTGGACGCCTACCGCGAGCACGCCGGGGAAATCGGCGCGGTGTGGCGCAAGCTCATCGGTCGGCACTACCCGGCGATGGCCGCTATCGGTGTCACCCGCCTCTGGGACGCCGATGCGCTGGTCGAGGTCAAGGGCACCGCGGCGATCCCGAAGTCGTGAGCGTCACGACCGCGAGGTGACGGTCTCGACGTGGTCGTGGGCCTGCTGCTCCAGACAGGACTTGAGGGTGAAGAACAACTCCGCGGCCACCGCCCCGTTCCAGTCCGCGGGCAGCAGTTCGGCGGGTAGACCGGGGTCCAGGTAGGGCAGCTGCCGCCAGTCGGTCAGCACCCGCACGTAGTCGGCGAACGCCTCCGGACCGCGCGGCGCGCGGCGGCGGCGCCACCGCTGCGCAACCGGCCGGTGCACCCCGATGAATTCGCCGTAGAGCGCCTGCAACTGATCGAGGTCCCACCACTGCGACACCTTGGTCCGCAGATCGCCGAAAGCGAGGTGCTCGGCGTGGAACAGGTCGGCGTAGCCGTCCAGCTCGTAGCGCCGCAGGACGCTGGAGGCCGCGTCCCGCAGGTTCGCCGGTGCGATCCACACGCCCGGCGCGGCGGTGCCGAATCCGAGCCGGGTCAGCTGGGTGCGCAGCACGTGCCGCTTCTGCCGTTCGGACTCCGGCACCGAGAACACCGCCAGCACCCACCCGTCGGCCAGCGTGGCGCGCTCCCGGCGGAAGATCCGCTCGTCGCCCTCCCGCAAGATCTCCAGCGCCGCACCGGACAATTCGTAACCCGCCGCACCGCCGCGCCGCTCAGCGAGCAGGATGCCGCGCCGCTTCAGCCGGGAGATCGACGAGCGGACCGCTGGCTCGTCCACGCCGAGGTCCGCGAGCAGCCGCACCAGCGACGCCACCGACAGCCAGCCACCGGACTCCCGCGCGTACAGGCCGTAGACGGTCACGATCAGCTGCCGGGGCTGCACGCCGCGTCCGGTCAGCTCACCGACCACCGCGTCATCCGTCATCATGTCCGTCGTCACGCGAGCACGATAACAGCGGCCGGACCGCGCGGCCCCGACCAGATCCACATTGGCGTCGCCTGATCTGGTGCTGTGCAGCCGAAATCGTCGTACGTTGGCAGGCCCACGACGGCCAAGTAGGATCCGCACGTTTCCACCATCCGGACCTGGGAGGCACCAAGGTGGCCGTCCTCACCGAACTCCTGCGGGCTCTGACGTCCGGGCGCATCAGCGTCATCGACCTCACCGCGCGCCTGACCCCCGAAGTGCCCGTGCTGCAACTGCCGGAGCCGTTCGCGAACACCATCGGCTTCCAGTTGGAGGAGATCAGCCGGTTCGACGACCGCGGACCTGCCTGGTACTGGAACAACATCCACACCGGCGAGCACACCGGAACCCACTTCGACGCGCCGGTGCACTGGATCACCGGACGCGACGGGCTCGACATCGCCTCGGTCCCGCCGCGCCAGCTCATCGGTCCGGCGGTCGTCCTGGACTTCGCCGCGCAGGTCGCCGACGATCCCGACTTCCTGCTGGAGATCGACCACATCCGCGACTGGGAGCGAACCCACGGCCCGCTGCCCGCGGACGGTTGGCTGCTGCTGCGCACCGGCTGGGACACCCGCAGCGGCGACCAGGACGAGTTCCTCAACGCCGACGAGAACGGCTCCCACACACCGGGAATCGCACCGGAATGCGCCCGCTGGCTGGCCGAGGAGACCTCGCTGCTGGGCATCGGGGTGGAGACCGTCGGCACCGACGCCGGACTGGCGCCCACCTTCGAACCGGCCTTCCCGTGCCATTCGCTGCTGCTCGGCGCTGGCAAGTACGGCCTGACCCAGCTGCAGAACCTGGCCCTGCTGCCGCCCACCGGTGCGGTGCTGATCGCCTCCCCGCTGCCGATCGCGGGCGGCTCGGGCAGCCCCACCAGGGTTCTGGCCCTAGTCGAACAGGACTGACGCCGCTTCGGCGTCGATCTTGCCGTTCAGCTCGAACGGTCGACCGGCTCAGCTTTTCGGGCAGCACTTCTCCGTGCACATGCCTTGCCACAGCAGGTCGGTGAGGCTCGCGGTCTGGCTCCGCCAGTCGCCGTTCGGGTCGAGGTACAACAGGCCGCCCAGCCCACGCAGCACCGTCTCCGGTTCCAGGCCAGCACGGACCGTTCCGGCCTCGACGTTGGCGTCCAGCAGCGCGGCGACCGCGCCGATCATGGCCTGGTAGGCGCTCGCGGGCAGTTCCCCGCGGGACGCCGTCGCAGCGCTGAGGGCGTTGGCGAGCCCGCGCTTGGTCATCATGTAGCGAGCTAGGTGATCGGTCGTCCAGATCCGGAAAGCCCGTTCCGGGGTGTGCGCCTTGAGCAGGCTCGGCACGACATCGACGAGGTGTCGCACCTCACGCTGGTACACCGCCAGGATCAGCGCTTCTGGAGTGGGGAAGTGCCGGTAGACCGTGCCGACCCCCACCCCGGCCTGCTTCGCGATGGCGTTGAA
The DNA here is from genome assembly GCF_022678645.1 of Saccharopolyspora soli. Taxonomy (GTDB): domain Bacteria; phylum Actinomycetota; class Actinomycetes; order Mycobacteriales; family Pseudonocardiaceae; genus Saccharopolyspora; species Saccharopolyspora soli. Next base: position 45,878 of record NZ_JALBWV010000003.1, on the reverse strand, counting down.
CGAGACCTGGCCCGACGTGGCCAGCGACTCCGCCGCCGCGACGAGGATGCGCTCGTGGTTGCGCCGGGTGTCCGCGCGTCGAGGGCTCACCGATCCCGTCGTCATCGTCCCTCCCGGTTGTCCGCGTCGACCTTGGTGAAATGTAATGCAAAACCGGCTGGACCTGGAGCAACCCCGGGGGTGAGAACATTCATTGCGAAGCGGATAAGAATCCGCTAGCCTCGGCCAAGCGGATGAATATCCGGTACCGCTCTGCGGCGGACTCGACGTAATCCCACCACGACAACCATGCCGCCAGGCCGTTCCAGAGGACGATCGGCGGGGAAGAGATCCAGTGGACATCTCACTCGAAATCAATGGTAGGACAGAACAGCTGAGTGTCGATCCCGGTGTGACGCTGCTCGACGCGTTGCGGGAACAGCTCGCCATCACCGGCCCGAAGAAGGGCTGCGACCGGGGCCAGTGCGGCGCCTGCACCGTGCACGTCGGCGGCAGGCCCGTGCTTTCGTGCCTCACTCTGGCCGCCACCGTGCAGCAGCCGGTGACCACGGTGGAAGGACTGTCCGCGGACGACCAGTTGCACCCGGTCCAGCAGGCGTTCGTCGACCAGGACGCCCTGCAGTGCGGGTTCTGCACGTCCGGGCAGGTCATGTCGGCGGTCGCCGCGGTCGAACAGGGCGTCGAGGACGTCCGGGAGTTCATGTCCGGCAACATCTGCCGCTGCGCGGCCTATCCGAACATCGTCGCGGCAGTCGAACAAGCGAGGCGGGTCGATGCGTCCCTTTGAACTAACGGCACCCGCGACCGTCGAAGCGGCACTCGCCTCCCCCGGCTCCTTCCTGGCTGGCGGGACCACCCTGGTAGACCTGATGAAGCTCAATGTCCTGACGCCGCAACACGTCCTGGACATCAACGGGCTGCCGTTGCGCGGCATCGACACCAGCGACGGGCTGCGGATCGGCGCGTTGGAGCGGATGGGCGACATCGCGGAGCACCCCGGTGTGTACCCGGCGATCTCGCGCGCCTTGCTGCTGAGCGCTTCCCAGCAGCTGCGGAACATGGCCAGCATCGGCGGGAACCTGTTGCAGCGCACCCGCTGCACGTATTTCCGCGATGTCGCCATGCCGTGCAACAAGCGGGAACCCGGCAGCGGCTGCTCCGCGATCTCGGGGGCCAACCGGATGCACGCCGTGCTGGGCACGAGCGACTCGTGCGTGGCGACGCACGCCAGTGACGTGGCTGTCGCCCTCACCGCACTCGACGCGGAGATCGAACTGCTCAGCGCGCCAGGAAGCCGCACCGTCAAGCTGGCCGACTTCTACCGCCTGCCGGGTGGCACTCCCGAGGTGGAGAACGACCTGCGCCCCGGCGAGCTGATCACCGAGGTGCGGGTCCCACGGCTGGACTGGGCGTCGAACTCCACCTACGTCAAGGTGCGGGATCGGCAGTCCTACGAGTTCGCGTTGTGCTCGGCCGCGGTCGCGCTGCACATCCAGGACTCGCGCATCGTCGACGCTCGGGTGGCGGTTGGTGGCGTGGCCACCGTGCCGTGGCGGCTGGCAGCGGTCGAGGACGCCTTGCGCGGTGCGCCAGCGACCCTGGAGTCCTTCGAGGAGGCCGCGTCCGCGGCGGCCGATGGCGCCAGGCCGTTGTCCGCGAACGGTTTCAAGGTGTCCCTGCTGAAGCGGACCGTTGTCCGCGCACTGCTCGAACTGACCGAGGGGAGCCATTCATGACGAGCAGGCTGGACGGCCCGCTGAAAGTCACCGGACAGGCGAAGTACGGGGCGGACAACAACTTCCCCGGTATGGCCTACGGGTACGTCGTGCTCAGCACGATCGCCCACGGCGAGATCGCAGCCATGGACGTCACAGCGGCGAACAGCGCTCCCGGTGTGATCGGCGTGTACTCGCCGTTCGACCCGCTGGAGCTGCGCAGGCCGAGTTCCCCGCTCTTCGGTGAAACGTGGGTTCCCCTGCAGGACAAGGAAGTCACCTACTACGGCCAGCCGATCGGGTTCGTAGTGGCGGAGACCTTCGAACAGGCACGGGACGCGGCCATGCTCATCGAGGTCGCGTACCACCAACGGCCAGCTTTGACCTCCCTGGAGGACGGTCTCGCCTCGGCCGAGGACGCGCCGCCCGTGGCTCGGGAAGAACCCCCGTCCCTGGAAGTCCTCGCGGACGGTGTCGAGTCCATTGAGGACGCGCTGGCGGCGAGTCCGGTGGTCGTCGAGGCGACCTACACCACCGCTACCCAGAACCACGCCGCGATGGAGCCGCATTCCGCGGTCGCGGTGTGGGACGCCGACGGCCTGACCGTCTACAGCGGAAACCAAGGGGCGAACCTCCAGGCTGCGGAGCTGGCCGCGGCGCTGGACGTGGACCCGGCCTCGGTCCACTCGGTGAATCCCTTCGTGGGCGGGGCTTTCGGCGGCAAAGCCCGCACCTCCGCGCCAGCGTTCCTGGCAGCGGCTGCGGCCAAGGCCCTCGACCGGCCGGTCAAGGCCGCGCTCACCCGCGAACAGGTCTTCAGCGCGACCGCGGGCCGCGCCGCGACGTTGCAGAAGATCTTGTTGGGCGCGGACACCGACGGCACGCTGATCGCACTGCGCCACGACTCGTGGTGCAGCACGGCAGCGGACCGGTCGTTCGTCGAACCGACCTCGCACGGCACCTCGCGGGAGTGGTACGCCACCCAGAACCTGGCCATCAGCCAGAAGATGGTGCCGCTGAACATCCCGCCGACCACGTTCATGCGAGCGCCGGGTGAGGCGCCCGGATCCTTCGCGCTGGAGAGCGCGATCGACGAGCTGGCGGTCCGGCTGAACATGGATCCGATCGAGCTGCGCATGCGGAACAACTCGACCGCGCCGCCCGGCAAGGACCTCCAGTGGTCCAGCAAACACCTCGACGAGTGCTTCCGCATCGGTGCGGAGCGCTTCGGCTGGGCGAACCGCTCGCCGCAAGGTCACACCGACGGCGACTGGCTCGTCGGGCTCGGCACAGCCACCGCGATGTTCCCCGCCCTGCGATTCCCGGCCACGGTCGAGGTCGTTTTGCAGGCGGACGACACGGCCGTGGTCTCGACCAGCGGGGCTGATCCGGGAACCGGCCTGCTGACCGTGCTTTCCCTGGTGGGTGCGGAATCGCTGGACATCTCGCCGGAGAAGATCACGCCGCGGTTGGGCGACTCGGCGTTCCCACCCGGCGGCATGTCGGGCGGCTCGACCGGTACGGCGAGCGCGGGCACGGCCATCATGATCGCCGCGGCGACGGCGATCGACGATCTGCTGGCCTTGGCGTCCTCTCCAGGCGCGCCGTTCGACGGCATGGAGGTCTCATACGCGGACGGTCGCGTGCTGGCCGAGGGCCAGAGCATGACGTTCGGCGAGGTGCTGCGGGCGGTGAACCGCTCGTCGCTGTCCGCGACTGGCTCGTCGGCCCCCGGCGAGGAGATGACCAAGCACTCGTTCAGTTCGTTCGGTGCCCAGTTCTGCGAGGTCCGCGTGCACCGGTGGACGCGCGAAGCACGGGTGTCCCGGATGCTCGGCGTGTTCGACGCGGGCCGGATCATCAACGACAAAGCGGCTCGCAGCCAGATCATCGGCGGCATGATCTGGGGCGTGTCGGCGGCGCTGCACGAGGGCCTGGAGATCGAGGAGAACGGTCGCCTGGCAAACGGCGATTTCGCGGGCTACCTGCTCCCGGTGAACGCGGACATCCCCGACGTCGGCGTCCACTTCGTCCAGTACCCGGACACGCTGCACAACGCTGTCGGCGCAAGAGGACTGGGCGAAATCGGCACAGTCGGCATGGCGGCAGCCGTCGCCAATGCCGTCTACAACGCCACCGGAATCCGGGTCCGCAACATCCCGATCGTGATCGAGGACCTCCTGGACTAGAAACTATTTCCAGAAGTGGTTTGCGTAGCGGCGCGGGTAGCGGAACCTCAGACGCCGCCTCGCTGTGGGATCCCCGACATCATGTACTTCCAATTCGCAGTTTCACTGCACTGTCGTGGCTGTCCTCGCGAGACGACTCCTGAGAACCCGCGGCGGTGCGAGCTGAGTCCCACACCGCAAGCGGCTACGCCGCTCAAAAACAGACGATAAAGGCTGTCTTGAAGTGACGTCTGCGAGTGCTGCCAACAAGCCTGCGGGCTTGTTGGCAGCACCGGCGTTTCAGCCCGCTGCGTCGGAGCGCTGAGCCGGGCACTGCCCGCCCGGACTGGTCAGCAGCTCGAAATGCCACATCTCGTTGGCGTACGCCTGGCAGAGCCCGTAGTCGGAACCGTGTTGGATGAGCCAGTCGTCCGCGTCGGTCGGGTTGATGTCCACCGCCTTGCCGGACACGTGGGTGGACTTCTCCGGGTCGTTGACGTATTTCCTGGCTTCCGCCAAGCTGCCGTACTTCTCAACGGCCTCGTCGAGCAAGCGCTGCTGGTACTGCTTGCTCCGCCAGCCGGACGCGACGACGAACTCGACACCGTCCGCCCGCGCATCCTCGGCGGCCTCCTGCACCGCTTTCAGCAGCGCGGGGTCGAGCCTGCCGACGGCCGCGTACCCGGTGTCGAACGGAGTGACCTTCCGGTCCTCCGGAAGGCTGCCGTCGTCGTGCTCCGACGCCGTCGCCGTGACCGAGACACCGGCGCACGCCGCCAACGCCGCGGTCAGCGCACCGGCGAGGGGCATCAACAACCACCGCACCCCGCCACCAGCCTGCCTGGTCCCCGTTGTCAATCCCGGCCGTCCTCTCAACGCCGCCAATCTCGAACACCAGCAACGGTGCCGCTGTCATGTCCTGGCCCCGCGCGGAAGACGTGCGCGTTCTGTAACAACCGCAACAGCGCAGGTGGGGCGCTGGACGGGAGTTGCGGCGGCAAGTATGTTTGACAGTAGTGTCAAACAAGCTCGGGAGAGATCGAGTGGGGCACCGGAATTCGGTCGAGATCGTGGAGGCGTTCTGGGAGGCGGTCTGGAACGGCCACGACCCCGACGCGGTCGACCGGTTCGTGGTCGAGGACTTCGTGATCACCAACGCTGGCGAGGACATCGTCGGCAGGGAGAACTTCAAGACGTGGATCGCCGCCTTCCTCGACAAGGTCCACGATCTCGAACTTGAGGTCATCGAAACCTTCCAGAACGAGGACGGAAGCCGGGTCGCATCCAGGTGGCGGCTGCACGGCAAGAACAACGGCGTGCTCGGCACCGAACCCGACGGGCAGCAGATCGCCGTCACCGGCACCGCGGTCTGGGCGGTGCGCGAGGACGGCAAGTTGCTGCACAACTGGGTCGAACGCGCCTCGTGGGAGTTGTTCCAGAAGCTGACCTCGGCGTAGCCGGACCCCGCCTCGGGCTGCGCGCGACGCGGGATCGAACATTGCGATGTGCGGATCGACGAGTCGCACATCTCCGGTCGAGGTGGATGGGGACAGATGGCGGGAGTGCGTCGTTTCGACGAGCAACAGGCCCTCGGCCGCGCTCTGGAAGTTTTCGGGACACGCGGTTTCCGCGCGACGTCGATGCTCGACCTGGCGGCGGCGACCGGCGTGCAGCGCGGGTCGCTCTACCACGCGTACGGCGGCAAGGAGGAGATCTTCCTCCGCGCCTTCCGCAGCTACGCCGACCAGTTCCTCGCCGGTGCCGCGGAATCGTTGCGCGAGCCCGACAAGCGGAGCGCGCTGCTGGCCTTCTTCGACTACTGCATCCGGTCGATCACCCTCGGACGCCCCTCCAGGGGATGCCTGTCGACTCGCACGGCCATCGACGCCAGCATCGAGGCGCCGCAGGTCGAAGCCGTGGTCCGCAAATTGCTCGACGCCCTAGAGGAAACCGTCCACCACGCGCTGACCACGATCGACGACCAAGCGGCGCTCGCCGTCGACCCGCGCGACGCCGCCCGGTTGGTGGTCACCACGACCAGGGGCATCGCCGTGATGGAGCGCGTGCACCACGACCGCGAGCAACTGGCGAACATCGCCAAGACCCTCGTCGACTCCCTGGTCCAGTAGCCGCGGTCAGACGTCGGCGGCGGTGCGGAAACCCAGGTTTCCGCTGGAGCTGTCGGGCGTGTTCGCGGTGCGGGCGGCGACCCGGTAGCGGTTGCAGTACGAGTCGTGGCACAGGTACGACCCGCCGCGCATCGCCCGGCCGGTCTGCCCTGGATCGAACCAGTCGGCACACCATTCCCACACGTTGCCCGACACGTTGTACAGGCCGAAGCCGTTCGGTTGGTAGGCGTCCGCGGGCGCGGTACCGAGGTAGCCGTCTTCCGCGGTATTGCGCACCGGGAAGTTCCCCTGCCAGATGTTGCACCGGTGCTCCCCGCCGGGGGTGAGCTCGTCGCCCCAGGGGTACCGCGCCTGGTCCAGCCCACCTCGGGCGGCGTACTCCCACTCGACCTCGGTCGGCAACCGCCGACCCGCCCACCTGCAGTAGGCCATCGCGTCATGCCACGAGATGTGCACGACGGGGTGGTCCCACCGGTCTTCGACGGTGCTGCCGGGCCCTTCCGGCGCACGCCAGTACGCCCCGGACACGCCGCACCACCACGGTGTCTGCTGCGGTCGCGGTGAACTCTTCCGCAGCTGACCCGGCACGAACTTGGCGAACACGTAGGTCCAGCCGAACGTCTCCGCCTCGGTGCGAAACCCGGTCGCGTCCACGAACTCGGCGAACCGCGCGTTCGAGACGCAGCAGGCGTCGATCGCGAACGGCGCGACGGTCACCGCACGCACCGGCCCCTCGTGGTCCTCGGGGAAGCCGTCTTTGTCGACTGTTCCCATCCGGAACGTCCCGCCGGGCAGCACGACCAAGCCCTCGGAGTCGGCGGCGCGAGCCGGACGCACGTCCTGAGCTGGGCCGGAGTGCGCGGCGGAACGAGACGGCGGACAACACTGGGACACGCTGGGACACCTCCTACTCCACGGTCCAAAGTAGGCGACTTGCCGGAACCGCTCTCAGTGCCCGAAGGCTTCCGCGAGCCACCAGGAGCCGGAGTTGGTGGTGACCTTGGCGTCGATGACCATCGGGCACCGGCCGGGATCGTCCACCCAGTCGTTGAGCGGGGCGAGGTCTTCGCGGCGGGTCACGGTCAGCGCCTGGTATCCGTACCCCCTGGCGATCGCCGCCAGATCGCTGTCCGGGAAGCGCACTGCGCCAAGCGGCGCGCCGCTGTCCGCGAAGTGGTGGACTTCCGCGCCGTACATGGCGTCGTTGTAGACGATCACCAGCATCGGCAGCCCCAGTCGACCGACCGTCTCCAACTCGGCAATGCCCATCAGGAACCCGCCATCACCGCAGGCCGCGACCGGCAGCCGATCCGGACGGGCCAGGGCAGCGCCGATGGCCGTGGACAGCCCTAGGCCCACCGATTGGAACGCCTGGGTGAAGCAGAAGCCGTTCTCGTCCGGGACGTCGAGGTACATGCTCGGATAGCCCATGAAGTTGCCGGAGTCCACCGAGACTGTGCGCTCTCGCGGGAGAATCCTGTTGATCTCCACGGTCAGGGTTCTGGGATCAATGCGGCCGTCGGCGCTTTCATCGTCGAAGGGGACCTGCTCCCACCGGCCCTGTCGCTCGATGCGGGCCCGGACGTCGGCGGTCCGATATCCCGCCCGCAGAGCACCGCGCCCCGCGAGCGACGTGGTCACCACCCGCGCGGTTTCTGCCACGTCACCCCAAAGTCCGAGGTCGACCTGGCGGTGCCGACCAATGGCGGTTCGGTCGATGTCCACTTGGACGACGGCGCAGTCCGCACCGATCAACCGGCCGTGCCGCATCGTCCACATGTTGAGTCCGCATCCCCAGCCAACGATGAGGTCGGCACCGGAGATCAGCTCCGCGGCGAGTGGTGTGGAGAAGCCGCCAGCCACGTCGATGTTCCAGGGCTCGCCGTTGAACAGTCCCCGAGCGACCGCCGACGTCGCCAACACAGCGCCCGCTTGCTCGGCCAGCGCCAGCAGCGCGGCACGAGCCTCCGGAGACCTCGCGCCCCGACCTGCCACGAAAACCGGCCGTCGAGCCTCTTCGAGCAACGTCGCGAACCGCTCGACCTCGGCGTCGGCCGGGCTGGTCGGCCCGACGACCACCCGCCTGTCGGTCGGGATCGGCTGGTCCGGAAGTTCCTGGTCCTGGATGTCGATCGGCACGTTCAGCACGACGGTGCGGCGTTGCTGGGTGCATACCTCGTAGGCTCGCGTGACGTCGGCGACGGCTGTGGCAGCGGACCGCACGCGCAGCGGAACGGCGCCCAGCGCCCTGGCGATCTCGCCCTGTTCGACGAAGAAGTTGGAGGTGGGTTCGGTGGCCTCCGGAGCGAGCACGAGGAGCGGGGTGCCGCTCTTGGCGGCTTCCGCCACCCCGGTCAACGAGTTGGTGTATCCGCAGCCCTGGTGCACGGACAGCACGCTGACCTCGCCCGTGAGACGCGCATACGCATCCGCCATCACCGCGGCACCGCCTTCGTGGCGCGCTGCGACGAACTTGACACCAGCCGTGATGAGCGCGTTGGTGTAGTGGAAGTTCGCGCTGCCCACCACGCCGAACGCAGTTCGCACCCCGAGCTGGTGCAGTACCTGGCCGATTGCTTCGCGCACGTACATCCAGTTCCCTCCGTCGAGGTCGCACCCATGTGCGGGCCCGACCCGACGACGATCCTCGACAGCTGCGCGAGGTCGTGCAACTGAGCCAGTCCGTGCTTCCGGGCGCCCAGCGGGAAGGCGACCGATCCGTGAGGATACCTCCGCCAACGACCGAACCGAGCGGACGTGCCGCCGATGCCACCGTCCACATCGGACTCCGCTGTGGGTCAGCGGGCCAACTGGGCCTCCAGCTGATCGGCCAATTCGGTCATGATCCCGGCATAGCTCGCGTAACTCATCGGCGCGACGGCGTCCCACGCCACGAAGCGGTTCGCGGCAGCCGCCGGATGCGACGCGAACACCGGGTTCTGCTTCATCTGCTCCGGTTTCATCGACGCGGGCCGGGCATCCCACAGCAGGACGTCGCCGGGGTAGGCGTTGGCCTTCTCCCACGACAGCCGCTCGAAGTAACCGCCACCGGCGACGTCCGGGTGCTGCGGCGTGGTGATCGGCAGGCCCAGTTCCTTGACGTAGTAGTCCAGATCGGGGTTGCGCGCCGGAACCACCACGAAGTACTCGTCCTTGGTACCGCCCACGGCCAGGATCGACTTGCCCTCGGCCCGCATCCGCGCCCCGATGTCGCGCAGCCGTTGCGCCGCGGCGTTGAACCTGTCCTCGTCGTCCTTGACCCGCGCCGAGTCGACGTCGCCGCCGAGCGCGCGAGCCAGTTCCTTGTACTTGGCGATGGCTTCGGGCAGCGCGATGCCGGACTGCTGGACGCCGACCGTCGGCACGATCCGCTTGACCATCTCCTCCTGGTCCTGGACCAGGTGCCACAGCCCGGCGAACTCCGCGTACTTGCCGCTGACCAGCAGGTCGGGGTGCAGTGCGGTCAGCCGTTCCAGGTTCACCTCGCCGTAGCCGGGCCCGGTGACGTCGGTGACCTGGCGGGGATCGATGCTGCCCGCTTCCGGCTCGGTCGAGCCGTCGTCGCGCACCAGCGGGCCGAAGGTGCCGACCACGTTGACACCGAAGTCCTTGAGCGCACCGGCCGCCGAGACCTGCGCGACGATCCGCTCCGGGCGCCCAGCCGCGTTGACGGTGATCCCCCGATCATCGGTGTAGGACCAACCGGTGCCACCCTGGTCGCCCTGACCAGGCGAGGCGCATGCCGATAACGCACCGGCGACGACGAGCGACGCGGCAGCGGCTCGGATTTTGTGACGCACACCAACCTCCCATTTTCGTAAGGCTAGGCTAACCTAGCACCTGATCTCGGGAGGTTTCCGATGGCAGGTACGCGGACCGGGCACAAGCCCGTATACCGGTTGTTCCCCGTCGAAGTGGCGCGGGTGCGGCGACTCGGCCCCAGCTTCGTCCGGCTCACCTTCACCGCCGAGTGCCTGAGCGATTTCGGCGCGGGCGGCGTCGACCAGCGGATCAAGCTGGTGCTCGCGCAGCCCGGCCGCACCCTGGCGGACTTCCCGAACGGACCGGACTGGTACCAGCAGTGGTTGGCGCTGCCCGACGAGATCCGTCCCGTCCTGCGCACCTACACCGTCCGCTCCTACCGGCCCGAACCCGCCGAACTCGACATCGACTTCGTGCTGCACGGCGGTCCGGGTGGGCACAGCGGGCCTGCCGCCACGTGGGCCGCGACGGCCCGCCCCGGCGACGAAATCGGCGTGCTCGGCCCGGACCGGCCGGGCACCGGACGCATGTGGGGCTGCGAGTGGGCGCCGCCCGCATCGGCCAGCCACCTGGTGCTGGCCGGTGACGAGACCGCGGTGCCCGCGGTCGCCTCCATCGTCGAGACCTTGCCGCCGTGCGCTCGGGGCATCGTCTGCCTGGAGGTGCCCGAGGAGCACGACCGGCAGGAGTGGGCCGTGCCCGACGGGGTCGAGGTGCGCTGGTTCCCACGCTGCGCGAGCGCACCGCACGGCAAGTTGCTGGAGGAAGGCGTCGCCGCGGCGCTCGACGAGTTGCACCCCCGGTCGCGTGGTGGCGTGGCGGACCTCGACGAGGTCGACGTGGATGCCGCGACATTGTGGGACGTGCCCGCGGACGATGCCGCACCCGGCCAGTTCTACGGCTGGCTGGCGGGCGAGGCTGCCGTCATCAAGCGGCTGCGCCAACTGCTGGTCCGCGACTACGGCATTCCGAAGCAGGCCGTCGCGTTCATGGGCTACTGGCGCCACGGCCACAGCTGACGGTCAGCGCAGCGGATCGAAGGGCCGCAGCTGCGCGGGCGTGCTACCGGTGACGATCCGTTCGGCCAGCAGCTTCCCGCTGATCGGGCCGAGCGTGGCACCCCACATCCCGTGCCCGCCCGCGACGTAGACGCCCGGCAGTCTCGTCGGCCCGAGCACCGGCAGCCCGTCCGGCGTCATCGGACGCGGCCCCACCCACACGTCCCGCAGATCCGACCAGTCCACACCGGACAGCAGCGGCCGCACCGATCGCACGATCGCTGCGACCCGCGCGGGTTGCAGCGGGTCGTCCGGGTTGCGGAACTCCATCGTTCCGGCGATGCGCAGCCGTCCCTGGTACGGGGTGCATGCCACCCGCGCGGCCGGTAGGTATATCGGAGTCTCGGCCGGTTCTTCGGTCGCGACGCTGAACGAGTACCCACGACCTGCCTGCACCTGCGGGCGCACGCCCAGCCGCCGCGCCAGTTCCGGCAGCCACGCCCCGGTCGCCACCACCACGACATCGGCCCTTTCCGGCGGTCCGGTGAACGTCTCCACGGCGATGCCACCCGGCCCGTGCCGCAGGGCCCGCACCTCGGCGCCGGACACGATCCGCCCGCCGCGCTCCCGCACCGAATCAGCGAGCGCCTGCACGAACGGACCGGGCTCGAAGTGCCGCTGGCCATCGATGCGCAGGACCTCGGTGATCTGCCCGGACAACTGCGGAACGTGCGGTTCCTCGATCCGCTCGTAGTGCACGTCGAATCCGGCGCTGCGCACTTCGTCCAGTTCGTGCAACAGCTCCACGCTGTGCGCCGATCCCGCGAAACCGACGACGATCGGACCGTTGCGCGTGCTCGCCGCGACGCCGCCCGCCGTCAGCTCGTCGAAGGTCTCCAACGCCAACCGGTTGACCGGCACCAACGCCGCCATCGAACGCCGCCATGCCCGCGGCGTGCAGCGGGCCGCGAACTTCGCCAGGAAGGTCAGCACCGCGGGGTCCGGGCGCAACGGCACGTGCAGCGGCGCGTTCGGATCGCCCAGCGACCGCACCGCCGAGGACAGCACACCGGGCTCGGCCAGCGGTACCGCCATGCACGGCGTCAGCCATCCCGCATTGCCCCACGACGCGCCCGCCGCGACCCCGCTGCGGTCGAGCCCCACCACCTCCAAGCCGTGCTCCTGCAAGAACCATGCCGTGGACAACCCGACCATCCCGGCCCCGACCACCACGGCACGACGCGGCGCGAGCGCGCGAGAGTACATCCCACCCCTCCTCGGACATCCGGATCGAGAAGATCCAACCGCTGCCCGGTGATCCTGCCCCAGCCGCCCGCGCTGTCGCACCAGCCTCGCCGACGCCGCTCAGCAGAGCTCGCATTCCGGTGCTGGATCCAGGTCCGATGACACCGGTTCTGTCGGTGGGTTCGACTACTGTCGAGATTGACCCGTTCGGCTGGCTCGTGCACTGAGCGGAGTCCCAAAATCACAGGTATGGCAGCCGGAAGGGCACAGCTATGACCACCTCAACGATGGTCGACGACGATTTCGTCGCGCAGGCCGACCCGTTTCGACGGGAACTGCTGGCGCACTGCTACCGGATGCTCGGCTCGCTGCACGACGCCGAGGACCTGGTGCAGGAGACCTACCTGCGGGCCTGGCGCGCTTACGACCGGTTCGAGGGCCGGTCGTCGCTGCGCACCTGGCTGTACCGGATCGCCACCACCACCTGCCTGACGGCGTTGGAGAACCGCAAGCGCCGACCGCTGCCGACCGGCCTGGGCGGACCCGCCGACGACGCCGGCGGCGAACTGGTCGAGTCGTCCGAGGTGCCGTGGCTGGAGCCGATCCCGGACGCCATGATCGTCGACGACCACACCGATCCGGCGACGATCGTCGGCGTGCGGGAGAGCACCCGGCTGGCGTTCGTCGCGGCCCTGCAACACCTGCCCGCCCGGCAGCGCGCGGTGCTGATCCTGCGCGAGGTGCTGAAGTGGAAGGCATCCGAGGTGGCTGACGCACTCGGCACCAGCACGACAGCGGTCAACAGCATCCTGCAACGCGCCCGCACCCAGCTCGACCAGGTCAAGCCGTCGGAAGCGGACACCGCCGAATCGCTGACCGCCGAGCAGCAGCAGTTGCTGGACCGCTACGTGGCGGCCTTCGAGGCCAAGGACATCCAAGCCATCGTGCAGCTGTTCACCGCGGACGCGGTCTGGGAGATGCCGCCGTTCCTCACCTGGGTGCGCGGTGCCGAGCAGATCGGTCGCCTGGTCGACGCGCAGTGCCCGGCCGGGCCGGACGACATGCGGCTGCTGCCCGCCCACGCCAACGGCCAGCTCGCCTTCGGCGTCTACATGCGCGAACCCGACGGCGAATTCCGGCCGTTCCACCTGCAAGTGCTGGACTTCGAAGGTGCCGCGATCAAGCACACCGTCGCGTTCTTCGACGTCAGCCTGTTCCCGGCCTTCGGCCTGCCCGACATCTACCCGCGATGAGCGGCACCGGATGCGGCTAGCGGAGCGGGTGCTCGGCTAGGAACCGCAGCACCGCACCGGAGGCCTCGGCCTGCTTCTCCTCGAAGTACGCGTGCCTGGCGCCGTCGATGTAGCGCAGCTCGGCACCGGGGATTCGGTCGGCGATGATCGCGGCGTTGCCCACCGGGCTGAAGATGTCGTCGGTGCCGTGCAGCACCAGCGTCGCAGCGGTGAACCTATCCAGCACCGCCCAGCTGTCGTGGTCGTTGCTGGCCCGCAGGTGCCCGCGGCGGGCGTGGCCGGGCATCGGTCCGCCGAGCGTCACGTACGGACCGGGATGGGTCCGCACCCAGCCCGGCGTGTACATCAGGTCGATCAGGGCCTCGCGCGCGGCCTCCGCCGACGGCTGCGCCAGCGAGCGGGTCACCTCGGCGTCCGCGCGCAGCCCGTGCGCGCCGCCGACCGAGGTGCAGCCGAGGACCAGCGCACCGACTCTGCCAGGGTGATCCACAGCCACCCACTGCGCGACCTTGCCGCCCATCGAAGCGCCGTAGACGTGCGCGCGGGCGATGTCGAGTTCGTCGAGGATGCTGATCACGTCCGCGGCGAAGCGGCGGACGCTGTACTCCGCGTCCTCGGGCTTGTCGCTGTGCCCGGTGCCGAGGTAGTCCAGCACGACGGTCTGGTAGCTGTGCTCGAAATCGGCGTGCACGTTGTCCCACCAGTGATGGGTGTTCGCCTGTCCGCTGAGCAGCACCAATGGTTCGCCCGAACCGCGCACCTGGTAGTAGATCTTGGCTTCATCGGTACTCGTCGCGAACGGCACGCCAACATCCTACGACCGCCGAAGCGGCGCCAGGTGGCCGAAAGTCGCCCCGATCACAACGGGCCGAGTCCACAGCGGACGGATCGGTCAACCGTCCTCGCGGACGAGGCGGAAGTGGACCCACCGCTCCTTCTCGGCCAAGCCAGCCAATTCACGGCCGCAGGACTGCCGGATGGTCGCCGAGGAGCTGATGTGCTGCGTACCCGCGTGCACATCCCGGAACAGCCGTTGGATCACCCCGGACCGCAGTGCGATGGTGCCCGCTGACCGGTACGCGAACTCCGCGACCGCCTGCATCGACCAGGTCGCGTTGTTGAGCGCGAGGCGGTTGAGCGTCTCCTGCCGGACGCTGGGGTGGTCACCGCGGTCCTGGGTGCGTTCGATATCGCGCCAGGCATCGAAGAGAAGTGCTTCGGCACTGCGCAAGGTGGCTTCCGCTGTCGCGTACTCGCCGTGGAACGCGTCACCCAACCCCCGGCCAGTGCTCCTGACGAAGGCCGCGAGTTCGTCGAGCATCCGCCTGCCGACGCCGAGCGCCCACGAACCGTGGTTGATGCTGGCCAGGTTCCCGATGCCGAGCCGGTACAGGTCGCCGCCGGTGACCGGTTCCCGGCTCAGCGACGGGTAGCTGTATCCGATGGGTACGAACACCTCGTCCAGCACGTAGTCGAGGCTTCCGGTCGCACGCAGTCCCAGCACTTCCCAGTTGTCGATGATGGTCGCCTCCGCGATGGGCAGCACGAAGAAGCGCGACTGCCCGGTCACCGCGTCGATCGCGGCGGTGTGCACGTGCGTGGCGTGCTTGATGCCCGACGCGAAGCTCCACTCCCCGCTGACCAGGTGCCCGCCGTCGACCGGCACCGCACGACCGGGTTTGGTGCCCTGCCCGGCGATCGCCGTTCGGGAACCCTCGGCGAACAGCTCGCGCGCGGTGTCCGCGGGGAAGAACGCACCCGCGAGGCCGGTCGCGGTCGCCAGGGCCATGCCCGCCCAGCCCGCTGACGGGTCGGCATAGGACAGCGCGCGGATGAGTCGCATGGCGTCGGTGGGTCGCAACTCCAGTCCGCCGAGCTCTCTCGGCAGGAACATCTTCACCGCGCCTACATCGTGCAAAGCCGACACGACCGCGTCGTGCAGCACGCCTTGCTCGTCGCTGCTCGCGGCATATTTGTCCAAGAGGCCGTACAGGCTTTCCGCGGTGCGGACGATCTCGTCCGGGTCGATGGCCGAACCGGCGTCACCGGTACCGGAACGCGACAAGACCTCGTTCATTCACACTCCCCTGATCTGCCCCGGACCGCCGTGCGAAGGTGACGCGGCGTGCTGGATTCGACAACGTGGTGCAGCCAGAAATTAGGCGCGATTTCCCCGGACCAGCAAGGTGCGCCAGCGTCATCGCTGATGGTTGTTCGTGCGCACTGATGGCCGACGGTGATCAGGCCCGCGGTTATTCCCGCAGGTGCTCAATCGAATCCAACAGTTATTGGACTACGTCGGGCCCGCCACCGAATCTGAGACGCATCGCAGCGCCCGCGAACCGCAGCGGTGCACGGGAAGCAGGTGGGCGATGAGCGGACAAAGGAGTTCGAATGCCCCAGGCGGAAATCGACGTTCGCGAGGAGCTCGACCAGGCCAGCATGCGGCCGCTGCACTGGTGGGTGGTCGTGCTGGCGCTGCTCGCGATCACCATCGACGGCTACAACACGATGGTCACGCCGTACGTCATTCCGTTCGTCCAGCGGACCTGGGAACTCAGCGGCGCCGAAAGCGGGCTGCTGGTGTCCTCGGCGCTGGTCGGGGTGATGGTCGGCTCGCTGGGCCAAGGGGTGATCGCCGACCGGATCGGACGCAAACCCACCCTCATCGCCGGGCTCGTCATCTCCGGCGGGTTCAGCGTGCTCACCGCACTGCTCGTCGATTCGCTCGCCGGTTTCGTCGCACTCCGGTTCCTGACCGGTATCGGTCTCGGCGTGATCATGCCGTTGTGCGCGGCCTACATCAACGAGTTCCTGCCCCGCAACCTCCGGCACCGCATCGCGACGATCTCGCTGGCCGGATTCGCCGTCGGCGGGATCATCGCGCCGGTGCTCGGCATCGTGCTCGCCCAGGACCTCGGCTGGCGGATTCTGCTGCACATCGGCGGTCTTTCGGTGCTCCTGGGCATCGGTTACCTCGCCGTGTTCCCGGAATCGGTGGAATACCTCGCAGCGCGCGGGAGGAATCGCGAGGCGATCAGCCTGCTGTCCCGGCTTCGACCGGACCGGGCCGCCGCGTACGCGCAAGCGGGCGGCGGCATTCGGACGGCAGGTGAACAGCGAACGCGACGCGCCTGGCTGATTCCGCTGGGCCGCGGCTACCTCGTCACCACACTCGCCCTGTGGGCAACGTCGTTCTTCGTCCTGTTCGACAATTACGGGCTCATCACCTGGGCACCGAACATCATGCTGGCGCGCGGTTACGGCTTCACCGGCAGCCTGTTCTTCGCCATCTCCTTCGAGCTGTGCTCCATCGTCGGCGGGTTCGCATGCGGTTACGTCGCCGACAAGTGGTTGCCGCAGCGGATCTCGATGATCGTCTGGCTGGTCCTCGGTTCGCTGAGCGCGGTGGTCCTGGTGACCGTGACCGACCCGCTCATCTCCCTGATTTCGGTCAGTGCCACCGGATTCTTCATCGCCGCCGTGCTCTACCCGCTGAACAACGTGACCGCGATGAGCTATCCCGTCAACGCGCGCAGCACCGGCGTGGGATACATGCTCGGGGTCGGCCGGTTGGGAGGCATCCTGGGGCCGTACATCTGCGGTGCGTTGCCGGGAGCGTCCGTGGTGTTCATCGCCACCACGATCGCCGGGTTCCTGGCCGCGGCCAGCATGGTGTTCTACGGACACGAGGAGCGGACGGGCCAGCGCATCGACACGGTGCCGGAAACCGCCGTGGCGACAGGTCACGTCCCGGACTGAGCCGCTGGCATCAACGGCAACCAACTTCCGGCAAGCGCCCCGTCGCGCCGGTGGCCGAGCCGGGCGCCGCTGGTTCCCAGGGACGCAGGGCCAGGAAATTCTCCAGGATCGCCGGTTTGCGTCCCGCGTGGTAAAGCGCGCCCATCGTCAGCGTCGGTGCCGGGCCCGTGATGTCGCGGTAGACCACGTTGCGCTGCGCCGTGATCCTGGCCGACGCGGGCGCGAAGGTGATGCCGAGCCCGGCGGCGGTCAGGCCGATGGCCACCGACGTGCTGTTGACCTCCTGAGCCAGTCGCGGGCTGAATCCGGCGTTCACGCAGGTGGTGACGTAGTAGTCGTGCAACTCCGGCTCGACCTGCCTGGCGACGAAGATCAGGTCCTCGTCGGCCAGGTCGCCCAACATCACGGTGGCGGCCGTCGCCAGGCGATGCCCGCGGGGCACGACCAGCAGCACCGGTTCCTCGGAGACCGGTTCCGTCAACAGGTCGGGCCGCTCGGCGACGGGCAGCCGGGTGAAGGCGAAATGCATGCTCCTGCTGGCGACCTTTTCGATCGCGGCCCGGCTGGTGGCCTCGCTCAAGGTGATCTTGACCGCGGGATAGTGCTGCCGGAACCGGCGCAGCGAGCGGGGCAGCAGGTCCGCCAGTGCGGGGTGGATGAACCCGATGTTCAGCCGCCCCACCTCGCCCCGGCTGATCGCTTGCGCCCGCTGCATCGCGCCGTTGGTGTGCGCGAGGATCTCGATCGCTTCCTGGAGGAAGCTCTCCCCGGCCTCGGTCAGGGCGACGTGCCGCCGGTCCCGTTGCAACAGCTCGATGCCCAGTTCCCGCTCCAATGCGGTGATCTGCTTGCTCAACGCGGGTTGCACGATGTGCAGCTTCTCCGCCGCCCGGCGGAAGTGGAGTTCTTCGGCAACCGACACGAAATAGCGAAGATGACGTAGCTCCATTGCCTGCCCCTCTCCGGGCCCCGTTGCCGGTGCGACGTGATCGCACGTGCGAAATTACGTTCACGCCGCTGTTTCCGCCATGACATCTTGCCATCCGCCGTGATTCCCCAAGGGAATCAGAGCCCCGCACGCGAAACACCACTTGCCATGCGGCCCGCAAGCAGTCGTGAGTGCACAACCGGGCTGGAGCGAACCGCATCTTGTGGCACCACAGCGTGACGGGAACGGAGTGAAGGGCACCTCCTACCAAGTAACTGGGTAAAAGGTGCCCTTCACTCCTCACCCGCCTGGGGTCGTGAGTGGATAGCCGGGCTGGAGCCCGGTTGCGCACTCACGACCAGCCGTCGGGTGCTCGTCGTCGCGTGCCTCGGTTTGGTCGGAACTAGAGTGGTCGTCGGAGACGTTTGGGCGCCTGGTGGCCCCCACGGCCTTCAAAGCCGATGGCACCGAGCACCTCGGTGCGGCGGGTTCGATTCCCGTCCGTCTCCGCTGGACCAGCACCCGGCTCCCCTGCCGCAGCGGGGTCGCGGTGCTGTAATGCAGGGCATGGCCGGGTCCGAATCGATTCGTCTGACCCAGTACGCGCACGGCGGCGGGTGTGCCTGCAAGATTCCGCCCGGCGAGCTGGAATCCGTCGTCGACGGGCTGGCCGCCGCCATCGCGCGGCCGAACGCTGAGCTGCTCGTGGGCTTGGACACCGGCGACGACGCGGCCGTGGTGCGCGCCGATGGCGGACCGGGAATCGTCGCCACCACGGATTTCTTCACCCCCGTGGTGGATGATCCCTACGACTGGGGCCGCATCGCCGCCACGAACGCGCTGTCCGATGTGTACGCGATGGGCGGCGTTCCGATCCTCGCGGTCAACCTGCTCGGCTGGCCGCGCGACGTGCTGCCGTTCGAACTGGCCGCCGAGGTGCTTCGCGGTGGCCTCGACGTCGCCGCGCTGGCGGGTTGCCACGTCGGCGGTGGGCACAGCGTCGACGACCCCGAACCCAAGTACGGCCTGGCGGTCACCGGGCTGGTCGATCCGGATCGGCTGCTGCGCAACGACACCGCGCAGCCGGGACTACCGCTGTCACTGACGAAACCGCTGGGCATCGGCGTGCTCAACACCCGGCACAAGAGCACCGGGCAGCGCTTCGAGCAGGCGATCGAGGCGATGACGACGCTCAACCACGACGCGGCGCTGGCGGCCTTGCGGGCGGGCGCGGTGTGCGCCACCGACGTCACCGGGTTCGGCCTGCTCGGCCACCTGTTCAAGACGATGCGCGCGTCCGGCGCCGCCGCCGAGATCGACATCGCCGCCGTGCCGTACCTCGACGGCGCGCGGGATGCGGTGCGCGCGGGCTTCGTCAGCGGCGGAACCCGTCGGAACCTCGCCTGGGTCCGCGACCACCTCGATCCCGGCTTGGCGTCGGAGGAAGACCTGCTGCTGCTCGCCGACGCGCAAACTTCTGGTGGGCTGCTCGTGGTCGGCGAAGTTCCCGGCGCACCGGTGATCGGCCGAGTGCTACCCGCGGGCCCGGCAACGATCTCGCTGCGCTGATCCGACGGCGCGCCCACATCGTGGGCAGCCGCGGTGATCCGTTGACGCTCGCTGGTAGCGCTTCTAGCGTGCTAGTCATGGCTCAGTCGGTGCAGTTGGTCACCAGGGACCACGTCGACCTCCTCCGGGTCATCGCCGCCGCCTGTCCGCGGCGCTGAGCATACGCAGTCCGGCACCGTTCGCCGAATCGTTCCTCTCACCCGGCCGTGCCGTTTTTGTTCCACGTGCGCACTTTTTCCGAACTAGGAGCACCCGAACCACATGACCACGCTGTCCCGCAGGCAAGTTCTCCGCGGTGGCCTGCTCGCGGCATCCGCACTCCCCTTGCTGGCCTGCGCGCCAGGCGCCTCCGAACAGACCGGGCAGCCCGCGAACCTGCGGGTCGCCGACCAGAACGGCGGCTACCGGTCCCAGCTCACCGCGTCGCAGGCGCTGAACGGGACGTCGTACCAGGTGCAGTGGTCGGACTTCCCCGCCGCGCAGCCCCTCCTGGAAGCGATCCGGGCGGGCGCCTGCGACGTCGGGATCGCCGGTGACGCGCCGACCTTGACCGCATTCGCCGCCAAGGCCCCGATCAAGGTCATCGGGGTGCTGCACCGCAATCCGACCGGCACCGCGATCCTGGTGCCCGCGAACTCCCCGGTGGCCAGCGTCACGGACCTCCGCGGCAAGTCGATCAGCCCGACCACGCGCGGCAGCATCGGCCACTACCTCGTGCTCAAGGCGCTGGAACGCGATCGACTCGCGCCGGATTCGGTGACCTTCAACTTCCTCCAGCCGACCGAAGCGCGCACCGCGTTCGAAAGCGGCAACATCACGGCTTGGTCGACCTGGGATCCCTACACCGCTGCCGCGCAGGTCAGCGGTGCCAGGGTGCTCACCACCGCCGAGGGGTTGAGCGCTGGGCACACCTACCTCGTCGCGGCCGAAGAAGCGCTCGAAGACCAGGCGAAGCGCGCGGCGCTGGCCGACCTGGTGGGCCGCTACAAGCAGGCGTGGGATTGGACCAACGCCAATCGCGACGCCTACGCGAAGATCTACGCCGAGAACACCGGGATCTCCCCGGCGGCGTCCGAACTGATCCAGAACCGCAGCCCGTTCACCGCCGTCCCGATCGACGATTCCGTTGTCGCGGCACTGCAAGCGGTGGCCGCGGACTACCGCCGGGCCGGTTTCCTCCCGCAGGAGGTCAACGTCGACCCGCTGTTCGAACGATCGTTGGCTTGACCCAACACTGTGGACACCGCCGTCCCAGTGCCCACCGCTGGCCGGAAGGACCTGCCCATGGCAGCACAGCAGAAGTTGCACCTCGCGGTGGCGCTGGACGGCGCCGGTTGGCATCCCGCCGCATGGCGGGCCGAAGACGCGCGGCCCGGCGAACTGTTCACCGCCGGGTACTGGGTCGATCTGGTGCAGGAGGCCGAACGCGGGCTGCTCGACTTCGTCACCTTCGAAGACGCGCTCGGGCCGCAGTCCAGCCGGGCGGACGGACCGGACGACCGGACCGACCAGGTGCGCGGCCGACTCGACGCGGGGCTGATCGCCGCCCGCGTCGCGCCCCGCACCGAGCACATCGGCCTGGTGCCCAGCGCGGTGGTCACCCACACCGAGCCGTTCCACGTCTCGAAAGCCGTCGCCAGCCTCGACTACATCAGCACGGGCCGGGCCGGGTGGCAGGCGCAGGTGTCCGGCCGCCGCAGCGATGCCGCGCACTTCGGCCGCCGTGACGTGCACGCGGCTGAGCTCTTCGACGAAGCGGCCGACTACGTCGAAGTGGTGCGGCGGTTGTGGGACAGCTGGGACGACGACGCGGAGATCCGCGATGTCGCGACCGGCCGGTTCATCGACCGCGACAAGCTGCACTACATCGATTTCGCCGGGAAGTGGTTCAACGTCAAGGGACCGTCCATCACGCCTCGACCGCCGCAGGGGCAACCGCTGGTGACCGCCCTGGCCACCGACTCCGCCGGGCACCGGTTCGTGGCAGGCTCCGCCGACATCGCGTTCATCACCCCGCACGACGCCGAACAAGCGCGGATCATCGAAAGCCGCATCCGCGCCGAGCAACTGGACGCCAGGCGGGCGGCGGACACCCTGCACGTCTTCGGCGACCTCGTCGTGTTCCTCGGCGAGCACGCGGCCGACCGGAAGGCCCGGCTGGACGAGCTCGACGGCGCCGAGTACACCTCGGACGCACCGGTGTTCACCGGGACCGCAGCCGAACTCGCCGACCGGCTGCTGTCCTGGGCCGAGGCCGGTCTGACCGGATTCCGGTTGCGGCCCGGCACCATTGCGCACGACCTGACCGCGATCACCCGAGACCTCGTCCCGGAGTTCCAGCGGCGCGGGGTGTTCCGCACCGCCTACGAAGCCCACACGCTGCGCGAGCGGTTCGGCCTGCCGCGTCCCGCCAGCCGCTACGCCGTCACCGCCGGAGGACACCAGTGAGCAAGCAGATTCATCTGGCCGCGCACTTCCCGGGCGTGAACAACACCACGGTGTGGAGCGATCCGGCTTCGCTGAGCCAGATCGAGTTCTCCTCGTTCCAGCACATGGCCAGCACCGCCGAACGCGCGAAGTTCGATTTCCTGTTCCTCGCCGAAGGATTGCGATTGCGGGAGCACGCCGGGCAGATCTACGACCTGGACGTGGTGGGCCGCCCGGACACGTTCACCGTGCTGGCCGGGCTGGCCGCGGTCACCGAGCACCTCGGACTGGCGGGCACGATCAACTCGACGTTCAACGAGCCCTACGAAGTGGCCCGGCAGTTCGCCAGCCTCGACCACCTCTCCGGCGGCCGGGCGGCCTGGAACGTGGTCACCTCGTGGGATGCGTTCACCGGGGAGAACTTCCGGCGCGGCGGCTTCCTGCCCGAGGACCAGCGCTACGAGCGCGCCCAACTGTTCCTGCGCACCGCGCAGGAACTCTTCGACTCGTGGCACGGCGATGAGATCGTCGCCGACAAGGCCACCGGAACCTTCCTCACCGATCCGCTAGCGGGCAGCTTCGAGCACCACGACTCGCACTTCGACATCGCGGGTCGGTTCAACGTGCCGCGCAGCCCGCAGGGCCGACCGGTGATCTTCCAGGCCGGTGATTCCGACGCGGGTCGCGAATTCGCCGCCTCATCCGCCGACGCGATCTTCACCGGGCACGCCACCTTCCAGGCGGGCAAGGACTTCTACGCCGACGTCAAGGGCCGACTCGCCCGGCACGGCCGGTCGCGCGACGAACTGCTGGTGTTCCCGGGAACTTCCGTCGTGCTCGGCGACACCGACGCGGAGGCCCAGGAACGCGCCGACCACATCCGGCACCAGCAGGTCAGCCCGCAGACCGCCATCCGCTTCCTGGAACAGCTGTGGAACCGCGATCTCAGCGAGTTCGACCCGGACGGGCCGCTGCCCGCCTTCGACCCCCAGGTCGGCACCGACACCATCACCAAGGGCCGGGCGAGCACCCGCCGCTTCCGAGATCCGCTCGACACCGCCCGGCAGTGGCGGGAACTGGCCGAAGCCAAGAAGCTGTCCATCCGCGAACTGATCATCGAGGTGACAGCACGGCAGTCGTTCATCGGCAGCCCGGCGACCGTGGCCGAGACGATGAACCGGTTCGTGCAGGAAGACGCCGCCGACGGCTTCATCCTCGTCCCGCACCTGACTCCCGGCGGTCTCGACGAGTTCGCCGACACCGTGGTACCGCTGCTGCAGGAACGCGGCGTGTACCGCACCGAATACCCCGGCTCCACGCTGCGCGACAACCTCGGGCTGGCACCGCTGCAAAACCCCCGGCGCAGCACGAGAACCGCGTCATGACCAGGCCAGCTTGGAGGTCGCGCTGATGCCCACACCGCTGTCGATCCTCGACCTGTCGCCCATCGTGTCCACAGGCACCGCGGCCGACGCCCTGCGCAACACCATCGACCTCGCGCAGCGAACCGAACACCTCGGCTACCACCGGTACTGGGTGGCCGAGCACCACCTGACGCCGGGCGTCGCCTCGGCGGCAC
The DNA here is from genome assembly GCF_022678645.1 of Saccharopolyspora soli. Taxonomy (GTDB): domain Bacteria; phylum Actinomycetota; class Actinomycetes; order Mycobacteriales; family Pseudonocardiaceae; genus Saccharopolyspora; species Saccharopolyspora soli. The sequence continues at coordinate 22,343 of NZ_JALBWV010000003.1, read as the reverse complement.
CGGCGGTGCTGATCGCGCTGGTCGCCGGCGCGACCAGCCGGATCCGGGTGGGCTCCGCCGCCGTGCTGCTGGGCCAGCACGCGCCGCTGGTGGTCGCCGAGCAGTTCGGCACGATCGCGCAGCTGCACCCCGGCCGCATCGACCTCGGGCTGGGCCGGTCCGGGCCCGGCCGGGCCCGCGACATAGTGCGCCGGTTCGTCGATCCCGGTGACGGTCCGGCACCCGAATCGAAAGTGGTCGACGGACTGCTGATCCCGCCCAAACCCCGCGCGCTGGCCAAGTCGAAGAGCTTCCTGACCCGCATCGAGGAGCAGCAACACCTGCTCAGGGTCGGCGAGCGCGGCGAATCGACCCTGGATTACCGCAGCCAGGTGGAGCACGTCATCCGGTTCATCCGCGGCGATTTCCGGACCGCCAGCGGCAGATCCGTACAAGCCGTGCCCGCTGAGGGCGCCGACCTCGACGTCTGGATCCTCGGCTCCAGCGCCGGGGAGAGCTCGGCCACCGCGGGCTCGCTGGGCCTGCCGTTCGCGGCGAACTACCACGTCAGCCCGTCCACGGTGCTCGAAGCGGTGGCCGCCTACCGGCAGGACTTCACCGCCTCCGCCAGGCTGGAGCGGCCGTACGTGGTGGTGTCGGCGGACGTGGTGGTCGCCGACACCGACGCGAAGGCCCGCGAACTGGCCGCGCCCTACGCGCCGTGGGTGCACAGCATCCGCGCTGGCGACGGCGCGATCCGGTTCCCCAGCCCGGCGGAAGCCGCCGAATTCGACTGGACCGACCAGGCACGCGAAATCGTCGCCGACCGGGTCGACACGCAATTCGTCGGCACCCCGGAGGCCGTGGTGCGCAAGCTGACGACGCTGCGCGACGCCACGGATGCCGACGAACTCGTGATCACCACGATCACCCACGACCACGCCGACCGAGTCCGCTCCTACGAACTCCTCGCCAAAGCTTGGGAAGCCGCATAGGTCGTGAGTGCGCAACCGGGTTGGAGCCCGGTTGGGCACTCACGACCACACGCCTAGCCGCGGCCGATGAACGGCATGGCGGTGGCGGTGATGGTCAGGAACTGGACGTTGGCCGTCAGCGGCAGGCTCGCCATGTAGAGCACCGCCTCCGCCACGTGGTGGGCGTCGAAGGTCGGCTCGGGGCGCACCGATCCGTCCGCCTGGACCGCGCCGGTTGCGATGCCCGCAGTCATCTCGGTGGCGGCGTTGCCGATGTCGATCTGCCCGCAGGCGATGCCGTAGGCCCGGCCGTCCAGCGAAATCGACTTGGTCAGGCCCGTGATGGCGTGCTTGGTCGCGGTGTAGGCGACGCTGCGGGGTCGCGGGCTGTGCGCGGAGATCGAGCCGTTGTTGATGATCCGGCCGCCCTGCGGGTCCTGGTCCCGCATGATCCGGAACGCGTGGTGCGCGCACAGGAACGAACCGGTCAGGTTGACCTGCACGGTCGCCTGCCAGTCGTCGGGGGACAGCTCGCCCACCGAGCCGGGCGCACCGAACGAGCCCGCGTTGTTGACCAGCAGGTCCAGCCGCCCCCACTCGTCGCGCACCCCGTCGAACAGCGCGGCGACCGAATCGGGCGAACCGACATCGGTCGGGATAACGCTGGCTGCGGTGGAACCCCGTGCGGTCTCCCGCAGCGGCTCGGGCCGCCGACCCGCCAGCGCCACGTGGTATCCCGCGCCGAGCAGCGCCTGCGCGATCTCCCGCCCCACGCCCGATCCGGCGCCGGTCACCACCGCGACTCGCATGTCGCCCATCAGCCCTCCCATCCGTGACTGCTCAACCGTCACATTGATACTCCAGCCGGGATGGCCCGCCGACCGCGCGTCAGCGGACCCCGAGCGGGATTCGCCAGGCTCCCCCGCCGTCCGGGGAAAACGTCAACACAGGTGGGACACTTTCTCTGATAACGGTAAGATTTCGTGCATGATTGATCCGACCCGGCTGAGCCTGCTGGTGGCGCTGCACGAACGAGGCACGTTGCACGCAGCCGCGTCGGCGTTGCACATTTCGCCGTCCGCTGCTTCCCAACAGCTGGCCACGCTCACGAAAGAGGCGGGCGCGCCGCTGACCGAAGTCGACGGGCGACGCCTGCGCCTGACCGAATCCGGCCGCGTCCTGGTCGACCACGCCTACGCGCTGCTCGCCCACATGGAACGCGCGCTCGGCGACGTGCAGGCGGCCGCCAACGGCGCGTTGGGGCAGCTCTGCGTCGGCGCCGTCCCGTCGCTGATCCCGACCCTGCTGATCCCGGCGGCGCGAGCGGTCCGCGAGCAGTATCCACGGCTGCGGGTCGGCATCCACGAGATCACCATGCCCGACTGCCTCGATCGGCTCTGCAACGGCGAACTGGACGTCATCGTCTCGGTGACGGCGAACGTCGCGCTCGCCGACGACGATCCGCGATGCACCCGCGTCGAGCTCGGCACCGAGGAGTGCTGCCTGGCCGTTCCCGCGGACCATCCCATCGCGCAGCGCGGAGCCGCCGACCTGGCGCTGCTGGCCGATCAGGACTGGATCAGCACGTTGGCTGGCGACACCTGCGACCAACTGCTGCATTCGGCGTGCGCAGCCGCTGGCTTCCAACCCACCGTGCGGCACCGCGCCAGCGACTGGGCCGCGGTGATCGCGCTGGTCGAAGCGGGGTTGGGGGTTGCGCTGGTGCCGCGCTCCGCGCGCCTACCGGCCACGGAGGCGGTGACCACCGTCGCCACCACCGGACATCCGGTGCAGCGACGCATCCACGCCGCGATCCGCCGGGGTACCGAAACCCGGCCAGCTGTCGCGAACTTCCTGACCGCGCTCAAGTCCGCCGCGCCGCAGTCCCGGTGACGCGGCGGGCTATTCCCCCAGACCGGTCCGGACTGCCGCCGGAACCTCCTCCAGCTCGCCGTCAGCACCGATGCGCAGCGCGCCCGTGATCAACCCCACCACCTGGTTCATGGTGTGGCTGCGGGGCGTCACCACCCCGACCCGCCGCCCGAGCCGGTGCACGTGGATCCGGTCCGCGATCTCGAACACCTGCGGCATGTTGTGGCTGATCAGCACCACCGGCAGCCCGCGCTGCCGGATCCGGTCGATCAGCGCCAGCACCTTGCCCGACTCGGCGACCCCGAGCGCCGCGGTCGGCTCGTCCATGATCACCGCTTTGGTGCCGAACGCCGCCGCTCGCGCGACCGCCACGCCCTGCCGCTGCCCACCGGACAACGTCTCCACCGGCTGGCTGATCGACTTCACCGCGATGCCGAGCTCGTCGAGCACCCGTTGCGCCTCGGCCCGCATGCCCGCCTGGTCGACCTTGCGGAACACCCGTCCCAGCAGGCCCGGATGCCGTTTCTCCCTGGCCAGGAACATGTTCGAGGCGATGTCCTGCGCCGGTGCGAGCGCCAGGTCCTGGTACACGGTCTCGATGCCGTAGCGGCGAGCGTCCAGCGGGCCGCGGAAGTGGACCACCTCGCCGTCCACCGCGATCTCGCCCGCCTCCGGGAGCAAGGCACCGGACAGCGCCTTGATCAGGCTCGACTTGCCCGCCCCGTTGTCCCCCACGACCGCCAGCACCTCGCCGGGGTAAACCTCGAAGTCGGCACCGTCGATGGCGGTCACCCGGCCGTAGTGCTTGACCAGGCCGCGGGCGGAAAGTGTTGGCACCATCAGCTCTTCCTCCTCGCCACCCGGTCCACCACCACCGCGGCGATCACCAGCGCCCCGGTCGCGACGTCCTGGTAGAGCGCGTCGACGCCGAGTTGGGTCAGCCCGGAGCGCAGCACCGCCACGATCAGCGCCCCCATCATCGTCCCCAGCACCGAACCCCGGCCGCCGAACAGGCTCGTCCCGCCGAGCACCACCGCGGTGATCGAGTCGAGGTTGCCCAGCTGGTAGGCGTTCGGGTCGGCGTTGGGCACCCGACCGAGCGCCTGCCACGCGGCCAGGCCGAAGATCACCCCGGCGACGAGGTAAACCGACAGCAGGGTGCGGTTGACCTTGATGCCGGACAGCCGGGCCGCCTCCGGCGCGTTTCCGACGGCGTAGACGTGCTTGCCCCAGGCGGTCTTGGTCAGCGCGTACCAGACCACGAGGTACATCAGCAGTGCCAGCGTCATGCCGTAGGTGATCTCGATGCCGCCGAAGAGGTAGCGGCGGGTGCCGAGCCAGGTCAGCAGCGGATCGGTGGTCGGTACCGCCTCGCCATCGGCGAACAGCTTGGCCACCGCGGTGAGCATCGTGAGCATGCCCAACGTGACGATGAACGGCGGCAGCCGCACCTGCGTCACCAGCGAACCGACCACCGCGCCGATGACCGCGGTCACCGCGATTCCCAGCAGCAGCGCGACGAAACCGGGCGTTGCGCCGAGGGCCAGCTTGGCCATGATCAGCGTGGCCAACACCGCGGCGGAGGCGTTGGCGAGGTCGATGCCGCCGGTGAGGATGATCAGTGTCTGCCCGAGCGCGAGTGTGCCGATCACCAACGACTGCTGCACCACCAGTGACAGGTTGTCCGGGTTCAGGAAGGTGTCGGTGAACACCGAGAACACCGCGATGGCCACGACCAGGGCCAAGGCGGGACCGACTGCCGGTGCGCGCAACAGGAACTCGCGAACGCCCGGTCGCTCGTCGACCTCCGACTCGGGAAGCGTTGTCGTCACTTGTCTCCCCAGCAGTTCTGCTCGCCCCAGGCCACCGTTTCACTGCGCACGCCGGGCATCGGCTGGTTGCTGATCAACACCGAGCCGGTGTCGTGGAAACCGGTGGGCTTGCGCTGCGTCTTGGCGTATTCGACGGCGGCGTCGACGCCCAGCTGCGCCATCTTGTCCGGGAACTGCATCACGGTCGCCCGGATCTGCCCGGCGGCCACGTTCGCCACGCCCTCGCAACCGCCGTCGATGGACGCCATCACCACCGACCCGGCCAACCCGCGCGCCTGCAACGCCGCGTGCGCGCCGCGCGCGGTCGGCTCGTTCATCGTGTAGACGACGTTGATGTCGCTGGTGCGGGCCAGCAGGTTCTCCATGCCCTGCTGGGCCAGGTTCTGGTCGCCGTTGGCGTTCTGGGTGCCGAGGATTTCCGGTGCACCTTCGGGCAAGCCCATCCCAGCGAGGAATCCGTTGTGCCGCTGAGTGTTGACGGAGGCGCCTGCGGTGCCGTCGATCATCAGCAGCTTCGGCGGTGCGCTCCCGAGGGCGGCTTTGGCGTAGGCGCCCTGCTGCCGACCGGCCTCGAAGTTGTCGGTGGCGAAGGTGGCGTCCACCGCCTCGGCCGGTTCGGTCGCGGTGTCCAGGGCGATGACCATGATCCCGGCCTGCCGGGCGCGGGCGATGGCGTCCAGCACGCCGGTGGACGAGTTCGGCGTGATCAGGATGGTGTTCACGCCCTGCTGCATGAAGTTCTCGATGGCCCGCACCTGACCGTCGTTGTCGCCGTCGAACTGCCCGGCCAGCGCGATGAACTCGGCGCCCTTCGCGGTTGCGGCGGCCTGCGCGGACGCGCGGAGGTCCACGAAGTACGGGTTGGTGTCGGTCTTGGTGATCAGGCCGATCTTGGCCGTGCCGTTCGCGGTCGCCGGACCGCCGCCCCATTCCCGTTCGGCCGAACACCCCGCGGCGGTCAGCGCCAGCAGGGTGACCACGATCGTCAGGCCACGTTTGAACATGGTGTCCTCCACATTGAGGGCGGCGCGAAGCCTTCTCGGCAGAACCGATCAACACCGGCATCGTAGGAATCGCGCCGTACCCGGACAAGGTCTTCCCAGCACGCCTTCCGGCGCAGCGCCACGCACTCCGGAACCGGGCCACTGAGGACATGTAGCGGTTTTCCCGACCAGCACTGGGATTTCGGCCGACTAGACTGGCAGCATGGCTGTTCCCCCGTGCGGCATTTTCGTCGGCCTGAGCACCTTGGACGTCGTGCACCACGTCGATGCCCGCCCGGCGGCCAACCAGAAGACCACCGCGACGGCCCAGTTCGTCGCGGCCGGTGGACCGGCGGCGAACGCGGCGGTCACCTTCGCCGGCCTCGGCGGCCGGGCCGTGCTGGTCACCGCGATCGGTCGCAGTCCGATCGCCGCGGTCATCCGAGCCGACCTGGAGTCCCACGCGGTCACCATCGTCGACGCCGCGGAGGACCTGACCGCCGACGCCCCGGTGTCCGCCGTGGCGGTCACCCGAAGCACCGGTGCGCGCTCGGTCGTCGGGATGGACACCACCGCGCTGCAGGTCCAGCACGCGCCGGAACTGTCCGAACTCGTCGGCGATGCCGACGTGGTCCTGGTCGACGGTCACCACCCGGTGCTCGCCGACGCTGCCATCAACGCGGCATCCGCGCCGGTGGTGGTCGATGCCGGACGGTGGAAGCCGACCATGCGGGCACTGCTACCGCGCGCCGAGACGGTCATCGCCTCGGCCGACTTCCGGGTGCCGGGCTCGACGAGCTCCGAGACGACTGCGCACGCCCTGCTCGACCAAGGCGTGCCGACCGTGATCACGACGCACGGCGGCGAGCCGGTGCGCTGGTGGCACCAGGCCGACCACGGAACCGTGCTCCCACCCAGCATCCAGGCGGTCGACACCCTCGGTGCGGGCGACGTCTTCCACGGCGCCTACTGCTACTTCGCCTGCCAGCCCGGCTCCACGGTCCCGACCAGGATCGAGCACGCCGCAGCGGTCGCCGCGCTCAAATCCGAAACCCCAGGCCCCCGAGCCTGGCTCCAGCGACTCCCGGAGCTCCTGTCCAACCGTCGCCGATGAACGCCAGCCGATCCACGGGAATCCATTGTGGACAACGGCCGCGCAACCTCCCCCACCTCGTGCGGGAACTGGGTGAGGGGCACCCGTGACCCAGTTACTTGGTCACGGGTGCCCCTCACCTGGGCCGGGGTGACACCGGTGGCTACGTCGAGGAGAGTAGGAGCATGTTCGCTCCTGGGCCGACTCCCGCTGCTCTCGCATCGCTGAGACTGCGAGCATGCGCGCGATGAGGTCGCTGATCGGGAACGTCGTCCTCGCCGTCCTGGTCACGCTGGTCGGCCTGGTTGGCACGTCGGCCGCCGACCACTGGGCCACCGTCACGGGCCGAACACCGGACGCCCTGGGCTTCGCGCTCGTGGCCGCCGCCGGTTTGACCCTGGTGCTGCGGCGCTACCATCCAGTCCTCACGCTGATCGCGGTTGCCGCGCTCACCTCGACTTACCTCGTGGTCGGCTACCCCTACGGCCCGATCCTGCTGGCGCTCGTCGTCGCGGTCTACACCGTCGCTCGGCACCGACCACCGGCCACTTCCGTGCCGACCGCGTTGGGCGCACTGGTGATGCTGCTGGTCCACATCTTCACCAACAGCACGGCGCTGCCCGGCCTGCTCGGGGTGATTCCGGGGTCAGCGTGGGTCGTGGTGCCGTTCGCGGTGGGCAGCGTCGTCCGGCTGCAACGCGAGGCGGCATCTCGTGCCAGGGCGGAAGTGCTGCGCCAACGCGTCGACGACGAGCGGCTGCGGATCGCCCAGGAAGTGCACGACGTCGTGGGACACGGCCTGGCCGCGATCAAGATGCAGGCAGATGTGGCGCTGCACGTGCTGCCGAAGAAGCCGGAGCAGGCGGAGGTCGCGCTGGAGGCGATCAGCCGCACCAGCAGCGATGCGCTGGACGAACTGCGCGCGACGCTGCGCGTGGTGCGCAGTTCGTCGCAAGCCCAGGCTCCCGGCCTGGCCAGGCTGGACGACCTGCGGCAACGAATGGGCGAAGCCGGTGTCCAGGTGCAGGTGATCACCACCGGTGAGCCGCGCGAACTGCCCGCCGTGGTCGACCTGACCGGTTACCGGATCTTGCAGGAGTCGTTGACCAACGTGCTGCGCCACAGCGGCGACAAACGCGCTACGGTCACGGTCGACTACGCGACCGACGCCGTGGTCATCACCGTCGCCAATCCGCTCACCGGCCCGCCGGGCGACAGCGGTGGGCTCGGCATCCCCGGCATGCGGCAGCGCGTCGAGTCGCTGGGTGGCGAGTTCACTGCCGGTCCGACCGGCGACGGACGGTTCGAAGTGCACGCCCGGCTGCCCATCGAAGGACGCTCATGATCACCGTGCTGATCGTCGACGACCAGGACCTGGTCCGCATCGGACTGCGCACCCTCATCGACAGCGAGGACGACCTGACCTGCGTCGGCGAAGCCGCGGACGGGTTGGCCGCGGTGGCCGCGGCGCGCGAGCACCGGCCGGATGTCGTTCTGATGGACGTGCGGATGGCCGGTGTCGACGGGCTGGAGGCGACCCGGCGGATCACCGCGGATCCCGATCTCCCGGACACCAAGGTGATCGTGCTGACCACCTTCGAGGTCGACGAGTACGTCTTCACCGCGCTGCGCGGCGGGGCCAGCGGATTCCTGCTCAAGGACACCAAGCCGGTCGACCTGCTCCGGGCGATCCGGCTGGTGGCCGGTGGTGAGGCGCTGCTGGCGCCGTCGGCGACCCGGCAACTGGTCCGCGAGTTCGTTTCGATGGCACCGCGCTCGCGGCGACCGCACCCGCAGCTGCACACCCTCACCGAACGGGAGCGGGAGGTGCTCGGCCTGGTCGCGGAGGGGTTGAACAACGAGGAGATCGCCGAGCGGCTGGTCGTCAGCCCGGCGACCGCGCGAACCCACGTCAGCCGGGCGATGATCAAGTTGGGCGCGCGGGATCGCGCCCAACTCGTCGTCTTCGCCTACCAATCCGGCCTGGCGGATTGAGAACCTGTTTCCAAGCTCGTTTTACGTGGCCGTGCGGGGTGCTAGCGCCTCGCCGCGACCGGTTCTTCGGCGCGGACCGGCGGCTTGGTCCGCCGGATCTTGCCCCACGGCTTGTACACCGACAGCACGGTCGCCACCAGCAGCACCAGCAGGTGGATCACCGGCAGGGCGAGCAGCAGGGTCGCCGAGAGGGGCTGGGCGCCGAAGAACGTGCCGTCGTCGCGCCATTGCAGGCTGGGCACGGCGCGGCGCACGTACCGGTCCTCGATCTGCACCGCCGTCACGATCACCGCCAAGGTCAGCACCAACTTCGTCACCACCCAGTAGTGCCGCAGCAGGCCCCATTTGGTGCCCAGCGAGAGCACGATGCCGGACACGAGCGTGGCGATGGCCAGCGGTGGGAACGCGATGTCGATCGCGTCCATCGCCAGGTAGAGGCTTTGCGCGCGAGGCGGTGCGCCCGTCAGCACGGCGGCCAGACCGAGCACCAGCTTGCCCAGGGTGACGCCCAGCCATCCGACCGCGACGACGAGGTGGACAACGCTGAGCAATTTGTAGGCGCGCGGCGAAAGCCGACGTGCGCCGCGCTTGGTCGCTGCTGGCCGGTTCGACACGGTGGCCTCCCGAAAGGCTCGGATCGACGCCGGGACTTCCGGACGCCGCAGCCCCAACAGTCGCCGAACCACGTGATCACCACATCCGGCCACGAACGACTCCGCGCCTACGCAGCTGGGCGTACTCAGCTACCAGGAGCGGGCCGCGTGCAGCAGGAGTTCGCGCAGCTGCCGCACGTGCGGACGTTCCGCCGCGCCCGCGCGCTCGGCGAGATAGGCGGTGTTGATCGGCGGATCGTCCGGTTCGAGCAGCGCAACCAGCTCGCCGGTGGCCAGTTCGTCCAAGCAGAGGTAGCGGGGCAGCACGGTGACGCCCGCCCCGGCGACCACGGCGGCGAGCACGCCGCGCAGGTCGGGTACGACCAGCGCCGCCTGCGTGGTCAGCCGGATGCCGAACACGTGCCGCCAGTAGCGGCGGGCGATGGGCAGGTCTTCGGCGTAGGTGACCAGCGGCACTTCCCGCAGAGCGTGCGCAGTCACCACACCGATGCGCTCGACCCAGCCCGGCGCGGCCACCAGCACGAATTCTTCGTCCGTCAACGGCACCGCGGTGATGGTCCGGCCCCGCGGTCGGATGGTGGACACGACCAGGTCGAAGCGCCCGGCGCGCAGACCGTCGAGCAGCTCGTCGGCGAGCCCGGTGGTGACCCGCAGCCGCACCCCCTGCTCGACCAACGGCGCCAGCGTCGGAAGCACCCGCTCGCACAGCAACTCGGCAGGGCCGCCCAGGTGCACCGGCTCGGCTGTGGCGGCAACGCCGGGACGCCCGCGCTCGGCGACGATGGCGAGTGCGTCCAGCGGACCGGCGACCTCGGCGGCGAGCACGTCAGCCACCGCCGTTGCCGCCACACCGCGCGGCAACCGTTCGAAGAGCTGCCGTCCCAACTGCCGCTCCAGCGAACGGATCTGGCCGGTCACCGTCGGTTGCGACATCCCCAGCATCCGCGCGGCAGCGGTGACCGACCCGGCCCGGTGCACGGCCAGGAACGTCCGCAGCAAGCCCAGGTCCAACGGTCCTCCGGCCGGGACATCCGAGCCACCAGCAGTCCGATGAGCCACGACCGCCAGCGTATTGGAGGTTCCTTGAGCCCGTTCGCCATGCCGGTGGAGCTGTCGCCCGCTACGCGGCCAAGATCGCAGCGCAGCGTTGGTAGTGTCGATCCGGTGAATGGTGCTACCGGTGGACGACTGCTCGCCACCAGCGATCTGCACGTCTCGTATCCGGAGAACCGGGCGATCGTCGAGGACCTGCGACCGGAATCGGCGGACGACTGGTTGCTCGTGGCCGGTGATGTCGGCGAGGTCGTCGCCGACGTCGAGTGGGCCTTGGGACTGCTGAGCAGCCGGTTCGCCAAGGTCGTGTGGGTTCCCGGCAACCACGAGCTGTGGACGTCCAATCGGGACACCGTGCAGCTCCGCGGCGAGCACCGCTACCACCACTTGGTCGAGGTGTGCCGCGGGCTGGGCGTGATCACCCCGGAGGACCCCTATCCGGTGTGGACGGGCGACGGCGGGCCGGTCACGATCGCTCCGCTGTTCCTGCTCTACGACTACTCCTTCCTGCCGCCCGGCACCTCCGACACCGAGGAAGGTCTGCGGGTGGCCTACCAGAAAGGCGTGGTGTGCAACGACGAGTACTTGCTGCACCCGGACCCGTACCCGAGCAGGCAAGCGTGGTGCGAGGCTCGGATCGCCGCCACCGAGAAGCGGCTCGCGGAACTCGACGACATGCCAACTGTGCTGGTCAACCACTACCCGCTCGTGCGCGAGCCCACCGACGTGCTGTACTACCCGGAGTTCGCGCAGTGGTGCGGCACCACCAGCACGAAGGATTGGCACGTGCGCTTCCGCGCCGACACCGTCGTGTACGGCCACCTGCACATCCCCCGAACCACGCACCACGATGGCGTCCCGTTCGAGGAAGTGTCCATCGGCTACCCGCGTGAGTGGGGAAAGCGCGGTCACCCGCGCGGCCTCCTCCGGCAGATCCTGCCACGCGGCACCGCGAAATGATCGGACACGAGGAAAACGGCTTCGCCGCGACCAGGTGATCGGTCAGACTGGGCCCGTGTTCGTCAGCCTGACCACCACGCATCGACCGGCTACCGATCTCGGCTTCCTGCTGCACAAGCATCCGGAGAAAGCGCAGGCATTCCCGGTGGCCGCCGGGACAGCGCACGTCTTCTACCCGGTCGCCGAGCAAGACGAGTGCACTGCGGCGCTGCTGCTGGAGGTCGATCCGATCAGGTTGGTGCGCGGCAAGCACAACGACGCCTTCGCGCTGGGCCAATACGTCAACGATCGACCGTACGCGGCGGGGTCGCTGCTCGCTGTCGCGTTGGGATCGGTGTTCCGGACTGCGATCAACGGGCGTTGCGATGCGCGGCCGGAGCTGGCGGACACGCCGATCCCGCTGCGGATCAGGGTGCCCGCGTTGCCCTGCCGGGGCGGGCACGAGTTGGCGGCGCGGCTGTTCGAGCCGCTGGGCTGGCAGGTCGAGGCCGAACCCGTAGCGCTGGATCCGCAAGTCCCGGACTGGGGCGATTCCCGCTACGTGGACCTGAAGTTGTCCGGGGATCTGCGGGTGTCCGAGGCGCTCAAGCACCTCTACGTGCTGATTCCGGTGCTGGACAACGCGAAGCACTACTGGGTCAGCGGGGACGAAGTGGACAAGCTGCTGCGGGTGGGCGACGGTTGGCTGGCCGAGCATCCCGAACGGGAGCTGATCAGCAACCGGTATTTGGCGCACCGCAAGGCATACGTCCGCTCGGCGTTGGCACAACTGGCCGAATCCGATGATGCCGAAGGCGAACTCGACAATGCGTTGACCGAGCCGGTAGTGGCGAGCGAGCGCGAAGTGCCGCTTGCCGTGCAGCGCAGCGAAAGCGTGCTCGCCGTGCTCAAGACCAGTGGTGCGCGTCGCGTGCTCGACCTCGGCTGCGGCGGTGGGGCGCTGCTGAGCGAGCTGGTCAAGGACCCGTCGTTCACCGAGATCGTCGGTGTCGATGTGTCGGCACGGGCGCTCGAAGTCGCCGCACTCCGCTTCGAACGGCTATCGGAGCACCAGCGGTCTCGGCTCGTGCTTCGCCAGTCCGCGCTCACCTACGTCGATGCCGAGCTCGCCGGTTACGACGCGGCAGTGCTGATGGAGGTCATCGAGCACGTGGATCTGACGCGGCTGCCCGCGCTGGAGCACGCTGTGTTCGCCGCTGCCCGACCGAAATCGATCGTGGTCACCACCCCGAACGTGGAGTACAACGTGCGTTTCGAGAACCTGCCGACCGGAACCCTCCGGCACGCCGACCACCGCTTCGAATGGACGCGGGCGCAGTTCCGGCAGTGGGCGGACGGGACCGCCGACCAGCACGGCTACGCCGTCGAGTACCTTCCGGTCGGCCAGGAAGACCCCGAAGTGGGGCCGCCGACCCAGCTGGCGGTGTTCACCAGGACGGCGGTGGCGTGATGCGGCTGTCCATTCCGGACATGTCGCTGGTGGTGCTGATCGGCGCTTCCGGCGCGGGGAAATCCACCTTCGCGCGCCAGCACTTCGCGCCGACCCAGGTGTTGTCCAGCGACTACTTCCGCGGCCTCGTCGCCGACGACGAAACCGACCAGGCGGCCAGCGCGGACGCCTTCGACGCGTTGCACTACATCGCCGGGAAGCGGCTGGCGGCCGGTCGGATCACCGTGATCGATGCGACCAACGTGCAGCGCAACGCCCGGTCCACATTGGTCCAGCTGGCCAAGGACCACAACGTCCTGCCGGTGGCGATCGTGCTGGACATGCCCGAGGCGCTGTGCCTGGAGCGCAACGCAGGGCGCCCGGACCGCGACTTCGGTGCACATGTCGTCCGTCGTCACCGCGCCGAGCTCCGGCGCTCGTTGAAGTCGTTGCAACGCGAGGGTTTTCGCCGCGTCCACGTGCTGCGCAGCGTCGAGGAGGTCGCGGCAGCCACCATCGAGGTCGAGCCGTTGCTCAACGACAAGCGCGACGAGACCGGGCCGTTCGACGTGCTCGGCGACGTGCACGGATGCCGCGCCGAACTGGAGGAACTGCTCGGCGAGCTCGGCTACGTGATCGAGCGCGACGCCGAGCAACGGGCGATCGGCGCCGCACATCCGGCGGGTCGGCGTGCGGTGTTCGTCGGTGACCTGGTCGATCGCGGGCCGGACACCCCTGGCGTGCTTCGGCTGGTCATGGGCATGGTCGCGGCCGGGACCGCCCTGGTGGTGTGCGGCAACCACGAGCAGAAGCTCGTTCGCGCACTGCGCGGGCGGAACGTCAAGATCAGCCACGGCCTTGCCGATTCGCTCGCGCAGCTTTCCGCCGAGTCGCCGGAATTCCGCAAGCAGGCCGAGGAGTTCTGCGACGGCTTGATCGCGCATTACGTGCTCGACGGCGGCGACCTCGTGGTGGCGCATGCCGGTCTGCCCGAGCGCTACCACGGTCGGGCGTCCGGGGCGGTGCGCGGTTTCGCGCTGTTCGGCGAGACCACCGGCGAGATCGACGAGTACGGCCTACCGGTGCGGTACCCGTGGGCCAACGACTACCGGGGCAAGGCGATGGTGCTCTACGGCCACACGCCGATGCCCGAGGCGGAATGGGTCAACGGCACGATGTGCCTGGACACCGGTTGCGTGTTCGGCGGCAAGCTCACCGCGCTGCGCTACCCGGAGCGCGAGGTCGTCTCCGTGCAGGCGCACCGCGTCTGGTACGAGTCGTCGAAGCCACTGCGACTGGGCAACGAACAGCCAGCTGACACGGTGTCGCGGCGGGAGCCGCACGTGCTCAACCTCGACGACGTCACCGGCCACCGCGCCGTCGAAACCCGTTACCACGGACGAATTGCCGTCCAACCCGAGCGGGCCGCCGCGGCACTGGAGGTGATGAGCCGCTTCGCGATCGACCCCAGGTGGTTGCTGTACCTGCCACCGACGATGGCGCCGGTTGCCACCTCGGACCGGCCCGATGTGCTGGAGCATCCAGAGGAGGCGTTCGCCGGGTACCGCGCTGTCGGCGTGCAACACGTGCTGTGCGAGGAGAAGCACATGGGTTCCCGCGCGGTCGTGCTGGTGTGCCGGGACTCTTCGGCAGCCAGGTTCGGCATCGACGGTTCTGGTTCGGTGCACACCCGCACCGGCCGACCGTTCTTCGCCCCCGACCAGACCGAGGAGTTGCTGTCCCACGTCCGGGCCGCGGCGACTTCGGCCGGGTTGTGGGAAGAACTGTCGACCGACTGGTTGTTGCTGGACGCCGAGCTGATGCCGTGGAGCGCGAAGGCAGGCGGTCTGATCGTGAACCAGTACGCATCAGTGGGTGCGGCGGCAGGCGCGGCGTTGCCAGTCGCGTTCGACGCGTTGACAGCCGCAGCGCAACGCGGGGTCGACGTCGCCGAACTGCGGGACAAGACCGGTGCGCGCATCGCCAACGCCGACGCGTACCGCGAGGCTTACCGCCGCTACTGCTGGCCGACCGACGGGCTGGCTGGCGTACGCCTGGCGCCGTTCCAGGTGCTCGCCACCGAGGGACGGACCTACCACGACCAGGAACACAGCTGGCACCTCGCACTGGCGGACCGGCTGGTAGCCGTCGACCCGGAACTGTTCACCACGACTCGTCGGCTGGCGGTGGACACCGCGGATCCGACCTCGACAGCGGCGGGAACCGCCTGGTGGACGGAGTTGACCGAGGGCGGTGGCGAAGGAATGGTCGTCAAACCAGCCGCGAACCTGACCAAGGCGCAGCGCGGTTTGGCGCAGCCGGGTGTGAAGGTGCGCGGTCGCGAATACCTGCGGATCATCTACGGGCCCGACTACACCGAGCCGATGCACCTCGACCGGCTGCGCCAGCGGGGACTCGGCCGCAAACGCGGGCTGGCCACCCGCGAATACGCGCTCGGCATCGAAGGGTTGGAGCGAGTAGCGCGCGGTGAACCGCTGTGGCGGGTGCACGAATGCGTCTTCGCCGTACTGGCCCTGGAATCCGAACCCGTCGACCCCCGGCTGTAGCGCCTTGTCCTGTCTTCGAACTCGTTTTGCGTGGCGGTGCGAGTGGCGGAACCTCAACCTGCGGCGGTGTCGGTTGCGCCGCCGTCCTCCGGCATCAGGCATGTCCGGGGCCGGTTTCGCGCAGCAGGCGTTTCAGGATCTTCCCGGCTGGGTTGTGCGGGAGTTCCGCGCGGAACTCGATGTGGCGCGGCAGCTTGTAGTTCGCCAGCCGGTCCCGGCAGTGCGCCATCACGTCCTCAGTGGACAGATCCGGGGCACCGACGACGTATGCCTTGCCCACCTCGCCCAGCCGTTCGTCGGGCACGCCGACCACCGCCACCTCGGCTACCCCTGGCAGCCGGGCGAGCACCTGCTCGACCTCGGCCGGGTAGACGTTGAAGCCGCCGCAGATGTACATGTCCTTGAGCCGGTCGGTGATCGTGAGGTAGCCGCGGGCGTCCAGGGTGCCGATGTCGCCGGTGTGCAGCCAGCCGTCCGCTCCGATCGCCTGCCGGGTCGCGGTCTCGTCGTCGAGGTAGCCCAGCATCACGTTCGGCCCGCGCACCTGCACCTCCCCCGGTTCGCCCGCGGGCAGCGGGGTGTCGTCCTCCCGACTGACGCGGACCTCGAGGCCCGCTGCGGCCCGGCCGCAGGTGTGCGCGACCGTCTCGGCGTCGTCGTCCGGACTGCACATCGTCACCACCACGGCTTCGGTCAGGCCGTA
This sequence comes from Saccharopolyspora soli, assembly GCF_022678645.1. GTDB lineage: Bacteria > Actinomycetota > Actinomycetes > Mycobacteriales > Pseudonocardiaceae > Saccharopolyspora > Saccharopolyspora soli. The sequence goes on along the minus strand of NZ_JALBWV010000003.1, from coordinate 6,289 downwards.
GGCGGTGAGCACCGCGTCGAAGCTGAGCTCCCGCTGCATCCGCTCGACGAGCACGACCGGGACGATCGCTGCGCCGGTGACCGCGAGCCGGAGGCTGGACAGGTCGCGCTTCGCGCGCTCCGGGTGGTCGAGCATGGCCTGGTAGATCGTGGGCGGTCCCGGCAGCACGGTGACCTCGGCGGACTCGACGACCCGCAGCACCTCGCGGACGTCGAAGGTGCGCTGCGGCAGGATGGTCGCGCCGCGCAGCAGGCAGGCCAGGATCCCGGCCTTGTAGCCGAAGCTGTGGAAGAACGGGTTGATCACCAGGTACCGGTCGGAGCTGCTCAACCCGCCGTGCTCGGCCCAGGACCTAGCCACCCCGATCGCCTGCCGGTGCGCGCTCATCGCCCCTTTGCTGCGCCCGGTCGTGCCCGAGGTGAACAGGATGTCGCTGACATCGTCCGGGCCGACCGACGCGGCCCGCGCATCGGCCTCCGGCGCCGAAACCCCGGCCGCCAGCGAGTCCAGGTCATCCCACCGCCACACACCGCTTTCCGGCGGCACTTCGCCTTCGACCGGCACGCGGATGATCGTGCGCAACTCGTCGAGCGACTGGCCGCTTTCCCCGGCAGCCGCACGAAGCGCGGCGAGCCGGTCGACACCGAGGAATTCCCCAGCGATCACCAGTGCACGCGCACCGGATCGATGGAGCACATCGAGGGTTTCCGCGCCGGTGAACCGGGTGTTGACCGGGACGATCGTCGCACCCGCGTACAACGCGCCGAGCGCGGCGACGACCCAGTGGTGGGTGTTCGGTGCGCACAGCGCAACCCGGTCACCGGGTCCGATGCCCACGCCGATGAAGGCCCGCGCCACGGTCCGAACCCGTTCTAGCAGCTCGGCGAAACTGATCCGCACCGAGCCGTCGACAACTGCATCCCTGGCCGGAAATCGTTGTGCGGCAGCGAGGACGGCGGCGGGGATGGTAAGCGGCTGGTACTCGGGCACGCGATCACCTCCAAGCAAGTGCTTGGTAGGTTAACGGGACCGACGACGACTTGGCCAGCGCCGAACGGGCGCCGAGCAGATCCGCGTGCTGGGCGCGCGACCAATGCCAGGCTGGTCAGGTCTGGCTGATCGGGACGTAATTGGACCAGGACGTTTCGCTGATCTTGGTCTTCGAGTCCCAGAGCTCGACCTTGAAGCGGATTCGGCCCTTTTCGCTGAGGTCCAGGTTGCAGTCGATCGGGCCGCCCTCGCTGTTGAGGTCCTGGCACTCGTCCGCTCGGCCGTAGTCGGTCTGCGTCACGGTCTTGATCCACATCCCGTCGGCCTTGGAGTCGTGCGCGAAGATGTGGTCGCCGACCGCTTCGAAACAACCGGTGCCGCGACTGGCGTTGTCGTAGGTGATCGACTGGCACCACTTGGTCTGCACCGGCGTCGGCGGCGGTGTCTCCGGATCCTCCGCTGGTTCCGAGGGTTCGGGCTTCGGCGTCGTGACGGTGTCCTCGGCAGGCGGCGGCGCTGGCGCGGAGCTCGGCGGTGGGGGCGGCGGCGCAATGGTGGGTGGCAGCGAAGTGGGTGGCGCCAACACCGACCCTGGCGCCTCCTGCAACGACGACGGCACGTCGGCCGGGATCGCGCGGCCCTGCTCCGTGCTCATCGTGCTGGCCAAGGCCACCACGCCGGCAACTGCCCCGACCACGCCCACCCCGGCCAGCACGTACACCCAGGCGGCCTTGCCCTCGCGCTTGGGCTCCTGCGGCGTCGGCGCGAACTGCGCCGGGACTGGGGTGACACTGGTCAACGCCTGCCGTGCCGCCCTGGCCAATTCACCAGCGCTGGCGAAGCGGTCGGCGGGAGCCTTCGCCATACCCCGCGCCACGATCTGGTCGAACTCGCGCGGGATGTCGCCGCGCACCGCGGTCGGCACCGGTGGCGGGTGGTTGAGGTGCGCGTTGATCAGCGACGCCGCGGTGTCCGCGGCGAACGGCTTCGCACCGGTCAGGCACTGGTACAGCACGCAGGCCAGGGAGTACACGTCCACGCGGTGGTCGATCGGGCTGTCGTCGAACCGCTCCGGTGCCATGTAGGCGAGCGTCCCGACGGTGTAGCCGGTGGAGGTCAGCGTGGCGGTGGCGCGCACCGAGGCGGCGATGCCGAAGTCGACGAGATAGGCGAATCCGCTGTTGCTGACCAGGATGTTGGACGGTTTGACGTCCCGGTGCACCAGACCCTCTTCGTGCGCGGCGTCCAGCGCCTGCGCGACCTGCTCCAGCACGGCCACCGCGTCCGCCGGGCGCATCGGGCCACTGGCGGCCAGCAGCGAGCCGACGTCGCTGCCCTCGACCAGCCGCATGTCCAGGTAGAGCCGACCGTCGATCTCGCCGTAGGCGTGGATCGGGATGACGTGCGGTTCGCGCAGCCGTCCAGCGGCGTGCGCCTCGCGCTTGAACCGGTCCCGGAACTCCTCGTCGGCGGCGAGGTGCTGGGCGAGCAGTTTCAGGGCTACCACGCGGTCGTGGCGGGTGTCGTACGCGCGGAGGATCTCACCCATGCCGCCGCGCGCGATCACCCCGTCCACCCGGTATGGACCGAACTGCCACTTCACCGTGCCCAACTCCTCAGCACCGACATCGCCGTCATACTATTGGGTGACTCACAGCGGCACGGCACGGCCCGAGCGCTGCGGGTTTGGCGGTGACCGTCCGAATTCGCCCGACCACCAGCCGTCACTGGTGAACTTTCCGCTACGAACCGGTACCGACTGCTGCGCCGGGAGCACCCGACCTGCTAGAAGAAGTGGATCATGCTCCACCACCCGGCTGTGGAAAGGACCGGTCCGCAGATGTCGACCGACGCGACGAACGCACGCAAGATCGATCGTGGCGAAGCCGAGGACGGTTGCCCGGTCAGCCGAGGTTCCGACGGGGTCTGGGCGGTCCGCAGCTACGCCGCCGCGCGTACCGCGCTGCGCAGCACCGACACCGTGCAAGCCGGGCTCGGGGTGGAAACGGTCGAGAAGATGCCCGCCAAGATCCGACGTCCGGTGCTGTACCGGGACGGGCCGGAGCACCGCGAGCACCGTCGGCAGACCGCCAAGTACTTCACACCGCGTCGCGTCGACGAGAGCTACCGCGAGATCATGGAGCGCGTCGCCGAGGAGCAGCTGGACAAGCTCCGCGGCGCCGGGCAGGCGCAGCTGTCGGAGCTGAGCTTCAACCTGGCCATCGAGGTGGCGTGCGCGGTGATCGGGTTGACCGAAAGCCGTCCCGGCCTCGACCACCGGCTGGAGCGGTTCTTCCCGGAGGAGTTCGGCGAGCCGGGCTTCACCAGCCTCAACGGTCTCTACTGGATCTGGCGGCAGGCCACCAACTGGTCCGGCATCTACTTCAAGGACGTCCGGCCCGCCGTCCGCGCGCGTCGCGCGCAACGGCGCGACGACCTGATCTCGCACCTGCTCGACGAGGGTTGCTCGTCGGCGGAAATCCTCGGCGAGTGCATCACCTTCGCCGCCGCGGGCATGGTCACCACCCGCGAATTCGTCAACCTCGCCGCGTGGCACCTGTTCACCGACAGCGCGCTGCTCGACCGCTACCGCGCGGCCGAGGAGCCCGAACAGCTCGCGATCCTGCACGAACTGCTGCGGCTGGAACCGGTCGTCGGGCATCTCCGGCGTCGCACCACCGCGCCCGTCGAACTCCCGACGGAGGATGGCGAAACGGTCACGGTCCCGACCGGCGAGATCATCGACATCCAGGTCAGCGCGACCAACACCGATCCGAACGCGATGGGCGACCAGCCGCTCGCGGTGTGCCCGGCGCGCCCGCTCAACGACGCATCCGCGCCCGGACTGTCCTTCGGCGACGGTGCGCACAAGTGTCCCGGTTCGAACATCGCGATCATGGAGACCGCGATCTTCCTCAAGAAGCTGTTCGCCCTCCCGGACGTCCGGATGCAAACACCACCACGCGTGTCGTTCAACGACGCGATCGGCGGCTACGAACTGCGCGACATGGTCGTGGCGGTACCGAAGTCGTAAGAGCCTGTCTTCGAACTCGTCCTGCATGGCGGTGCGGGTGGCGGAACCTCAGAAGCCTTCTCGGTCCGGGATCCCCGACATCATGTATGTCCAAATGCACCACGTCGAGGCTGTCCTCCCGAGATAACTCGGGGTGCGGGGTGTCCCCGCACGGCACCGCCTGAGAACCCGCGGCGGTGCAAGTGGCGAGGGTGGGCTAAGCGGCTTCGCCGCTTCAAGAACAAGACCAAAAGCACTAACGCCTGGAAGGCTCCGGTGAACCGACGGTCCACCGGAGCCTTCCAGGTGCTGGCACGGTTTCAGCTCGCTGCGGCGCTCCAGGTGAACGTCGCCACCGCACCGGCCGGTAGCGTGTAGCGGAACGACTGCCCGTTGTGCCGCACCTTGAACGTCTTCTCCTGCGCGCTAGCGTTGAGCGCGACGACCGCGATCGAACCGTCCGGGTTCTTGAACGCGACCGACTCGATGTCGTTGCTGAAGCTGCTGGAGTCGATGCGTTGCGCACCGGGGCGGACGAACTTGCTCGCATGGCCCAGCACGTAGTACTCCACGTTGTAGGCCACGTCGCCGCTGTTGGTGTCCACGGTCACGACGCCGCGGCAGTCGGCGCAGCCGCCGTTGGTCGGCCCGTGGTTCTGGTCCAGCGCCATGTTCCAGAAGGTGACGCCCTTGGCCCAGTTCCGGGTGGTGCCGATGACCAGGTTCTGGGTCTGCCACTTCAGGTTCTCCGCGAAGTCCGGCGACCACTCACCGCCGGAGCACTCGGTGAACCAGAGCCCCTTGTCCGGGTGCGCCTGCTGGACCTCGTTCTGCGCGCCGACGTCACCTTCGTAGCAGTGGAACGCCGAGCCCGCCGCGTACTGCTTGGCCGCCGGGTCGTTGAGCACTTCGATCGGGTAGTTCGACTCGCTCCAGTTGTGGTCCCAGGCGAGGATCTTGGTGTTGATGCCGTTCTCCGCGAACTTCGGCCCCACCTCGTTCTTGAGCACGTCGGCCTGCTCGCCGGAGTCCATCCGCATCGACGGATAACCGGTCGTCTCGTGGTGCGGCTCGTTCTGCAGGGTGATCGCGTCGATCGGCAGTCCCTCGGCAGCGTATGCCTGGACGTACTTGACGAAGTAGTCGGCGAACACGCCGTGGCTCTCCGGTTTCAGGCTACCGCCGTGCAGCGAGTCACCGGTCTTCATCCAGGCCGGTGGGCTCCACGGGGTGCCCATGATCTTCAGCTCCGGGTTGAGCGATTTGGCCTGCTGCAGCACGGGGATGATGTATTCCTGGTCGTGCGCGATGGAGAAGTCACCCAGGTCGCAGCAGGTGTCGTCGTAGGTGTAGTCGCCGTTGACCGCGAAGTCGCTGGCGCCCATCGGCTGGCGGACCATGTTCAGCCCGATCCCGGTGTCCGGGGCGAACAGCTTGGCCATCAGTTCGTCGCGGCGGGCCTGGTCGAGCTCGTTGGCGACCAGCCAGGCCGAGGAGTCGGTGAACGAGGCGCCGAACCCGTCCATCGTCTGGTGGGTGACGGTGTCGTCGACGTCCACAGTGGTCTCCGAGCCGTCGTCCGGACCGAATTCCACATTGGGCTCCTGCTGCAGGAGCTTGCTCTGATCACCAGTGGTGACCCAGACACCGACGGTCGGCGCGGCAAGCCCCTGTTGCGCGAGCACGCCGGTGGTGGTGGCCGCGGTGAGCAGCACGGTCGAGGCCGCGATCAGCGCCGTTCGCTTCTTGGCCGAAGGTTTTCGGCTCATCATCAAATCCTTTCCTTACCGCACTCTTTCGGGGTTGGAGCAGCTGGTAGGAATTCGTCCTCCCTCCCGGTCGCCGCGGATGGTGGCCGGGAGAGTTCGGCCGTTCGGGGTTCGGCGAACTCTCCCGGCTGGCATCGGTCACGCCTCGCCTGCGAGGCGTCCACATCGAACGTCGGATCAGGATTCCGACGTCTCGTCCGCGGCTGGGACGGCGATGGGACGCAGCCGGGCCCAAAGAACGAGCACCACGGCGAAGGCGAGCATTCCGATGCCGGAATAGAGATTGATGTTGATGCCGCTGGACTTCTCGATCTCCGCCGCACCATCCGTGATGCCGACCGCGATGAGCACCAGACCGTAGATGCCGAACAGCAGCCCGATTATCGATCGGATGTCGAAGGCACCCGCGGTGCCCCGGTTCTTGGCCATGTCGCTTCCTTGTCAGCCGAAGATGATGTTGAGGGCGATGATGAGGATGAGGGCGATACCGGCGAGCAGGCCGGGGCGGCGGTACCAA
>NZ_JALBWV010000039.1 GCF_022678645.1 Saccharopolyspora soli | reverse complement strand
CCCCGGGCGGGGGGGGGATTTTCTGGGTGGGGGGGGGCCCCGGGGCCCGCCCCGGCCGGGGGGGGGGCGCGGGTTGCCGGGGGGGGTGCCCCCCCCCCCCGGGGGGGGGCCCGGGGCCCCCCGCCACGAGTGTTTTCAGCAAGTCCTGCATCGGCCCTGGCGGTTGTTAGTTGCCCCGGTGCCCGCGTCGCGGCGGGTGCCGACGAACCGATGCCTCGACCTCACCCGGCCAGCAGGCCGGGGTGGGAACTGGCGAACGCCAGCCCCCTCATGCCTTGCGCTGGGTGTTGGCGCTGGACTGCGGGTGCCGCATCACCATGCGGGCCCGCTGCATCTCGCGGGACATGCTGCCCAGCCAGCGAACCAGACCTGCCATCGGGGCGTCCTCCACTACTTCGAGGGGATGAATCGACGATGCTCCGTCCCGTTGTCAACTCCCGGTTCCCGACAACCGGCGCGAACCGGGCGGGGCGAAGCCGTCTCACCCGCCATGTCGTCGCAGGTAGCTCCCGTGTTTCCGGCAATACATAACGTAACGATAACGAATTATCGGATAGTGGCGGTACCTATCAAAAGGGTTAGTGCGCAAGGCTTCGCGGACGCAGCGCGGCTGGTCCGGACAGTCGTATCAGCTGGGGTGAGCGCCCACCGTGTCGCGCAGCTCACCAGCCACCGCCAGGTCCGACTGGCGCGCGCAGTGCGCACAGCAGAAGAACCGGCCGCTGGCCTCCACGCCGTGTCCGAGAATCCGGCACCCGCAGTGCTCGCACTGCGGCGCCAGCCGCTGCGCGGCGCATTCGAAGCAGTCGAAGGTGTGCACCCCACCGCCCATGGTGTGCACCTCGAAGGTCATCCAGTAGTCGTTGCCGCAGACTTCGCAGGTCCCCATGATGTTGCCTTTCCGCGGGATTGGGCAGACACCCGCAGCATGCGGCCGCACGCATGGGTCGGCAACCGCGCCGGAAACACCCCCGTCACCCGCACCGCCGCTGCCCACCAGCCACCCCGATGTGCCAGCATGATCACGATCACGCCGAGGAATCGGGGGAGCAGCCATGCACGACGACCGCCGCATCGTCGAACAGCGCCTCGATCGAGTGCTGGCCGAACGGCTGCGCCCAGCCCAATACGCCGACACGCTGCCCTGCGACGTCGCGGTCTGGCACGCACCCGGCGAACCGGTGCCCGCCACCGAAGCGCTGCACGCCGACTACACGCCCACCGCCGTCGGCCAAGCCTGGGGCCCGGCCTGGGGCACCAGCTGGTTCCGGCTGTCGGCGAGGGTGCCCGAGCAATGGGACGGGCGGATCGTGGAAGTCGTCGTGGACCTCGGATTCGACGACGACCGCCCCGGATTCCAATGCGAAGGTCTCGCCTACACCGCCGATGGCACCCCGATCAAAGGACTGCACCCGCGCAACACCCACCTGCCCGCCGGACGCAACTCCGCCGGACGCACCCGCACCTGGTACGTCGAAGCCGCCGCCAACCCGATCATCCTGGGACCCCGCGGATTCCGGCCCACCGAACTGGGCACCAAACCCACCACCCCAACCCCGCCGCTGTACCAGCTGCGCCGCGCCGAACTCGCCGTGCTCGACGAACCGGTGTGGCAGCTCATCCAGGACACCGAAGTCCTCGACCAGCTCATGCGGCAACTACCGGTGGACTCCCCGCGCCGCCACGACATCCTGCGCGCCCTGGAACGCATGCTCGACCGCCTCGACCTGCACGACATCTCGACCACCGCGCCCGCCGCCCGCGCCGAACTCGCCGACACCCTCGCCAAGCCCGCCCACCCCAGCGCGCACGTCATCTCCGCGGTCGGGCACGCCCACATCGACTCCGCCTGGCTGTGGCCGCTGCGCGAAACCGTCCGCAAGGTCGCCCGCACCGTCGCCAACGTCACTGCCCTGATGGCCGAGCACCCGGACTTCCACTTCGCCATGTCGCAGGCCCAACAACTGGCGTGGATCAAGCAGCACCACCCGCAGCTGTTCGACCGGGTGCGCACCTTCGTGCACACCGGGCAGTTCGTGCCGGTGGGCGGCATGTGGGTGGAAGCCGACACCAACATGCCCGGCGGCGAGGCCATGGCCCGCCAGTTCGTCCACGGCAAACGCTTCTACCTCGACGAGTTCGGCATCGAAACCCGCGAGGTGTGGCTGCCGGACTCCTTCGGCTACAGCGCCGCCCTGCCGCAACTGGTCGCCCTGTCGGGCTCCCGGTGGTTCCTGACCCAGAAGATCTCCTGGAACCAGACCAACAAGTTCCCGCACCACACCTTCTGGTGGGAAGGCATCGACGGCACCCGGGTGTTCACCCACTTCCCGCCCGCCGACACCTACAACTCCGAGATCACCGGCGCCGAACTCGCCCACGCCGCCCGCAACTTCGCCGAACACGGCTACGCCACCCGATCCCTGCTGCCCTTCGGGCACGGCGACGGCGGGGGAGGACCCACCCGCGAAATGCTCGCCCGCGCCTACCGCACCGCCGACCTGGAAGGCTCCCCACGGGTCCAACTGGCCACGCCCGCGGAGTTCTTCACCGCCGCCGAAACCGACCACACCCGCCCCGCGGTGTGGTCCGGCGAGCTCTACCTGGAGATGCACCGCGGCACCTACACCTCGCAGGCCAAGACCAAACAGGGCAACCGCCGCAGCGAACACCTGCTGCGTGAAGCGGAACTGTGGTGCGCCACCGCCACCATCGCCACCGGCCGCACCTACCCGTACCAGGCGCTGGACCGGTTGTGGAAACAGGTGCTGCTGCACCAGTTCCACGACATCCTGCCGGGCTCCTCGATCGCGTGGGTGCACCGCGAAGCCGAAGCCGCCTACGCCCGCATCGCCACCGAACTCGACGCGATCATCAACGACGCCCTGCAAGCCCTCGCCGGTGAACCCGCCCGCCCGCTGACCTTCAACGCCGCCCCACACGCCCGCCACGGCGTCCCAGCGCTGGGCGCGGCCAACGCGGGCAACACCTCCACACCCACCGCCACCCGCCACCCCGACGGCGTCATCACCCTCGACAACGGGCTGCTGCGCGTCACCATCGACCGACACGGCCTGCTCACCTCGATCTACGACCACGCCGCCGAACGAGAAGCCCTGGCCGGGGCGGCGAACCTGCTGCAACTGCACGCCGACCACCCCAACGCCTGGGACGGCTGGGACCTCGACGCCTTCTACCGCCACCACGTCCGCGACCTCACCGACATCGACGAACTGAGCATCGACGAACACACCGTCCGCATCCGCCGCAGCTTCGGCCAGTCCACCGTGGTGCAGCGCGTCAGCCTCGCCGCCGAAACCCGCCGCGTCGACATCGACACCGACATCGACTGGCACGAAACCGAGAAGATCCTCAAGGCCGCCTTCCCGCTGGACGTGCACGCCGACCGATCCGCCGCCGAAACCCAGTTCGGGCACCTCATGCGCCCCACCCACACCAACACCTCGTGGGAGGCCGCCAAATTCGAGATCTGCGCGCACCGCTTCCTGCACGTCGGCGAACCCGGCTACGGCCACGCCCTGGTCAACGACGCCACCTACGGCCACGACGTCACCCGCGACACCCGCCCCGACGGCGGCACGACCACCACCGTGCGGCTGTCCCTGCTGCGCGCACCCCGCTTCCCGGACCCCGACACCGACCACGGCCACCACCGGCTGCGCTACGCGCTGATCGCCGGAGCCGACATCGGCGACGCCGTCCGCGAGGGCTACCGCATCAACCTGCCCGAACGCACCATCAGCGGCTCCCGTCCGGTGGCGCCGCTGATCGCCGTCGACAACCCGGCAGTGGTCGTCGAAGCGGTCAAACTCGCCGACGACCGCAGCGGCGACCTCGTCGTGCGCCTGTACGAGTCCCGCGGCGGGCGGGCGCACGCCAGGCTGACGATCTCCTTCCCCGCGACCTCGGTGACACGCACCGACCTGCTCGAACGCGCCCTGGCCGAACCGGATGCCACCACCGACGCACTCGATCTGCGGCTGCGTCCGTTCGAGATCCGCACCCTGCGTTTCGCCCGCGCGCCACGGTGAGCTCACACTGATGCGGATGCAGCTCCACGACAGCGCGATCCGCTACATCGACGGCGAACCCGACGCGGTGCTCGCCGCCAACACAGGCCTGACCGCGATCCCCGACGCGCTCCCACGGCTGCGGCACCTGCGGCGCATCGACCTCGACGGCAACGCCATCACCGAACTGCCCGCGACCGTCACCACCCTGCCGCGGCTGCACACCCTGCTGCTCTACGACAACGAACTCACCAGCCTGCCCGCCGAATTCGGCCCCGCGCTGCGGCATTTCAGCGTCGGTCGCAACCACCTCACCACGCTGCCCGACGAGCTGTGGCAGGCCACCACCCTGCACACCCTCAACCTCGCCGACAACCAGCTCACCGAACTGCCCGACGCGCTACGCGCACTCGCGGCACTGCGGATGCTCGACCTCGGCCACAACCAGCTGCGCGAGATCCCCGCCGCCATCGGCGACCTGCCCCAGCTCACCGACTACCTGTACCTCAGCGACAACAACCTTCGCCGCGTGCCCGCCGCGCTGGGCAACCTCGACCGCCTGGACTACCTCAACCTCGCCGACAACCAGCTCACCGAACTACCGGCCACGCTCGGCGGCATGACCGCGCTGCGCGAACTACGGCTGTACAACAACGCCCTGACCGAACTGCCGCACACCCTCGGACAGCTGCACCGGCTGCAGGAGCTGCACGCGCGCGGCAACCGGCTCGCTGCGCTGCCCGAGTCGCTGGCCCAGGCACAGCAACTGCGTCACCTGGACCTGCGCGACAACCCGCTGCAACGCCTCCCGGAGGGCATCGCGGCGCTGACCGAACTGACCCACCTCGACCTGCGCGCCACGGCACTGCGAGAGCTGCCCGACGGCCTGCGCTCGCTGCCCCGGCTGGGCAAGCTCGACCTGCGCTGGACGAAACTCGACCGCCACCCGGACTGGCTCACCGACCTGCGCCACCGGGGCTGCGTCGTCCTGCTCTGAGCACCGCGGCCGATCAGCTCAGCAGCCGTTGCCACGTCGACTGGTCCACCACGCCAGTGGTGGGAAGTCCGGTCATCGCCTGGAATTCCCGCACGACCGAGATCATCCGGTCGGCGAACCGCGCATCCGCGTCCAGGTACCGGCCCCGCGAGATCAACAACACCTGAGCGGCGCGCACCGCGTCACCAGTGGCACCCGAACCGAGCACCGGCGCCAACCCGGCCCAGCCCGCGCCGCCGAACACATCCGGCTCGGGTATCCGCGTGGCATAGCACGACATGCCCACCGCGCCGCTCGCCCTGGCGACCTGGCCCGCCGCCGCCTGCGTCTGCTCGCCGAAGACGCCGTCGACCGGGACCGACGCGCCCTGCGCCCGCAACAACAACTGCAACGCGGTCACCGACGGACCCGACGCCCCCGGCCGCAGCAGCGGCCACGTCACCGGGTGCCGCACCGCCTCACCGGTGGCCGCACCCACCGCCTCCCGCAACTCCGGTAATCGTCCATACAGGACCTCACCCGGACACTCGGTGGCCATGAAATCCCGGTGCCCGTAGATCTCGCCGGGATCGATGCCGTACTGCGCCACCATGTAGGAACACAGCTCCACCAGCGCATCCCACAACGCCCCCGGCACGTCGGCCTCGGTGTAGGTGCCCTCGTTCTCGATGCCCAGCGACACCGAGTTCTCCGCGCCCGCGTGCGCGCCCAACACGTGCTGAGATCCGGCGGTCAACACCGCCAGGCTCTCGTGGCGGCCTTCGGTCAGCCAGCCACCGCGCGAGTTGGTGAAGTTCTGCCCGGTGTCGATCCAACCGTTGGAATCCATGTGGAAGTCCTGGATCTGCCGGGACAGCGCGAAGGCGTGCTCCTGCGAGGTTTCCTCGCTGTTGGGCGTCGCCGTGTGATGCACGATGATCTTGACCGGCTCGATGTCCAGCACGGTCACCGGCGAACTGGGCTCCCGCGCCTGCCAATCCGCGGTCGAGGCGATCTCCGGCGCCGCCGCCCGCCGCGACCGCCCCGCCAGCGCTGGGGTCCCGCACACCCCGACCGCGGTCGCCGCCAGCCCACCGGCCAGCAGCACCCGGCGGGCAACTCGCACACCTCGCAGCACCATAACCACTCCCAAAACGGACGAACGATCATGATCAGGGCCGAGCCTAGAAACCGAAACGGTACGCAGCAGCCCCCGGCGAAGAGAATTCCTGGCGACAATCCGCCAACATCCCGTCAATCAATCACCGCCCGCATCGTGGGATGGCAAGATCACTTCGCCCGACCGCCGTCATCACCGAAACGCCGCCGCGTCCCTGGCTGTGACCGACAACCACCTCGGACAACGGGAGTGCGTCAGATGGACCGGTTCGCCCAGTTCCTGCGCCGCCAGGTCGACATCGACCTGGAACTGCTGCGCCGGGCCCGCGAAGACGCCGAAACCGGCAACGGCCACGCCTGCCTGATCACCCCGATCCGGGGCTTCCGCGAATGCGAACTCAAAGCCCGCCTGCTGGCAGCCCACCACCGCTGCGGCACCGGCGGCGGCCCGTGCGACACGCTGGGGGAGAGCTATCCGCCGGAGGACGAACGCGGCTGCCCCACCCGAGCCCTGCTCGGCCTGCCCTACGCCGACCGCCCCGGCTACGCCTCCCGCTGGCGCCCCTGACAAACCAACGGCCAGCGATCCGAACAGCAGCAGGGGAGGAGCGGATTCCGCGTCCGGCGCGCACTGCCATCGAGTCAGGTGAGACAAGGGTGTGCGACACCGCACTTTGGACGACGGGCGTGGACAGAACGTGCGAGAGTGAGCCGAACTTGCCCCGACTTGATCAGTAGTGCGCGCACAGGGCGCTGCATCGTGAACGGAACTTCCCATGGCAACGCGTGAATCCGGTCCGACACTGCTTCTTGTGCATGGCGCCTGGCATGGCCGCTGGGCCTGGGAGAAACTCCAACCCGAACTCGCAGCCGCAGGCTGGACGACCCAAGCGGTTCAGCTACCTACCGCGGTGGCGGTGAAAACTCCCGCTGAGCCCATCGCGGGCATGCACGAAGACGCGCGGGTGGTCCGAGCAGCGATCGACAACATCGACGGACCCGTCGTAGTTGTCGCCCACTCCTACGGGGGCATCCCGGTCACCCAAGCCACCGCCGGAGCACCCAACGTCACGCACGCGATCTACCTGGCGGCCTTCCAACTCGACGTCGGCGAGTCGTTGTACAGCTTCCGCGGTGCTCCACTCCCGGACAGCTTCGAAGGGACCACCCCACCTCCAGATCACGACAGCTTCTACGCCGACCTGCCAGCTGACGAGGCTGCCCAGGCGGCCGCACGGCTGGTACCGCAGAGCCTTCGCTCCTTCTGCGAGACGGTCACCCAGGCAGGCTGGCACACCATTGCATCCAGCTACATCATCTGCGACCAGGACCGAGCCCTACCACCGCACTCGCAGGACGAGCTGGCCGCCCGAGCCGGAGCCGTCCACCACCTCGACAGCAGCCACTCGCCCATGCTGTCGATTCCCGGCGAGCTCGCCGCGCTCATCACCAAAATCGCCGACGGCCGGGTTTAGCGAACCCCCTCCACCGCACCGGTTGGACACGCTCCTCGGCCACCACCCACCCGCGGTGACCCCGCCCTGGACGCGACCGAAAGTCACCGACAGGTTTGCTGGCCGGGCAGCCACCAGTTCCGTCAAGACCGAGGCTGCGCGTTCCGAATGAATTCGTTGACCGATGACCGCGGGTCGCCCGAGCGGACGAGCGCCTCTCCCACGAACACGACGTCCGCGGCCCACCCGTGGTACTCGGCGACGTCATCAGGACCGGTCACCCCCGACTCCCCTTTCGCAACCGCCAACTAGTCAGCCCAGACTGGACAGTTTCAACTGATGGTCTTACGGTGGGAGCGTGGAAGCCGACGTCTCCGAGTCCGCCGTCCGCGCCGCACGCGACCTGCGCGTGGTGTTCAGCCGCCTGCGCCGCCGACTCAGAGAAGTCGCCGCCACCCACGACCTCACCCCGTCCCAGACCTCCGTGCTCAGCCAACTCAGCAAGCAGGGAACCGCCACGGCCAGCGCCCTGGCCGCCAACGAACGAGTCCGCCCGCAGTCGATGGCCACCACCCTCACCGCACTCGACGAACAGGGACTCATCCAACGCCACCCCGACCCCGAAGACGGCCGCCGCCAACTGGTCACCCTGACCGCCGCTGGCCACCAACGCGTCGAAGGCGACCGCCAAGCCCGCCAGGAATGGCTGGCCCGCACCCTGCAAGACCACTACACCGAAGACGAGCGCCAAGTCGTGATCGAAGCGATGGCCCTGCTAGAACGCCTCACCCGCCAGTGATCTCGGCACGCCGCCACAACACCGCGCAGCACGGCTTCGACCGCAAACTCATCGCGCCGATGATCCTCGGCTCGGTGCTCAACCCGGTGAACTCCTCGATGATCGCGGTATCCCTGATACCGATCGGAACGGCCTTCGGCGCACCGCCGTCGCAAACCGCCTGGCTGGTCTCCGCGCTCTACCTCGCCACTGCCGTCGGCCAACCCATCGTCGGACGACTGGTCGACACCTACGGACCCCGCCGCCTCTACCTCGCCGGAACCGCCCTCACCGGCGTCGCCGGAATCCTCGGCGCTCTCGCACCCTCACTGGGCATGCTGATCACCGCCCGAGTCCTGCTCGGACTCGGCACCTGCGCCGGATACCCCGCCGCGATGTACCTGCTGCGCAGCGAGTCCCAACGCACCGGGCACGACGGCCCCAACGGCGTCCTCACCGCACTCGCCGTCGCCAGCCAAACCATCTCCGTCATCGGCCCCACCCTCGGCGGACTGCTCATCGGCCTCGGCGGCTGGCGCACCACCTTCTCCGTCAACATCCCGCTCTCAGCGGCCTGCCTCACCCTCGGCGCACTGCGCCTGCCGAAAACCCCGGCCCGCACAGCAGACACCCACCGCACCAACATGGACCTCGCGGGCATCGCCCTGTTCACCGCGATGCTCACCACGCTCCTGCTGTTCCTGATGAGCCCGCACACCGACCACTGGTACCTGCTCCTGCTCTCGGCCGCCGCGGCAACAGGACTGGCCATCCGCGAACTGCACACCACACAACCGTTCATCGACCTGCGAGTACTCGCAGGAAACATCCCGATACTCGCCACCTTCGGCCGCAACCTGCTCAGCTTCACCGTCTCCTACGCCTTCCTCTACGGCTACACCCAATGGCTCGAAGAAGGACGCGCACTGTCCCCATCAGCAGCCGGCCTCGTACTGCTACCGATGTTCCTGATCGCGATCGTCGTCTCCAGCCTCACCGGACGACGCACCGAAGTCCGCGGCAAACTCATCATCGGCGGCACCGCCCAGATCATCGCCTGCGCCACGCTGCTGCTCATCCACCCCGACAGCCCGATCTGGCTGCTCGTCGCCGCCACCGTGATCGTCGGCATCCCCCAGGGCCTCAACAACCTCGCCAACCAAAACGCCCTCTACCACCAAGCCGACCCCGCGCGCATGGGCTCCACCGCCGGACTGCTGCGCACCTTCACCTACCTCGGCGCCATGATCGCCTCCGCCGCCAGCGGCTCCTTCCTCAACCACGGCGCCGACACCACCGGCCTGCACAACCTGGCCACCTTCATGACCGCCAGCGCCGTCCTGTTCCTCACCGCAACCCTGCTCGACCGCTCCCTGCGCCGCATCGGCCCCACGACAACCAAAACCAGCCACGACAAGAAGGAATCATCGACCTGCTGACCAAAACCCGCGCCTGAGCGACCACCACCCAGACCCGCACCCACCGACACAGGGTCCTTCGGCTCTGGCCGCCACCCCCGCAAACCAGCCGACCATGTGGAACGGCAACACCGAGAGAAGAGACTGTTTCAGGAGCGGTTTGCGTAGCGGTGCGGGTGGCGGAACCTCAGACGCCGCCTCGACTCCGGGATCCCCGACATCATGAATGCCAATTCACCACGTCGGAGCTGTCCTCCCGAGGAGACGCCTGAGAACCCGCAGCGGTGCGAGCTGAGTCCCACACCGCAAGCGGCTACGCCGCTTACAAAACGCCCTAGGGCAGGGGAGGGGCACCATGCGCGCACTGGTGGTCTACGAATCCACGTTCGGCAACACCGAAACCATCGCCGAACACATCGCAGCCGGACTGGAGCGTTGGATGGACGTCGACCTCGCCGAAGTCGCCAGCGCCCCCACCTGCATCGGAGAGCACGTCGGCCTGCTCGTCGTCGGCGGCCACGCCTTCCCGACCACCCAAACCACCACCGACCAACCCCGCATCCACCCCGCGGCCGAACACCGGCTGCGCTACTGGCTCAACAACGTCCACAAAGGACTATCCAGCGTGCACGCCGCCACCTTCGACACCCGCGCCAAAGACCCCAACACCCCCGGCTCCGCCACCCGCGCCATCGAAAAACACCTCCGCCGCAACGGCTTCCACATCATCACCGAACCAGCCAACAGCTTCTACCTCGAACACCCCACCGGACCAGCACGCCCAGCAGAACCCCAACGCGCCCAACACTGGGCCGAACGCCTCGCCGCCAAACTCGCCACCACCGCCCGCCACCCGCACTGACCCCGCGCGGCTCAGCCCAAAACCTCAACGGTGCCCGCCGCGCCATCCACCCGCACCCGATCACCACTGCGCAACCGCGCCGTCGCGTTCCCGCACCCGACCACCGCCGGAATCCCCAACTCCCGCGCCACGATCGCCGCATGCGACAACGGCGCACCCACATCCGTCACCACCGCCGCAGCCCGCGGGAACAACGGAGTCCACCCCACGTTCGTCACCGTCGTCACCAAAATCTCCCCAATCCGCAACGAATCACCCTCATCGACCGACCCCAGCACCCGCACCGCGCCCTCCACCACACCGGCCGCGCCCGCGAACCCGCGCACCGCATCCGACAACGGCGCCAACTGACCCGACTCGTCGAACACGTCGAACCGCCGATCCGCCCACGCCGCCCACCGCACCGGATCGAAACGCCCCCGGACCAACGTCGGATACGGCCCCAAGTCGACATACGCCCGATACGTCTGCCGCCGATCCGGCACCAACCCCAGCGGCTCCCGCGACCCATCCAGCACCGCGATAACCTCCTCAACCCGCAAGAAGAACAGATCATCCCCGCACCCGATCAACCCACCAGCACGCAACACGAACGCCCGCAACACCCAGAACGCCCGGATCACCTCCGAACGCGCTGCCTCCCGCCCCCGCGCCGCCCGCGCAGCACCCGCGATCCGCCGCCGCAACGCCCGCTCCTTGCGCGGAAAACGCGACCGCAACCGCGCCCACGCCGCCTCCCGCGCCCGCTCCTGCCGCGCCAGCAACTCCACCGGATCAGTCCCCGACGACCGCAACCCCGCCAACTGCCGATCGATCCACTCCGGATCCTCCGCAGGCCGCGGCACCGACACCTCGAACTCGTCCGGACACCGATGCCCCCACCGCCGCACGAACGTCTCCCGATCGATCTCCCCACGCGCCAACTCACCCAACCCCAACACCGGCCCCAAACTCGCCAACGCCGCACCACCCGAACTCAACCCGGTCAGCAACGCATTCGCATCCGCCTCACCAACCAGCTTCCGCAGCCGCGGCCGGATCCGCACCAAACCGGCACCATCCAACCGAGCCCCCGCAGCCAACATCCGACTGCAGTCCCGCAACAACGGCTCCACAGCCGAATGCCACAACGCCGCCAACTCACCAGCATCACCAACAGCGGCAATCCGCTCGTGCAGCCCAGCACACCGATCCGGCGCTGCCGCCAACAACTCCGGTAGCCGCCGCTGATAACCCACCACCCGCCGCAAGAACGGCACCGCACCCGACAACGTCGACCACAACACCCGCCACCGCGACATCGGCAACGGCGGAACCGACACACCCGCCGGAATGCGCCCGAACGCCTGCTCACTGGCATTGCGCACCAACGCACCCAACCCCAGTGCATTGCCCGCCGCGAACGTCAAGCTCAAATTCAGGTAGAACCGCCCACCGATGTTGCCCGACAACCGATGCGGCCCCAACCGCGACAACGACATCGCCTCGGACATGAAGATCTCCACCAGCGACCACGTGCACGGCGTCATCACACTCGGAATCGCCTCACCCAAATTCGCGCACGTCCACAGGTAATCCCCGGCCAAGCTGTCGTTCCACACCTCAACCGGACGCTCCCGCAACCCGGTGATCGGCCGCGCCTGCACCACCCAGAACCGGCCATCCCGAACCACCCACTCCACATCCATCGGCCGCCCGTACAACTCCTCGATCCGCACCCCCAACGCCGCCAACTCGCCGAGCGCGGCAGGGGAGAGGACCGCCGCAGCACGACGCTCCTGCGGCACCGCCTCCTCCCGCGTCCCGCCATCGGTGCGCACCGTCATCACCGCCTTGTCCCCGATGACCTGATCACGCACCTGCCCACCCCGAGCCACCACGTACGTATCCGGTGTGACCTGACCACCAACGATCGACTCACCCAACCCCCACGCTGCATTCACCAGAACATCCTCACCAGCACCGGTCACCGGATCACGCGTGAACAACACCCCAGCCGCATCCGCCGCCACCAACTCCTGCACCACCACTGCAAGCGCAACCTCATCGGCGGCCACCCCGTTGCGCAACCGGTAGTCGATCGCCCGCGCGGTCCACAACGACGCCCAACACCGCCGCACCGCATCCAACACCGCGGACTGCCCACGAACGTTCAGGAACGTGTCCTGCTGACCGGCGAACGACATCTCCGGCAGATCCTCCGCGGTCGCCGACGACCGCACCGCCACCGCAACCTCGCAACCCATCTCGGCATAAGCCTTGCCGATCGCATCAACGATGGCTTTCCGGCACCGCGGTCTCGGCGAACAACCGCTGAATGCGCTCCGACGCCGCCCGCGCGGTCTCCGGCCGATCAGGATCGACCTCCGCCACCGCGGCCAAGATCGACTCCCGCAAACCCCCAACGGTCACGAAATCCCGATACGCCACCGTCGTCACGTCAAACCCAGGCGGAACCGGCAACCCCGCACCCGCCAACCGCGCCAACGACGCACCCTTACCACCCACCAGCGCCAAATCGGCACCAGCAGCATCCAACGGCAGCACAACAGACACTGGCACGCTCCTCATCCCTCGGAATCCAGCAGATCCCGATACGTCGCCTCGGCATTCGCCAACGCCTCGTCCAGATACCGAACCGTGGTCACCGCAAGCCGCTCCGACTCCGCCGAGGTGAACTCCCCGCCAGCGGCCAACGACCGGCACACCACCTCGGCCAACAACTCCGCGCGCACCTCATCGGAAACCGCGAACTCGTCCGGAACCATCGGCGGCGCCAGGAAGAACCCCAGGAACGCCGCGCTGACCACCTGCACCTGCTCGGCCAACCCCAGATCGACCCGCACCAACCCCGATTCGCGCAGCATCTCCAGGTACCGCACGAAATCGCTGCGCAGCGCACTCCCGGCCCGCACCGCCTTCTCCGCGCTCGCCAACTTGCCGATCACGTCCAAATCGCGCGTCACCACGGCCCGCAGCAGCGGCCGCCGCAGATACACCAACGTCATGTGCACCAGCAGACTGCGCAGCGAAGGCCCCTCCGAACCCTCGGTGACCCGCCGCCGAACCTCGGTCAGCAGCTCGACCCGCTCCCGCCGCAACAACGCGACGAACAGCCGCTCCCGGTTCTTCCAATGCAGGTAGATCGTCCCCTTGGCGACCCCGGCGGCCCGCGCCACATCGTCCAAAGTGGTCTTGTCGTACCCCCAGCGCAGAACCAACTCGGCCGCCGCATCCAGAATGCGCTGCCCACGCTGCTGCCGTCCCGAAGAACGACCCCGAGCGCCCGCCACCACCACCTCCGTGACTTCGTGACCAAATATGCCTATCTGGTCACGGGGCAGACCGTACGCCCGGAAGCCCGCGCAGGCAAGACGAGGACAGGCCCTTTACGTGACCCTGACGCACACCACTCGACACAGGAGAGCAGCCAGAGGGGAGTGGGCGATGACGCCGCCAGTGAGGGGAGTAGCGGCAACGCCAGCCGTTTCGCTGGGAGGGAAGGCAAATCGGCGCGACCAGGTTCCCCAACACCACGACTGCGTTGCCCGTGCCTCGACATGTCCAACAGCGAGCTGCGATTTGATGGATAACGTTGATTATCCATCAAATGGAGAAAGAGCTTGGGTATGCGGCCAGGCTCGGAGGGGTAGCAGCTGGGGCCGCTGACGTTGAAACCTCCGGGTCGCCCAGCTGATCAACTTGCGAAGCTCACCCGCAGAACAACACGACATCGACGGACCGGCCGACCCGACTCGATGCCTTGTGAGATCAACATCGGTGTTGCCGGGCCTGGTGACTGTTCAACGTTGCCACACGGCAGTCGACCAGCAAACCCGGGAACCCCACCGATATTCGTCACTGTGACGTTATTAAGGCGGGGAAGCCCAACCTGGAAGTTCGCGACCGAAAAGGCATCGGTGTCGGCAGGACCGGTCCGCCTGCCCACGCGGCCCGCGACGTCGCTGCGTCGTCGGGCGCATGCGAGGTGTCGGCCGGACTGCCATGCGCGACAGGCTTCTTGGGTGGATGCGCCAGGCGTCGTCATAGCCACCCAAAAGGCGCCACTCTCGTCCATCACCGCAGATCGATAGAATGCCGATAATGTACATTATGTTAAGTAAATGGTCTGCGTGCCTCACTGGATGGATCAGTGACGCAGAGCTGGGCCACTGCCCCATCGCTACCTCCGCCGACGTCTAATGGATGCACGCGGCGGTCCTCCTCTCGCCACGTTCTGCTCGCCGGTTGGCGGGCTCGTCGTCGAATCGCCCCTCTTCGGGTGCCTGCGGCGATGCTGCGAGATTTTCTTGCGTGGGATGTCGAGATCGGGGCTTCTGCTCCGACCTCCGAGTTAGGGCCCATCTGGAGGGTATCGGCGTGGAAAGGGATTGATCATGGGATGGCCAGTGGTGCACTTCGAGATCATCGGGAGTGATCCCGCCAAGCTCCGCGGCTACTACGGTGAGCTGTTCGGCTGGGCGTTCAGCACGGGTGACGCGATCACAGAGAAGGTGTCTCAGCAGGGCATGTACGGATTCGTCGACGGGAGCACGACCGGCGAGGGCGACGGGATCAACGGCGGGGTCGGTGGTGGGCCGGGCCACCAGCCCGCAGTCCTGTTCTACGTGGGCGTTCCCGACGTCGAGGCGGCGCTTCGGAAGGCGGAGAGCCTCGGTGGGAAGCGCCTGATGGGCCCCGAGCCGGATTCTGGCGGGGATTTCGCGGTCGGGCAGTTCGTCGACCCCGAGGGCAACGTCGTTGGTGTCGCCGGGCCTTCGGCGAAGTCTTCGGGGAGGTAGTCGGGCGGCTATGTCGTGGTGGACGGCGAGAGCTTGGAGCGTGCTGCGGAGATCGCGGCACGCATTCCCTTCGCTGCGGTGGAAGTGCGTCCGATCATGAGCACCTCCGGTGCGGAGATGTGATCAGCTGGGTAGGGTTTCGCCTGTTTCGAGCAGGGTTTTCAGGCTGGACAGGAGTTCGGGCCAGCCTTCGCTGATCATGGTCAGCACGGTGCTGTCGGGTTCGAAGCCGTCGTGGACCACGGTCAGTTTCACCATGTCGCCGACCGGTTCGATTTCGAAGGTCACCTTCGAACGGGGTTCGTCGGCGATCTTGGCCAGCACTTCCTCGCTGACTCCGACTGCTTCGGCCCATTCCGGTGTGAAGGTGTGCCAGGTGTAGGAGAGCTTCCGGTAGGGCTCGGATTCGAGCACGACCTGGCCGGGGTTGGTGGTCTTGGCGCCGTGTTCTTCCCAGGTCATCGGCGACCCGGCCTGCCAGTCGGTGTCGAAGGCCACTCCCCAGTAGCGGCGGGTGAAGGCCGGGTCGGTCAGGGCTTGCCAGAGGCGTTGCGGCGTGGTCTTGATGTAGGTCTTGTAGACGAATTCGGTGTTGCTCATGGGTTGTTGCTCCAATGCGGTCTTCAGGTCCGCGAGTGCGCGTGCTCGTTCGCGGTCGTACTGGTTGATCCAGCGGTCGGCGATGGCGTTGATCGGTGCTGCGTTGAGGTAGTGCAGCTTTTCCCGGCCCCGCCACGTGGTGGTCACCAGATCGGCTGCTGCCAGCACTGCGATGTGTTTGCTGACGGACTGCCGGGCCATGTCCAGTCCCGCACACAGTTCGCGCAGGCTCTGCCCGTTGCGTGCGTTAAGGCTGTCGAGCAGTCGGCGGCGGCTGGCATCGGCCAGTGCCTTGAACACCTCGTCCATGTCGTGCCATCCCAAAATATGCAGCCGGTTGGCTGCCTGAAATATAGGCAGCCAACCGGCTGCATGTCAACCGGCGCGAACTGCTAGCTCTCCCCCGCCCAGGTTTCGGGTATGCGGCCGTGCGGCGTTTTCGGAGGTGTTGATCAGCTCTTTTCGGGCACGGCCATCTCGCCGAGCAGTGACCAGTCCTGTTGGGGCACCGTCGTGTTCACGATCCGCGGGGTTTCGACCAGGTGTGGTGGCAGCGTCTGCTGGGCCTTCTTGAAGTGCTCGGACTGCACGTGGGCCGCTCCGGCGTCGTCATCGCGGAATGCCTCGACCAGGACGTACTCGGTGGGATCGGCGATGCTGCGCGACCAGTCGAACCACAGGCAGCCCGGTTCGGCACGGGTCGCCTGGGTGAACTCCTCGGCGATCTCCGGCCACCTGTCGGCATCTTCGGGCCGGATTCGGAACTTGGCCGTGATGAAGATCATCGCGGGCACTCCATTCTGCAGCGAGACATCGGCTTTCGCATGAACGCCCATGATCCTAAAAGCCGCATCGAAGGCGTCGCATGGCGGCGCGTCGGGTTCCACGCTGAGGCCGCTGGTTTTCCCAGCCGCGTCCATGCCGGGAGCCGCGACAGGTGAATGCACTTGCATGGACCGTCGCGCCTCCTATATAGTTGGTTTTGACCAACCAACTAATCAAGGTGGGGGTGCCGGGATGGAACGTACGGCGGGGAACGGGGACGACCGGCAGCGGGAAACCACCGATCGGGTGGCGGCGGCGCTGGCAACGGTGGGCAACTGGATGTTCGCCCCGGCAACGCGGCGACGGATCATGGCGGCCTCCGGGCTGGAGCTGTCGCTGGGGGACTACACGCTGCTCGCGCAGATCTCCCTGCACGCGCCGGTGCGGCTGTCGGTCCTGGCCGAGCTGATGGAGGTGGACAAGTCCACGCTCTCGCCCCCCGCCAAGCGCTTGGAGTCGCGCGGGTTCATCGAGCGGCAGCTCGACCCGGCCGACGCCCGGGCGCAGTTGGTGAGTGCCACTCGGGAGGGCAAGCTCGCTATCCGCGAGCTCTGGAAGGCCCGGACGACCGCCGTCGCCGCCCTCATGGAGGGCTGGGAACCGTCCGACATCGAGCATCTGGCCGACGGTCTCGCCGCCTTCGCCGAGGCGATCAAGAAAGGCGCATGACTTCACCGCCGGTCCGCCGGGCTGTGCGTCGCCGATTGAACGGAGTGAGCGCCATGCGTGCTGTTGTGCTGCGTGAATTCGGGCCACCGGCCCGTTTGACCATCGGGGAGGTGCCCGAACCTCGGCCGGGGGCGGGGCAGGTCACCGTGCGGGTGGCCGCCGTCGGCGTCCAGTTTCTGGAGACCCAGGTGCGCTCGGGAGCGTTGCGCGGCGCCGGCCTGCCGGTCGTTCTCGGCAAGGAGATCGCTGGAGAGGTCAAGGAGGTCGGCCCCGGAGGTGATCCCGCCCTCGTCGGCACTCGGGTCCTTGCCAGCACCTCGGGGACGGGCGGGTACGCCGAAATAGCCGCCGTACCCGCCGATTCGCTCATCCCGATTCCGGCGGGGCTCGGCCTGCACGACGCCGTCGCGCTCTACCGGTACGGGGCCACCGCCCAGGGTCTGATTCGTGCGGCGCGGGTGGCCGCTGGTGATCGTGTGCTGGTTCAGGCCGCCGCCGGTGCCGTCGGCACGGTTCTGGTGCAGTTGCTCACCCGCGCGGGCGCGACGGTCGTCGGAGCGGCGCGTGGCGAACGCAAGCTCGACCTCGTCACCGGGCTGGGCGCCGGCCATGTCGTTGACTACTCGCTGCCCGGCTGGACCGATCGGGTCCGCGAGGCGGTGGGCGGTTCGGTGGAGGTGGTGTTCGACCACATCGGCGGGACGCTCGGACAGGAGGCGTTCGGGCTGCTTACCCCGGGCTCCGGCCGGCAGGTCGTGTTCGGCTTCTCCAGCGGCGCGCCGCTGGAGGTCGCGCCCATGGAGCTGATGGGCCGGGGCCTGACCGTCAGCGGATTCAGCGCGGGCCTCATCTGGAACCGGCCCGCCTTCGCCCGCGAGTTGGTGACCGAGGTGCTCGGCCTGGCCGCCGCCGGTCGGTTCACGCCGGTGATCGGTCAGCGGTTCCCCCTGGAGAAAGCAGCCGACGCGCACGCCGCCGTCGAGGCGCGCGACACGCTCGGCAAGACCCTGCTCATTCCCTGAGTCCTGTGCGGACTCCCCAAAGACGCCCAAGAGCCGTTACCGGCCTGGGTGAAGTACCGATTTGTTTCCGAACAAGGAGTCAGAGCGTGTCCATTCCCCCCAAGGTCTTCGTGGCCGGTGCCACGGGACTGCTCGGAAGCCAGATCATCAGCGCCCTTCTCGACCGGGGCGCGCCCGTCCGGGCCCTGGTGCGGCCCGGTGCCGACGCGGACAAGAAGGCCGCGCTCGCAGCGCTGCGGTCGCGCGGCCTGGAGGTGGTCGAGGGCGACGTCACCGACCCGGCCGAGGCGCTGGCCGAGGCCGTCGGCGACGCCGCTACCGTCATCTCGGCCGTGCAAGGTGGCCCCGAGGTGATCGTGGACGGCCAGGCCAACTTGGCGCACGCCGCCGCGAAGGCCGGTGCCTGCCGGTTCATCCCCTCCGACTTCGCCATCGACGTGACCAAGCTGGAGGACGGCGACAACTTCATGATCGACTGGCGTCGCCGGGCCGCCGCCGAGTACGCCCACGCTGGCCTTGAGGTGATCTCCGTGCTCAACGGCGCGTTCTACGAAGTGATGGTCGGTTTCATGGGGCTAATCGACTGGGATCGGGGCACCCTGTCGCACTGGGGCGACCCCGATCAGCCGCTCGACCTGACCTCGGTGCCCGATACCGCCGCCTACACCGCCGCCGTCGCCCTCGACCCGAAGGCCATCGGCACACTGCGTTTCGTCGGTGAAGTGCTGTCGATGCGGCGGTTCCACGAGGCCGTCCAGCGCGGCTCAGGCCGCACCCTGGAGCTGCGGCACCTCGGCACCGCCGACGAGTTGCGCGCGGAGATCGAACGCCAAGCCGCCCGAACCCAGAACCCGTTCGACTACGTCGCTCTCCAGTACCAGTGGTGCATGGTGACCGGAAAGGCCAAGTTCGACGCCCTCGACAACGACAGGTACCCGCAGATCACGCCGGCTTCGGTGATCGACTTCGTCCGCACGGCCGCACCCCCGGCCTAACTCTCAGGGATTCCATGCTGGGCAGGACGCTTGGGCCGGAACCGCCCTGTTCCGGCCCAAGCGTGCCAGGAGCAGACGTTTCACGGACGGACGGACGGCCCTCGGGGCCTTCTCGTCCGCTTCCCTCTGGATCTGGCGCGACGACGATCCATCTGGCTTCGGCGGCGGAGGTGAGCGCTGCCGGCCCTGATCTTCTTGGCCGCTGGGCGGGGTCGGTGGTGCGCTGAGGTCCAGGCGCTGGTCAGTGCGCAGCCCCGCGGTGTCTTTCTGCCGTATTCCAGTGCCGTCCCCCGTGTTCAGCCGTAAGCGCGTGCAGCGATCCTTCGACGAGTCCGCGCGGATGACCGAGGCGATTGGTGGACGCCCGCGGCCGTACAGCGTCGTGTGACGCTGGCTGCGTTTCATAGGTGACCACCTATGAAACACCATGAAAACCGTCATCAACGCACTCTTATCCGTCCTGTTCCCCGTCGCGAAAATCGCCGCCACCGTAAGCCTTGTCGGCGCAACACTGATCGCCATCACCGCAGGCGTTTTCGCTACTGGACGTTCCCGACCGTCCACATCGGTCATCGCGACATCCGAGCTCGAACTCCGGAATTTCACCGCGCGGCGCCGCGCTCCTCCGGCTCAGTGACCGCGCCCGACGGAGCGACGCTGCGCAGCCGCAACTGGCACAGCCCCCGCACATAGCGGCTGGCCCGCCCATCGCAGGGCATCACCAAGGTCGGCCGGGTCAACGCACGACCGTTGTAGCGGGTGGCCAACAGCGCGGCACACGCGCCGAACTCCGGGTCGATCTCCGCCAGGGACAACACCACCTGGAACCTGTCCTCGGACAAAGCAAGCACGATCACGTTGAGCTGACCCATCTTGTGCCGCTGATCCAACCGGGAGGGATCTCCGCCAGCACCTCATACAGCGGAACCCCCCGCACAAGGTGCACTTCCCGACGACGCCGGGTGACGTAGTGGACCTCCTGCTCGCAGCGCGCTCGCGCGTCGAGCTCGGCGGTCTCCAGCACCCGAGGACGGACCCCACATCACCCGCGATCAGCACCTGTCTTGGCCCCAGCTCAGCGCGTTGGGCCGGAATCTCCGGCTCTCCGACACCCCTGGCGGACGGCTCCATGCGCCCACGGTAAAGCGAGCACCTCCACCGACACATCGACCACAAGGGGGCATCACGATCCGCATACACGGCCAGATCGCTCGAATTCACCCGCATTTGCGGATTAGTCCTGTCGCGAGACGCGCAACTGCGGATTCGGCCGTTCAACGGGGGCCGCCCCTTGGTCTGTCGGCGCAGGCCCCCATTGGCCCCTAATACAAAGGACTCACTCGGCAGGAGGTGCCCTTCGCTCCTCAGTCCAGGTCGAGGTACTGGGTGTAGTGCTTGCGCAGGTGTTCGGTTCGTTCCGCTGGCCAGGGGCAGCGGATGTCGCCGTGCAGTGCGGCGAACAGCAGTTCCAGGTGGGTTTGCCAGGCTGCCAGCAGGGTCGCTCGGTCGGCGGCTTGGTTGGTGGGCACGGTGTGGGTCAGCGTCAGGCGGGTGCCGATCGGGTGCTGGGCGCGGAGTTGGAAGCGCACGGTTCCGGCGGGCTGCCAGGTGTATTCCAGGACGTGCGGGGCATCGACGGTGGTGAGTGCGCCGGTCTGTCCGTAGCCGTGGGTGGTCTGCAGTGGTGGTTCGGCGCCAGGTGCGGGTTCGGTGCCTTCGGTGAGCAGTGCCCAGACCTGTTCGAGTGGTTGGACGAGGTCGCGTTCGAAGTGGATCGTCCAGCCGTCCTCGGTGGTGTGCAGTTGGCCTTCGGCGAGGCCGAATTGTTCGATGTACGCCTCGGTGCGTTCGAACCAGGTCTGCATGGAGAATTCGGCGGTGGTGCCGTCCTCCAGTCGGGTGGTCAGGGCGTCCAGGCAGGCGTCCCAGCCCGCGGCGTGGCGGGCGGCCGATGGGCGGTCGCTGTCGGGGCCGCGCAGGGTGTGGTTGAACACCAGCAGGCAGCCTTCGGGGCGTGGGAGCAGTTCGCAGCGGATGACGTCTTCGCTCCAGCGGAAGGCGAAGACCTTCGGCGGGTCGATCTCCAGGATTTCGCCTTCGTCGGATTGGTCGGAGCCTTCGAAGGTGAAGCGCATCGGTGCGCCGATGACGGGTTGGTCGAAGTCGATGCGGGCTGGGAACCAGTGGGCGAGTTCGGCGGGGTCGGTGATGGCCTGCCAGACCTTCTCCGGTGGGTGGTGCAGGAGGCGTTGCAGGTGCAGTACCGGGCGGTCGCCGATCATGGTGATGGTGGTGTTCATGGTTGGGGGTCCTTCGGGTCGGGCATGGTGTCGAGGTGGCGTTCCAGGGCGTCGAGCCGGTCTTGCCACATCCGGCGGTAGGGTGCGAGCCAGGTGTCGATCTCGGCCAGAGGTTCCAGGCGCAGTCGGTACCAGCGGCGTTGTGCGTCCTGGCGGACTTCGACCAGGCCCGCTTCGCGCAGCACTTTGAGGTGTTTGGAGACCGTGGGTTGGCTCAGCGGCAGCTGGTCCACGAGGTCGCCGACTGCGCGTTCGCCGGTGCGCAGCAGGTCGAGGATGTCCCGGCGGTGTGGTTCGGCGAGGACTTCGAAGGTGCTTGCCACACCATCAATATAGCCAATGGGAAATATAGTGGCTAGCTGTTCGTGGACAGCACGGCTTGGGTCTGCGTGGTGTGACCGACGCGGCGTCCGGCGGCGTCGAGCAGTTCGGTCTGCACGGCGATGTTCGTGCGGCCCACGTGCAGTGGTCGGCTGACCGCGTGCAGCGTGCCCTCGCGCACCGCGCGGAAGAAGTTGGTCTTCGACTCGATCGTGGCGGTGTGCGCGCCTTCGGGCAGGTTGAGGAAGGCGCAGATCGCGCCGATCGAGTCAGCCAGCGCCATGACCGCTCCCCCGTGCAGCACTCCCCCTGACGTGCAGCGTTCGGCCGCCCAGTCCAGGTGGCCGCGGACTTCTTCGGCGTTCACGGAGTTGATCCGCACGCCCAGCGCCACCGCGAAGGGCATGCGGGCCACCAGTTGCTCGTGGTCGACTGCGGTCACGAGGCCTCCTGCGCGAGGATGCGGGTTGCGGCGGTGACGAGTTCGGCGTTGTCGGCGGCGACCTGTCCATCCGGCAGCAGCAGGGTGTCTTCCAGGCCGATGCGGGTGGGCAGCCCGCGGCGGGCGGCGACGGTCAGCACCGGCCACGCCCCGGCTGCCTCGCCGTGCAGCAGGATCGGGGTCGTTGCCGGGCGCAGCCGTTCCAGCAGCGCTTCGGCGGTGGTGGCCGCGCCGCGCGCGGTCCGGTCGGTGACCTCGGCGAGCACCCGCAGCACCCGGCCGTGGTGCGGGGAGCGCAGGAATTGGCGGTCGGCGTCGGTGCCGGAGTGGATGCCTGCCTCGATGCCGACGCCGCGTGCCAGCAGCGCGGCCGCGATGTCGTCGGCGCCGGGTTCGTGCCAGTTGACCGAGGCGTGGTCGGGCAGCACCGTCCACGCCCGGATGATGCGGACCCGATCGGCCGGGTCCGGGGTGGTCCAGGCGCCGGTGGTGACCCCGACCGGTACGCCGGGGGCGGCCGCGCGCACCGCGCGCAGGGCCGCCGCGACCAGGTGCGGATCGAGGCTGTCGGTGCCGTCGGGGGCCTTGGGGTGCAGGTGGATGTCGGTGGCTCCGGCGGCGACGCTGTCGGCGGCGGCCTTGGCCAGTTCCTCCGGGCGCACGGGCAGGTGGAAGTGCTCGCGCGGGGACCGGGCGCCGTTGAGGCAGACCTGCAACATGTGCCGATTCTCCCCCGATTCAGCACACCTGCGGAAGTTGGCGACCCCGTTTCGTGATCATCGTCCGGTGCGCGCCCCTGGGTCAGGTGACGCTGGTGCGGGAGGTATTAGCGTGGTGGGGTGGCGTTGAGCGATCGGATTCTGCGCGGGGTGGCGTGCGGTGAGATCAGTCTGGCGTTCCTGCGGTGGAGCAGTCCGCAGGCCAGGGCTGGATCGCAACTGCGCACTGCGGTCGGGTTGATCGGCATCGATGAGGTCACCGAGGTCGATCCGGGGCAGATCACCGACGCGGACGCGCGCCGGGCTGGGTTCTCCTCGGCTGCGGGGTTGCGGTCCTCTCTGGACAAGCACGGGCCGGGTTCGGTTTACCGGCTCGCGTTGCGCTACGAGGGCCTGGCCCCGGCGTCGCCGCAGGAACCTGTGGTGTTGGGTGGTCGGGAGCGGGCGGCGATCGATCGGCGGCTGGCGCAGTTGGACGTGTCCGCTCCGCGCGGACCGTGGACGCGGCAGGTCCTGGAGGTGCTGGCGCGGCGGCCGGGGGTGCGGGTCGCTGAGCTGGCCGCTGAGCAGGGGCGTCCGGTGTCGCGTTGGAAGTCGGATGTGTGGCGGTTGCGGGAACTCGGCCTCGTCGAGCCGCTGGCTGCCGGATTCCGGTTGTCCTCGCGCGGAGTGTCCTATCTCGACGGTCCTGGCTGAATGGAGAACGCGTGTCGATCCACGAGGTGCACCACGCCCACCTCACCGGTGCGAGGCCCGTGGAGGTGACCGTCGACGACGTCGAGTCGGCGTTGTATGTCGCGATCTGGGCGCACAGCAGCGGCGATGACGCCACGGCGCACCGGGCGGCCGGTCGGGCCAGTGACTACGACCCGGGCAGCGAACTGGCCCGGTTGTTGGCCATGATCACTGCTGAAGGCGGTGCGACGGGGGTGTACGACTCCCCCGCGGCGTTTCGGGCGTTCATCCGCGGCGGCGGCAATGTGGGGTTGTACGAGGCGACTTCGGGGGCGTTGCGGGAGATCTACCGGCAGCACCAGCCGCAGCGGGTGCTTGACATCGGTGTCGGGGACGGGTTGGCGCTGTTGCCCGCACTTGTCGAGCACCAGCCCGTGGTGGGTGTGGTCGAGCCGAGTGCGGCGCTGCTGGCCGAGACGACCGCTGAGCTGACTCGTCGCGGCATCGTCCACCACGCGTGGACGCAGACGGCCCAGGATTTCACCGCGACGCATACCCAGCACTGGGACCTCATCCAGTCCAGCTTCGCCCTGCAATCCCTGCCGCCGCACGAGAAGGCCCAGGTGTTGCACTGGGTCGCCGCGCACACCGGCCGATTCGCGCTGGTGGAGTTCGACGTGCCCGAGGTGGCTTCGGTGTGGGAGCCCGCCTGGTTCTGCGACTGCGTGGTGCGGGTGGAACGCGGGTTGCGCGAGTACGGCGCGGATCGTGATCTCGTGGGTGCGGGGTTCATCCTGCCGGTGATCCTCGGCAAGTTCGGCACCGCCGCCCGCACCAACTACGAACTGGCCATCCAGCACTGGGAGACGTTGTTGCGGGGAGCCGGTTTCACCGAGATCACCACCCGGCCGCTGGCTGACTACTGGTGGCGTCCGGCATTTCTGGTCGAGGCGGTCACGGCGGCTGGCTGATGCCGCCGTGACCGGCGCCGGTCAGTAGCGGGTGCCCATCGCGGAGCGCACTTCGTTCAGGGTGGTCTCGGCGAGGGTGTTGGCGCGCTCGTTGCCGTCGCGCAGAATGCCGCGCAGTTGACCGGGATCGGCTGCGAACGCGGCCCGCCGAGCCCGCATCGGTGCCAGGTGCTCGTTGACCGCCTCGGTGACCGTGCGTTTCAGCGTCGCCGCGCCGCCCGAACCGATGCCTTCGGCGAGGTCGTGCGGATCTTGCCCGGTGCACAGGGCCGCCAGCAGCACCAGGCTGGAGACTTCCGGACGGGCCTGCGGGTCGTAGCTGATGTGGCGCTGGGAATCGGTTTTCGCGCCTCGGATCAGGCGTGCGGTCTCATCCGGGGTGGCCGAGAGCATGATCGCGTTGCCGCGGCTTTTGCTCATCTTCGTTCCGTCGGTGCCCAACAGCAGGGGCGCTGGGGACAGCAGGGCATCCGGTTCGGGCAGCAGCGCGCCGTAGCGGTCGTTGAACCGGCGCGCGATGGTGCGGGTCAGCTCCAGGTGCGGCAGTTGGTCCTGGCCGACCGGTACCAGGTTCGCCTTGCAGAACAGGATGTCGGCGGCTTGGTGGGCGGGATAGGTGAACATCAGGCCGCTGACCGCGGACTGCTGCGAATGCGCGATCTCGTCCTTGACCGTCGGATTGCGGGCCAGTTCGGACATCGACACCAGGCTCAGGAACGGCAGCAGCAGTTGGTTGAGCGCCGCCACGGCGCTGTGGGTGAAGATGGTGGCGCGCTGCGGATCGATCCCGGCCGCCAGGTAGTCCAGCACCAGGTTGTGCACGTGCTGGCCGAGCCGGTCGGCGATGTCCCGGTCGGTGAGCACCTGGTAGTCGGCGATGATCACCAGCAGTTCCACGCCGAGGTGCTGCAGGCGGACCCGGTTGTGCAGGGTGCCGAAGTAGTGGCCCAGGTGCAGCGGTCCGGTCGGGCGATCGCCGGTGAGCACCCGGAAGTCCGCCGGTCGCAGGTGGATCAGTTCCTCCAGCTCGGCGCTGCGTCGTGCGGCGGCGGAGGTTTCGATCATGGTGGTCATGGTGTTCTCCTCGAATTTGGTCGCGGGGTTCGGTCGACGCCCCGGACGTGCGGAGAACATGGAAAAGGGCCGTCCATCCGAACGGCCCGAGAGGTGTGCATGCTGGTTGGCCGCTCCTAACCGGAGCGCCACCACGCGAGGCACGAACTGCGAATCACCCCGCCATGCTAACGCATCGTGCGGCTCAACCGGGCGCGTCCAGGCGCATCCGCACCGACGGCAGGTTCTTTCCCAGGGTGTCTTCGTCGGCGGAGAGGCGTTGGTGTTCCTGGAACCCGAGTCGGTGCAGGAGCTGGTATGACGGGGTGTTGGCGGTGTAGAGGTTGGCGAAGATCCGCGCGGCGCCCCGGCGGAACAGCCAGCTGCACACGTCGCGCACGGCTTCGGTGGCGTAGCCGTGGCCCTGGTGGCGAGGATTGAACACGTAGGAGACCCACACTTCGGTCGGGTCCGGCGAGGTTGGCTTGCCGCGTTCGGTGCAGTTGACGGCCTGGACTTCGCCGATGATCGTGTCGTCGGCCAGCACCGTGAACAGCAGGTGGAATCGCTGGTGGTCGCTGCGCGTCCAGCGGTCGGCGGCGGTGCGGAGGCGTTGCCGGACCTGTTCCAGGCTCAGCGCTGGTTGGGTGAGGTAGGTGGCGATGTTCGGGTCCGCCCGGTATTCGTGGACCGCGGTCGCATCGGCGGGGTTCGCTGGTCGCAGTAGCAGTCGTGCGGTGCGCAGCCGCGGTTCCGGCGCGTTCACGGTATCGCCAGGGTCATGGTCGTGTCGGTGACCGCGAACCCGAGGCGTTCGTAGAGCCGCTGTGCGGGGTTGCCGACCGTGACCGCCAAACCCACCTCGCCGGAGCCCTCCTCGGCCAGCCGCGCGAGTGCTCGGCGCAGCAGCAGGCCGCCGAGTCCGGCGAACTGCGGTGCTGGGCGGCGGAAGACGTCACCGACCCACGCGGTGCCGTCGCGGTCGTTGACCACCAGGCCCGCGACGACGTGGTCGTCGGCGTCGACGACCAGTGCGCTGCAGTCCAGCACCGGTCCCAGCACTCGTCCGGTCAGCAGTGGCTGGAGCAGTTCGGTGAGGACCTGTTGGTCGCTGCCGACGACCTGGTCGGGATGTTGCGGGGGGAATGCTTCGCGCCAGGCGGGCAGCAGGTCTGCCGGTGGGCGGGTGCAGGGCACCACCCGCAGTGGTTTCGCTGGTCGCAGGTGTGCCCAGGTTGGCGGTGGTGGGTTGGCGGTCAGGTCGCGCTGCATCCGGTGGGCGTGGCGTTTCAGCCGGGCGCCCGCTCGTACCAGCGCTTCGCCTTCAGCTGGGTTGGTGAGCAGGCTCCAGCCCGGTAGTGCGGTTCGCAGCACGACAAGTGGGTTGGGGCCTCGAAGTTCGAGGACTCGTGCGGTGCGTGGCACTCCGGCGATCGGCGCGCAGGAGACCGTGGTGGTGTCTTGGGAGAGCACCACGGTCTCGCCGGTGCGGCTTTCCTGCAGCATTCGACAAGCACTACACCTGGACTTCCGGTGCGGGCAACCGGAATTCGGCGCGCTGCGCTGGTCGGACTAGTGCGTTGCGTTGCTGGTCGCCGGGGCGCTACCGTAAGCGAAGTCTTTTAGATCTAAAGGAGATTGTTTTGCGCGAGATCATCGTCACCGGCGGCGGCACCGGCATCGGCTACGCCATCGCCGAACATTTCGCCGCCGCGGGTGATTCGGTCACCATCACCGGCCGCCGCCACGAGGTCCTGGACACCGCCGCGGCCGCGCTCCGCGCCACGGCAGTGCCCTTCGACGCCACCGACCCCGACGCCGTCACCGCCGCAGTGGCGCACCTGCCCGAACGCATCGACGTCCTGGTCAACAACGCGGGCGGCAACACCGACTTCGACCGGTCCACACCGGAGGGACTGACCGCGCTGGCCGCCGGATGGCAAGCCAACTTCCAGGCCAACGTGCTCTCCGCAGTCCTGGTGACCGCCGCCGTGACCCCGCGACTGGCCGCCGGAGCCCGCGTGATCACCATCGGCTCGATCGCCGCCCGCACCGGAGCGGGCTCCTACGGCGCCGCCAAGGCAGCCGTCGAAGCCTGGACCGCTGATCTCGCGGGCGAACTCGGTCCGCGCGGCATCACCG
Organism: Saccharopolyspora soli; assembly: GCF_022678645.1. GTDB lineage: Bacteria > Actinomycetota > Actinomycetes > Mycobacteriales > Pseudonocardiaceae > Saccharopolyspora > Saccharopolyspora soli. Next base: position 55,520 of record NZ_JALBWV010000039.1, on the reverse strand, counting down.
CCAACGTCGTCTCACCAGGACTGACCGAGCGCACCGAATTCTTCCGCGGCAACCTCACCGAAGACCGCCGCCACGCGCTCATCACCGCCACCGCCACCAAACGCGCTGGCACCCCCGCCGACATCGCCGCGCTCGTCGGCTTCCTCGCCAGCCCGCAGGCCGGGCACATCACCGGCCAAGTGCTGCACGTCAACGGCGGCGCCCACCTCGGCCGCTGAGAACCCAACCACGCACTAAGGACGATCTTCGGCACCGAGACGCTCGCTGAGATCGCCGAGCAGGATCCGCAGCAACCCCGCCAACTGCTCCCGCTGCTCGGCGTCCAGCGAGCTCAGCAACGTCTCCTCATGTCGCAGCAAGTCGTCCACCCGCTCCTCGATCAACTGGTGCCCGACGTCGGTGAGTTCCACCAGCACCGACCGGCCGTCCACACCACCCTTGCTGCGGCGCACCAGACCGCGCTGCTCCGCGCGCGCCACCCGCTGCGAAATCGCCCCAGCGCTCAGCAACGACTGCCGCGCGATCTCCCCGGCCGCCAGCTGGTACGGCGGCCCCGACCGCCGCAACGTGCTCAACAGGTCACGAGTGGCGGCATCCAAACCGATGCGCGCATCGGTGCGGCGACGCTCGTCCTCCAGCAGCTTCGCGATCCGCCAGATCCGGGTGATCACCCCGATCGACGACACCGGCATCCCCGGGCGTTCCCGCTGCCACGCCCGCTGGATCCGGTCCACCCCGTCCTCACGCTGCGCCATGACCGCACAGCGTAGAACGTCGCCCGCACCCGGCACGCACACCAACGGTGGTGACCGGAAAACGCGTTGACAGCCGCCACGCGGCGCACGCTACGATCGGCGGCACTATGAAGAACTGACATCGAGCCAGGCCCGCGCCCGAGGCTTCCGCGACCCCATTCCCGGTCCGCGTCGAACACCGCCCGGCGGGCAACGCATCGAAACCACCGGTGTGTGACGCTTCGTGTCTTTCGTTCTGCTCGCTCGTGATCTCGTCAAGTCCTATGCGGACCGCGTCGTCCTCGACGGGGTGTCGTTGACCGCCTCGCCGGGCCACCGCATCGGCCTGGTCGGTGAGAACGGTGTCGGCAAATCCACCCTGCTGCGTGTGCTGGCCGGTGCCGAAGCACCCGACACCGGCGAGCTCACCCGCCCCGACGACCTCGGATTCCTGCACCAGGAAACACCTTTCAGCCCCGAGGCCACCCTCGCCGACGTGCTCGATGCCGCCCTGGCCGAGCACCGCGGCGCACAGACCCGGCTGACCGAACTCGCCGCCGTGCTCGCCGCCCGGCCCGATGACGCCGACGCCCTCGCCGCCTACGGCGAGGTCCTCGACTGGGCCGAGCAGCACGACACCTGGGACGCCGACCACCGCGCCGAAGTCGTCCTCGACGGACTCGGCCTGGCCGACATCCCCCGCCAGCGGCGCACCGGCACGCTCTCCGGCGGGCAGCGCAGCCGACTGGGCCTGGCCGCGCTGCTGCTGCGCCAACCACGCGCCCTGCTGCTGGACGAACCCACCAACCACCTCGACGACACCGCCCTGGCCTTCCTGCAACAACACCTCGCCGCGCTGCCCGGCACCGTCGTGCTCGCCAGCCACGACCGCGTGTTCCTCGACGCGGTCTGCACCGACATCCTCGACCTCGACCCCGCCGTGCACGGCCCCACCCGCTACGGCGGCACCTTCACCGACTACCTTGCGGCCAAACGCGCCGAACGCGCCCGCTGGGAACAGCGCTACGCCGCCGAACAGCACGAACTCGACGCCCTGCGCCACGCCGTGGCCGTCACCGCCCGCCAGGTCAGCCACCACGCACCGCGCGGCAACACCAGCAAGTTGGCCTACGACTACAAAGGCGCCCGCGTCCAGAAGCAGATCTCCCGGCGGGTGCGCAACGCCCAGCAGCGCCTGGACGAGCTCACCGCCGACCAGGTCCGCAAACCCCCGCCGCCGCTGCGTTTCGCAGCCACCCTCACCGACCGCGACACCACCACCGACGTGGTGCTGCAGATCCGGCAGGCCGGGGTGCAGGGCCGGGTGTGGATCGACGAACTCGACCTCACCGGAACCGGCCGACTGCTGATCACCGGCGGCAACGGCGCGGGCAAATCCACCCTGCTGCACCTGGCCGCCGGGCGCCTGGCGCCCGACACCGGCAGCGTGCAGCGCCGCCGCGGCACCCGCATCGGCCTGCTCGAACAGGACGTCACCTTCCCCGACGCCCGCAAGAGCCCCCGCCAGCTGTACGCCACCGCCACCGCGGACCGCACACACGTCCCAGCGCTGCAGGAACTCGGCCTGCTCGCCCCAGCCGACCTCGGCCGCCCCATCGGGGCGCTGTCGGTCGGCCAACGCCGCCGCCTCGCCCTGGCACTGCTGCTCGCCGACCCACCACAGGTGTTGTTGCTCGACGAACCCACCAACCACCTGTCCCTGACCCTGGCCGGTGAACTCGAAGACGCCCTGCGCACCGCGCCCGGCGCCGTCGTGGTCGCCAGCCACGACCGTTGGCTGCGGCAACGCTGGAACGGGCCCACCCTGAACCTGCACGACGGCCGCCGCAGCGCCTGAAGGGGGACAACCATGGCCGACACACCCGACCCCAGCCGGGTGCACCCCACCACCCGGCCCGAGCTGACCAACGTGGCCTTCCTGTCCACTGTGGTCAGCTCCCCCCTGATCGAGATCGGCGACTACACCTACTACGACGACCCCGACGGCGCCGCCGAATTCGAAACCCGCAACGTCCTCTACAACTACGGGCCAGCGAAACTGCGCATCGGCCGGTTCTGCGCCCTGGCCACCGGGGCGCGTTTCATCATGCCCGCCGCCAACCACCCCATGATCGGCTGCGCCACCTTCCCATTCGCCATGTTCGGCGGCGACTGGACCCGCGCCACCGCCGACATCGCCGCCGGACTGCCCAGCAAAGGCGACACCGTCATCGGCAACGACGTGTGGATCGGCCGCGACGCCACGATCATGCCCGGCGTGCACATCGACGACGGCGCGATCATCGCCACCGCCGCGGTGGTCACCAGCGACATCCCCGCCTACGGCATCGCGGGCGGCAACCCCGCCCGAGTGATCCGCCGCCGCTTCTACGACGCCGACGTCGAACTGCTGCAACGCATCGCCTGGTGGAACTGGCCCGTGCAGGCCATCACCGACCACGTCCGCACCATCATGGCCGGACAACCCAAAGAACTCGCCGCGCTGGCCCGCCGGGAAGGGCTGCTGGATGACTGAACGCCACATCACCACCCCCGACGGCCTGCGGCTGTGGTCGCAAACCCACGGCGACCCCACCGACCCGCCGGTGCTGCTGATCATGGGCGCGAACGCCAACGCGCTGGGCTGGCCCGACGAATTCGTCGCCGCCCTCACCGCGCACCGGCTGCACGTCCTGCGCTACGACCACCGCGACACCGGCCGCTCCACCCACCTCGACATGACCGGCTACTCCTTGGCGGACATGGCCCGTGACGCCGTCGCCGTCCTCGACGGACACGGCATCGCCACCGCCCACGTCGTCGGCCTGTCCCTGGGCGGCACCCTCGGCCAACTGCTCGCCCTGGACCACCGCGACCGGCTGCGCACCCTCACCCTGATGGTCACCGCCGCACTCGACGTCGACTTCGCCGAGTCGATGCGCCGCGCCGTCACCGGCGAGCCCACCGACCTGCCCACCCCCACCGCGCGGATCATCACCGCGATGGCGCACCGCGCCGACCCGGCGCCCGACCGCGAGACCGCCCTGCACCGCCGGATCGCCGAATGGCGACTGCTCGTCGGCGACGCGATCCCCTTCGACGAAGCGGAATTCCGCCGCTGGGAAAACGCCGCGATCGACCACGCGGGCAGCTACCAGCAACCCGCCGCGCACGCCTTCGCCACCCCGGTACCCATCGAACGCGGCGCCGAACTGCGCCACGTCACCACTCCCACCCTGGTCATCCAGGGCCCGCGGGACCCCATCAACCCACCCCCGCACGGCCAGCACCTCGCCGACCTCATCCCCGGCGCCCGCTGCACGAGCATCCCCGGCCTCGGCCACGCCCTGCCCAGCGCCCTGCACCCACCGATCATCGCCGCCATCACCGACCACATCGGACAGTTCGAGAGGACCACCACGTGATCGACCCCCGCCTGCACGACCGCGTCGCCGTGCTCACCGGCGCCAACAACCCGCTGGGCATCGGCGCGGGCATCGCCCGAGCGCTGGCCCGCCAGGGCGTGAAAATCGTGCTCGCCTCCCTACCCGAAACACACCCGACCAACGGTGTCACCGGCATGGTGACCGACCACGTGCGCGACGCCCTGCGGGCCGACGGCGCCGCCGTCGAATCCCTGGCCGTCGACCTCGCCGACACCGACAGCGGCCCAGCGATCTTCGACCACGCCGAAAAGCACTTCGGGCCGGTGGAAATCCTGGTCAACAACGCCGCCCACTGCGTCCTCGACACCTTCCAACCCGACCCGCCGCGCGGCATCCGCACCGTCGACGCGGCGAGCCTGGACGCCCACCACGCGGTCAACACCCGCGCCCCCGCCCTGCTGATGGCCGAATTCCACCGCCGCCACCTGCACCGCAAAGCCACCTGGGGCCGCATCATCAACATCTCCACCGACGCCGCCTCCGGCGCGGCCGACCAAATCTCCTACTGGGCCACCAAGAACGCCCTGGAATCGCTGAGCCGCTCGGCGGCCATCGAACTCGGGCCCGCCGGAATCACGGTCAACATCATCGCGCCCGGCCCGGTGCAGACCGGCTGGATCAGCGACGACATGAACACCCGCTTCGCCGAATTCAGCCCGCTGGGCCGCGTCGGCCGCCCCGACGACATCGCCGACCTCGCGGTCTTCCTGGCCTCCCACCAAGCCCGCTGGATCACCGGCCAAACGATCTACGCCGGAGGCGGCAAACGCATGGTCTAGCCCCGGACCGAGCCCCGCTGACACGCTCCGTTCATCGCATAGCAGGGTCGCGCTCTGGTGCGCCAGACACCGTGCCCCCAGACCGCGAACCACCCCCGCGTGCGAGAACGCTGAGCGCTATCGCTGCCAGCCACACAAGCACGCCTAGCACGGCCAGGTGGTGCAGTCCGGTCACGAAAGCGGCTGGCGCGTTGGGGGTCCCGGCGACCGCGCCGAACACCGCGACACCCAGTGCGGTGCCGGTCTGCCGCATGGTGTTGTTCACCCCGCTGGCCAGTCCAGACCGCTGCGGTCCGAGCGCGCCGACTGCCGCGGTCACCACCGAGGTCGTCAGCAACCCAGCCCCGACCCCGTACGCCAGCAGCACCGGCACCACCTCGGCGAAACCGCCGTCCGGACTGGCCAGCACCCAGCAGATCGACCCGGCGCCCGCGACAGCGGCGCCGACGAGCATCGGCAACCGCGGCCCGAACCGCGCCACCAGCCGCCCGGCCACCGGCGCGAGCAGCACCAGCGGAACCGACATCGGCAACAACAGCACCCCAGTGCGCGCGGGCGAGTTCCCACCGACGTTCTGCAAGTAGAGGGTGAGCACGAACAACGTGCCGTTCATGCCCAGATTCATCAGCAACGCCACCGAGTTCGCCGCCAGGAACGGCCGGTTGGCCAGCAGCGTGCGCGGTACCCGGCGACCAGCGGCCCACAGCGCAATCGCCGCCACCACCAACAACCCGAGCACCACCGCGTCCAACCCGGTCCGGCCCACCTCGATCACCGCGAACACCACCGCCGTCAACCCGACCACAGCGCTGGCCAGCACCCCGCCGCGAAACCGCTGCCCGCGATCCCCAGGCGAGGCCGGAACAAGCAGGGCGATCCCCGCGACCGCCACGATCACCACCGGCACGTTCAGCGCGAACACCAGCCGCCAGCCACCCCACTCGACGAGCACGCCACCCAGCAGCGGCCCCGCGGGCAACGCCAGCGAGGACACCGCCGACCACACCCCCAGCGCCCGCGCCCGCACCGCCGGATCCGGATACACCCCGGTGATCACCGCCATGCTGCCCGGCAACAGCAGCGCCGCACCCGCGCCCTGCACCGCGCGGGAAGCGATCAGCACCCCAAGGCCAGGAGCCACCGCACACCCCAGCGACGCCGCACCGAACAGCGTCATCCCGGCCAGCACCACGCGACGGTGCCCGAAGCGGTCGCCCAGCATGCCGCCGACCAGCAACAGCCCCGCGATGGCCAGCGCATATCCGTCGACCACCCACTGCGTTCCGGCCATCCCCGCACCCAGCGAGCCGCGCAGGCTAGGCAGGGCCACGTTGACCACCGTGACATCCAGCAGGACCAGGAACATGCCCGAGCACATCATCGCCAGCACCAGCGCGGGCGAACCACCACGTCGTATCAACACGCCCCCGAGCCTGCCCCGCCAACACTTCAGGCCAGCCCGAAACATCGCGGGCGCATCATGGAACGCATGGCAGCCCAAGGAGACAGTGACATCGCCCCGGTCGCCGCGCTGTTCGCCGACCCCGGCCGCGCCAGAGTGCTGCAAGCCCTCGCCGACGGACGCGCGCTGCCCGCATCGGTGCTGGCCGCCGAAGCGGGCCTGTCAGCCAGCGCCGCCAGCGCCCACCTGGCCAAACTGCGCGACGGCGGCCTCATCGAAGTCCACCGGTCCGGACGGCACCGCTACCACCGGCTCGCCGACGACCGGGTGGCCGCCGCGCTGGAAGCCCTCGCCGTGATCGCCCCCACCCAACCGGTGCGCTCGTTGCGCCAAGGCACCCGCGCCGCCGCGTTGCGGGCCGCCCGCAGTTGCTACGACCACCTCGCCGGACAGCTGGGCGTCGCCGTCACCGCCGCGCTGCTGGAACTTGGCGCGCTGGCCGCCACCGACGGCATCCCCGACACCCGCCGCCGCCCAGGCGACGGCCTGTCCGTGCAGCTCAGCGAGCACCCGTACGAGCTCGGCCCGCACGCCAAACCGATCTTCGCCGCCCTGGGCGTGGACCTCGACACGGTGCACGCCGCCCACACCCGGCGGCCGTTGCTGCGGTTCTGCGTGGACTGGAGCGAACAGCGACACCACCTCTCGGGACGGCTCGGTGCCGCGTTGTTGGCCGCGCTGATCGACATCGGGTGGCTGGCCCGCAAACCGCAGCACCGAGCGCTGAAACTCACCGAGGACGGTGCCCGCGGCCTGCACGCCGCACTGGGCATCACGCCGGGCGACTGCGCTCGGCCAGCAGGTGCACCGCCAGCCCAGCAAGCACCGTGCCCATGAAATAGCGCTGCACCCGCAACCAGCCCGGCCGACGAGCCAGCAGACCCGCCACCGAACCGGCGGTCACCACGATCATCCCGTTGACCGACACCGCCACCACGATCTGCACCACGCTCAACGTCAGGCTCTGCAACGCCACACCACCCCGGCTCGGGTCGATGAACTGCGGCAGCAACGACACGTAGAGGATCGCGATCTTCGGGTTGAGCAGATTGGTCACCAACCCCATCGTGAACAACCTGCCCGGCCCGTGCGCGGGGGTGGGCACCGGCGCGAACACCGATACCCCGCCCGGACGCACCGCCTGCCACGCCAACCACAGCAAATACCCCGCACCCGCGATCTGCACCGCCGTGTACAGCGCGGGGACCAGCGCGAACACCGCGGTGATCCCGGCAGTGGCCGCCGCCGCGTACACCAGGAACCCGACCGCGACCCCCAGCAGCGACACCAACCCGGCCCGCCGCCCCTGCGTCAACGACCGCGACACCAGGTACACCATGTTCGGCCCCGGCGTGAGCACCAACCCCAACGCCACCACCGCGATCCCCACCACTGCCGAAGAATCGACCACCACGCCACCTCCTGCCGCAACCGACCTGTCGTTTTTCGCAGGCTAAGCGGCCGCGGCAGCAACACGAACAGCCAATCCGACGCCAGTGGCCTGCCCAAGCTCAGTCGTCGTACTCATCGTGGTAGCGGACCTGCGGGCTGCCCGCGGGAGCGCCCAGGCCGGTGGCGCGGCCTTCCGGCTTCTCCCAGCCCTCCTGGCGGCCCAGCGCGGTCAGGTCCAGGAAGCTCGTCGTGCTGCCCAGTACGTCCAGTCCCCGCCCGTAGGTCGAGTAGGTGTGGAACACCTTGTCGTCGACCCGCAGGAAGCAACTCAATCCGGGCAGTTCGAAGGGCTGCTCGCTGGAGACGAAGTAGTCGGTTCCGGCCCGCTGGTGCTCCTCGGCGCTGCGGTAGTTGTGCTCCACCGGGCACACCGACTCGTCCAGCGTCACGTGGAAGTCGTAGTTGAAGTCGCTGCCGAATGAGGAGAACCACGGCACCGTCCAGCCCATCCGGGCCCGGAACCTCTCGATCTTGGCCAGCGGCGCGCGGGAGACCAGCACCAGCGACGTGCCGCGGGCGCGCAGGTGCGCCAAATGCCCGATCTGGTCGATGAACGCCGAACAGCTCCGGCATCCGGTCTCCCAGCTCGGATCGAACATGGCGTGGTAGATCACCAGCTGCGCCCGTCCGTCGAACAGGCCCGGCAGGCCCACCGGCCCCTGCGGGCCTTCGAACCGGTAGTCCTTGTCGATCTCGACCATCGGCAACCGCCGCCGGTCGGCGTTGAGCTCGTCGCGGGCGCGGGTGAACTCCTTCTCCCGCGCCAACAGCGCACGACGGGCCACCAACCACTCCTCGCGCGAAACGATCTCGGGAAGACTCATCGCAAGCTCCGTCCACCTCGTGATTTCGTCCTGCACCACAGGTAGACCGGCCGCTGCGGCGAAACTCATCGCGCCAACCGCTGGCGGGCCCGCCGCAGGAAGTCGCGTTCGGCCGCGTTGTCGGTGCCCGCGATCGCCGCGTCATAGGCATGCGCGGCCTCCTCGACGCGGCCCAGCCGCCGCAACAGGTCCGCGCGGACGGCGTGCAGCACGTGGTAGCCGCCGAGATCGAGCTCGTCAACCAGGGCGAGTCCCGCTGCCGGGCCCTCGACCTCGGCCACCGCGACCGCGCGGTGCAGCGCCACCACCGGGCTCGGCGAGACCGCCAGCAACTGGTCGTAGAGCATGCGGATCTGCCGCCAATCCGTCGCGGCCGCGCTCGGCGCGTCGCTGTGCACGGCGTTGATCGCCGCCTGGATCTGGTACGGGCCGGGCCGGTCGCGGCGCAGGCAGCGCCGCACGAGGGCTTGGCCTTCGGCGATGAGATCGCGATCCCACCGGCTGCGGTCCTGGTCGGCCAGCAGCACGAGCGCACCCTCGGCGGTGGTGCGCGCTGCCCGCCGCGACTGGATGAGCAGCATCAGCGCCAGCAGCCCCATGGCCTCCGGTTCGTCGGGCATGAGTTCGACCAGCAGCCGTCCGAGGCGGATGGCCTCCGCGCAGAGGTCCTCGCGGACCAACTGCTGTCCCGAACTGGCCGTGTAGCCCTCGTTGAAGATCAAGTAGACCACCGCCAGCACTGCCCGCAACCGCTCCGGCAGGTCGGCGTCGCTGGGCACCCGGTACGGGATCCCCGCGTCGCGGATCTTGCCCTTGGCGCGCACCAGCCGCTGGGCCATCGTCGGCTCGGCCACCAGGAACGCGCGCGCGATCTCCGCGGTGGTCAGACCGCCCAGCAACCGCAGCGTTAAAGCGACCCGCGCGCCGGTGGCCAGCGCCGGGTGGCAGCAGGTGAAGATCAGCCGCAACCGGTCGTCGTGCACGGGAGACTCCTCGTCCGGCTCGTCACGGGCGTGCAGCAGGGCAGCCTGGGCGTGCCGGTCCTCGCGGGATGCCTCCCGGCGCAGCCGGTCGATCGCCCGGTTGCGGGCCGTGGTGATGATCCAGCCCGCCGGACTCGGCGGCAGCCCGTCCGACGGCCACCGCCGCAGCGCCTCGGCGAAGGCGTCCTGGACCGCTTCCTCGGCGATGTCGATGTCGCCGAAGACGCGGACCAGGACGGCGACCGCGCGGCCGTACTCCGCGCGGAAGACTCCTTCGACCCCCGCTACTGCGATGGCTGGCACGTCATCTCGGCGTCGTCGCCCTGCAACGGGCGCACCTCGATCGGCAGCGTGGTCGCCCGCGCCAACTTGCGCCCCCATTCCAGCGCGGCGTCCAGATCCGGTGCCTGGATCACCGTGAACCCGCCGAGGTGCTCCTTGCCCTCGGTAAACGGCCCATCGGTGACGAGCACCTCCTCGCCCTGCGCCCGCAGCACGGTCGCCGTGCTCGGCGGGTGCAGACCGCCAGCGAACACCCACGCCCCAGCGGCCCGCATCTCGGCATTGAGCGCCTGCAGGTCGCGGACGATCGGCTCCAGCACCTCCGGCGGCGGCACCGGCCCGTCGGGCTGGTAGATGCTGAGCAGGTAATGCTTCATCACGATCTCCTCGCATTCGCGGCAACCGGCGTTCACCCGGTTCTCACCCACTACACGAACCACCACGGCCCGGATCGACACCACCCCGCGAGGAATTTCCGGGCCACCGACCACCCCACCCGCCGAGGTGAACGTGGCGATGATTACGCACCGCCCAGCGGCCTGGGCGGCTGAATCGGTCCGGCACGCTGTCCACTGTGATCCGTGGCGGGCCCGCAACGGCAGCGGCGCGCTGGGGATAGCATCCGGCTAGGCAATCACCCGGCGAGCAGGAGAACGAAACCTCATGACCCAAGCTCCCGTCACCGTGACCGTCACCGGTGCGGCCGGTCAGATCGGATACGCGTTGCTGTTCCGGATCGCTTCCGGTCAGCTCATCGGGCCCGACACCCCGATCAAGCTCCGCTTGCTGGAGATCCCCCAGGCGGTCAAGGCGGCCGAGGGTACCGCGATGGAGCTCGACGACTGCGCCTTCCCGCTGCTGCAGGGCATCGACATCACCGACGACGCCCGCACCGCCTTCGACGGCACCAACATCGCGTTGCTGGTCGGCGCGCGCCCGCGGACCAAGGGCATGGAGCGCGGCGACCTGCTGGAGGCCAACGGCGGCATCTTCAAGCCCCAGGGCGAGGCCATCAACGCCGGTGCCGCCGACGACGTGCGCGTGCTGGTGGTCGGCAACCCGGCCAACACCAACGCGCTCATCGCCCAGGCCCACGCCCCGGACGTGCCCGCCGCGCGATTCACCGCGATGACCCGCCTGGACCACAACCGGGCGCTGACCCAGCTGGCGCAGAAGCTGAGCGTGTCGGTCACCGACATCAAGAAGCTGACCATCTGGGGCAACCACTCCGCCACCCAGTACCCGGACCTGTTCCACGCCGAGGTCGGCGGCAAGATCGCCGCCGAGCAGGTCGAGCAGGCATGGCTGGCCGACGAGTTCATCCCCACCGTCGCCAAGCGCGGCGCGGCGATCATCGAGGCCCGCGGCGCCTCCTCGGCGGCCTCGGCGGCCAACGCCGCCATCGACCACGTGAACACGTGGATCAACGGCACCCCCGAGGGCGACTGGACCTCGGCGGCGGTGGTCTCCGACGGCTCCTACGGAGTGCCCGAAGGTCTGATCTCGTCGTTCCCGGTCACCGCCGGTGACGGCAAGTTCGAAATCGTCCAGGGGCTGGAGATCGACGAATTCTCCCGCGAGCGCATCGACGCCTCGGTCAACGAACTCGTCGAGGAACGCGACGCGGTCCGCGGCCTCGGCCTGCTCTGACCCCCTTCGGGAGCGGGGGCCGCCCCAAGGGCGGGCGGCCCCCGCTCCCCAGGGAGCCCGTCGTGCCCGAATCCCATTGCGGTGGCGCGAAAATGGGTTGCCGACAGCGGCCGGGGGACAGCACCATCGACGCATGGCCCATCCCGCGGAAGTGATCAAGCTGGACTCGGCGGTGTTGCGGCGGTGGCGCCCCGAGGACCTCGCCGAAGTGCACCGCGTGGTCACCGAAGCACTACCGCACCTGCGGCCCTGGATGCCGTGGGCCGCCGGTGACTACCCGCTGGACGAAGCGGCCGAATTCCTCGACGGCTGCGCCCGCAACTGGCACAGCGGCCACGCCTACACCTACGCCATCACCGTCGACGGCGCGATCGTCGGCTGCATCTCCCTGGAACGCCGCATCGGCCCCGACGGCCTGGAAATCGGGTACTGGCTGCACCCCGACCACACCGGCCGCGGCCTGGTTACCACCAGCACCGCGGCGCTGGTCGACGAAGCGTTCGCGCTCCCCGGAATCGACCACGTGCAGATCTGGCACGACGCGGCCAACACCGCCAGCCAAGGCGTGCCGCAACGACTCGGCTTCACCTGCGTCGACCACCGCAGCCCCGGCCGCGGCCCGAAAACCTCCGGTGACACCGGCACCGACGTCATCTGGGAACTGAACCGAGCCGAGCACACAGCCCCGCGGTGAGCCGCCCGCGACAGCACCGTCCACAGTGCACAACCGCTCAGAGCTCGTCGAGCACTGCGGTCAGCCGGTTGAGGACGCCGGTGCGCCAGCCGCCGCCCATGATCCTGCGGGAGATCTGCTCGAAGTGGTCGTCAGGATCGAACCCCTCGTGGCTGAGCAACAACCGGGTGCCGCGCCCCTCCGGCTCCAACCGCCAGGTCACCGTCCACGACTCACCCCAGCTGATCCGCAGCAACCGCGGCTCGTCGACCGCCAGCACTTCGCACGGCACCGGGCCACCGGCGAACCCCGCCGCCGGTTTCGGATCCGCGTGCAGGTGGAAGCGGTGGCCGACGACCGGCTTGATGTCGGCGGGCATCAGCCAGCGCGCGAACAACTCCGGCTCGGTCAACGCCCGCCACACCTTCTCCGGCGGGTGCGCCAGGAACTGGTCGACGTGCACCGCGGTCAGATCCTCGTGCACAGATCCTCCTCGGTAGCTGGCGGGAAAGGATGACTCACAGGTCCTCCACGGTGTCTTGCGGGACACCCGCACCTGGTCGGACCTGACGAGCCGATGGGCAAGTGTGGCCCATCAGTCCTCCTCGTCGAGCAGATCCCGCAGCCGCGTCAACCGCTCCCGCCAGAACCGCTCGTAGGGTGTCAGCCACTGCGAGACCTCCCGCAGCGGCTCGGCCTGCAACGAGTAGTACCGCAACCGGCCGTCCTTGCGTTCGCTGACCAGCCCCGCCTGCCGCAGCACCCGCAGGTGCTCCGACAGGCTCGGCCGACGCATCTCGAAGTGCTCGGCCAACTCGTGCACCGGCCTGGGCCCCTCCAACAGCAGCCGCAACACCTCCCGCCGCACCGGGCTGGCCAGCGCGGCGAACACCGCATCGGCGGGCGCGGTCACTGCGGCCGGTCCCCCATGCGCGAGGGCTGCAACAGCGTGATCGGGTTGCCGTCGGCATCGGCGAAGGAGGTCATGCGCCCCCACGGCATCTCCTGCGGATTGCCCGCCGCCACCCCCGCCGCGCGCAGCTCAGCGATGTCGGCGTCCACGTCGTCGGTGTGGAACTGCAGGTGCACCGGGCTGCCGAACCGGTCGCCGATGTTGGAATCGACCAGCACGACGCCAGTCTGCGCACCGGGCGGGGCCACCATGACGAACTGGCCGTGCGGCCCGGCGATATCCACCACCAACTCGAAGCCGAGGACATCGACGTAGAAGTCACGGGCCTTGACGTGGTCGGCCACCGGCACGGACACGAACTGCAAACGCGAGATGTGCATGCCCAAAACTATAGGTAGGAAAACGCCTACCTATCAAATCGGAGCCAACCGCACCCCGCGTCGCAGTCCGATTCGGGGCTTGAGACATCGGACCGAAAACTGGCGCTAAGCCCCGAGTGGTGCTGGGGACCGCCGGGCGCACGAAGGGCCCGCACCCGAAAGTGCGGGCCCAGCTGAACTTCTGGCGCGATCAGTCGTTGTCGATGAGGAACGGGTCGCGCGGGTTGAACCGCGGCTGCCCCGGCGGCCTCACGATCGCCGCGTCAGGTGGGCAAAATACTGCGGCCCGTTTCCCATGGGCGGGATGCCTGGGAAACGGGCCGAACCCCAAGAGTTGGCGGTCCGAGCTCACAAAAGCACGATCTCGCGGGTGGAATTTTCGGTCTTGACCAGTACCTCGGCGTGGTCGTCCTTGATCGCTCGGTAGATGAAATCTCCGTAGCTGATCAGGCGTCGGCACGCCTCGGTAAGCGTGACGCCTTCGTGGTCCATCACACGTTGAAGTGCCTGCACCATCTCCGCGGTGACGGCGACGTTGATCCGCTTGGGCTGCGGGTCGTCGGACTGCTCGCTGCCGTGCGACCCGGCTGCGCGGTTACTACGCCTGGCATCGGTCTCGGTCTTCATGGTTTGCCCTTCCCCACACGCACGACCCCCCGCTGAGGAGCACGTAGCAGTTCTCTGGTGTCGAAAAACGATGGTCGGACGCGCGCTGCCACTCCATAATGACTCAAAACCTGCACGTTGTCAACACAGAATCAACACCATATCTGTGGTCTTTACGTGTACATGATGTGGGTCAGGTATGTGAATTTGTTACCGAATTCGATACCCTGCGCACAGGGTGGCCGTCAAGTCACCTTGTGCTCCCGTAGCCCACCCCCGGAAGTTGAGGTTCACGACGATGCCCAGACCCTCGACGTCGACCCGCCACCGGCGCCGCGACCAAGTCCTGGCCGATGGCACCTGGTACGACGACTCGCCGACCGAGCACAAGCCGACCATCGGCACCCTGCCCAAAGATCCGGTTCTGCCGACCCAGCCGCCGCTGAGGCGAGACCGAATAGAGATGCGCAACGAATGGGCCGCCGAGACATGAGCACCCCTGAGCCCGAGAGCCCCGACCACGACGGGGCCGGGGACATCGGCGAGACCTGGACCGACCCGGTCTCCGTCGCCGCACCAGAACAGCACCGCCCGCTGATCGAGCTGCGGGACCGCCGACATCGACACCTGGCCGGGATGCAGACCAAAGTGCTCTACGGCATTGGCCTGGTCGTGGTGCTCACCCTGCTCATCCTGCTGATCGGGGTAGGCTTCGGCGCCTTCAGCGAGAACTTTGGACTGGAGCTGCTGCGCACCGTACTGCCGCCCTCGCTGGCAGCCGGTGCGACCATCGTGGGAACCCTGTTCGCACTGGAAACCAATTGGCGGGACTAACCACCCAGATCGCGGCTTGTCGTGCCACCACGCCCCAAGCGCGGTGGCACAAGAGGCCGTGACGCCCCAGCTAGACCCGTGGTTGACGGCCTTGACCGGCATGCTGAAGCTTCGCCGCGGTTCCGCCGCAGTGGGCGGATGTAGACCCGGGAGACGACGAGCAGGGGCGCCTGCACTTGGAGGCGCTCCGGTGGAGGCGGAGCCGCCGAGCCTAAAGAACCTTCGGGTACTGACCAATCGGATGCTGCCGAGGGTGGATCTGCCCGAGGTGCTGCTGGAGGTCTTCTCCTGGACCGGCGCCGCAGATGCGTTCAGTTCGATCACCGGCGAAGCCCGCCTGGCCGACCTGCACATCACCATCGCGGCCCTGCTGGTGGCAGAGTCCTGCAACCCAATCCGAACTCGATTAGGTCAGCACGTTACCCACGCGAAGAATCAGGATCAGACGAGGAGGAAGTTGTCGTGCCGGATCATGAACTCTTGGCGGTCGTCGTCTTCCGACATCCCGCCAGCAGCCATTGCCTCGAAGTACGCCTCTCGTGGCCCTCCCGGCGCGAAAGTCAGCAACATCGAGGCGAAGTCCCCGCCCTTGAAGGCGTGGATACCACCTTCCGGCACATAGAAGTAGTCACCGGGACGGCCGGTTACCCACGTACTGCCGTCGTAGAGCTTAACCTCGCCCGACAGGACATAAAATTGTTCACTGATGGACCGGTGGAAATGTGCTTCCGGTCCGGTTTCGTTTTCGCCGAACGTCCATCGGTACAGGCCGAATCGGCCGTTGGTATCAGAGGATATGGCTATGAACTCGCACTTCTCACCGCCGCCCATGGTCAGATCCGGCGGTGTCGAGTTCGGCCGCATCCATGCGCTGATCTCGCCGCCGTTGCCGCGGTAGATGTCCGGCGGATAGTGCCGAACGTTCTGGCGGCCCTTCGTCGTGCGGACATCCTTCGGCAAGCTCATGGTCTCCCGCTCCTCTCCTCCTGGGACGCTACGCGCTGGCGCATCGCCGGGCTGGCGAGCCCGAAGCGGCGGTGCAGGCACTGCTGGGCGAGGCCCGGCGTCGCCTCGCTGACGCCGAGGCGTACTTCAACCAGTAAACCCTCAACGCTTACTGTCGCCGAGTGCCAGCAGGCTGGTGACCTCGCTACGCTGGCGATCATGCCGAAGCCGTTCCGCCTGATCCGCAGTGGACGTCTGTCCGATGTGGCCGAATACGCCTACGGCGCGGCGGTGCGGCCGGACGCGCGCCTGGTGTTCGCCGCCGGGGCCTGCCCCCTCGACGACACCGGCGCGACCGTGGCGATCGATCGGCGACTACGCCGCCCAAGCACGCCAAATGATGCACAACCTCGACACCGCCCTCGGCGAAGCCGGAGCGCGACCCTCCGATGTGGTCAAAACGACCGTCTACGTCGCCTCGGCACGACAAACCGACCTGGTGACGACCTGGGAAGTGGTGCGCGACCACTTCGGCGACCACGACCCGCCCAGCACGCTGCTCGGCGTCACCGTGCTCGGCTACGACGACCAGCTGGTCGAAATCGACGCGCTCGCCGCACTGCCCCCGGAGCATCCGGTCAGGTGAAGCCGGTGGATCAGACGACGACTTCGGTCGTGACCCCCGGCGGGAAGATCTCGTCGGGAGTGGCCAACCGGTGCGCGATGCCCTGCTGTGCGGAGTAGGTGAGCAACTGCTCCCAGGTTGCCATGTTCTCCTTCACGCCGTAGGGGAACGGGTCGCCGTCGAAGAGCTCCCGCATCTCCCGCGCGTAGGTCGCCAGCCATGGCAGCGGATACCGCGACACGGCCGGGTCCAGCAACCGTTCGATGCTGCGGAGTTTCGATTCCTGGAAGGCGTTGTAGAGGTTGCGGGCCGCCCACGGGTGCTCGTCGAGCACCCGCCGCTGCATGGCGATGATGTGCATGATTGGCCACACCCCGGACCGCTGGTAGTACGCCCGCTCCATGTCCACGAAGTCCGGGAACAGGCGAACCACGTCCGGGTGGCCTTCGAGGAAGCACGTGGGCGGCCGGGCGATGATCGCGCAGTCGATGTCACCGGCGGCGAGCAGATCCGACAGCGACCGGTCGGCGACGCGGGTCAGCCGCACCCCTTCGGGCAGCGTGAGTTCGACCTTCTCCACCCGGCCCGGCGCGTTGGCGCCGGCCTGGTACCACTCGATCTCGTCCAGCTGCACGCCCATCTCGTTGTGCAGCCAGCCGCGCATGTACACCGCCGCCGAGTGGGCCCACTCCGGCGAACCGACCTTCTTGCCGCGCAGGTCTTGCACCGTGCGGATCCCGCTGTTGCGGTTGACGTAGAACGAACCGAAGCGGAACAGCCGGGAGCAGATCACCGGCAACCCGATGATGTCCGGGTTCTCCCGCGTCACCTGGGCGCTGAACTTCGCGAACGACAGCTCGCTGACATCCCACTCCCGGTTCGCGGTGAACCGGGCGAAGATCTCGTGATGGCTGAGCACCGACCAGGTGTGCTCGATCCCCTGGGCCTTGACCGCCCCGGTGCGGAAATCCCGGAAGTGGTCGTAGTCCGTGGTCGCGATGCTGAGATGGATATCGCTCACGCGCTGCTCCTCGCCGCAGAAAGGTCTGACAGTTAGTCCTATCGGGAGGATACTCGGCGGCCTGCTCGTGTGGAACGGCAGCGAGTCACCAGCGGGGCACCGGACGCTTTCCCGCCTCGGCGAAGCGGTCAAGGCGCACCCGTCCTGGACCTGCCAGGGAACTAGGCGATCGTCGGCGATCAGCCACGCCCCGGATCAAAGGTCGCAGCCCGGTGCGGTGGGTGCCGCTGCCGTGGACTCTTGTTCATCAGCCCCCATATGGTGATATGGTTAGTCCATTGAACGGAGGCGTGGATGCTCAACGTCGATCTGCTCATCGTGGGCGCGGGGCCAGTCGGGCTCTATGCCGCCTACTATGCCGGGTTTCGCGGCTTGGAAGTAGCCGTTGTCGACTCCCTTCCCGATCCCGGCGGGCAAATCACGGCCTTGTATCCGGAGAAGGCGATCTACGACGTCGCGGGACTACCCGCGGTCCGCGGCCGGGACCTGGTCGAAGGACTGCTCACCCAGGCAGACCAGTTCAAGCCGCACTACCGGCTCGGGCACAACGCGACCGAGCTGACCCGTGCGGCCGACGGCTGGACCGTGACCACCGACAACGGCGAGACGATCCGCGCCAAGGCGATCGTCATCGCTGGCGGCATCGGAACCTTCACCCCCCGGCCACTGCCCGCGGGCGAAGACTTCCTCGGTCGCGGCCTGACCTACTTCGTGCCGAACCCGGCCGAGTACGCCGACCGGGAGGTCGTGGTGGTCGGTGGCGGCGACAGCGCCGTGGACTGGGCCAACCTGCTGGAACCGATCGCGCGCAAGGTCGTGCTGGTGCACCGCCGGGACGCCTTCCGCGCGCACGCCGCGTCCGTCACCGCCCTGCGGGCCTCGACGGTCGAGTTGCGCACCCCCTACGTCGTCGACGAGTTGTACGGCAACGGCGTCGTGGAAGGCGTGCGCCTGCGCGAGCTCACCAGCAAGACCACGAACGAACTGCGCTGCGACGCCGTGATCGCGGCACTGGGCTTCACCGCGGACCTCGGTCCGCTCGAATCCTGGGGCATCCACATCGAAAACCGCCACGTGCTCGTCGACTCCCGGATGGCCACCAACCTCTCCGGGATCTTCGCCGCGGGCGACATCACCGAATACGACGGCAAAGTCCGGCTGATCGCGGTCGGCTTCGGCGAGGCGGCGACGGCGGTCAACAACGCCGCTGTGCTCATCGACCCCTCCACCACCCTGTTCCCCGGTCACTCCACCGACTCCGCGGCGTGACCTGCTCGACGATCGAGGTCTGCGATGCCCTACTTCATCACCTCAGCCTGCCTGGACATCCAGGACATGTCGTGCGTCGAGGAATGCCCGGTCGATTGCATCTACGAGGGTGACCGCAAGCTCTACATCAACCCCAAGGAATGCATCGATTGCGGCGCCTGCCAGCCCGTCTGCCCGGTGTCAGCCATCCAGCTGGACAGGTCCGCCGACGCCGAACTCGACACCTGGAAGGCCGACAACGCCCGCTTCTTCACCGAAGCGCTGCCCGGCAAGGACGCCCCGCTGGGCAATCCCGGCGGGGCGCGCAAGGTGGGCCGAATCGGCGTCGACACCGAACTCGCCGTCCGCACCAGCGCCCAGAGCTGAACCGCACGTTCCCCAACCCGTCAGCGGGACGAAACTGATCCAGGAGGACCCATGGGAAAGAAAGGACGCGTCTTCGTACGCGGCTTGACCTCGGAAACCTACGGCCTGAGCCAGTTCCGCCAACAACAGCTCGCCGTCGAACGGGTCCGTGACGACTCCGTCGTCGTCGACGACGCCAAGGTCGCGCACTCCGGGGACAGCAGCCAGTCCCGCACCTGGTGGCGGATCGGGCCGGGCGACGAGGACTTCCTGACCCAGACCATCCAGGTGCACTTCGTCGAACTGCCAGCGCAGTCGAGCAACCACGGCCACGGGCACCAGAACGAGGCCGCCTTCTACATCCTCGAAGGCCGCGGCTACGAGATCCACGACGACAAGCGCTACGACTGGGCCAAGGACGACCTGGTGTTCGTGCACACCGACTCGGTGCACCGGCACTTCAACCCCTACGACGAGAAGGCGCTCGCCCTGGTCGTCAAGGCCAAGTGCACCTGGATGTTCATGGGCCTGATCCAGCAGGGCCGCTCCGGCCCGATCGACCGGGAAGACGACTTCGGCCCCCGCGAAGACTGGTCGCGGATCTGGACCCCAGGCGTGCTCGACCGCAAGAAGGTCATCAGCCCCAGCGACACCACCTGGGAGAACACCCCGCTGGGCAACGTCCGGGTGATGTCCTCGCCGCAGCGGACCGACGCCCGCATCTTCAGCATCGACGCGTTCGAACTCGACATCCCCGGCGGCGGCCACTCCGGCAAGTACTGGAAGATGGCCGACGAGGTGCTCTACGTCATCGACGGCGGCGGCTACGCGCTGCAGTGGGAAGTCGAGGCGGAGATCGCGGAGCAGTACTACGCCCGCATCGCCCGCGAACCCAAGCGCTACGAGATCACCAAGGGCGACACCCTCTACGTGCCGCAGAACCACGTGTGCCAGATCTTCGCCAACGACGGCACGCCGCTGCGAATGCTCTCGGCGCAGAACCGCGTGTTCAAACACCTCGGCTACGACACCGTGCACTACTTCGAGCCCGCTTCGACGTTCGCGGGCGAGGACCTCGCCGCAGCCTCCCGCTGATCCACCCGCTCGTCCGGATGCGGGCGGAGCACACCACCACCCGCATCCGGACGAGCCGGGCAACCCGCCCGCTGGCTCGATACCGCCGTCCCACTCCGACTCGTTTGGGGAACGCATGTCGACGCGCACCAAGACCGAGGTTTCGCACTACCACGTCCAGAAACGCCGCCGGGCCCAGTTCATCGAGGACTGGCGGAAGAACCACCTGACCGTCGTGCGCGGCACCGATGTCGCGCTGCACCAGACCGCCCGCGGCCTGCGCACCGGTGTGTTCACCGGAGCCGACGGCGACCGGCCGACCCGCTCGATGGATGCACTGGTGCACGAGATCGATCCCGGCGTCACCTCGACGCTGCACCGCCACTCCTGGGACGCAATGGTCTTCTGCGTCGCGGGCAACGGCTGGTTCGAGATCGACGGGGAACGCATCGACTGGGGCCCCGGCGACTCGCTGCACCTCCCGGCCTGGTCGTGGCACCGCAGCGGCAACGACGGCACCACGACCGCGCGCTACCTGACCTTCTCCAGCCAGCCGATGCTGGAGACGATGGGCATGGCCGTCATCGAGGACGCCGGAAACACCCCCGTCGCCGAACTACCCCCACGGCCGCCCTACTCGCCCGGCATCGACGGCGACGACCCCTACGCGCGCCGCCTGCGCCGCCTCGCACGCGATCAGCAGGCGCGGCGCTCCGGGCGCCTGCACACCAGCTGGGACGACCTCGAACTGGTCAACACCCCGCGCGGCACCCGCACCACCTTCCTGCTCGACCGCGCCATCGGCTACCAAGCCTCCGGCATCACGATGGCGATGTTCGAGATCGCACCGGGCCGCGGCCAGTCGATGCACCGCCACCCCGGCGAGGCGTGGTTGTACGTCGTGGAGGGCAAGGGGCACAGCTACCTCGGCGCCGAACCCGAAGGCGGCGAAAACCACCCCTGGCAGAAGGGCGACATCATCGTCGTCGACCACTACCTGTGGCACCAGCACATCAACGACGACCCCGAGAACACCGCCAAAGTGGTGCGCATCCACATGTTCGACTCCCTGCTGGAGACCATGCGGGCGCTGTGCGACCCGCTGGTGCTCTTCGAGGAGCCGCCGGACCACATCCGCGACGCCCAGGCCGGGGACCCGACCACGGTCGACTGGCCCGAGCTGCACCGACCCACCTGGCCCTGACCATGACCCCACGACTGCCCCAGGGAGTCCTCGGGCTGCACGCCCTGCCCGCCGACCACCACGAGGGTCCCTGGGACTCCATCTTCGTACCCGGCGACCTGAAAGCCCGGCTGCTGCGGCACTGCGTGCTCGTCCTGCGCCACGGGCGCCGACTGGCGCAGCTGGCTGGGCCACCGCACGGTCTGGTGCTGCTGGCCGGGCCACCAGGCACCGGCAAGTCGACGCTCGCGCAGGGCCTCGCCCAACGAGCCGCGCTGGCGGTCTCCGACGTCGGCGCGACCACCTTCGTCGAGATCGACCCGCACGCCTTTCCCAGCGACATGCTCGGCGAAAGCCAACGCTCGGTCGCCAAGCTCTTCCACGAGACCCTGCCGGAACTCGCCGCCCGACGGCCGCACCTGATCGTGCTGGTGGACGAGGTGGAAGCGCTGGCGGTCCGGCGCAGCACCGCCTCGTTCGAAACCAACCCCGTCGACGTGCACCGCGCGACCGACGCGGTCCTGGCGGGAGTCGACGCCCTGCGCGCCTCATGCCCGCGCACGATCGTGGTGACCACGACGAACTTCCCCGCCGCCGTGGACGATGCGCTGCTGTCCCGGACCGACTTCGTGGCACGCCTGGATCTGCCCGACGATCGCACGGTGCGCCGCATCATCGAACACTCGCTGGCCGAAATAGCCGCCGTGTGGCCCGCCGCCGCAGCCGTGCAAAGCGACACCCCCGCCATCGCCGAGGCCGCCCACGTGCTGCGCGGCTTCGACGGACGCCAGATCCGCAAAGCAGTGCTGGCCGCACTGATCGCCCGCGACGAAGTCGCCATCGACCCAGGCCAGTTGACCGGCCAGGACGTGGTCACCGCCGCCCGCACCATCGCGGCCAACACGACGCACGACGGCGCCACCCCTCCCGCCGCCGTCATGTCCAACTCCGCAGCCGGTTAGACGCGAATACCGCAGATCTGACCGAACTACGGGCCGAGACACCACAGTGGACAGACGACCGCACCTTGATCAAGAAGGTGGGCACGGCCGTCTCGCCTTCGCCTCTCGCGATAGGAAGCGGCGCCGCTGCGCAGGTCGCAGTGCGAGCGGCGGCTGTGCTACCGGAGATTGCCTTCCGCGCACGGACGTGAAGCCTTCGCCTCAGACAGCGGCAACACCCGCTTGGCGCAATCGGCTCTGGCCGTGCGATTCCGGTCTGTCGGGCACGCGATGTTGTCTAGCGTGTGGCCATGCGAATCTTGATCGGCGCGGCTGGGTCTATGGGCGACGTTGTCCCCTACCTCGGCCTGGGCAGCAGGCTACGGGAAGCCGGTCACGAGGTGTCACTGGCCTCGTACGAGCTATTCGGCGATCGAGTGCGCCAACAGGGACTCGATTTCCGGGCGCTACCCGGTGATCCGGAACTCATGGGTGCCTCGCCGGACGGGCAGCGATGGCAGGAGGGCGGAGCCGGGCCGCGAGGGGTGCTGCCGTTCATGCGGCTGATCGCGGCACACATGGCCGAGCTCAACGAGGCGTTTCTCGCCGCCGCACAGCAGGATGCGGACGTGTTGCTGCTGGGCGGGATGACGATGATCGGCGGCTACCACATCGCTGAAGGATTAGGGCTGCCGAGCATGGGACTGGGTCTGGCGCCTGGACACCCGACCGGCGAATTCCCGCCGACGACGGTAGCGCTGCCCTCCCTGGGACGATGGGGCAACCGAGCCATCTCCACTGCCGTGATCACCGCAGGAACGGCCGCGCTGTCAGGCTCGATCAAACAATTGCGCATCAGCATGGGACTGCCGCCCGCCGGTGCCCGCCGGATGTTCCACCGGCAGGACGCCGCACGGTGGCCGGTGTTCTACGGCTTCAGCGAGTCCGTCGTGCCACGGCCAGCCGACTGGCGGCCGGGCCTGCACGTGGTGGGCTACTGGTGGCCCCCACACCCGCCCGAGTGGCAGCCCCCCGCAGCGCTGGTGGACTTCCTGGCCTCGGGGCCGCCGCCGGTCTACGTCGGCTTCGGCAGCCGCAACCCGCGCGATGCCGAGCGGATCAGCGAGATCGTCAGCACGGCCCTGCGTCGTGCCGGTGCGCGTGGCGTGCTGCAAGCTGGCTGGGCGGGACTCGCCGCGGACGGTGACGATGTGATCAACATCGACGAGGTACCGCACGACTGGCTCTTTCCCCAGATGGCCGCGGTCGTGCACCACGCCGGGGCGGGCACCACGGCCGCCGGGCTGCGCGCCGGGGTGCCGACCGTGGGCGTGCCCAACATCACCGACCAGCCCTTCTGGGCCTCCCGACTGGTAGCCCTGGGAGCCAGCCCTGGCGCGGTGGCGATGAAGAACCTGACCGTCGACCGGCTCGCCAACTTGATCCGCGCCGCCGTCCAAGACCGCACCTACCGCGACGCCGCCGAAACGGTCGGCCAGCGGATCCGAGCAGAAGACGGCGCCAGCCACGTCGTCAACGCCATCACACAACTCAAGCCACCGGCGTAACCGCACTGCGCCGAGCACCAGCACGCTCATGCTTTCGTCGTTTCCTCCGGCTGGACGACGCTGTAACCGCGCACCACCGGACTGGTCGACGCGGCCACCGAAGCCAGCACCGGCACCAGACCACCGACGGTGAGCGCGGCCACCGGGCCGAGCACACCCGCGGCCGCGCCGATCACCGTGTCACCGATCGCCGGTCCGCCGCGCGAGGACATCTGGTAGATCGCCGACACCCGCCCGCGCAACCCGTCAGGGGTTTCGACCTGGACCGCCGCGTGCCGGATGGTCGTCGCCAGCGCGTCGGCCACCCCCAGCAACCCGGCCAGCACCAGCGCCACCCCGAACACCGTGGACTGCGCGAGACCGGCCACGATCAGTCCGTAGACGGCCGTGGAGATCAGCACGATGACCCCGGACCGCTGCGAGCGCACCAGCCGGAACACCAACACCGAACCGATCAGCGCACCCGCCGACGGGGCCGCGGACAACAACCCGTAGCCGGTGGGACCAGCGTGCAGGACGTCCAGGGCGTAGGCGGGCAGCAGCACGCGGTACGCCCCGAAAACCGTTGCCGCGAGGTCCAATCCCATCAACTGCCAGATCAACGGGCGCCCGCGGACGTAGGCCGCGCCTTCCCGGAGGCTGGCCAGGATCGGGGCGTGCGGCTTGTCCGGGATCAGCGGCGGAATCTTGATCATCGCCAGCATGACCACCATCGCCGCGTAGGTGATCGCGTCGAACGCGTACACCGCGCCCGCACCCCAAGCGGCGATGAGCACACCGGCCAACGCGGGACCGACGAGCACTGCCAACTCCCGCGAGGGGTTGAGCAGCGCGAAGGCGTCGACGAGCCGGTCACGCGGAACCAGCGCCGGGATCAGCGCCTGCCGAGCGGGCTGGTCGAAGGTCGCCGCCGCGGTCGCCAGCAACGCCGAGGTCGCCACCATCCACGTCGTCGCGACCCCGGCGAAGGTCACGGCGGCCAGGACCGCCGAGACCACCAGCGCCACACCCTGCGTCCACTGCAACAGGCGGCGGCGGTCCATCCGGTCGGCGAGCACACCACCCAGCGGGGAGAGCACTAGCAGCGCCACCGCCTGCGCCAGGCCGACCATCCCGACCTGCAGCGTCGACCGGGTGAGCTCGTATACCTGGTAGAGGTTGGCCGCCACCGCCCCACGAGTGCCGATCTGGCTGAGCACGACACCGCCCCAGTAGAGGTCGAAGTCGCGGTTGCGCAATACGACGGGAATTCCCACCGAAACTCCTGTTTGAGGGTGTGCAGATTGGGGTGCGCCGGTGGGCGCCCAGCGGAACCGCAGACACCGTCTGGACTCCGCCGGTTCCCGGCCCGGACGCAGGCGTCGTGATCCGCGCGAACCGCCTCAACCCACGGGCACCAAGATGACCTTCGTCGGATCCACCGACAGGTGCACCCGGGTGCCCGGCTCGATCGACTGCGTCGGGTTCGAGCGGGTGCGGATCTCCAACTTGCCAACGCCCACGACGTGATCGACCGCATCGCCCATGAACGCGCGGGTGAGCACCTGACCGGACCAGGTGTTCACCGTGGACGGACCTTGGGTCAGCGAGACGTCGATGCTCTCCGGCCGCAGCGACAGCAGCGCGTCCGCACCCACCGCGGGCGGTGGGACCTCCCCGCACTTGCTGACCAATCGGCCTTCGACCGTGTCCACGGCCACCTCGTCACCGTCGACCGAGGCGACCACCCCCTTGACGAAGTTGGAGGTGCCGATGAACTCGGCGACGAACTTCGTCGCCGGATTCGTGTAAACCGCGCGCGGCTTGCCGATCTGCTCGATGTTGCCGCCGTTCATCACGGCGATCCGGCTGGACATCACCAGCGCCTCGGACTGGTCGTGGGTGACGTAGATGGCGGTCAGACCCAGTTCGCGCTGCAGCCGCTTGAGCTCGAAGCGCATGTTCTCCCGCAACTTGGCGTCCAAATTGGACAGCGGTTCGTCGAGCAGCATCAGGTCGGGCTGGATGACCAGGGCGCGCGCCAGCGCCAGCCGTTGCTGCTGGCCGCCGGAGAGCTTCGTGGCCGGGCGGGCGGCGTACTCCGACAGCTCGGTGACCTGCAGGACCCGCTCGACGCGTTCGCTGATCTCCTGCCGCTTGGGCCTGCGGTTGCGGGGCAGCACATCCAGCGGGAACGACACGTTCTTGAACACGCTCATGTGCGGCCAGATCGCGTACGACTGGAACACCATGCCCAGCTCGCGGCGGTTGGCCGCCACGTTGACACCCTTGCCAGCGTCGAAGAGCACCCGGTCGCCGAGCGTGATCCGCCCGCTGTCGGGACGTTCGAGCCCCGCGATGGACCGCAGCGTGGTCGTCTTCCCGCACCCCGACGGTCCCAGCAGGGTGAACAGTTCCCCTTCCTGCACGTCGAAACTCGCACCGCCGATGGCGTAGACGCGCTTGCGCTCGGTGGCACGCTTGCGACCACCACCCGTGCTGTCGAAACTCTTCACGAGATTGTCCACGTTCAACATGTCCGCTCCTACGGATGGCTAGCTGGCGTTGTCCGACTGCAGCCCAACGCGAGCACCGAGGCGGTGGGCGATGAAGACCAGCACGAGCAGGATCGTCACCATGCACACGCCGATCGCGGCGAGCGTGGTGAACTGGCCGTTCTCGAACTGCTCCCAGATGAGCACCGAGAGCACCTCGTTCCCGGGGCTGTACAACAAGATCGTGCTGGAGAGCTCCCGGAATGACACCACGAGGATGTAGACCCAGCCAGCGAGGATGCCGCTGCTGGCCAGCGGAACGAGCACCCGGCGGAACGTCTGCAACCACGACGCGCCGCACACCTGCGCCGACTCTTCCAACTCCTGCGACATCTGCGCCATCGCAGCCGACGAATAGCGCATGCCGTAGGGCAGATACCGCGTGCAGTAGGAGATCAGCAAGATCAGCAGGGTCCCGTAGATGGGCAGCGGCACCCGCAGGTACACGAACGACAAGGCGAGCCCGAGGACCAGTCCGGGGATGACGATCGGGGTGAACGCCAGCACGTCCAGCACCCGGCGGCCGGGCAGCTTGGTGCGCACCACCACCCACGACACGATCGCGCACAGCAGCATGACCACGGTCGCGGATCCGATGCCCAGCAGGAGCGAGTTCTTCAGCGCAGTACCGGCGAGCGGCATGTTGAACACCGCCACGAAGTTGTCGAACGTCATCGTCCGCAACGCTTCCATCGACGGTCCCGCGTAGAACTTCAGCAGCGACGCGTAGATGAGCACGGCGACCGGCAGTACGGCCGTGATGATGAAGTACAGCAGCACGCCCGCACCCACCCACGGCCGAGCCCGCCCGAGGTGGACCGGCTGGGGGCGGAACGCCTTTCCGGTGATGGTCTGGAAGCCGCGCGCGTTGCGCTGCAACCAGTTGGCGAACAACACCCCGGCCGCGGCGATCGCCAGCAGACCCACCGCGTACGCGCCAGCGGCGCCGTAGTCGATCGGGTAGGCACGAAGCACGAAGTAGATCCGGCTGGTGAACACGTAGATGCCGTTCTGCAGGCCGAGCAGGCCCGGCACCTCGAAGCTCTCCAGCGACTGCACGAACATCAGCAGCGCACCGGAGATCAGCGCGGGTCGCAGCAGCGGGACGGTGATGCGCCGCAGGATCGTCAGGCGCGAGGCGCCCGACATCGCCGCGGACTCCTCAAGCGACGGGTCCATCGCCCGGAAGGCCGCCACCATCAGCAGGAACGCCACCGGGGCAAGGTGCAGGCCCTGGACCCAGATCATGCCCCAGACGCTGAACACGTTGACCGGGCTGGCGCCGAACAGCGGCTGGAAGAACAGCGTGTTGACCAGCCCGATGGCGGGGTCGCCCAAGAAGATCCACGACGCCGCGTACAGGATCCCCGGCACGATCAGGGGGATCAGGGACGCGGCGAACAGCAGACCCTTGAACGGCACGTCGGTGCGGACCTGCACGTAGGCCAGGACCGTCCCCGCCACCAGGGCGAGCACCGCCGAACCCAGGGCGAACCACAACGAGTTCAGCAGCATTTCCCCGGACTGCGAGTTGCCGCCGTAAGCGCGTGCGAACGCGCTGAAGGTCAGCCCCGAACTGCCGGTGAACGTGTCGTGCAGCAGGTAGGCCAGCGGTACGACCGCGAGGAACGCGACGACCACCATCGCGCCGCCGACGATGAGAAATTGCGGGGTCAGGAACCGGCGTAACCGGGAAGGCGAATCGGTCACACCGGAATGGCTCGTGACCGGTGTCGGAGGACTCGTTGCGGTCATGTGTCACCTCACCTGGGAGCTGTTGGCGGAATGGGGCTGTCGTGTCAGTTCGGCACCTGCTCGACCCCGCGCAACTGCTCGTCGTACTTCCTGTCCCAGTCGGCGCCCTCCTTGGTCAGGCCCTCGACGTCGAAGGGAACGAGGTTGATGCCCTTGAAGCTGTTGTCACCGGGCACGTCGGTCGACGGCGTCAGGTGCAGGTCGACGAGCACCTGCTGGCCTTCGTTGAGCATCCAGTCGTAGAACAACCACGCCGCCGCGGGGTTCTTGGCGCCGCGGAGCATGCCCACCCCGTTCGGCCGCGCGAAAGCGGGGATCGGGTTCGTGCCATCGGCGAGGCGGTAGGCGACCGGTGCCCCGTCCACCCTGGCCCGCTCTGTGATGTAGGTGTAGTTCATCGCGTCCATCGGGGTCTGGCCCGCGCCAAGCAGCTCCATCATCGTGGTGTGCCCCTTGGCGGCCTTGGCGTTGCTGACGATGCCGCGCCAGAGGTTGTCGACCTCCTGCTGCGACTTGCCGTGGTCGAGCCAGTACTTCGTGACGTTCTCGTACCAGTCGCTGTCGGAGACCTCCAGCGTGATCTTGCCGCGGTACTTCGGGTCGGCGAGCTCCTCCCAACTGCGCGGCTCCTCACCGGGACGGATCAGGTTGGTGTTCCACGCGGGCAGGAAGACGTTGAACCGGCTGGCGGTCCAGTGGTCGAACTTGCCGGTGTCCTTGACCTTGTCGAGGCCGGTCCCGGTGTAGTCGGCCAGCATGCCTTCATGCGCGAGCACGGCCATCTCGGCGAAGTTCGTCTCGACCGCGTCCGCGCCGAGCCGGTTCGCCCCGCCCTCCTGCAGGATTCGCTGCAGGACCGTCTCGGAGTTCCCGCGGAACACCGAGACCTGGATGCCGAACTGCTGCTGGAACTTGTCGCGCACGACGTCGGCGACGTCCTGGGTCATCGAGGAGTAGATCGACAGGGATCCCTCTTGCTTGGCCAGTTCCACGGCTTTGGCGCGTTGCTGGTCACGCGGTACAGCGGCGATCTCCGCGTAGACCTTGTCCGCCTCGGAGTTGGCGGTACCTCCCCCGGCGATCTGTCCGGTGTCTGCGACACCGCCTCCGCACGCCGCGGCTAACAGCGCCATCACGCCGGTAACGGCGATCATGGCGAATGATCGAGTCCTCATTGACTGTTCCCTTCGGTTTTGGCAATCGCCGCGGCGGACCACACGGGTCGGGGCGCGTTCACAGGCGGCGACTTCCAGGTGCGGCAACGGAGTTCACCGAGCCTGCGGCGCACCGCGCAGCAGGTCGTCGTACGCCTTGTTCCACATGTCGACCTGCTGCACGGCCGATTCCGGCATCTCGTACACCGGGGTGCCTGGCGGGATCGGGTTCTGGTAACCCGGAACGTTCTCGGCGGCCGGGATCCGGTTGGATTCGGCGATCACCTTCTGCCCCTCGCTGAGCACCCAGTCCGCCCACAGCAACGCTGCGGCCGGGTGGCGAGGCTGCGCCATCAGCGCCAGCCCGTTCGGGCGCAGGATCACCGGGTCGGCGACGGGATGCCAGGCCACCGGTGCACCATCGGCGGCCGCGTTGTCGACGGTGTGGTTGTAGATCGACGCCGCCACCGCGAACTGGCCAGCGCTGAGCAGCTCGCCCTGCACGGTGTGGCCCTTGGTGACCTTGGAATTTGCCACGACCTGCCGGAAGAGTTGGTCGACGGCCTCCGGGGCCATGTGCTTCTGGTCGGTGAGGTAGGTGTGCATCGTGGCGTACCAGTCCCAGTCACCGAGTTCCAGCGCCACCTTGCCCCGCCACTTCGGGTCCGCGAGGTCGGTGAAGCTCTTGGGTGCCTGCCCCTCGGGCACGAGGGAGGTGTTCCAGCCGATGACGAACCCGTTGAACCGCTCGGCTTGCCAGTCGTCGTAGATCGCGTCCGGGCGCAGGTTCTGCTTCGCCGGGCCGTTGTAGGGCGCGAGCACGTGTTCCTTGCTCAGGGCCCGAAGTTCGAACTCGTTGGTGTCCACAACATCGTTGGCGATCTTGCGCGCGCTGGATTCCTGCAGGATGCGCTGCAACACCGTTTCGGAGTTGGCGCGGAAGGCGTTGACCTTGATGTCCGGATATGCCTTCTGGAAACCGTCGATCAGGTTCTGGATGTCGGTGTTGGAGGTGTAGATGTCGACCTCGCCGCCTTCGGACTTCGCGGCCTCCAGCAGTTTGGCCGTGCGGTCCGGGCCGGTGAGGTTCGCGTAGGCGGCATAGGCGTCGGTACCGGTGGTTGATCCAGCGGTCGCGGCGGGGCCGTCCGCGGCTCCGGAGGAGCAGCCCGCCACCGCGAGGCCGACGATCAGGAACAGGGCGAGGAGGGGGGAAGGGCAGCGCATCGGTGAGCTCCCTGGGGTGTGGTGGGAGAAAGCCGGGCAGTGCCGAGCCACGTGCGGGAATCACGTGCGGCTCGGCTGCCCGGCCTGGCGTCGTCCTCGGGGCGTCAGGACTTTCCGGGGTCGTTGACGGGTTCGACGATCGTGTTGGGGTCACCACTGCGCATGCCGCCGTGCACCGTGCCGTCGGCGATCGCGGCGTCGAGCAGCGGGCGCGCCTCTTCCGGGGAGAGCTGAACGCCGTGCCGCTCGATGTTGTGCAGCCGCATGGTGCGCAGCAGCCCGGTGTCCTGGATGGCGAGGTACCGCGCGGTGTCGGACTCGTCGAGGTTGAAGTGCTGGTGCCAGGCCCACCGCGGTGGGGCGAACAGGGTGCCCTCGGACCACTCGACGACCTCGATCGGCTCGTCGTCGTAGTTGATCAACGAGTAGCCGTGGCCCTTCACGACGTAGAGGTATGCCTCCGTGGTGTGGCGGTGCCGCACCGACGGGCTGCCCGGCTTGAGTTCCGAGAGGTGCGCGTTGAGGACCTCGTAGTCGCCGAGGTCGAAATAGTGCCCGCGGTTGTTGCGCCACGGCCGTTCGGGCAGCTCCATCTTGCGCAGGTCGTGCGGGACGACGAGGCCCTTGGTCATTGGATGCTTGCGGTTGAACTCGTCACGCGCGGCGATCTCGGAAGTGCTCAGGTTGCGCTTCTCGCTGGACAGAACGCCTTTCTGGTAGTCGTCTCGCACTGTTGGGTTCCCTTCGACGGTGGTGCGGTTCGCTGCACACAGATTACGGTCTTACGGTATGACCTTTAACCCTCGTTACCTGACCGAAACAACGCGGGGGATTCCGCGCCGACCGAGACGAGCAGCTCGGCCAACGCGTCGACGGTGATGCCGGACATCCGGGACCGGCACAGATCGGCGACCGGTGTCGGGCGGCCGACCTCCCGAGCGAGCCGGTCGACGGTGTCGAGATCCTTCGCCCACCAGGTCAACCGCATCCGTTCGAGTTCCCGCAGAGTTCGGCTGTCGGTCGGCCCGTCCATCAGCGCGGCGCGCACGGCCGGAACCGACAGCCCGTAGCGCCGGGCGAGATCCAGCGCTTCCTCGATGGCGCAGATCTGCGCCCAGTGCACGAGGTTGTTCGCGCTCTTCGCGATCTGTCCCGCACCCAGTTCACCGAGGTGGTGCACGGTGGCGCACCAGGGTTCGAGCACCGGCCTGGCACGTTCGAGCGTCTCGGCCGGTCCGCCGACGAGCAGGTTGACCGCTCCTTCCTCCGCCGCGCGCACGCCGCCGGTCAACGCGGCATCCAGCACGCGGCGGCGACCGTTGGTCCCGGCCACCGCCGCGTCGATCTCCCGCACGGTCGCGGGATGCACGGAGCTGCACACGACGATCACGCCGTCGGTGCCCGCCCGGTCGACGACACCTCCAGCGTCGAGGCACACCGCCCGGACGTCGGAGTCGGAGGGCACCAGCACGAACGTCACCGCGCTCGCCTCGGCGACCACGGCCGCACCATCGGCCACCGCGCAGCCGAAAGCCGCCGCCGCATCTGCGCGGTCCGGGTCCAGATCATGAACGGTCACAGCGATCCCGGATCTCGCCAAATGCCCGGCGATGGGCAGCCCCATCGCCCCCAGGCCGATTACCCCGACCGTCGGGACGACGTCAGAAGAGCCGCCATCGTCATCGTTTTCCACCGGGATCGCTCCCCTCATCGTCCGCGTGATCGCGAGACGGGCCTCGCCCCGGAAAACGATCCGGAGCGATCACTAGCGGAAAACATGGTATTACCATTAGTCCTCAAACGGAAGGGGTTTGGCGCATGGCGCGATCGTTGGCTCACCGGCTACGCCCGCGGATCGTGGCCAGGACGGTGCGATCACTGCGACATCGCGACTACCGGCGATTCCTCTTCGGCCACGCCGTTTCCGTCATCGGCACCTGGATGCAGCGGGTCGCCCAGGACTGGCTGGTCGTCCAGCTCACCGACAACGGCCTCGCCCTCGGCATCACCTCGGCGCTGCAGTTCCTGCCGACCCTGCTGCTCGGACTGTGGGGCGGCGCCCTGGTGGACCGGCTGGACCGCCGTCGACTGCTCATCGGCACCCAGACCGCCAGCGCCCTGCTCGCTGCCGCGCTGGCGGTGCTGAGCCTGACCGGGCTGGTGCAGCTGTGGATGGTCTACGCGCTCGCGCTCGGCCTCGGTCTCGTGACGGTGCTGGACACACCCGCCCGCCAGGCGCTGGTCACCGACAAGGTCCCGCCGGAGGACTACGCCAACGCCCAGGCCCTGAACTCCACCGTGCACAACGCTGGCCGACTGGTGGGCCCGGCACTGGCTGGGGTGGTCATCGCCGTCACCGGAGTGGGCACCGCCTTCGCGATCAACGCCGTCTCGTTCGTCGCGGTGCTGATCGGACTGCTGCGCATGGCCCCGGAACCCCCGGCTGCCGCCGACGCGCGGCGGACCACCCCGACCGGCTCCCTGGAAGGGCTGCGCTACGTGCTGGCCCGCCCCGAGATGACCGCGACATTGGTGCTGGTCACCGTGATCGGCCTGTTCGGCCAGAACTTCCGGGTCGTGCTGCCGCTGCTGGCCAGCGACGACCTGCACAGCGGCGCCTCCGGATACGGCGCGCTCACCAGCGCGCTCGGCCTGGGCGCCGCACTCGGCGCGCTCGTGGCGGCCAGCCGCGAAGAAGTCGGCCTGCGCGGGGTCGTGTGGTGGACCGTGGCATTCGCCGCGACCAACGCCGCCACCGCCCTCACCCCAGGACTGTCGCTGACGCTCGTAGCGGTCACCGCGATGGGAATCGCGAACATCAGCTTCAACACCCTGACCCGCACACTGCTGCAACTACGCGCCGAAAAGGGGCTTCAGGGCCGCGTCATCAGCCTGCACAGCCTGGTCTTCCTCGGCACGACACCGCTGGGCGGGCCGCTGCTGGGCTGGTGGTGCGAGCGCTTCGGAGCCCGCGCCGGGCTGTGGCTGGCGGCCGGGACGGCGCTGCTGGCGGCGGTGGCGGTGCTGCCGATCCTGCGCCGCGTCAAGGCAACCGCGTCAGCAGGTGACGCCACATCATCGACACGTTGAACCCGGCGCCCAGGTCTGGCAGCTCGGCCAAATCCTCCTCGGGGATCGACTCCAGCCCCGACCCGGCCGAAGCCGCGGCCAGCATCATCCGCGCCAGCGAGTCCACCGCGACCGCCTGCACCACCGCCGCCGCGATCGCCGTCATCGGATCACCCCCGGCCACGCTCAACAGACCGTGCCCGCGCAACACGCACACCGGCCGCTGCCCCATGTGATCGAGGAGCTGGTGGGCCAGATCCGCACGCCGGACCAGGACCGAACGCGGCCACTCCGGGATCCCCTCGGCCGCCATCCGCGCGGCTGGAATGTCGTAGGCGCCCACCACCGGCCGCCACGGCAGCCGGGCAACGGTCGCCGCCACGACAGCAGGCGGATGTGCGTGCACGACGGCGGTGACCTCCGGCTGACGGCGCATCGGTTCCACGTGCAGCGGCAGCTCCTGGGGCGGCGCCCAATCCCCCTCCCGGGCCGCACCGTCGAAGGGAACCTCATGAACATCGTCCACTGTGGTGTGAGCGAGTCCGCGCTCGTTCGGACCACGGCCACGCACCAGCAGGCTGCTCTGCGACGTCCGCACGCTGACGTGCCCGAGCACGTTCTCCACGAGGCCGGTCGCGGCCAACACCCGGCAGGCCAGCGCGACCTGCTCGCGAAGTTCCGGTGAAGTCAAGGTCAAGGCACCACGCTCACGTGAATCGCGCCCCGCTCGCCGCCTTTGGCGGCCGTGTGCAGGGCATCCGATGCTTGTTCGAGGGGAAACCGGTGGGTGCACAGCTGTTCCAGCGGGAAGCGGTGCGATCGGATGATGTCGATGGCAGGCTCCACCGACCGATGATCGTGGCCCCGCACCCCGCGCACCACCAGCTCCTTGCGGACGACCACGTCGTTGGAGAAGCCCGCCACGGGGCGGCCGTGCTTGCTGGCGGCGAGCAACACCCGCCCCCGCTTGCCCGCAATCGCCATCGCGTCCTCGACGGTCCCGGTGGCGCCGGGGGCCAGATCCACCACCACGTCCGCTCCCCGGCCCGACGTCACATCCAGCACCGACTCGACCGGGTTCGTGCCGCTGCCAGCGACGATCACCTCGTCGGCACCGAGCGCCTTGGCGACCGCCAACCGGTCACCGTCCTGCGCGGTGCCCACAACGATCACCCGGCCCGCACCCGCAACGCGGGCCGCGACCACGCAACCCAGCCCGTGCTGGCCCGGACCGATCACGACCGCCGTCTCACCGACCTGCAAGCCACCTTCCTGCACCACCCACCGAACTCCGTTGCCCACCGGCACGTAGAGCGCGGCGAGCTCGGGGCTGATGTCCTCGCCGACGTGGTACACGATCGACCGTGGATGCAGGTACAGGTAGTCGGCCTGCCCGCCGTAGAGCGCAGGTGCCACCGTCAGCGGAGTGCTTCCGTAGCGCAGGAACGGTTTGCTGCCCCGCGAGTCGGTGGCCTCGCAGATCCGGTAGTTCCCACCGCGGCACAGTCGACACGTTCCGCACGGCAGGAACTCCTCGACCGCGATCCGGTCGCCGACCGCGACACCCCAACGCTCGGCCGCGCGCTCGCCGATGGCGACGACGCGACCGACGTTCTCGTGTCCCAGGATGAGCGGGCCGAGGCCAGCGCCGCGCGACTGGCGGCCCCAGATTTCCCAGTCAGTACCGCAGATCGCGGTCACCTCCACCCGCAGCAGGCCCTCGTCCGGGCCGATCGGCGGGATCGGGATGTCGCGGGGTTCCATGGCGTACGGATCGGTGGCCACCATCGCCCGCGCACTGTCCGGCACGCTCATCGAAGCCTCCAATCGGGGAGAAAAACCCGGCTTCAGCCGGGCACGAGCCGATCCCGGAACTCGGCGATCGGCTTGAAATTGACGAGTGCGTGAGCCGCACTGCTGAATTCGGCCCGCGAAGCGGGAACGCGCGTGCCTGCTCCCCCGGCCTTGACCGGGGGAGCAGGCACGCCTCAGACCTCGTCTGGGTCGGGTTCGGGAGTGGACACCAGGTCGCTGGGATCGACCAGCGGGGCGAAATCCTTGTGCCTGGCCCGCGTCAACGCCTCCAACTCCAGCGGGTCGAGGAAAACCGAGTTGCCGGAGGCCAGGTCGCGGATGCACAGACGCGCGCCGCTTTCGGTCTCGTAGCGGCTCACCTCCACCATCGCGAACTCGTTCTGGTAGATCTCCGGCGGTCCCGACCGGCGGGGCCACCCGGACGCCTCGTCCTGCTGCGAGGCCGGGCCTGCGGCGAAACGGTCGCTCACGATCACCTCACAGAATGAATGCCAGGTTGAACAGCGGCTGCTCGGACTCGATCAGCACCAGCTTCTTCAAGGTAATCCGCCACTCGCCGGACTCGCGGCGCACCCGGTACTCGCAACGCCCGGCCAGCACACGCGTCCGGTTCAACCCCACCTGCCGCTCCCCACCGGGCCGCAGCTCGGCGACCAGCTGGGCGCACTTGATCCGCGGCCCGTCCTCGGCCTCGACGACCTCGACGTTGCTGGCGAAGTGCACCGTCCGCGAACGCGGATTCTGGTCCAGCACCGGTGTGTGCAGGGTGCGGAACACCCGCTCGGCCCGGCGTTCGGCATCGTCGTAGACGATGGACACCTTCGAGTCGGCGTCCGCCAGTTCGCCGTCGTGGACCGGAATCCAATACACGCCGTCGGCGGTGAACAGCTCCAGCCACTCCTCGTAGCGCACTTCGTCGAGCAGTCGGCACTCGCGGTAGACGAGGGCCTCGGCCTCCGCGACGGTCAGCGTCGCCGGTTGGGACGCCCCGTTGCTGCTCGCCACCTGCGCGTCGGTGGTGGTACTCATGCCATGCACCTCTTCCACTGCCGGTACAGCGACCTCACTGGCGTTTCGTCGGTGCTGTGCCCCACGACCTCGCCCTTGTCGTTGGTGGTCTCGCGGTGCAGCCCACGCGACATCAGGGCCCACTCGACGCCGCGCGCGCGAACTCCGCTCTGGTTGGACACGAAGATCTCGACGTCGTCTGGCGCGCCGAAGCCCGACGGCCCGTAGAAGCGCTCGTGGGCGCGGTAGCGGCCCTCGTTGAGCGCTTCGGGCACCCCGTCGAGCGCGTACACGTAGAGGTAGACCTCGGTGGAGTCCACCGCGATGGGGTTGATCACCCGCAATTGGGTGTCGAACAGGTAGAGGTTCGGGAAGATGAAGATGTTGCGGCGGGCGGAGACGAATTCGATGTATTCCTCGTCGAACTTCTCCCGCAAGGCCCGCTCGTATTCGGGGAACTTCACCATCATGCGGCCGGTCCAGCTCGCGGCCGGGTTCAGACCGCCGGGGCGTTCCAGCAAGCCGTGCCCGTTGACGAATCCACGGGTGCAGCCGTCCGCGCGGAATTTCCGGATGTCGCGCACCGGGGCCTCACCGGCGCGTTCCAGCACCCGCTGCCACGACTCGTGCACGTAATTGCCGTGGTAACCGTCGTGGCCGTTCTCGGCCTGCCACTTCCAGTTCCCCGGATAGGGGTACTTGTGCGCGGTCGGGATGACCGTGATCGAACCTTCCGGCGACCGGTCGAACCACGCGTCGATGTACGGGCGCACCGGGCCCAAGTGCTCTTCCAGGGTCGGCCCGTCCTCGGCGAGGTCGGCGAAGATCAGCCCGCGGTAGATCCCGACGCGCGGCACCCGCTTCAGGCCCCAGGCTGATTTGTCGAAGTCCTCCTTCCAGCCGTGCGACATCGCCATTCCGACGAGCGTGCCGTCGTTGGCGTATCCCCAGTTGTGGTAAGGACACCGGAAATAATTGGAGTGACCGACCTCGGCCCGGCAGACCACGGTGCCCCGGTGGCGACACCGGTTGAGCAGCACGTAGATCTGGCCGTCCTCGTGTCGACTCACCACAACCGGCTGAGTGCCTATCGAGGTGGTCTTGTAGTCCCCGGGTTCGGGCACCTGGGACTCGTGCGCGACGAACACCCAACCGCTTTCGAAAATGTTGCGCATCTCCGATTCGAAGACCGCGGGGTTGGTGTAGACGTCCGTGTTGACCTCGAAGGTGTCCTGGGTTTCCTTGACGAGATCCCCCAGGGAGAGGTCCGGCATGGCGACCATGGGACTCCACTTCTACTTTGGACTATTGGTAAGACCATAGAGTGTGGTTCAGTGGTTGTCAAATGGTTTGACCGATGAGATGGGAGGATGGGTGCATGGTTTCGCGCGACCAACCCAAGCCGACAGGAACACCCACGGGGCAAGACGGCGACATGTTCCAGGCCGTCAGCCTGAGCCGCGTCTCCCAAGCCATTGTGGAGCAGGTGAAGGTGCTCATCCGCCAGGGCAGGCTGACACCGGGTGACCGGCTGCCGAGCGAACGAGCCCTGTGCGAACGCTTCGGAGTCAGCAGAGTCACCGTCCGGGAGGCACTGAGGGTACTCGAAGCCAGCGGCCTGATCACAATCCGCGTCGGCGCCCGC
This sequence comes from Saccharopolyspora soli, assembly GCF_022678645.1. Lineage (GTDB taxonomy): Bacteria > Actinomycetota > Actinomycetes > Mycobacteriales > Pseudonocardiaceae > Saccharopolyspora > Saccharopolyspora soli. The sequence continues at coordinate 17,324 of NZ_JALBWV010000039.1, read as the reverse complement.
GGTGGCGCCTTCGTCACCTCGCCGACCTCGGAGCAGGTCGGCGAAGGGCTCGCCGACCTGCTCAACCTCTCGCCGCTGACCGCCTCCAACGTGACCGAGGCGCGAATGGTCTTCGAACTCGGCATCGTCCCGCTCGTCGTCGAGCGGGCCACCGACGAGGACATCGCCGCGCTGCGCGAGATGGTGGCCGCCCACCAGACCGCCGTCGATGCGAATCAGTACACCGTGTCGATGTCAGCCGACTTCCACACCCGCGCCGCGGCGTGCACCCACAACCCGGCCATCGAGATGCTGGTGCAGTCCTTCCACGGCCCGTTGCTGATGTCGCTGCGCGAAGCGAAGGAGGTCGCGCCGCTGATGGGTCCCCGCGGTGTGGCGGAGCACAGCGCGTTGATCGACGCCATCGCCGCCCGCGACACCACCAAGGCGATGTCGATCATGCGGGAGCACCTCCAGCGAACCGCGGACCGCGTCAACGCCTCCGCACAGGACGAAACACCACCCAGCAACTAGATCGGGCCTGGGCGGCTGGTCCGCCCAGGCCCGTGGCATTCACCGGCGCAGGACGTTGTCGTCCTCGGACACCGGCGTCGCAGCGGTGTCGTCGTGGCGAGATGGGCGAGCAGCGCCAGCGATTGGGCCGCCGCGCTGCCGGGGGCCGCGTGGAAGAGGACGAGGACCAGCCCGTCAGTGGAGCCGCCGGTGCGCGGGGCGACGTCGTGGCGCACCCACAGCTGGCGGAACTCCTCGCTGCGCACCGACAACTCCCCGACCAGTTCGGCCAACTGCGGGTCCCGGCTCTCGGGCCCGGCGAGCGCCCGGATCGCCGACACCGAGCCAGCGGCGATGCGCTCCCAGTCATCGCCGTACAGCGCGCGGACCTCGGGGTCGAGGAAGGCCGAGCGCACGGCGTTCTCCCCCGGCACGTGCGCCGAGGACAGCGCGATCGCCAAAATCGTTGGCGACCAGGACGTCCTGATAGCGGCCTAGCACCAGCGCGGGAAGGTCGGTGCGTGACAGGACCAGCTGGCGGATGCCCTCCGGCACGCGTTCCGCGCGGCGGCGGGCCGCATGCCGACGCGGGCTGGACTTGGCGAGCTGGTGCAGGTAGGCGGTCGCTTCTGCCTCCAGTCCCAGCGCACGGGCGAGCCCGTCGAGGACCTGCGGTGAAGGGCGCTGGTCGCGGCCCTGCTCCAGTCGCAGGTAGTACTCGGCGGAGATGCCCGCCAGCTGCGCGACCTCCTCGCGCCGCAGGCCGGGCACGCTGCGCGGTCCCCGCATGGCCAGGCCGATGTCCTGGGGCTTGACGAGGTCCCGGCGGGCGCGCAGGTAGGCACCCAGTTCGTTGGACCGACTCACATCTGCACAGTAGGCGCTCACGCCCCATCAAGCCTGGCCCTGGCGACACCCCTGTGACCAGGACCCTGGCTGTCCCGGCGGAACTCGCGGAAATTGCTGGTGAGGTCCTGGAAGCCCGATGCGCGGCTGCCGGAGCGGGCCTCGTGCCTGCGGCACGCACCGCGGGTGATCCGCACGTCAGAAAGACAGACGCCTGGTCAACACCAACCTGGTCGGCACGTTCGACGTGATGCGCCACAGCATCGCGGCGATGCTGCGCAACGCACCCGACGAGACCGGCGAACGCGGCATCGTCATCAACACCTCCTCGATCGCCGCCTACGACGGCGTCGCCGGGCATACCGGCTACGCGGCCACCAAGGCCGGTTTGATCGGGATGACGTTGCCCGCCACCCGGGAACTGCTGGGCAAGGGCGTGCGCGTCAACACCGTCGTGGCCGGAGCGTTCGACACGCCCATTTACGACGGGAAATTGACCGAGGAGGTGGAGCGCGCGGTCAGCGCCGCGATACCCAACCCGCAGCGCCTGGGCCGTCCGGCCGAGTTCGCAGCGCTGGTGCGGTCTCCGGCGGTTGCGGCTCCTGCTCCGCCGCCCGCAACGTCCGCAGCTCCTCCGTCGCCGCGTCCAGCTGCCGCTCCGCGCGCTCGGCGCGCGCCAGCGTCTGCGCCCGCGCATCCTGCACGGCCGCCACCTGCTGCGCGGCGGCCTCCCGTTCGGTCCGCAGCTGCTCCGCAGCCTCCGTCCGCGATCGCTGCAGCTCCGCGGCCTGCTGCTCGCGCAGCGTCGCAAGCTCCTCGCGCTGGCGCTGCACCTCCGCGCGTGCTCGCTCCGCGGCTTGCTTGAGTTCCGCCAGCTGGCCCTGCGCGGTCTCCGCGGTCTGCTCCGCGCGCGCCGCGCGCTCCACAGCTGCGGCACGCTGCTGCCCAGCCTCGGCCATCTGCCGCTGGGCTTGTTCTTGCGCCGCTTGGATTTCCGCTGCCGCCTCCACCTTGGCCTGTTCCATGGCCTGGCGCGCGTCGGCGATCCGCTGATCGGCCTCGCGGCGGGCCGCAGCGATGGCGACTTCGGCCTCGTTGCGCGCGGCTTCGATGTCCTGCTTCGCCCGTTGTTCGGCCTGATGTGCCTGCTGCACGGCATCATCCCGTTCCTTGCGGGCGCTTTCGGCGTCCTGCCCGGCGGTTTCCGCGGCAGTTGCGGCATCCTCGGCCGCGTCTTCGGCGGCACTGCGGGCCTGCTCGGCGTCGCGACGTTGCTGCTGCGCGGTGGCCAGGGCCTGCTCGGCCTGCGCGATGCGGTGTGCGGCTTCGGCCTGGGCCGTCTGGATCTGCGCTTCAGCCGCACTGGGATCAGCGATGGTAGCGAGTTCCGCGATGCCAGCGCGCAGATTCCGGGTCAATTGCTCCGACAGGAGGCGGTACTGCCGGAGCAACTCCTCGGCCCGCAGCCGCGCCCCGTCGTACTCGGCGACCGCCACCGGCGACGCTGGGGCCTGCTCCTGCACCGCCTGCAGCCGCTGCCGTTCCTTCCACGCCCGCCACCGGGTGTGCTCGGGAAGATCGCAGTACTCCGAGGGACGTCCCGGCCCTCCGGTGCGCAACACATCTCGCGAACACCCCGGAAACCGGCAGGTGCCCTCGGCGTGTTCCTCGGAAGCTACATCTTGCACCGGCTGCTCACCCATGCCCGGACGCTTTGATCTGCTCCCCACGGCTACAAGCCGGAGGATTCCGATCGGCCTTCGGTCGATACGGATCGGTACTCCCTCGCGGTTTCCCGCTGCTTCCTGCTTCACAGACCGGGCAACCCCGAGGTCTCCACAGGCCGACAGGGCCAATCCATCCCCGTACCTGGCTTGGCTATCACCAGGCAACCAAGATCATAACCCGCTCACCCCACAGCTAAAGCAAGGGGTCCGCACGCTACGTTTCCCAGATCAACCAGCCACCCGCCGACCGGGGACAACGCGTCAGGCGCGGCGTTTGAGCATTTCCAGGCCCGCGATCGCGGCGACCACCACTGCCAGGAACACCAGCGGGACCAGGTAGCCCAGCAATCCCGTCGGGTTGCCGAACAACCACCGGAACACGGCGCCGTGCTCGCCCTGGATCATCCACCGCACCAGCGGGATCACTCCCACCGTGACGCCGATGAACCCGACAACGCCTTGCAGTGCGTCGATCTGTCCACGCGTCACAGCCGTGTCCCCCTCACTTCGCGGTTCGATCCCGAAGCCACATTACTAGAGTGCGTGCTCTAGTAATAGGTCGGGTTCTATGCTCGCGGTGATGCGCACCGTCAATCCCGAGCAGCACGCCCGCAAACGTGCCAAGATCCTCGCCGCAGCAGCTGGGGAGTTCGCCACCAACGGCGTGGACGGCACCTCCACCGCGGGAATCTGCCGACGCGCAGGCATCGGCTCCGGCACCCTCTTCCACTACTTCGACAGCAAACGCGCCATCTTCCACGCGCTGTTCAGCGACGACGTGGCGCGCAACGCGGAGATCTGCGCGCGGGCGCTGGACACCACGCCAGCATCCGCCGGACTCGACCTGCTCGTGGAGCACTTCGCCGCCGATCTCGCCAATCCGCTGACTCCGGGACTGGCCGCGGCGGCGGTGCTGCAGGCCAACCGGGACGTGGAGTTCGCCCGACTGCTCATCGCCGACGCCGAACGCACCCACCACACCCTCAGCACCCTGCTGACGCGGATGGCCGACGAAGGCCACCAACTGGCGCTGCCCGCGCGCCGCGCCGCTCGGTGGATCCAGCAGCTCATCGACACCAGTTACCTGATGTCCGACGGCCCCGAATTCGACCCGGCGGTCCAATACCGCGAACTCCGCCAGGTCATCGCCTGGCTCACCGGCCGGGACCAGCGCAGCACCCGACCCGGAGAATGACTCCATCCACTACCGGCAGGAGAGCACGCACGTTGTCCCACCAGCACAATCCACCGTCCACCGACAGCACCCTGCAGGCTGACTGCGCGCACTGCTTCGGGTTGTGCTGCGTCGCGCTGCCCTTCGCCGCGTCGGCCGATTTCGCCGTCGACAAGGCCGCCGGAGCAGCTTGCGCCAACCTGCAAGCCGACTTCCGCTGCGGCATCCACGCGCACCTGCGCGAGCGGGGCTTTCCCGGCTGCACCGTCTTCGACTGCTTCGGCGCCGGGCAAAAGGTCTCCCAACTCACCTTCGGCGGGCAGGACTGGCGGCAGGCCCCGCACACCGCAGCGCAGATGTTCGCCGTCTTCCCCGTGATGCGGCAACTGCACGAACTGCTGTGGTACCTCACCGAAGCCCTGACCCGGCCCGCGGCCCATCCCATCCACGACGACCTGCGCCGCGCGCGTGAGCGCACCGACCGACTCACCCGCAGCAGCGCCGAAACGCTCGCCGAAGCCGATGTCGCGGCGCTGCGCGAGGACATCAACGCCCTGCTGCTGCGCACCAGCGAACTGGTGCGCGCCGAGGTCGCGGGCCGCAAGAAGAACCACCGGGGCGCCGACCTCATCGGTGCCAAACTAAACGGCGCGAACCTGCGGGCAGCCAACCTGCGCGGGGCCTACCTCATCGCTGCCGACCTCCGCAACGCCGATCTGCGCTCGGCCGACCTGATCGGGGCGGACTTCCGGGACACCGATCTGCGCGGCGCCGACCTCACCGGCAGCATCTTCCTCACCCAAGCCCAACTCAACGCGGCCAAAGGCAATGCGGCCACCAAGCTGCCACCCGCCCTCACCCACCCCACCCACTGGTGACCCCCACGACGAACCAACCACGCAGGTGATCGGAGTCCGGGCTCGCGACGCGTGTCCCCGACGCGGGGACGAGCACAGCCAGCCCGACCCACTGCAGCCGTCGGCTGGTCAGTCCAGGCAGAACTCGTTGCCCTCCGGGTCGGTCATCACGATGAACCCGGCCTCCATCGGCGGCGCGGGATCGACGCGGCGCTGCCGACTCGCCCCCAACGCCACCAGCCGCTCGCACTCCGCCTCCAGCGCCGCCATCCGCTCCTGCCCCTGCAGTCCGGGCGCCGCCCGGACGTCGAGGTGCAGCCGGTTCTTCACGGTCTTGTGCTCGGGCACGCGCTGGAAGAACAACCGTGGGCCGACGCCCTCCGGATCCACCGCTGCCCACCGTTCATTGCGCTGCTCCGGCGGCAGCGTCGCCGCGAACGCGTCCCAGGAAGCGAAGCCGGGCGGGGGCGACGGCACGTCGTACCCCAACACCTGGTTCCAGAACATCCCCAGCGCTCGCGGGTCGGCACAGTCGAAGGTCACCTGGATCGTGCGCACATCAGCCATGTCCGGAATCTAGGCGGCCGCACCGACATCCAGCGCGCCCTGACCAGCCCAGCAGTGTGCGGGCCACGGCAACCAGCCCCCGGCGGGAACGCCGATGACCTTTTGGCAAGATCGCCGGGTGCGCTTCTACGCCGATCTGCACATCCACTCGAAGTACTCCCGCGCCTGCAGCAAGGACTGCGACATCGAGCATCTGACCTGGTGGGCGCGCCGCAAAGGCATTTCGCTGGTCGGTACCGGCGACTTCACCCACCCGGCCTGGTTCGCGCACCTGCGCGAGGTCCTCGAACCCGCCGAGCCGGGCCTGTTCCGGCTGCGCGGGGACCTGGACCGGGACCTCACCCGCAGCCTGCCGCCCACCTGCGGCGGGCAGGTGCGGTTCATGCTGTCGGTGGAGATCTCGACGATCTACAAGTACGGCGAGCGCACCCGCAAGGTCCACCACCTGTGCTACGTGCCGGATTTCGCCGCCGCCGAGGAGTTCAACCGGCGACTGGGGCGCATCGGCAACCTCGGCTCGGACGGCCGCCCGATCCTGGGCCTGGATTCCCGCGATCTGCTGGAGATCACCCTGGAATCCGGCGACGGCTCGTACCTGGTGCCCGCGCACATCTGGACGCCGTGGTTCGCGGTGCTGGGCTCCAAGGCCGGGTTCGACGCGATCGAGGACTGCTACCGGGATCTGGCCGGGCACATCTTCGCGCTGGAAACGGGGTTGTCCAGCGACCCGGAGATGAACTGGCGGGTTTCCGCGCTGGACAAGTACACCCTGGTCAGCCACTCCGACGCGCATTCGCCGCCGATGCTGGGCCGGGAGGCCAGCGTCTTCAACACCGAACTGGACTACTTCGCGGTCAAACGCGGGTTGGAGACCGGCGACGGGTTCGCGGGCACCGTCGAGTTCTTCCCCGAAGAAGGCAAGTACCACCTCGACGGCCACCGCAAGTGCCAGGTTCGCTTCGAACCGGGCGACACCCGTGCCCACAGTGGACTGTGCCCCGGCTGCGGCAAGCCGCTGACCGTCGGCGTGCTGCACCGCGTCGACGCGCTCGCCGACCGCGCCGAGGGGGCCCGCCCGTCCGGCGCGGCGGGCTTCCGCAACCTCATCCCGCTGCCCGAGATCGTGGGTGAAATCCTCGGTGTGGGGCCGAAGAGCAAGAAGGTCTTCGGCGAGATCAGCGACCTCACCGCCACCCACGGCCCCGAACTGGCGATCCTGGAAGACGTTCCGGTCGACGAGCTGCGCGCCAGCAACGCCGCGGTGGCCGAGGCGATCGAGCGGCTGCGGCAGGGCCAGGTGTTGCGCGACCCCGGCTACGACGGCGAATACGGCACTATCCGCGTCTTCGAACCCGCCGAACTCACCCGGCTGCGCACCGGCAACGCGCCCGCGTTGTTCGACGACGCCCTGTTCACCCCGCAGCCAGAACCCGAACCCGCAGCCGCAGCCGCACCGATCGCCCCGCCGCTTGTCGAACCCGCACCGGAACCAGCGGCCGTCACAGTGGCCACCGGCTCGGGAGTGCTGGCCGGGCTGGATCCCGACCAGCGCGCGGCGGCGGAGGTCGCGGACGGGCCGCTGTTGATCGTGGCCGGTCCCGGCACCGGCAAGACCCGCACCGTCACCCACCGGCTGGCGCACCTGGTCCTGGAACGCGACGTCCCGGCCGACGCGTGCCTGGCGATCACCTTCACCCGCCGCGCCGCCGAGGAGATGACCGAACGACTGCAGGCGCTCATCGGTGCCGCCGCGCGGCAGATGACCGTGGCGACCTTCCACTCCTTCGGACTGCAGATCCTGCGCGAACACCACGAACTCCTCGGGCTGGACGCCGACTTCGGGCTGGCCGACGCCGCGCGGCAGCACGAGATCCTCACCGCGATCACCGGTGACGAGCGCAGCGCGCGACGGGTGAAGGCGCAACTGTCCCCGGCCCGCCGCGGCGGGCAGAGCGATCCGGAAACCGAGGCGGTGCTGGCGGAATACCTCGCCGGTTTGCGCGCTGCGAACCTGGTGGACTTCGACGACCTCGTGGTGCTGGCGGTGCAACTGCTCACCGAGCACCCCGGCGTCGCCGAGCAATACCGACAGCGCTACCAGTGGATCACCGTCGACGAGTACCAGGACGTCGACGAGTTGCAGTACCGGCTGCTGCGCTTGATCGCCCCGGCCGAGGCCAACCTCACCGCCATCGGCGACCCGGACCAGGCGATCTACTCCTTCCGCGGCGCCGACGTCGGTTTCTTCCTGCGCTTCGAACAGGACTACCCCGCCGCCCCGGTGCTGGCGCTGACCCGAAACTACCGCAGCGGCGCCCACATCCTCACCGGCGCGACCCGCGCCATCGCACCGTCCACACTGGTCACCGACCGGCAGCTGCACCCCGCCGCGAACCGCGAGGCACACCGCATCGTGCGCCACCAGGCCAGCGACGAACGCGCCGAGGCGGCCTTCGTGGCACGCACCATCGACCAGTTGCTCGGCGGGGCGTCCTTCCATTCCCTCGACAGCGGCCGCGTCCTCGGCGACGGGCCGGGCGGCATCGGCTTCAACGACATCGCGGTCCTCTACCGCACGGATGCCCAATCGCGTGCGGTGCTCGACGAGCTGACCCGCTGCGGACTGCCGGTGCAGAAACGCTCCCACGACCGGCTTGCCAACCGCCCCGGCGTCGAACTCCTGGTGCGCGAACTGCTGCACGTCGGCGACCGCACCGGCCCGGTCGCCGACCAGCTGCGCATGGCCGCGAAAGCGGTCGCCGACATCGTCACCGAGGACACCCGACACGACATCCACACCGCCGTGGAACTGCTCGGTCCGCTGGCCCAGCGGTGCGGAGACGACGTGCAGCAGTTCTGCCGGGAGGTGTTGCTGGGCGCCGAGGTCGACACCCTCGACCCGCGCGCCGAGGCGATTTCCCTGCTGACCTTGCACGCCGCCAAGGGCCTGGAATTCCCGGTGGTCTTCCTGGTCGGCTGCGAAGACGGGCTGCTTCCGCTGCGCTGGCCGGGCACCGAACCCACCGGAGCCGAGGTCGCCGAGGAACGCCGTCTGTTCTTCGTCGGCATGACTCGAGCCCAAGACCACCTCTACCTCACCCACGCAACTCGCCGCACGATCCGCGGCGGCACCCAGGACCGAACCCGCAGCCCGTTCCTGACCGGCCTCGGGGACACGGTCACCGAATCCGAAACCCCCGCCCGCCGCCCCCGCCCAGCCCAGCTGACGCTGATGTAGGGGGCGTACCCACGCTTGTCGCGGCTGCTGCCGTGGCGCGCGGACATTTGCCTAAAGGTATTAGGCAAATGCATAATGTCCTTCGCCGAATGAGGGGCGGGCTATGGCGAGAGTAGGGCTGACTGCCGAGCGCCTGGCGTGGGCCGGGGCGGAACTGGCCGACGAGGTCGGCTTCGACGAGGTGACCGTCTCGGCGCTGGCCAGGCGGTTCGACGTCAAGGTCGCGAGTCTGTACTCGCACCTGAAGAACTCCCACGACCTCAAGACCAAGATCGCCCTGCTCGCCCTGGAGGAGCTCGCTGACCGAGCCGCCGACGCCTTGGCCGGGCGGGCTGGCAAGGATGCCCTCGTCGCCTTCGCCAACGTCTACCGCGACTACGCCCGCGAGCATCCTGGTCGCTACGCCGCGGCCCAGCTCCGACTCGACCCGGAGACGGCAGCCGCCAGCGCAGGCGGCAGGCACGCGCAGATGACCCGCGCGATCCTGCGCGGCTACGACCTGACCGGGGTGGACCAGACGCACGCGGTCCGGCTGCTGGGCAGCGTTTTCCACGGCTACGTCAGCCTGGAGATGGGCGGCGGATTCAGCCACAGCGCCCCCGACACGCAGGAAACCTGGTCACGAACCCTCGACGCCCTCGACGCCCTCCTGCGGAACTGGCCCGCACCATGACCAGGCCCCGCATCGGCGGATGTGAACGACCCGGAAATCCTCTTCAACAGGCTGAGACCATGCACACCTGGATCACCACGCCCATCACCGCGAACATCCTGCGCGGCGCCCTCGACCTGGAGCACACCGAGCACGGCGTGCTGCCGCACCGCCTGCCAGCCTGGGCGCGCGCCCAGTGCGCCGACGGCCAACTTGCCATGGCGGAGGCCCAGCCCTCCGGCGTGCGGCTGGTCTTCCGAACCCGGGCCACCGCCGTCGAATTGGACGCGCTGCCCACCAAGCGGAACTACGCGGGCGCCCCGTCCCGCCCGGACGGCATGTACGACCTGCTCATCGACGGCCGTCTGACCGACCAGGCCAGCGTGACCGGCGGCAACACGCTGACCATCGACATGACCACCGGGACCGCCGAGAACCAACCCGGCCCGGCTGGCACGCTGCGCTTCACCGGGCTGCCCGACCGTGTCAAGGACGTCGAGGTCTGGCTGCCGCACAACGAGACCACCGAACTCATCGCCTTGCGCACGGACGCCCCGATCGAACCCATGCCGGACCGGGGCCGCCGGACCTGGCTGCACCACGGCAGTTCGATCAGCCATGGCTCCAACGCCGCCAGCCCCACGACAACCTGGCCAGCCCTCGCCGCCTCCGCCGGGGGCGTGGAGCTGATCAACCTGGGTCTCGGCGGCAGCGCGCTGCTCGACCCGTTCACCGCCCGCGCGCTGCGCGACACCCCCGCAGAACTGATCAGCATCAAGATCGGCATCAACCTGGTCAACGCCGACCTGATGCGCCTGCGCGCCTTCGCCCCGGCCGTGCACGGCTTCCTCGACACCATCCGTGAAGGCCAGCCGACCACACCGCTGGTGGTCCTCTCGCCCATCTACTGCCCCATCCACGAGGACACGCCCGGCCCCAGCGCTGTGGACTTCGCCGCCCTCGGCACCGGGCACCTGCGGTTCCGGGCCGCGGGCGACCCTTCGGAGCGCGCCGCCGGGAAGCTGACGCTCCAGGTTATCCGCGACGAACTGGCCCGGATCGTGGCGCAGCGGGTGGCCGACGACTCGAACCTGCACTACCTCGACGGCCGGGAACTCTACGGTGCGGGCGACTTCGCCGAGCTGCCGCTGCCGGATGAGCTCCACCCGGATGCGGCCACCCACCGCCGCATCGGCGAACGCTTCGCCAAGCTCGCCTTCACCGCCGACGGCCCCTTCGCTGAAACCCGTGCCGGTCGCCACCTGTGATCGGCGAAACAGAACCCGGTAGCGCGCTGTGCGCGGCTGACATGATTCGGGGCATGGACCGTCCCATCACGATCATCACCGGTGCCAGCCGAGGCATCGGCGCGGCGACCGCGCGGTGGCTGGCCCGCGCTGGCCACGACCTCGCGCTCGGCTACCGGGAAAACCGCGATGGCGCCGAGAAAGTCGCGGCCGAGGTCAGCGGGCACGGCGTCCGCTGCGTGCTGGTGCGCGTCGATGTCAGCCAGGAGGCCGATGTCGACCGGCTGTTCGCCGATACCGCCGAGCAGTTGGGGCCGGTCACGGGGCTGGTCAACAATGCGGGGTTGACCGCGCACATCGGCGATCTGGCCGACACGCCGGTTGAGATGATCCGCCGGGTCATCGACGTCAACTTCCTCGGCACCGTGCTGTGCGCGCGGCGGGCCGCGCAGGTCATGTCCACCCGCCGCGGCGGCCCCGGCGGCGCCATCGTCAACGTCTCCTCCAGCGCGGCGACGCTCGGTTCGCCGCACGAATACGTCCACTACGCGGGTGCCAAAGCGGCCGTGGACGCGATGACGATGGGATTGGCCAAGGAACTCGCCGAAGACGGGGTGCGGGTCAACGCGGTGGCTCCCGGCCTGGTGCGCACCGACATCCACGCCGGGGCAGGCGACGCGGGCCGGGTCGAGCGGGTCGTCTCCCGAGTGCCGCTGGGCCGAGTGGGCGAACCCGAGGAAATCGCGCCCGCCATCGGATGGCTGCTGAGCCCGGAATCCGGCTACGCCACCGGAACAGTGGTGCGCGTGTCCGGTGGTCTGTAGTCGCGGCGAAAACCGCGGCCGAGACGGTGTTGTTCGGCTCAAGCGGTGCTCAGGAAGTCCAGGAGTTCGCGGTAGAGGATCGAGCGGGTGTCGACGCTGGTGAGCATGGCGACGTGCCCGCCGGGGCATTGCACCACTCGGGGTGGGCGGCGCAGGCATTCGACGAGCGCGAGGCTGGCTGGTGGCGGCACGATGTGGTCGGCCGCGGCGACGGCGAGCATGACGGGCACGCTGAGGTCTTCCAGGCGTGCTGGTCGGCCGTGCACGGTCCTGCGGCCGTTGAGGAGGGCGTTGCTGCGCGCGTAGTCGACGAGGTCGAACAGCAACGCACCGGGGATGGGTGTTTGCTCCCAGACCCAGCGGGACAGCGGTCCGGCGATGGCTCGCCAGGTCGGATCCCGTCGACGCCGCCAGGTCTGACGGGCCGCGCGCAGTGCGATCGGGCGCAACCAGTGGAAGCCCTCCCTGATGAGCGAGGCGGGCAGTAAGCCGTGCCCATCAAGGGCGAGAACGGGTGGCAGCCGCGGTGAGCGCAGTAACCCGCCCAGGCGGCCCGCGACGGCGGTGTCGATGAAGGGGGCGATCGCAGTCAGGGACGCCACCCCGGCATCGCCGAGGGCCGCGTGCGCGGCCAGGGTCAGCGTGCCGCCCAGGCAGTAGCCGACCAGATGCACCTTCGGCTGACCGCTGCGCTCGCGGACTATCTGCTCGGCCAGCATCAGGGTGGTGACGTAGGCGTCGAACCCGCGGCCTGCCTCGGCAGGTCCTGGGACTCCCCAGTCGAGCAAGTACACGTCATGGCCAGCATTGACAAGCGCGGCGACGAGGCTGCGGCCCGGCGCCAGGTCAAGCACCCAGGAGCGGGTGACCAGCGAATGCACCACGAGGACCGGTGGGCCGGGGACACGGTGTTCGCTCGTATAGCGCCGGAGCTCCGCCGGACCCGACCGCCATATCACCGAGGAAGGGCTCGCTGGCACGGTCGCCCGGGGTAACCCAACGGCGATTTCGACGATATGAGGCCAACCGGCCACCGCCGCCAGCAGGCGCGCACAACCCGCCCGAAACCACCGAACTGCCCTCATGATCCGGTTAGCTCGCAGCAGACTCCGGTCGGTGGAAGTAAGATGCCGCCAATGCACCCGCGGTCCGCCAGTCATCGCTCGACCCGGGTCGTGGCGGCGCCCAGGTAGCGGTGCAGCGAGGTCTTCGGGATGCCGGTCTTGGTAGCGATCTGGCCGAGGCTGACGCCCTGGCCTTTGAGCAGCCGGGCGTACTCGATCTCGTCCTCGGGATGGGTGACAGGTCGTCCGATGCCGCGGTCGACGGTGGCGCCGGTTTTCTTGTCCACGTAGATCCGCTCGTTGCGGATACCGGCCTCGCCCAGTGCTGCGAGTTGCCGTTCCAAGCTTTGCTTGGTGGATACGCGGGCGTAGCCGAATTCGAGTCCGCGGGCGAGGTGGAGATCATCGGCTCCCATGATCCAAACGTACCGGAAGTCGTCGCCGTACCCGACTTCCGATACGCATCTTGTGGAACGACTTCCGGAGCGGCAGGCGGATTTGATCGTCCGAGATCGCGCGATCTCGGCGCCCCCATCGGTCGACCGTTCCACGCCCAAAAAAATGTACTCGGTGGAAAATCTGCTGGCGGTCACCTGCGTTGACAGCGCCACCGCCCCCGTCCTACCGGAACAACCGCGCAAGGTCCTCGCGTGGGCGCTGCGTCGATTCGGTCCTTGGCGCTGCGTGACCCGCAGCTGCGGTTGCCCGCGAAGCGGCTTCGCGTGCTGTCGAAAAGTCATGAGTGCGAAAGCAGGCTTCAGCCCGTCTACGCACTCACGGCTCCGAGGTGCGGGCGTTCCTGCCATTGCACTGTTGAGAACCCGGGGCGGTGCGCGGGCTTGGTCGCGGCGGAAAACCGGTGGCCGGGATTCGTAAGCTCAGAACGTGGGGCGCGAATCGGTACTCGTCAATTTCGTCTACTGCCATCCGGTCGGACACGCCGTGGAGGCGCTGCAGTACTGCCTGGGGTACCGACGCGCGAACCCCGATCGCCGCATCGGCGTAGTGCTCAACTCCGCCACCGCGGTCGAACTGGCCGCCTGGTGCGATGCGATCGACGAAGTGTACACAGTGGACATCGATGTGTTTCGACCACCGGCGGCCGAGGTGCTCGCGCACATTCCGGCCGACTGGGACTGGATCGTCGACGATCCTCGCGGGCACCAGAAGTGGCAGCACGACTTCTTCCCCGGTCTGCAGCGGTACTACGAACTGGCCGCCGAGCATTTCCGCACCACCAGCGGTCACACCCGGGTCGGCGCGCCCCGGCCGTCCTACCGGGCGCACAACCCGTTGCGCCTGGAGCTGCCCGCCCCGGCGCGAGGCTGGGCGGCCGAACTGCTGCCCGAGCACGACGCCCCGACCATCGCGGTGCTGCCTGGTGGCAGCGCGGAGCGCTGGCGCTACCCGTCGCTGCGGTCGTGGCAGCGCATTCTCGGCGCTATCACGGATCGTTGGCCGGACGCGCGGGTGTGTCTCACCGGCAAACTCACCGAAGACGGCCGCACCAACACCGGTTTCAGCCGCGCGGAGTTCGACGCGCTGGCCGAGACCGTCCCCGATGTGGCGTGGGCGCTGGACTTGCCGCTGGACCGGCAACTGGCCGCGATGCAGCGCTGCGATCTGCTGCTGTCGCCGCACTCCGGGTTCGCCTTCGCCGCGTTGGCGGTGGGCACCCCGTGGCTGGCGCTGGCCGGGAACGACTGGGCGGAGTACTACTTCAACCCCGGAGTGCCGTTCTATTCGGTGCTGCCGGACCTGGACCGTTTTCCCTGCTACGTGCTGCTGGGCAACACCCCCGAGCCCGTCGATGACGACGGCCCGCGCGCCCCCAGCATGTCCACGGCGCGCATCGACGCCGACCTCGCCGAGCTCATCGACGGGGCCGCCTGGTTGGTCAGCGGCGAGGCCGACTTCGACGCCGCGATGCACGAGCACGCCAACCGCCTGCACAAGCTCTTCGGGGGCCGTACCGAGCTGATGTACTCGGTGGACAACCTGCTGACCACTTATCTGCGATAACAGCGTCTCCCTCCATCCGACCGGAACAACCGCATAAGGTCCTCGCATGAGCGATGCGTCGGTCCGGTCCTTGGCACTGCACGACCCGCGGCTGCGGTTGCCCGCTGAGCGGCTTCGGGTCCTGCTCTCCCGCGTGGACGAAGACGAGTTGCCCGACGACTACGGGCGCGGCGGCGCGGTGCAGCGGCTTGAGGACCGGATGGCCACCTTGCTCGGCAAGGAGGCGGCGGTGTTCATGCCCACTGGCGCGATGGCCTCGCAGGTCGCGCTGCGCCTGCACGCCGACATCCGCACGACGCGGGTCATCGGCTTTCACCCGCGCGCCCACATCGAAGTGCACGAGCGCAAGGGCTACGCGGTGGTGCACCAGCTGATCGGCAAGCAGCTCGGCGACCACGACCGCCTGCTGACCCTCGACGAGCTGGAGGCTGTGCGGGAGCCGCTGGCCGCAGTGCTCTGGGAGCTGCCCCAGCGGGACCTCGGCGGTCTGCTGCCCGAGTGGGACAGCCTGGTGGCGCAGACCGCCTGGGCCCGCGAGCGAGGCATCGCCGCCCACCTCGACGGCGCACGTATCTGGGAGGCGCAACCGTATTACGGTCGCAGTCACGCGGAGATCGCGGAGCTGTTCGACACCGTGTACGTCTCGCTGTACAAGAGCCTGGGTGGCCTCGGCGGCGCGATCCTCGCCGGTCCCGCGGCCCTGGTCGAGCACGCCCGCGAGTGGCGAGCCCGGCTCGGTGGCCAGTTGCACAACGCCTGGCCCCTGGCGATGTCGGCCGAGGCCGGACTGGACTCCCATCTGCCCCGGATGCACGACTACTGGATGCACGCCCGCGAACTCGCCGCTGCCCTCTCGGATGTGCCCGGAGTCAGCACCGTTCCGCACATGCCCCAGACCCCGCTGTTCCACGTGCACATCGACGCGCCGCGCGAAGCGCTGGATGCTGCGCACGCGCAGCTGATCCACGAAGGCGGAATGCGGCTCTACCGGTATTCGCGGACCACGACGCATCCGGAACGCAGCCGCTTCGAGGTGACCGTTGGCGCGGATGCCATGCGACTGCCGGTCGAGGATGTTCGCGACGCCATCGACGAACTGGCCCGCGCGGCACGACAACACCACAACGCATAGCCCGTAGGATCACGCACAAGCCCCTGGACGGCAGCGAACTCGATCCCGCCGCAGTGGCCGTTCGCGCGGTGGCCACACCGCAGCCAAACCCTTGTACTGTCTACTCTGGACAGTTCGCGCCTCGTTGGAGGTCGATTTCGTGCGGGAGAGGTTCGTCGTCGTCACCGGCGGTCCAGGGGCGGGCAAGACGACCCTGATCGACCGGCTCGCCGCGGCCGGGTTCGCGCGGTCAGCGGAAGCGGGTCGCGGCGTGATCACCGACCAGCTCGCCATCGGCGGACGCGCGCTGCCCTGGGCGGACCGCGCGCTGTTCGCCGAGTTGATGCTGAGCTGGGAACTGCGCTCCTACCACCAGGCTCGTGACCTGACCGGCACGGTGATCTTCGACCGCGGACTGCCCGACATCATCGGCTACCTCCGGCTCAACGACCTCCCCGTGCCCGAGCACGTGCACACCGCGGCGCAGCGGTTCCGGTACCGCTCCCGCGTGCTGCTCGCCCCGTTCTGGCCGGAGATCTACCACCAGGACAGCGAACGCAAGCAGTCCCCGGCGGAAGCCGAACGCACCTGCCAGCACGTGGCCGCCGCCTACGTCGACTACGGCTACGAACTTGTGCGGCTGCCGCACAGCTCGGTCGAGGAGCGGGTGCGGTTCGTGCTCGACGAGCTGGCCGGTCAACGCAACCGGTAGGTTCGGCCCTCGGCTCCCCACTCACCGAACGGCGGGTCCTGGCCCTGGTCGATCGCGCGAATCGACGGGCGTCCGATGTGGGCGAAGACGAGCCGACCAACACCGGCCCGAGCAGCGCATTCGGCGGTGTCCACGCAAGCGGCGTGGCCGCCCACGCCACCGGCGAAGCGGATCGGCCGGTCCCATCCGGCGGCGTCGGCGAACATCAGCTCCGCGTCGGCGGCCCAGTCCGGGAAGACCCAGAACTCCGGCGCCCACACCGCGTGGTGGTCGTGGTGGTCGATGAGGTAGCCGTACGTCGGGTGTGAGGTGTGCGCCACCGGCAGCGGTCGCAGCCGAACTCCACCGGCCCGGTATTCGACCGCGCCAGCGGGCACCCCGAGCGCGGAGCTGCGGCGCCGGATCGAGGGCATGAGCTCGGCACGCTCGTCGCACACCAACCAAGCGTCGATGTGCTGCCCCTCGGCAGCCGTCCCACCGCCGTCGATGATCACCCGACGTCCGGCCCAGGCGACGGCCAACCCGGCTGGGCGGTAGCGAGGCGAGTTCATCGCCCCAACCCCCAGCAACGTCAGATCCACCACCCCACCAACGTAACCCGTCGTGGGGGGGGGGACGGGGGGGCCCCCCCCGCAACCGAGCGCGCCCGCCCACCCCGCGGGTGGGGCGGGGGCGGCGGGTCTCACCCGCGGGGGGGGGGCAACCTATGAGAGCCCCGACCCGCGGGCTGCTCAGCGTTCTTGCGAACGCGATGCCTGTGAGGTCGCCGAAGCGCTTGGGGCAACACCGAC
>NZ_JALBWV010000038.1 GCF_022678645.1 Saccharopolyspora soli | reverse complement strand
CCCCAGCCGAGCGCTTAACTAAACTCCTGACCGAAGCCAATTGATCACTCGTGTTGCAACCACCCCTGGAATCCACCGGACTATGCCGGTCAAAGGTGCCCTTCGCTTCATTTAACTCTGTTGACAGTCGACAGGTGGTTCTGTGATGTAGCGCACCTGTTGCGTTGGTCTGATTTCTGGGAAAGATTGGGGTACCAAAGGTTTGGCTTCCTAGTAAATGGCGGCCGGTTCGGCGGAGGTGCGTTGCGACTATGACCAACGAACTGGAGCACTTCATCGGCGGCAAGCGGGTGGCCGGGACGTCCGGTTCCTTCGGTGACGTGTTCGATCCCAACACCGGGCAGGTGCAGGCCAGAGTGCCGCTGGCCTCGGCGGAGGAGGTCGCGGCGGCGGCCGACAACGCCGCCGAGGCGCAACCGGCCTGGGCGGCGCAGAACCCGCAGAAGCGCGCGCGGGTGCTGATGCGGTTCCTGCAGCTGGTCAACGACGAGATGGACTCGTTGGCCCGGCTGCTGGCCTCCGAGCACGGCAAGACCGTCGCCGACGCCAAGGGCGACATCCAGCGCGGTCTGGAGGTCGTCGAGTTCGCCGTCGGCATCCCGCACCTGCTCAAGGGCGAATACAGCGAAAGCGTCGGCACCGGCATCGACGTGTACTCGCTGCGGCAGCCGCTGGGCGTGGTCGCGGGTATCACGCCGTTCAACTTCCCGGCGATGATCCCGCTGTGGAAGGCCGCCCCGGCCATCGCCTGCGGCAACGCCTTCGTGCTCAAGCCCTCCGAACGCGACCCGTCGGTGCCGCTGCGGTTGGCCGAGCTGTTCATCGAGGCCGGGCTGCCGCCGGGGATCTTCAACGTGGTCAACGGCGACAAGACCGCGGTGGACGCGATCCTGGCCGAGCCCCGCATCGAGGCCATCGGGTTCGTCGGCTCCTCCGCGATCGCGGAGTACATCTACTCGACCGCCGCGGCGCACGGCAAGCGCGCGCAGTGCTTCGGCGGTGCCAAGAACCACCTGATCGTGATGCCGGACGCGGACCTCGACCAGGCCACCGATGCCCTGGTAGGCGCGGGTTACGGCTCGGCCGGAGAGCGCTGCATGGCCATCTCGGTGGCCGTGCCGGTCGGCGAGGCCACCGCGAACGCGCTGGTCGACAAGCTCGTCGAGCGGGTGCGCGGGCTCAAGATCGGGACCAGCTTCGACGAGTCCGCCGACTTCGGTCCGCTGGTGACCAAGCAGGCGTGGCAGCGGGTGCGCGAACTGATCGGGGTGGGTGTCGACGAAGGTGCGGAGCTGCTGATCGACGGCCGCGACTTCCAGTTGTCCGGGCACGAGGACGGGTTCTTCCTCGGTGCCTCGCTGTTCGACCGCGTGACTGCGGACATGCGGATCTACCGGGAGGAGATCTTCGGGCCGGTGCTGTCGGTGGTCCGCGCCGCCGACTACGACGCGGCGGTTCGGTTGCCGAGCGAGAACGAGTACGGCAACGGCGTGGCGATCTTCACCCGTGACGGCGACGCGGCGCGGGAGTTCGTCTCCCGGGTCAACACCGGCATGGTCGGCGTCAACGTGCCGATCCCGGTGCCGATCGCGTACCACACCTTCGGCGGGTGGAAGCGGTCCGGACTCGGCGACCTCAACCAGCACGGGCCGGACTCGATCCGCTTCTACACCAAGACCAAAACGGTCACCTCCCGCTGGCCGTCGGGCGTCAAGGAAGGCGCCAGCTTCACCATCCCGACGATGCACTGACCCGACGTCGTGGTCGTGAGTGGTTGTGGTCGCTCTGGCGACCGTTGCCACTCACGACCCGGTGGTGTCGGTTCGGAGGGGAGCAGACGTGTCCGTCGCAGCCGTAGCTGGCCAGGTGTCGCCGTTCGAACTCACCGCGGACCAGCGCGCGATCCAGCAGACCGCGCAGGAATTCGCCACCGAGCAACTCGCCCCGCACGCCATCGAATGGGACCAGGCCAAGCACTTCCCCGTCGAGGCGCTGCGCGCTGCCGGGCAGCTCGGCATCGGCGGCGTCTACGTCGACGAGTCGGTCGGCGGCAGCGGGCTGAGCCGGTTCGACTCGGTGCTGATCTTCGAGGCGCTGGCCACCGGCGACCCGTCGATCGCCGCCTACATCTCCATCCACAACATGTGCGCGGGCATGATCGACCGGTTCGGCACGGCCGAGCAGCGCGCCCGCTGGCTGCCGCAGCTGTGCTCGATGGAGCGGTTGGCCAGCTACTGCCTCACCGAACCCGGCGCGGGCTCGGATGCGGCAGCGCTGCAGACCCGCGCGGTCCGCGACGGCGACGAGTACTTGATCACCGGCGTCAAGCAGTTCATCTCCGGTGGTGGCAGCTCGGACGTCTACGTGGTGATGGCGCGTACCGGTGAACCGGGTTCGAAGGGCATCTCGACCTTCATCGTCGAAGGCGACGCCACCGGGCTGTCCTTCGGGGCCAACGAGAAGAAGATGGGCTGGAACGCCCAGCCGACCAGGCAGGTGATCTTCGACGGCGTCCGGGTGCCAGCTGACCAGCGGCTCGGCGAGGAAGGCATCGGCTTCCGGATCGCCATGGCCGGTCTGGACGGCGGTCGGCTCAGCATCGCGGCCTGCTCGCTGGGCGGTGCGCAGACCGCGCTCGACAAGAGCCTGGCCTACGTGCGGGAACGCAGCGCGTTCGGCGCCAAGCTCAGCGAATTCCAGGTGTTGCAGTTCAAGCTCGCCGACATGGCGACCGAACTGGAGGCCGCCCGGTTGATGCTGTGGCGGGCCGCGTGGGCGCTGGACGTCGAGGACCCGACGGCCACCCGGTTGTGCGCGATGGCCAAGCGGCTGGCCACCGACGTGGGATTCGCGGTGGCCAACGAGGCACTTCAGATCCACGGTGGGTACGGATACCTTGCCGAGTACGGCTTGGAGAAGATCGTCCGGGACCTGCGGGTGCACCAGATCCTGGAAGGTACCAACGAAATCATGCGGCTGATCATCTCCCGCGGGCTGCTGGCTACCTGACGGGGCGCGAGTGGGCAGCGCAACAACTCGTGCGGATTGAGGGATCCGGCGGGCACCGCGAAGCTGGACGGCGAAGCTACGTTCTCCGAACACGGGAGTCGGCAAATGACAGAGCCCGAGATCCTGCTCCGCGAGCAGGGATCGCTCGGACGGATCACGCTCAACCGCCCCAAGGCGCTCAACTCGCTGACGCTGGGCATGGTGCGGGAGATGATGCGGGCCGTGCAGCAGTGGCGCACCGCCGAGCACGTCCAGGCGATCTTGATCGACGGAGCGGGTGAGCGCGGGTTGTGCGCGGGCGGCGACGTCCGCGCGCTGCACGACGCGGCGAAGGCCGGTGACGAGTCGCTGCCCGCGACGTTCTGGTCGGAGGAGTACCAGCTCAACTCCGCGCTGGCCAGGTACCCGAAGCCGGTCATCGGGATCATGGATGGCATCTGCATGGGTGGTGGCGTCGGCATCACCGCGCACGGCTCGCACCGGGTGGTCACCGAACGCTCCAAGATCGGCATGCCCGAGGTCGGCATCGGCTTCGTGCCCGACGTCGGTGGCACCTACCTGCTCTCCCGGACGCCCGGCGAACTCGGCACCCACCTGGCGCTCACCGGCGCATCGATCGGCGGTGCCGATGCGCTGCACTGCGGGCTCGCCGACCACTACGTGGACAGCGGCAACCTGGCGGAACTGGTCGAAGCGTTGGCCGGTGGCGAGGTGGACGACGTGCTGCGGAAATTCGCCGCGCCGGTGCCGGCGGCACCGCTGGCTGCCCAGCAGGAGTGGATCGACGCGGCCTACTCGGCCGGCACCGTCGAAGAGATCCTGCGGCGACTGCGCGAGCGGCCGGAGGAGGCGGCCCGCGAGACCGCCGAGTTGATCACGCGCCTGTCGCCGACGGCGCTCAAGGTCACCCTGCGGTCGCTGCGCAGCGACTTCGACTCCCTGGAGCAGGCCCTGACGCAGGAGTTCCGGGTGTCGATGGCGTGCGTGCGGATCGGGGACTTCGTCGAAGGCGTGCGGGCGGCGCTGGTGGACAAGGACCGCAACCCGCAGTGGTCGCCATCGCAGCTGTCCGATGTGGACGAATCTCGGGTGGAGAAGTTCTTCGCGCCGATCGCGGGCGAGCCGAACCTGGTCTGACCGCGTCGGCCTTGACAGGTAAATCCAGTGCAGAAGGGAATGACAATGGCTGTCATCGGTTTCATCGGGCTGGGGCACATGGGCGGTCCGATGTCGGCGAATCTCGTCAAGGCCGGACACGTGGTGCAGGGGTTCGACCTGATCCCGGCGGCGCTGGAGGTCGCCGACCGGCACGGCGTGATCACCGCGGGCTCGGTGACCGAGGCGGTCAGCGGTGCCGACGCCGTGATCACCATGCTGCCCGGTGGCAAGCAGGTGCTGGACTGCTACGACGATGTGCTCGCGGCGGCCAAGCCCGGCACCCTGCTCATCGATTCGTCCACTGTGGATGTAGCGGATGCTCGGCAGGCGCACGAGCGGGCCGCCGAGGCCGGGTTCGGCTCCCTCGACGCCCCGGTCTCCGGCGGCACCGCGGGCGCCGAGGCGGGCACCCTGACGTTCATGGTCGGCGGCTCCGAGGCTGACTTCCAGCGCGCCGAGCCGCTGCTGGCGCCGATGGCCCGCAAGGTGATCCACTGCGGCGGGCCCGGCAACGGCCAGGTCACCAAGATGTGCAACAACCTCATCCTCGGCGCGTCCATGATCGCGGTGAGCGAGGCGTTCGTGCTGGGGGAGCGGCTGGGGCTGTCGCACCAGGCGCTCTACGACGTGGCGTCGATCTCCACCGGGCAGTGCTGGGCGCTGACCACCAACTGCCCGGTGCCGGGCCTGGTGGAGACCAGCCGGGCCAACCACGACTACCAGCCCGGCTTCGCGGCGGCGCTGATGCTCAAGGACCTCAAGCTGGCGACCTCGGCGGCGGAGCAGAGCGGCACCGACACCGCCATCGGCCGCCTGGCCGCCGAGCTCTACCAGCGGTTCAACGACGAGGGCGGCGGGGGCTTCGACTTCGGCGCGATCATCAACTCGGTCCGGGACCACTCCGACCAGCGCTGACGTTCACCCGGCCCCGCGATCTCCGGGCACGCGGCGTAGTCGTGGGTGGGGTCGGGGTGGCGTACGGCGTCATCAGGTCGCGCGTACCCTGACGCTCTGTGTTGGAGTGGCTGGTCGAGTGGTACGACGGCGTCGAGCTGTGGCTCGTGCAGTTGCCCTACCCGCTGCAGGTGAGCCTGGTGTTGGCGGTGTTGCTGCCGTTGTGCTGGGCGCTCGCCCGCGTGATCGACCGCGGCATCGACAGCCTCGGCGCGAAGCTCACGCGGGTCCGCGATGCGGAACCCCCGGTCGGCCGCCAGGACGGCGAGCCCGGTCGGGACCGGAAGGGGACGGCGGCGTGACCTCGCGCAAGCGCATCTCGGTGGCGCTGGCGGGGCTGATCGCCCTGGTCGTCATCGGCTGGTTCGTCCGCGACTACGTCGGCACGCAGCAAGAGGTGCCCGGCGCGCAGTCGGGCCTGCCGGTGCGGGAGTTGTCCGCGTTACCGCCGGAGGTCGGCCAGACCTGGCGGCTGATCACCAAGGGCGGTCCCTTCCCGTTCCCCGGCAAGGACGGCTCGGTGTTCGGCAACCGGGAGGGCGTCCTGCCGCGGCAGGATCCGGGCTACTACCACGAGTACACCGTGCCGACTCCGGGCTCATCGGATCGCGGCGCTCAGCGGCTGGTCACCGGGGCGCATTCCGAGATTTACTACACGGGCGATCATTACGAGTCGTTCGTGGTTGTCGACAGCGCGGGTTGAGTGCGATGTTTGCGACGAAGTGGGCCAAGGTGCGGAAGGAGCCGACGGTGAGCGAGGTGGAGCAGCCGTCCGCCGACATCACTGCGCGCGAGGCCGCGCAGGACGCGGAGCAGCGCGGCGCGATCGCGCACGTCTTGGACGGCTCCGACCTGGTCAGCAAGCGGACCACGCTGGACGGGATCGCGGCGGTGCTGGACTTCCCGGAGTGGGCGGGCCGCAACCTCGACGCCCTCTACGACTGCCTGACGGACCTGTCGTGGCTGTCGGAGGGCGAGCACGTGCTGATCTGGTCGGGCTTCCAGGCGCTCGCGAAGCACGACCCGAAAGCCTTCAGCCGCATCAACGCCGTCCTCCGCGACGCCGAGCAACACCCCATGTGCGGCCGAGCCTTCACAGCGGTGCTGACCAGGTCCTGATCGCCCGTTAGTGATCACGGGCCCCTCGCAATACTGGCTCCCGTGCAGAACAGGAGGCAGTATGACTCTCGTGGACATGCGGGCGGACGAGCAACACAGGCCGATGACCGTCGACGACTTGGAACGGCTACCCGACGACGGGCGCCGCTACGAACTGGTCGACGGGAGGCTTGACGTGTCTCCGTCGCCAGTGAGCCTGCATACCCTCATTGAGGCCAAACTCAGCGGATTCTTCAACTACGTAGCGGCACCGAAGGGCTACCTCGCCTTGCCAGGCGCGGGTATCAACTTCAATGCCGACCGGACCCATCACCGCATTCCGGACGTCGTTGTCATCAAGGCTGAGGACTTCGTTCGACCGTACCTCGTAAGACCGCCATTGCTCGCCATCGAGGTTGTCTCCGAAAGCAGTATCTGGCGCGATTACCACACGAAGACGCGTGAGTACGCCGAGTTCGGCATCCCCGCGTACTGGATCGTCAACCCGACGATGGATGAACCCAGGATCGTTGAACTTCGGCTGGACAACGGCGAGTACCACGACGTTCAACAGGCAACTGGCAAGGACATCTTCGCCACTACCTTCCCGTTCCCGGTCACGATCATTCCTGATCGTCTGCTGCACGCAGACGGACTGTGGAACCTCAGTGGTGAGGAGGACGACTGACCAGCTGGTCACTTCAGGGCGTCCGGCACCCATGCGGGCTTTCGCTTTTCGGAGAAGGCCCGCATGCCTTCTCGGCCTTCTTCTCCCGCGAAGTGCTCCGCCGAGAGCTTGAGCATCGGGTCGAACGCCTCACTCATCTTCGATGGGCGCTGGCTGGACAACATCGCCTTGGTTGCAGCCAGCGCCCTCGGGCCGCCGAGGGCGAGCATGTCGGTGTAGCGCCTGACCTCCGCGTCCAGGGCATCAGCGGTGACTGCGGAGTTGATCAGGCCGATCTCGGCGGCTCGGCGGGCGTCGAACGTCTCGCCGGTGAGGAACAGCTCGTGCGCCTGGCGAGGGTTGAGCCGGGGAAGCACGGTCACCGAGATCACCGCTGGCACGACACCGATGCGCACCTCCGAGAACGCGAAGGTGGCGGTCTCGGCCGCAACCGCGATGTCGCAGGCCGCGACCATGCCGACGCCACCGGCTCGGGCTGGTCCGGCGACCTTGGCGACCACCGGTTTCGGGCTGGTCCAGATCTGTTCCAAGATCGCCGGGAACTCCAGCACGCCTTGCTTCTCGGCGTCGGCTGAGCGGGACTCCTTCAGGTCCATCCCGGCGCAGAACACGGTCCCGGTGTGGTCCAGGACGATCACGCGCACACCGTCGTCGGCGATCGCCGCAGTCAGGTGCTCCCGCAACTCCTTCCGCAGCTGTGCGGACAGCGCGTTGCGGTTGTGCGGCGAGTCCAACGTGATCGTGGCGATGCCGCGGTCCACGGCGAGGTGCACGAGTTCATCCATGCAAGGACGTTAACCGCCGTTAGCCAGCGCGGGCCAGCCCGAGGCGTTCGGGTCCGCCGTGGAACCGCCCGTTCTTGACTGCGGTGAGGAAGGACTGCCACTGCGCCGGGTCGGCGGTGATGAAGCCGCTGGCACGGTTCTTGGTGTCGCGGATCGCGGCACCACTATGAACGTTTCCGACCTCAACGCAGTTCCCGTTGGGCTGGCTGTAGGTGGACTTCCTCCAGAGGATCTTGGTCATAGCTTCTGCCCCGTTCCTTTCATCAGCCCCTTGATCAGCGTTGCGCTGGCCGCAGGGCTCAAAGCGACTTCGCGGATGTTATCCACGGCTTGGCGGTATGCCTGCACAGCATCAGCATCAGGCACGAAGGCACCGGAACTGA
The DNA here is from genome assembly GCF_022678645.1 of Saccharopolyspora soli. Lineage (GTDB taxonomy): Bacteria > Actinomycetota > Actinomycetes > Mycobacteriales > Pseudonocardiaceae > Saccharopolyspora > Saccharopolyspora soli. The sequence goes on along the minus strand of NZ_JALBWV010000038.1, from coordinate 77,101 downwards.
AGTGCTCGAAATGCACTACGGAAGGCGCATCTGGAAAGTCGTAGAGCACGAATGGCCCGGCAAGGCCGGGATGCCAGCCGATGCGCGGTTTCACCACTTGGACCGTCACGTTGGCCCGCGCGATCAGATCGAGGAGGCAAGCGAGCTGGTCGTCCATGACCTCGGGCGAACCGATCTTGTCCCGGAGTGCGTCTTCTCCGATAAGCGCCAGTACCTGGACCGGGTTTCTCTTCGTCAGCACTTCGCGTCGTGCGTTGCGCAAGGTGACCCGCTGTTCCACGTCTCCAGTCCGGAGGCCGCTCGCTGTGGAGATCGTTCGAGCGTAGTCAGCTGTCTGGAGCAAGCTGGGCAGGCCCATCGGTGCCCACTCGACGATTGACGATGCAGAGCGCTCGCATTCGACCGCTCCGGCGAGTTGGTGCGGGATTCCCGGCATGCCAACGGTGAGCCAGTTCGGTTCGCTCGCGTGCTTCGCCAGTTCGACCAGGCGCTGCTTCTCCTTGCCGATGATTCCGGCGGCGGTCATCAGCGACGCGACATCTTCCCCGCGTTTTGGGGTCGTGAGTGGCAATGGTCGTCATGGCGACCGGAATCGCTCACGAGTCAGGTTGGGGGGTAGCGGTCGGACCAGGCTGGTGGGCGGGGGCCGAACTCCAGGACCGCGTCGTGGGCTAGGCGTTCGATCACTTCGTAGAGCTCCAGTTCCGCCGTCCAGCGGTCCGGGATTCGCTCCGCTCCCGTTGTCGCTCCGATCAGGCTGCCGCTGACCGCGCCTGTCGTCGCGCTGTTGCCCGAGTGGTTCACCGCCACCGGGAGTGCCGCGTCGAAGTCGTCGTCGCACACCAGCGCCGCGTACAACCCGATTCCCAGTGCCTCGGCCGCCGTAGATCCGGTACCGATGCTGCGTTCCAGGTCGCCCGGTGGGATTCGGCCGCCGCGCGCTAGGCGCACCGCAGTTCCGATCCGGCGGCTGACCTCCTCGTGACCGGTGTGCGGGGCGAGTTGCTCCAGCGCCGCGTCCACGGCAGCGGGCAGCGGCTCGCCGTTCATCAGGCGTGACACCAGGAATGCCAGGGTTCCCGCGCTGAGCCAGGCCGTTGGGTGGCCGTGGGTGAGCGCCGCCGTCTTCATGCCGACGTCGAAGACCTCCGCCGGGTCGTTGCTCCACAGCGCGGCCGGGATCGCTCGCATCACCGCGCTGCTGCCCTGCGAGTCGCTGACCGGGTTGTCCGGGGTGCCCATCGACTGCTGGCCCTTGGCGAACGCGATCAGGGTGCGCATCATGGTGCGGCCCGGATTTCGGGTCTGGAACAGCGCTCGCTGCTCGACCAGCCAGCCGTCCGGAGCCGGGGTGCTGCGCAGGAATTCGCCCGCCGCTCGCGGCCAGCTCAGGTGCTGGGTGTGCAGCCAGCGCTGGTAGGCGTGCTGGATGTGCCGGGTTGGATCGTCGGTGCCGGTGGTGCGTCGGCTGACGTTGGCCCGGATGGTGCCTTCCAGCGAGAACAGCAGCAGTTGCGTGTCGCTGCCGAGCCTTCCGGAGGGGTGACCAGCGGGTATGTAGTCGGTCAGGCCGTCGGCGCCGTGCCGGGAGCGGATCTCGTCCCAGCCGTCCGCGGCGATGGGCATGCCGAGCGCTTCGCCGACCGCGCAGCCGAGTACCGCGCCGAGGAACCGGTCGCGGGACGCGGCCAGCCTGGGCACCGCGGTGAGTCCGGTGCGGTAGTCCGTTGTGGACGGTGCCGGTGGTTCGGCGGATTCCGTTGGCGGATAACGGCGTTCCCACTGGCCCGACTCGTCTGGGTAGGGGCCGAACTCGGTGGCCGCGTCCTCCGAGAGCCGCTCGATCAGCGAGGTGATCGGCAACTCTGCCAGCCATTCGGCGGGAATCACGGTCGGGCCGTGCAACGCGCCGAGCAGCTGTCCGCACAACACCGCCGAAGTCGCCGCGTCTCCGCTGTGCTCGCTCGCCGAGCGGATGGCCCCGGCGAAGTCGTCCGCGCATGCCGTCGCGACCCGGACCGCGACCGCCAGCGCGTCCAGGCCGCTGCGTCCTGGGCGCATCGCGTCGAGGTGCGCTCGGCTGGGCCGGAACCCGGCTGGGCTGATCCGGCCGAGCCGCAGTGCGTGGGTCAACGGGGTACGTGCCGACTGCCAGCCGGAAAGCCCGTGGCTCAGCGATGTTTGCAGCGAGTTCCCGCGCAGCAACCACAGCGTGGCGACACCGAGCACGCTCGCCGGGCTGTGCCCGTTGGGGTGGCCGTGGGTGAGCGCGGCGAGATCGCCGCCGAGCGCGAACACCGTGCCGGGATCACCCGACCACAGCGCCGCGAGTGCGCCGAGCGGTATGGCGCTCGCGCTGTCCGAGGCGTTGATCGGCTGTTGCCGGGAACCGGCGTCGTGCCCGGCAGCGATTCGGGCGAGCGCCGTGAGAATCGTCGGGTCGTCGCTGTTCCTGGAGTGCAGCGCGGGCTCTTCGACCAGCCAGCCGCTGGGGCGTGCCGCGTCGGATCCGCAGTCGCGCCACGGAATTCCACGGGTGTGCAGCCAGCGCCGCAGTCCGCCAAGGGCGAAGCCTACTGGGTCGCCTTCACCAGCCGATCGCGCTTGGGTGTGCGCGCGGATCAGCCCTTCCAGCACGAAGAGCACGGCGCTGGTGCGCTGTCCGACCTGGCCGACCGCGATGAACTCGCCCACCGCACCGCCCAGCAGCATGCCGAGCAACCGGCCCGGTGCCTCGGGCAGCGGGCCGCGCCGATCGGCCAGTCCGGTGGCGGGCACCGGCGGCACGTCCCCTTTCAGCCGGTGTTGCAGGGCCGTCGCCCAAAGCGGCCGGGCGGCGGGGTGCCGCCGCCAGTGCCGCCAGGTGTCCAGCAACTGCTGCTCCACCGGGTCGCGGCTGCTGGTCGTGCGAGCTTCGCGCCAGGCCGCGAGCAGCGCTCGTTCGGTGTCGTCGAGCCCGATGTCATCCACAGTGGATTATCCGGGGTAGCGCTGTGCCCAGTCGGGCACCGGCCCGTCGGTTTCGAGCTCCGTTCTGGCGCGGTGCGCGTCGGTCAGCAGTTGGGTCAGCACTTCCTGGAGTTCCAGCTCGGCGGACCACTCCGCCGGGACCTCCTGGACGCCGCGGGCGGCTCCCAGCAGGCTGCCGCAGATGGCCGCGGTCGCCGCGCTGTTCCCGGCGTGGGTGGCCGCCAGCGACACCGCGTCGGCGAACGAGTTCGGGTGCGACAACGCGGCCGCGACCGCGATCGCCAGTGCTTCCGCTGCCTGCCAGCCCAGCCCCAGCGCCTCCAACACGGTTGGTGAAACCGGGCCGTTCGTGGCGATCTCGATCGCGGACCGCAGTCCTTGCGCGGTGTTCTCGGCGCCCTCCAGCTGGTCCAGCTCGGCCAGCACCGTTTGCACCGCTTCGGCGAGGGTCTGACCGTTGTCCAGCGCGCACACCAGCCCGGCCAGCGCACCCGCCGGGAGGTAGCCGTCCGGATGCCCGTGCGTCACCACGGCGATCTCCGCGCCGAGCGCTATCGCGTCCTGCGGATTCCGGACCTCGAAGCCCACTGCACCGCCGCGCACCGTGGCGGCTGCGGTGCGCGCGGAGTTCGGCGGATTGCCTGGCGTCGGGGTCTCCTGGCGGTCGCTCCACCGCGCCAGGGCTGTCAGCGACGCTTCGTCCGGGAACCGTTGCGCGCGCAGCACTTCGGTCTCGGCGAGCACCCCGAACGGCAGGTTCGGATCGAGTCGCACGCCCTGCGTGTGCAGCCAGTGCTGGAGCGTCGACCGCACCATGCCCGGCCGGTGCGCCGGGGTGCCGCTCAGCGCGCCGCGGATGGTCGCGCGGATCAGGCCGTCGAGCACGAAGGCGGTCTGCTGCGTGTAGGCCGTGGCGCTGCCGGGGCGGCCGAAGGACTCGGCGAGTTCCCGGATCCCTTCGGGGTTGTCGCGCAGGATCATGCGCAGATCGGAGAACATCCACGGCGCGCCGAGGGCGTCGCCGACGGCCGTGCCCAGCACGCAGCCGTCGAACCGCTCGCGGCTGGTGGGCTGCACCTGGGTCTCGGCGGCGAGCTCGCCTTCCGATTCCGACTCGTCCGCGGCCTCGCCGACCAGTTGCGCCGCGCGTTCCGCGCCGAATGCCTCGACGAGCAGCTTGTGCAGGCCCTGCGTGAGATCGGTGGAGTTCCCGTCGTCGTTGTCGCGGAACTTGCGCCACGCGGCGAGCAGCCGCAGTTCCTCGTCGGACAGGCTCTCGTCGGCTTCGTCCGCGGCCTCGACCGGAGCTTCCGCGACCGGTTCGGCGACCGGCACGGGTTCAGGCGCCGGTGCGGGTTCAGGCATCGGCGCGGGTTCGGGCAACGGTGCGGGTTCGGGCAACGGTGCGGGTTCGGCGACCGGTGCTTCGACAACAGGCGCGGGATCGGCGACCGGTGCTTCGGCTGCGGGCTCGGGCATTTCAGCTGCTCCAGCCTCGACGACGTCTTCCCGCGGCGGCGCAACGGGTCCGGCGTCGCCGACCGGGTAGCGTTCCAACCACGCCGCGTCGGTCGGCGGGTTCGGGCCGAACTCCCGGATCGCGTCGGCGGCCAGCCCTTCGATGACCTCGCGCAGTTCCAGCCTGTCGCGCCAGCCCTGCGGAACCGCCGCTGCGGTCAGCGCCGCGCCCATGATGTTGCCGCAGATCGCCGCGGTGGAGTCGCTGTCGCCGGAGTGGTTGGCGGCCAGGACCACGGCGTCGGCGAACGATTCCGGATGGGTCAGCGCCGCGCACACCGCGATCGCCAGCGCTTGTTCGCCGTATCGACCCTCGCCCAGGAACTCGTGGATCTGCTCCGGTGTCGGGGTTCCGACCGTGGCCAGCTCGATGGCCCGGCGCAGCGCGGCGCTGGTCTCCTCGTGTCCGTCCCATGTGGACAGTTCGAGGAGTGCGCGGTCGACCGCCTCGGGCAACGACCGGCCAGCCAGCAGTTGCTGGACGAGCACCGCGAGCGCCCCGGCCGGTAGGTAGCCGCTGGGGTGCCCGTGGGTCAGCACCGCGGTCATCGCACCGACCCGGAACACCTCGGTCGCGTCGGTGGACCACAAGGCGGCGGGCGCGGCGCGCATCACCCCGTCGCAGCCCTTCGAGTCGTTGAGCCGGTTGGTGAACGAACCCTGCTTGTTGCCGCCTGCGTAGCCGTGCAACGCCTGGATGCAGGTGGTGGCGGGCGCGCGGCGGACGAACAGGCCCTTCTGCTTGATCAGCCAGCCGTCCGGCGGACTCCCGGCCAGCGGCCCACCGGCTTCCTTCCAGTCGAAGCCCTGGGTGTGCAGCCAGCGCTGGTAGGCGTGCTGCACCTGGGTGGCGGGTTCGTTCTCGCCGTAGCGCCGACGGCGGATGCTGGCCCGGATGAGACCTTCCAGGGTGAACAGCGTCATCTGGGTCTCATCGCTGATCGAACCGCCGGGCCGGTGCGCGTCGACGAAGTCGGTCAGCCCGGCCGCGCCGTACTTGCGGCGGATGTCCTGCAGCGAGTCGTCCTCGATGGGGTAGCCGAGCGCGTCTCCGGCGGCGCCACCGAGCAGGAAGCCCAGGATCCGGTGCGGCCGGAGTTCGGCCGGGGCCTGGCCGGTCTCGGTCTTCGCCGGTTCCGGAGCCGCCGTGACCACCGGCTCGACGGGTTCGGGAGCCTCGTCGACAGGTACCGCCTCGGCTTCGGCGGGTGCCGGAGCCTCCTCGGCCTGCGGGTCGGGCTCCACCGCCGCCGGCTCCTCGTCCGCCAGCGGGAGGGCGGAGGTGAAGACCAGGTCGGAGATGTCGTTCGCAGCCGGGTAGCGGGTGCTCCACGCGTCGCCGCCCGGTGGTGTCGCGCTGAACTCCAGCAACGCGTCCTTCGCGAGCGTCTCGACCGTTTCGCGCTGCTTGAGGTCGCGCAGCCACACGCCCGGCAGCGCCGGGGCGCCGTAGCGGGCACCGACGATGTTGCCGCAGATCGCCGCGGTCGAGTCGCTGTCGCCGGAGTGGTTGACCGCCATCATCAGCGCGGCGGCGATGGTGTCGGTGCTCAACGCCGAGCACACCGCGATGGCCAGCGCCTCGTGTCCGGTCCAGCCGCCGCCCAGCGTGTCCTTGAGCTGCTCCGGGCTCGGTTTCCCTTGCTGCGCAAGCTCTTCGGCCGCCTGCAACGCGCGTTCGGTGTCTTCGTGGTCCCGGTACTGCACGAGCACCTCACGGGCCTGCCGCACCGCGTCTTCCAGCGACTCCTCGCGCAACAAGCGGTGCACGATCACCGCCAGCACACCGGCGGGCAGGTAGCCGTTGGGTTGCGAGTAGGTCAGGGCCGCGGTTGCCGCGGCCAACTCGAAGACCTGCTTCGGGTCTTCGGACCACAGCGCGACCGGTGCCGCCCGCACCACGCCGCCGCAGTCCTGGGAATCGTTGATCGGCCGCTCGAAGGTGCCGGGCGCGCCGACCGAGGCGAACTCGCGGAGCGCGGTGATGCAGCTGCTGTTCGGCGAGCGCACGGCGAACAGGTCGCGCTGCTCGATCAGCCAGCCGGTGGGCTTGGGATGGCTCATCGTGAACGGCCCGGCGGCCCGCATCCAGGCATATCCCTGGGTGTGCAGCCAACGCTGGTAGGCCAGCTGGATCGCAGAGAGCGGGCTGGTGGCCCCGGCGGTGCGGGTCGCGATGTGCCCGCGGACGAGACCTTCCAGGGTGAACAGCGTCATCTGGGTGTCGTCGGTGAACTCGCCCGGCTGCTCACCGGCGCGGTCGTACTCGGTGACGCCCATCGCGCCGAACCGGCTGCGGATCTGGTCCACCGGGTAGAACTCCACCGGGGCGCCGAGCGCGTCACCGATCGCACCGGCGAGCATCGAGCCCAGGAATCGGCGGCCGAACTCGGTTTCGGTGGGATCGACGGGCGGTTCCGGCTTGGGTGCGGGCTGTTCGGTCGCCGGTTGCTCACCCTGCGGCACGGGCGGCTGCGGGGCGGCGCCCGGCGCCAACACCGGCGTTCCGTTGGCCGGGGAGGACACCGGCACGCCCGCCGCCTTCGGTGGCACTGCCGCCGCGGCCTTGGTGAGGTCTTCGGCGGGCAGCCGCGCCTTGACGGGACTGGTCGGGTTCACCTGCACGTCGATGCCGGTGAGGTTGTGCCCGGCCAGTTGCCGACCGGTCATCCGCTGCCAGGTCGTCCAGTTCGACGGCAGGAACCCCTCGGAGGTGAACACCTGGAGCTGTCGGCGGCCCGACTCGTGTTCCATCGTGAACAACCCGCTGCCCTGCGGCTGGGCGAACAGGATCAGTTCGGCGTCCAGCATCGCGGTCAGCAGCGAGTGCCCCTGCGCGTAACCGGTGGTGGTCAGCTGCAGGGCGCGCTCGACGTCGTTGGTCGGCGCGGGCAACCGCAGCGCCACCGGGGACGGCCGGTAGTTCGGGTTCGGCGAGAAATCGTCGGTGATCTCGCCCTGCTCGTCCACCCGGTAACCGCCGATGAAGCCAAACGGCGGCACCTCGGCGTTCGGGTCGGTGAAGATCGGGTCGACCACGTACAGCCAGGTGTTCGGCTGCTTCTTGGCCTGCTCGCGCATGGCCGGTGTGATGACCGGTCGGCTCGGTTGCTGCGTGTTCATCTCGCGCTGTTGTCCCCGACTCCTCGTCCAGCCTTGCATTGGGTCGCCCCCACACCACGGCGGTCACTCGATAGCGCGGGCCTGACGGGTAAGACGTGCACAGGGAGCGGCCGGTTCCCCGTCCAGACGCTGGCAAATGAACTCTCTCATGACCGCATGGGGTGAAGCTTAGTGTTCCGGAGAACAACTCAGGGTTAGAGGGTGCGGGGCTGGTCTGAGTGGCGGTGCGGGTGGCGGAACCTCAGAGGTCTTCTCGACTCCGGGATCCCCGACCTGTGTATGTCCGATACGCGGCGTCGGGGCTGTCCTCGCGAGAAGACCTCTGAGAACCCGCGGCGGTGCGAGTTGCGAGGGCGGGAGGAAGCGGCTGACGCCGCTTGCCTGACGACCACCTGCGGTTACACCCGATCCGCGCGAGTTCTTAATGGGGGTATGCGAGTTCGCCGCGTGGGTCGGCCCAGCTCGCTGCTCACACGGTGTTGTCGGCCAGCGCGGCGGTCATCAAGCATTGCATGCACGGCATTCCGGCTGGTCCGTCGAGCGCTTCCGCCTGGCCGGGGACGATGCCGAAACCGCAGTAGGCGCGCAGGATCGGGGGCAGCGAGTCGTCCTCCGGCAGCGGGAAGAAGTGGCAGGACTTGTCCTGCTCGCTGCGCGCGAACTCGGCGCGCACCCGCGCGATCAGATGAGGTCGAGTGGTCATCCGGCCTCCACGGCGCAACGCAGGGCTTCGTCCGACCGCGACCAGGGATGTCGGACGGTTCCGGCGCGCAGCCGGTCTTCGTGCACCCAGCGGGAGGACACGTGGCACATCATGCCCCGGAGGTTGCCCTCACCAACAGGATTGTCGACTTTTGGCCAACGGCTTGGCATTCGGCGCTCGCGTGTGTTCGACCTGGTAGGGCGGGCTGCTTCCGCGTCACAGGGCCGCGGACAGTTGCAGCGCACTGGTCGTTGCGGCGAGCGTTTCGGCGTAGCGCTGCAGGACCAGGTCGGCCACGCCCGCGTCATCGGCCATCGGTGCCGCGATCAGCGGTTGCGGGGCGTGCTCGCGGGCCAGCGCGCTGATCCGGTCCGGCAGCAGGCCCGGTGCCAGGAACCAGGAGCCGACCGCGAAGCGCCGCGCCCCGCGAGCGCGCAGCGCCTCGATCGCCGCCGGAACGTCGGGGTCGGCCGCGGCGGCGAACGCCTCGCTCGTCCCGGCCCACGACGTCTTCGCCTGCCAGCGCGCGGCGACCGCCGAGACCAGTCGGTTCGCCGGGGCGTGCGACGAACCGGCGCCAGCCAGGATCACGCCCAGTTCGGGATCGTCAGCCGGTGCCCCGGCTTCGGCCAGTCGCCGCCACGCCGCCGCGTCCAGCCGCGGATCTGGGCCCAGGACATCGGAGATGTGCACCTGGAACCGCGGGTACCGCAGCTGCGCGTCGGCCACTGCGGCGGGCACGTCGACGCGGGCGTGGAAGGCCCGGCCGAGCAGCAGCGGAACGACGACCGCGTCGGAGTGCCCGTCGCCGTGCACCGCGCTGAGCACGTCGCCGAGGCGCGGCGCCGACAGGTCCAGGAACGCCACCCGCACGTCCAGATCCGGCCGCATCGCCCGGACCACGTCCAGCAGGGCGTGGACGGTCGCGGCGGAACGCGGGTCCCGGCTGCCGTGTGCGACAGCCACCAGTGGCGCGGTCAGCCGTACCGCCTCTCCGCGATTCGCAGTGGTGTTTGCGTCGCGTCCGATCTCGCGTTTCGAGGTTTCTCGTGGCTGGTTTGCGTCACGGTCCCCTGGGGTGCGGTTGAGGAGGACTGGGGTTGACACAGGGGTACTCATGCCGGCCGACCGGGTGCGGGTGTCTCGCGAGACACTGCGAACGGTGCCAGTGGCACCCCGATCAGCCCGGCGGCCAGCGTGGTGCCATCGGCGGGATCGATCACCAGGAACGACCCGGTGCGCCGGCTCGCGGCGTACTCGTCGATCGGCAGCGGCTCCGCGGTGCGCAGCTGCACCCGGCCGATCTCGTTGAGCTGCAACGAATCCGGATTATCCACACTGGACAGCTGCTGTTCGTCGAAGCGGGCGGACAGTTCGGTGACGATGGCCTGCACGGTCCGCGTGCCGTGCTTGACCAGCACCTTGGCACCCGGATTCAGCGGCTTCTCGGCCAGCCAGCAGACCGTGGCGTCGAGTTCGTCGGTCAGCTGCGGCGGCGACCCGACGGCGGCGATCAGGTCACCGCGCGAGATGTCCAGGTCATCGGCCAGCAGCAGGGTGACGGAATGCCCGGCCGCCGCGCGCGGCTTCGAGCCGTCCGGGGTATCCACCTTGGACACCCGGGTGCGCACCCCGGCGGGCAGCACGACGACCTCGTCGCCCTCGGCGACGACACCGGCGGCCACCTGGCCCGCGTAGCCCCGGTAGTCCGGATATTCGGCGGTGCGCGGGCGGATCACGTACTGCACCGGCATCCGAAACGGCGCGTCGTGCGGATCCGGTGCCACCGGGACGCTTTCCAGGTGTTCCAGCAAGGAAGGCCCGTGGTACCAGGGGGTGTTCGCGGAGCGCTCGACGACGTTGTCGCCCAGCAGGGCGGAAACCGGGACGGTCACCACGGTGCCGTCGCGGTAGCCCAGGGCCGCGGCGTGCTCGGCGAACTCGGCCGCGATGCGGGTGAACACTGCCTCGTCGAAGTCGACCATGTCGATCTTGTTGACCGCCAGCACCAGCTGCGGCACGCCCAGCAGCGCCAGCACCGCCGCGTGCCGCCGGGTCTGCTCGATGACACCCTTGCGCGCGTCCACCAACAGCACGGCCAACTGGGCCGTCGACGCCCCGGTGACGGTGTTCCGGGTGTACTGCACGTGACCTGGCGTGTCGGCGAGCACGAAGGTGCGCTTCGGCGTGGCGAAGTAGCGGTAGGCCACGTCGATGGTGATGCCCTGTTCGCGCTCCGCGCGCAGGCCGTCGACCAGCAGCGACAGGTCAGGGGTCGTCAGCCCGCGGTCCGCGCTGGCCCGGTGCACGGCGTCGAGCTGGTCGGCCAGTACCGACTTGGTGTCGTGCAGCAGCCGCCCGACCAGCGTGCTCTTGCCGTCGTCGACGGACCCGGCGGTGGCCAACCGCAGCAGGTCGGTGTGCACCGGCAAGGTCACCTCGGTGCCGCTGTCCGGCGCAGTGCGGGTGGTCGTCTCGGTCATTCGGAACCCATTCCATTTTGAGTGCTGGGGTCGCTTTGCGCGGCGGTGCGGGTAGCGGAACCTGAGAGGCATTCTCGACTCCGGGATCCCCGACTTATGTATGTCCACCAATACGCGGCGTCGGGGCTGTCCTCGCGAGAATGCCTCTCAGAACCCGCGGCGGTGCCGGTTGCGAAGGCGGGCTAAGCGGCTTCGCCGCTTGCCTGACGGCAGGCGTTGTCGAGCGCATCTCCACCTCCTATCCGCCCCGAGCATCAGAAGTAGCCCTCGCGCTTGCGGTCTTCCATCGCCGCCTCCGACAGCCTGTCGTCGGCGCGCGTCGCGCCGCGTTCGGTCAGTCGGCTGGCGGCGACCTCGGCGATCACGTCGTCCACTGTGTACGCCTCGGATTCCACCGCGCCGGTGCACGAACCGTCTCCGACGGTGCGGTAGCGGACGATCTTGCTCGTCGCTACCTCGCCGTCTCGCGGACCGCCCCACGGGCCCGCAGTCAGCCACATTCCGTCGCGCAGGAACACCTCGCGGCGGTGCGCGTAGTAGATCTCCGGCAGCTCGATCTTCTCCCGCTGGATGTAGCGCCAGACGTCCAGCTCGGTCCAGTTCGACAGCGGGAACACCCGGACGTGCTCGCCCGGCCGGTGCTTGCCGTTGTAGAGGTTCCACAACTCGGGGCGCTGGCGGCGCGGGTCCCACTGCCCGAAGGCGTTGCGCAGGCTGAAGATCCGCTCCTTGGCGCGGGCCCGCTCCTCGTCGCGCCGACCGCCGCCGAAGACCGCGTCGAACCGGTTCTCGCTGATGCCGTCCAGCAGCGGCGTGGTCTGCAGCGGATTGCGGGTGCCGTCCGGGCGTTCCTGCAGCCGCCCGTCGTCGATGTAGTCCTGCACCGAGGCGACCACCAGCCGCAGGTCGTGCCGCTCCACCAGCGCGTCGCGGAAGGCCAGCACCTCAGGGAAGTTGTGCCCGGTGTCCACGTGCAGCAACGGGAACGGCACCGGCGCTGGCCAGAACGCCTTCAGCGCCAGGTGCACCAGCACCGTGGAGTCCTTGCCGCCGGAGAACAGGATCACCGGCCGGTCGAACTCCCCGGCCACCTCGCGGAAGATGTGGATCGCCTCGGACTCCAGCGCGTCCAGGTTGTCCACCTGCGGCGGCGCGTCGGCCCGCGAATCGCTCGGCAACCCGGGTGCGGCGCCGATCGTGGCGGCATCGGTTGTCGTCATGTCTCCTCCGTGTTCTGCGGGCACCCGCCCCTGGCGAAGTTCCTCAGCCGTGCAATCCGCACTCGGTCTTCGCGGAGCCCGCCCAGCGCCCGCTGCGCGGGTCGGCGCCCGGTGCGGGCTTCGCCGTGCACGGTTGGCACCCGATCGACGGGTAACCGGCTGGCACCAGCGGGTTGACCAGCACACCGTGCTCGTCGATGTAGCGCTGCATGTCGTCGTCGGACCAGGCCGCCAACGGGTTGATCTTGACCAGGTTGTTGCGCTCGTCCCAGGTCACGATCGGCGTGTTGGCGCGCGTCGGGGCCTCCACCCGGCGCACCCCGGTCACCCACGCCTCGTACCGGGCCAGCGTGTTGCGCAGCGGCACGACTTTGCGCAGGAAGCAGCAGCGGTTCGGGTCCCGCTCGAACAGCCGGGGCCCTTCGCTGGCGTCCTGCTCGGCGACGCTCTGCGCAGGGATCGCGTTGACGATGTTGACGTCGTAGACCTGCGCCACGGCGTCGCGGGTGCCGATGGTCTCGGCGAAGTGGTAACCCGTCTCCAGGAAAAGGATCTCCACGCCGGGCTTGACCTTGGCGGCCAGGTCGACCAGCACCGCGTCCTGCATGTTCGACGCGACGATCAGCCCGTCCCCGAAGGTGTCGACGGCCCAGCGCAGCGCTTCGTCGGCGCTGGCCTCGGCCAGCCGCGGGGCGGCCTCCTCGACCAGTGCGCGCAGCTCGTCGTCGCTGCGCCGGGTGCCGATGTTCGTGGTGGTGTCGGCAGTCATGGTTCTCCGTTTCCTCCCAGCGCCAGCCCGACGAGCCGCACGGTGAAGACCCGCAGGCACGACTCGCACTTCCACGCCCCGGCCGGTTCGGCCTCAGGCGCGAGATCCTCGTCTCCGCAGTACGGGCAGTAGAACGGCACCGCCCGACCTTCCGGTTGGCTCACTTGAGGTCGTCTTCCTCGGCCCGCGCGACCCACTGCGCGAAGCGCTCGCCGTCCGCGCGCTGCGCCAGGTAGCGGCGCACCAGGCGCTCCACGTAGTCACCCAGCTCGGCGGAGGTGACCTTGTGGCCGCGGATCTTCCGGCCGAACCCGGCGTCCACGCCGAGACCACCGCCGAGGTGCACCTGGAAGCCCTCGACCTGGTTGCCTTCGCCGTCCGGCACCATCTGGCCCTTCAGGCCGATGTCGGCGACCTGGGTGCGGGCGCAGGCGTTCGGGCAGCCGTTGAGGTTGATCGTCACCGGGTCGCGCACTTCGCCCTGGATGTCGGCCAGCCGCTTTTCCAGGTCGCCCACCAGCGCGATCGCCCGCTGCTTGGTCTCCACGATGGCCAGCTTGCAGAACTCGATGCCGGTGCAGGCCATCACGCTGCGCCGCCACGGCGACGGATCGGTCTGCATGCCCACCTTGGCCAGGTCCGCGACCAGTGCGTCCACTTCGGACTCCGGCACGTCCAGGACCAGCAGGTTCTGCTCGACGGTGGTGCGGATGCGCTTGGCACCGACCCGCTCGGCGGCCTTGGCGACCTCGACCAGCGTCGAGCCGCTTACCCGGCCAGCCGCGGACTTCGCACCGACGTAGTAGTTGCCGTCGACCTGCGGGTGCACCCCGATGTGATCGCGGTGGCCAACCGGGGTCTCCGGCGCCGGGCCGTCGATCAGCTTGCGGCCCAGGTACTCGTCCTCCAGCACCTGGCGGAACTTCTCCGCGCCCCAGTCGGCGACCAGGAACTTGATCCGGGCCCGGTGCCGCAGCCGCCGGTAGCCGTAGTCGCGGAAGACCTGCACCACGCCGTGCCACACCTCGGCGACCTCGTCGAGCGGTACCCACGCGCCCAGCCGCACCGCCAGCTTCGGGTTCGTCGACAGCCCACCGCCGACCCACAGGTCGAAACCAGGTCCGTGCTCCGGGTGCACGACGCCGACCAGTGAGACGTCGTTGATCTCCGGCACGGTGTCCCAGCGCGGCGAGCCGGTGATCGCGGTCTTGAACTTGCGCGGCAGGTTGGACAACGACCGGTCACCGATGTACCGCTCGGTGATCTCCGCGATCGCCGGGGTGGCGTCGATGATCTCGTCCGCGGCGATCCCGGCCACCGGCGAGCCCAGCACCACGCGCGGGCAGTCACCGCACGCCTCGGTGGTGGACAGCCCGACGGACTCCAACTTCTGCCAGATGGTCGGCATGTCCTCGACCCGCACCCAGTGCAGCTGCACGTTCTGCCGGTCGGTCAGGTCAGCGGTGTCGCGCGCGTAGGTCTGGGAGATCTCGCCGATGGCCCGCAACTGCTCGGTGGTCAGCGCACCGCCGTCGATGCGGACCCGCAGCATGAAGTAGCGGTCGTCGAGCTCCTCGGGCTCGATCGTTCCGGTGCGCGCGCCGGGGATGCCCGGTGCGCGCTGGGTGTACAGGCCCCACCAGCGGAATCGACCCCGCAGATCGGCCGGGTCGATCGAATCGAAGCCGCCCAGGGCGTAGATCGTCTCGATGCGCTGCCGAACATTCAGCGGATTGTCGTCCTTCTTGGAGCGCTCGTTGGCGTTGAGCGGCTCGCGGTAACCGAGCGCCCACTGGCCCTCGCCGCGAGCTTTGCGCTTGCGGGCGGGCCGAGCGGCGGCTTCCGTCGGGGGGACCATGTCCGACCTCCGGGATTCAGGCGCGGCAGCGCCGGGGAGGCGGCCCGTCCGCGACGGTTCGCACTGCTCGGCGCTCCCGGCGCCGACTGGACAATGCAGAACGCGGCGGCGGGATCAACCCATGGCGCGGCACAGCGCGCTGGACACCCGCCGCAGATCCACGTAGCGGCGGCTGACCAGCAGAAGCCTCGGCAAGGTCATACCCATCGGGAGCAGCCTGCCACGCCCCGACCGGGCGGTCCAACCCCATCCGAATGGTGGGACAGTGGTGACGTGCCTGCTCAGCTGCCCACCGGCGAACCCGCACCGGTCGACGGATCACTGCCCCCGGAAGCCCTGACCGGACTGGGTTCGCGGCCCTTCGGGGTGTACGTCCACGTGCCGTTCTGCGCCACCCGCTGCGGGTACTGCGACTTCAACACCTACACCGCTGATGAGCTGGGCTCATCAGCGAGTTTCGGCAGCTGGCTGGACGGCTTGCGGGCGGAGTTGGAGCTGGGCGCGCGGGCGCTGGCCGCGGGCGATCGGCCGGTCCCGGTGGCGCAGACGGTGTTCGTCGGCGGCGGCACCCCGTCGCTGCTCGGCGCGCGGCGACTGGGCGAGGTGCTGGCAGCGATCCGAGGTTCGTTCGGGCTGAGCAGTGCGGCGGAAATCACTACCGAGTCCAACCCGGAATCGACCTCGCCGGAGTTCTTCGCCGGGATCCGCGAAGCGGGGTTCACCCGAGTCTCGCTGGGCATGCAGTCGGTCGCCGAACACGTGTTGCGGGTGCTGGACCGGCGGCACACACCGGGCCGCGCCGTCGCGGCGGCCGGGGAGGCGCGCGAGGCCGGTTTCGAGCACGTCAACCTGGACCTGATCTACGGCACGCCGGGCGAGACCAACGACGACCTGCGGGCCTCGCTGGACGCGGTGCTGGCCACCGGGGTCGACCACGTCTCGGCGTATGCGCTGATCGTCGAGGACGGCACCGCGATGGCTCGCAAGGTCCGCCGCGGCGAGCTGCCGATGCCCGACGACGATGTGCTCGCCGACCGCTACGAACTGATCGACGGCGTGCTCGGCGAAGCCGGTTTGGGCTGGTACGAGGTGTCCAACTGGGCCCGCGACGACCAAGCGCGCTGCCACCACAACCTCGGCTACTGGCAGGGCGGTGATTGGTGGGGCGCCGGACCGGGCGCGCACAGCCACGTCGGCGGTGTCCGCTGGTGGAACGTCAAGCACCCGGCCCGCTACACGGCGCTGCTGGCGGAGGGGAAGTCCCCGGCCGCCGGGCGGGAGCGCCTGAGCGCCGAGGACCAGCGCATCGAGCGGATCATGCTGGAGCTCCGGCTGACCACCGGTCTGCCGGTGGAAGTCCTCGACGAGTCCGGCCGCCTGGCGGCGAAGCAAGCGGTGGCGGACGGCCTGCTGCGCCGCGATGCCCTGACG
The DNA here is from genome assembly GCF_022678645.1 of Saccharopolyspora soli. Lineage (GTDB taxonomy): Bacteria > Actinomycetota > Actinomycetes > Mycobacteriales > Pseudonocardiaceae > Saccharopolyspora > Saccharopolyspora soli. Next base: position 61,026 of record NZ_JALBWV010000038.1, on the reverse strand, counting down.
GCGGGCCGCTGCGTCCTGACGGACCGAGGCCGCCTCCTCGCCGACGGCGTCGTCCAACACCTGATCGCGTGACGCCGGGTGGTATCAGGCGGTATCATTCAAATCATGGCGATGACACTGCGACTGACCGACGAGGAAGCCGAGGCTCTCAGGCTGGCGGCCGAGGAGGAGCACCGGTCGATGCAGGACGTCGCCCGCCAAGCAATTCGGGAATACACCGCTCGACGCGAAGTCTCGTTTGCCGAAGCGGTTGATTTCGTGGTCCGCAGGGACGCCGAACTTCTGGATCGTCTGGGGCAGTAGGTGACCCGGTTCCCAACGATCGACGATCTGGTGCTGGCCGCGACGCGTGCTCTTGGGCACCCTCCGGAAGTGCGAGACTGGGGGCTGCTCGATGGTGCGCTCTCTCGGGCCAGAGCCACGGTATTCGGAAAAGACGCTTACCCGAGCTTGCATGACAAAGCGGCAGCCATGATGCACTCGCTAGCCCGCAATCACGCATTGGTTGACGGAAACAAGCGCCTCGCCTGGGTGGCGACATTCGGTTTCTACTGGATCAACGGCGAACTGCTGACTGCCCCGAGTGTCGATGACGGCGAAAAGTTCGTGGTTGGCATCGCAGCAGGCGAACTGGAGTTGCCGGAGATCGCAAGGACGCTGCGGACTTGGACAGCGCCTCGACTGCGCTGACCTGTCGTGGTACTAGAAGCGGTCTTCGCGATCGAGGAGGTCACTGGTGTGTTGGCCTTCCGGAAGGCGCCTGGTCGGGTAGCGCTTCATCAGCGCATCGAGGTCGAGGACGCGGGCGTGCAGGACGGTGCGTTGGTGGAGGGCCGAGCGGAGAGCTCGGTGCAGGCCGTCTTCCAGGTAGAGCTCGCCGCGCCACCGGACCACGTGCGGGAACAGGTCGCCGAAGAACGTCGAGTCCGGACTCAGCAGGCGGTCCAGGTGCAGCACCTTGGTCGTGGTGACCAGCTCTTCCATCCGCACCGGGCGCGGCGGGACCGCGGCCCAGTCGCGCAGCGACAGCCGGTGGTCGGGATACGGTTGTCCCTCCCGGACGTCCTTGAAGATCACGGCAACTCGCACCTCCTGGCGAACGGCCGAACCCGGTGCGCACCGCAGTTGGTCCGGCAGCGGCTACCGCTGCCGGAGCCGATGTGGTCCGCTCGATGCAGCGGGCCGGACCGGCGCCCGTCCTCCTCGCCGCAGGCTACCGCCGCCCGCCTGCGGCTCTCGGCTCCGGTGGGAGAACACCGTAAACTCGAAGGTGGTACCCAGGCTCGGTTCCGGGCGAGGCAAGCCCGGGCGAGTTTTCTGCGCGAATGCCGCTGGGACGAGAAGGAGGTGGCGTGGTGAACGCGGATGAACGCCGCTTCGACGTCCTGCGGGCGATCGTGGCCGACTACGTGTCGACCAAGGAGCCGGTGGGTTCGAAGGCGCTCGTCGACCGCCACAACCTCGGGGTGTCCAGTGCCACGGTGCGCAACGACATGGCTGCGCTGGAAGAGGAGGGCCTCATCGTCCAGCCGCACACCAGCGCCGGTCGGGTGCCGACCGACAAGGGCTACCGGTTGTTCGTGGACCGGTTGCACGACATCAAGCCGCTGACCTCGCCTGAGCGCCGCGCGATCCACAAGTTCCTGGAAGGGGCGTTGGACCTCGACGACGTGATGCGGCGCAGCGTGCGGTTGCTCGCGCAGCTGACCCAGCAGGTCGCGGTCGTGCAGTACCCCACGTTGACCCGGTCGACGGTGCGGCACGTCGAAGTCGTCACCATCACCCCGGCCCGGCTGATGCTGGTGCTGATCACCAACACCGGGCGCGTCGACCAGCGGATGGTCGACCTCGGCGACGTGATCACCGACGAAGACGTGGCGCGGTTGCGCAACGTGCTCAACGCCTCGATGGCCGAGAAGCGGCTGGCGGACGCCTCCGTCGCGGTGGCCGAACTGCCCGAACAGGCCCCGCCGGAGCTGCGCGACGCGCTGATCCGGGTGTGCAGCGTGCTCATCGAGTCGCTGGTGGAGCACCCGGAGGAACGGATGGTGCTCGGCGGCACCCCGAACCTGACCCGCAACGTCGCCGACTTCCCCAACTCGCTGCGCCAGGTGCTCGAAGCGCTTGAGGAGCAGGTCGTGGTGCTCAAGCTGCTCGCCGCCGCCCGCGACTCGGACACCGTCCGGGTCAGCATCGGGATGGAGAACGAGGCCAAGGAGATGCAGACGACCTCGGTGGTGTCGACCGGATACGGTGGTTCGGATGGCATGGTGCTGGGGGGCCTCGGCGTGGTCGGGCCGACCCGGATGGATTACCCGGGCACCATGGCGGCGGTCCGGGCCGTCGCCTCTTACGTGGGGGAGATCTTGATCGGCCGGTGAAGCTGCACCGGCGTGTGACCGGCGTGAACTCGTTGATCGAGCAGAGGAAGTACGGAGAAGGTGGCCACGGACTACTACGCGACCCTCGGAGTGGCCAGGGACGCGACACCCGAGCAGATCAAGCGGGCGTACCGCAAGCTCGCACGGGAACTGCACCCGGACGTCAACCCCGATGCGGCAGCGCAGGAGCGGTTCCGCGAAGTGACGGCTGCCTATGAGGTGCTTTCCGATCCAAAGAAGCGGCAGATCGTCGACCTCGGCGGTGATCCGCTGTCCAACGGCGGCGGCGCCGGGGGCGGCATGGGCGATCCGTTCGCCGGATTCGGCGGGCTCGGCGACATCATGGACGCCTTCTTCGGCGGCGGTGCCACCGGATCCGGGCGTGGTCCGCGCAGCAGGGTCCAGCCGGGTTCGGACGCGCTGCTGCGGCTGGAGCTGACCCTGGAGGAGTGCGCCAGCGGCGTCAACCGGGACATCACCGTCGATACGGCGGTGCTCTGCGACTCCTGCGACGGCGGCGGCTCGCGCGCCGGGAGCGCCCCGTCGACCTGCGACACCTGCGGTGGTCGCGGCGAGGTGCAGTCCGTGCAGCGGTCGTTCCTGGGCCAGGTCATGACGTCCCGTCCGTGCCCGGTCTGCCGCGGTTTCGGCGAGGTCATCACCGACCCGTGCCAGCAGTGCGGCGGCGACGGCCGGGTCCGCGCGCGGCGCACCATCACCGTCAAGATCCCGGCCGGGGTCGGCGACGGGATGCGGGTGCGGCTGGCCGGGGAGGGCGAGGTCGGGCCCGGCGGTGGCCCGGCCGGTGACCTGTTCGTCGAGGTCGAGGAGCTGCCGCACGAGCGGTTCACCCGCGACGGCGCGGACCTGCACTGCACCGTCGAGTTGCCGATGACGGCCGCCGCGCTGGGCACCGTGCTCGTGCTGGAGGCGCTCGACGGCGACCGGGAGGAGTTGACCGTGGAACCCGGCACCCAGCCCGGCACCGAGCACGTGCTCACCGGTCGGGGACTGCCCAAGCTGCGCTCCAACGGCAAGGTCAGCGGGCACGGCGACCTGCACGTGCACCTCGATGTCGTGGTGCCGACCCGGCTCGACGACACCCAGTCCGACCTGCTGCGCCAGCTCGCCACGCTGCGCGGCGAGGAGCAGCCGGAGCCGACGGTGACCGCGAACGGCAACGGCAACCGGCACGGGCTGTTCTCCCGCTTCCGGTCCTTCGGCCACCGCTGACTGCCCGATCCTCGGCTGCACCGCGGGTCCCACGCTGCCTCTGCCTGAGAACCCGCGGCCGCGCCGCTGGAAAGACAAGAACCGAGGCCGGACATGTCGGAATCCTCGCTGCCGGTGTTCTCCGTCGAGCGGTTGCCCGCTGTCGGCGGGACCGCCTTGGACGGTCCGGAAGGCAAGCACGCGGCCACCGTGCGCCGCCTGCGACCCGGCGAACTGCTGCTGCTCTCCGACGGGCAGGGCGGCTTGGCCCGTTGCGAAGTGGTGTCGGTCGCACGGGATTCCTTGCAGCTGGCGGTTTCCGAGACCTGGCACGTCCCGCAGCCCGGACTCCGAGTCCGGCTGGCGCAGGCGCTGGTCAAGGGAGACCGGGGGGAACTCGCGGTGGAACTGGCCACCGAGGCGGGCGTGGACGCGGTGGTGCCGTGGCGCGCCGCTCGGTGCGTGGCCAAGTGGGACGACGGTCCGCGCGGCGCGAAGGCGCTGGCGCGGTGGCGCAGCACTGCCGCGCAGGCGGCGAAGCAAGCGCGGCGGGCTTGGACGCCGCCGGTGGACGAACCGGTGAGCACCAAGCAACTCGGCGAGATCGTCAGCCGCGCCGATGCGGCGCTGGTGCTGCACGAGGCGGCGAGCACCCCGTTGGCATCGATCGATCTGCCCCCGACCGGCGAGCTCGTGCTGGTCGTCGGCCCCGAAGGCGGCGTGACCAGCGACGAACTCGCAACGCTGGCGTCAGCTGGCGCGCACGTCGTACGGCTGGGTCCGACCGTGCTGCGCGCTTCGACCGCCGCGGCAGTCGCCCTCGGCGCGCTCGGCGTCCGCACCGATCGATGGACCTAGCGCGTCTCCGGCACCATGAATTGCTTGCTTTGAGTGACGTAGTGCTAGGAAGATCAAAAACTTTGCTCGATCCATAGCGCGAACGGTTGACAGGGCGATACTCTCGGTTGCGAAAGATCGCGACGAGGTCTCGTCGCAACCGGTGCCGCACGGGGCATCGGACCCCAGCACTCGCCGGACACCTCCCCCCTCGGTCCGGCGAGAGCTGCGCCGCAAACGGGGCAACCCCCAGACCCGATTGCGGCGCAGCGTGCCGGGGAAGCCCAGCAGGTCCTGCGATGATCGAGCCCAGTCGGACGGCTCGGATAACCTTCCGGCATGAGCGACTTGGACTCCCTGTTCCTGCGGATCATCGCCCGCGAGATCCCGGCCGACGTGGTGCACGAGAACGATCGGGTGATCGCGATCCGCGACATCAATCCCCAGGCGCCGACCCACGTGCTCGTCGTGCCGAAGAAGCGCTACCGCAACGCCGGCGAGCTGGCCGCCGCCGACCCGGAGCTGCTGGCCGAGCTGGTCACCGTCGCCCGCGACATCGCCGAGCAGGAAGGCATCGCCGAATCGGGCTACCGGCTGCTGTTCAACACGAACGCCGACGCCGGGCAGACGATCTTCCACGTGCACCTGCACCTGCTGGGCGGCGAACCGCTGGGCGGTATGACCGGTGGGCCGCTGAAGGGCTGATCCGCTGCCGATCCGGTAGGGCTGATGGCGGCAAATCGCGTGCCGAGTGGACTACCATCGACGCCATGCAGAACTGACCGTACGACCCGCGCGAACGCGCAGAAAGCAGGCCCGAAAACACGTGGCCGGTATTGCAGCGGGTGGAGCCGCCGCCCAGTCCGGAGAGCATCCCCAGACCGCAACAGCGCAGTCCAAGGTGACCGTTCCCGACAACGTCGTGTTGACGCTGGTCGGAACCAGGGACGAGAACCTTCGGGTGGTGGAGGATCTGCTCACCGCCGATGTCCATGTCCGGGGCAACGAGGTCACGCTGTCCGGGGATCCAGCGGAGGTCGCGTTCGCCGAACGGGTGTTCGCCGAGCTGATCGCGTTGATCGCCAAGGGCAGCCAGCTCACGCCGGACACCGTCCGCCGCAGCGTCGCGATGCTCTCGGCCGACCACAACGAGTCGCCAGCCGACGTGCTCAGCCTGGACATCGTGTCCCGGCGCGGTCGGACGATCCGCCCCAAGACCCTCAACCAGAAGCGCTACGTCGACGCCATCGACCACCACACCGTGGTCTTCGGCATCGGCCCCGCCGGTACCGGCAAGACGTACCTGGCGATGGCCAAGGCCGTGCAGGCGTTGCAGGCCAAGCAGGTCAACCGGATCATCCTCACCCGTCCCGCGGTCGAAGCGGGCGAGCGGCTCGGATTCCTGCCGGGGACGCTCTACGAGAAGATCGACCCCTACCTGCGGCCGCTGTACGACGCGCTGCACGACATGGTCGACCCGGAGTCGGTGCCGCGGCTGACCCAGGCCGGGACCATCGAGATCGCGCCGCTGGCCTACATGCGCGGTCGGACCCTGAACGACGCGTTCATCATCCTCGACGAGGCGCAGAACACCACGCCGGAGCAGATGAAGATGTTCCTGACCCGGCTCGGGTTCGGCTCCAAGATCGTGGTCACCGGTGACGTCACCCAGATCGACCTGCCCGGCGGCCAGCGCAGCGGGCTGAAGGTCGTGCAGGAGATCCTCTCGGGCGTCGACGACGTGCACTTCGCCCTGTTGGACAGCCATGACGTGGTGCGGCACCGCCTGGTCACCGACATCGTCAACGCCTACGACCGCTGGCACGCCCTGGAGGACGCCGACCACCACGACCGGGCCGGTCGGCGCAACGGGCAGCGACGGGGACGGGCATGAGCATCGAGATCGCCAACGAATCAGGCGTCGCGGTGCCCGAGGCGTCCATCGTCTCGGTCGCCCGGTTCGCGCTGGACAAGATGAGCGTCAGCCAGCTCGCCGAGCTGTCGATCGTGCTCGTGGAGCTCGACGTGATGGCTGACCTGCACGAGCGGTGGATGGACCTGCCCGGTCCCACCGACGTGATGTCGTTCCCGATGGACGAGTACGACTCGGCCCGCCGACCGGACTCCGCCGGGTCCGGACCGGCGCTGCTCGGGGACATCGTGCTCTGCCCGGCGTTCGCCAGGGATCAGGCCCGCAAGGCCGGGCACAGCCTGTTGAACGAGTTGCACCTGCTCACCGTGCACGGGGTGCTGCACCTGCTCGGCTACGACCACGCCGAGCCGGAGGAGGAGCGGGAGATGTTCGGCCTGCAGAACCGGATCCTGGCCGACTACCGCGAGGCCCTGGAGGAGGCCGATCGGGTGGCGGCGCAGCGCAGTGCGGATGCCCGGCTGCTGGGCGCAGTCGGGTTGGACGAGCCGGAGTCGCCGCAGGGCGGCCCGGCCGCCGCCAACTAGGGGAGTCGGCGGTGGCGTTGACCGATTCCACCGCGTTCCTGATCGTGGCAGTGCTGCTGGTGCTGGCTGCAGGGGTGTTCGCCGCGTCCGAGGCCGCCATCACAGTGGCGTCCCGCGCTCGTTCCGACGAACTGGTCCGCGAGGGCCGCAGCGGCGCCAAGCAGCTCGCGCACCTGCTCGCGGATCGGCCCCGGCACGTGAACCTGCTGCTGTTGCTGCGATTGGCCTGCGAGCTGGGCGCGACCGTGCTGGTCACCGTGGTCGCCCTGCGGATGGCCCGCTCCGAGGCATGGGCGGTGCTGTTCGCCTTGCTGATCATGCTGGTGGCGTCGTACGTGCTGGTCGGCGTCGGCCCGCGCACCCTCGGGCGGCAGCACCCCTACGGCATCGGGCTCAAGGTGGCCGCGCCGGTGCGGGTGCTCGCCAGGGTGCTCAACCCGCTGACCAGGCTGCTGATCCTGATCGGGAACATGATCACGCCCGGCAAGGGGTTCCGGGAAGGACCGTTCTCCACCGAGGTGGAGCTGCGCGAGCTGGTCGACCTCGCCGGGGAGCGCGGCGTGGTGGCCGCGGGTGAGCGCGAGATGATCCACTCGGTCTTCGAGCTCGGCGACACCCTCGCCCGCGAGGTGATGGTGCCGCGCACCGAGATCATCTGGATCGAGCAGACCAAGTCCGCCCGGCAGGCGATGGCGTTGTGCCTGCGCTCCGGGTACTCCCGCATCCCGGTGATCGGCGAGAGCGTCGACGACATCGTCGGCGTGGTGACCCTCAAGGACCTGACCCGCGCCGTGCTGGACGGCCGCGACGAGGCGGGTCCGGCGGTGGCGGATCTGATGCGCCCGGCCAGCTTCGTGCCGGACACCAAGCGGTTGGACGAACTGCTCCGCGAGATGCAGCTCTCCCGCAGCCACCTGGCCATCGCGGTCGACGAGTACGGCGGCACGGCCGGATTGCTGACCATCGAGGACATCATCGAGGAGATCGTCGGCGAGATCACCGACGAGTCCGACCTGGAAGAGCACCGCCCGATCGAATGGCTCGAAGACGGAACCGTCCGGGTCAGCTCCCGGCTGCCGGTGCAGGACCTGGGCGAGCTGTTCGGCGTGGAGCTCGACGATTCGGACGTGGAGACCGTCGGCGGACTGCTGGCGCAGCGGCTCGGCCGGGTCCCGCTGCCCGGCGCGGAGACCGAGATCGCCGGGCTTCGGCTGCGCGCCGAAGGCGGCAAGGACCACCGCGGGCGGATTCGCATCAACGCGCTGCTCGTCCGGTCGGTGAACACGGACCAAGCACCGCTGCGCGGTGCTGACCAGGAGGGAAGCAACACTCGTGGCTGAGCACGTCGAAGCGGTGGCCCCGCGGGAAATCGACTCGGAGGACGCCAAGATCGTCACGCTCGCGCGGTCGGCTCGGGCCCGCACCGGAGCGGCCGAGGGCGCCGCGGTCCGCGACACCGACGGCCGTACCTACGCGGCGACCACGGTCGCCCTCCCGTCGCTGCGCCTGACCGCGCTGCAAGCAGCGGTGGCGGCAGCGGTCTCCAGCGGCGCCGAAGGACTCGAAGCCGCGGCGGTGGTCACCGACGCCGACTCGGTCGACACCGCCTCGATCGCGGCGGCCCACGACCTCACCGCGACCGCGCCGATCCTCCGCGCCAACGCCCGCGGCGACGTCCTCGGCATCACGACCTGACCCCGATCGCGCGATCTTTTCGAGGTGAAGGGCACCTGTGACCAAGTAAGTGGGTCACAGGTGCCCTTCACCCATCACCCGACAGCGGGAACGGCGCCCGGTGGGCTGGGGTGGCCGGTCGGTCGGCACAATGGTGCGGTGACCAGCTCCGCAGATGCGCACCGCTCCGGATTCGCCTGTTTCGTCGGCCGCCCGAACGCCGGGAAGTCGACGCTGACGAACCACTTGGTCGGCTCGAAGGTGGCGATCACCTCCAGCAAGCCGCAGACCACCCGGCACGCCATCCGCGGCATCGTGCACCGACCCGACGCGCAGCTGATCATCGTGGACACCCCTGGCCTGCACCGACCGCGCACCCTGCTCGGGCGGCGGCTCAACGACCTGGTGTACGAGACGTGGTCCGAAGTGGACGTGGTCGGGTTCTGCGTGCCCGCCGACCAGAAGGTCGGTCCGGGGGACCGGTTCATCGCCGAGCAGCTGGCCAAGATCGCCCGCCGCACCCCGGTGCTGGGCATCGTCACCAAGACCGACCTGGTGAGCAAGGAGCAGGTGGCGCAGCAACTGCTCGACCTGCAGCAGGTGATGGACTTCGCCGACCTGGTTCCGGTGTCCGCAGTGGACTCCTTCCAGGTAGACGTGCTCACCGATCTGCTGGTCGAGCAGCTGCCGGAGGGACCCCAGCTGTACCCGGACGGCGAGTTGACCGACGAGCCGGAGACCACGCTGATCGCCGAGCTGATCCGGGAGGCCGCGCTGGAGGGCGTGCGCGACGAGTTGCCGCACTCGCTGGCCGTCACCATCGAGGAGATGGTGCCCCGCGAGGGCCGCGACGATCTGATCGACGTGCACGCGTTGCTCTACGTCGAGCGCTCCAGCCAGAAGGCGATCGTCATCGGTCGCGGCGGGGAGCGGCTGCGCGCCGTCGGTTCGCAGGCGCGTCGGCACATCCAGGCGCTGCTGGGCAGCAAGATCTACCTGGACCTGCACGTCAAGGTCGCCAAGGACTGGCAGCGCGACCCGAAGCAGCTGCGAAAGCTGGGGTTCTGATCACAACTTCGCGGCGGATTGCCGGGAACTCAGCGTGTCGCGACCGCGTCTCAGGTACGTTCCTGCCCGGTCTTCGTGCACCGGCGAGGGCACATCGGCTTTTGTTTGACAGTTGAAGGAAAAAAACGTGACTAATCCCTATGGTGGTCCGCCGTCCGGGCCCAACCCGCAGGACCCTTACGGTCAGCAGCCGGGCGGATACGGTCCCCCGTCGGGGCCCAACCCGCAGCAGCCGTACGGGCCGCCTTCGGGGCCGTTGCCGCAGCAGCCGTACGGGCAGCCGAATCCCTACGGGCAGCCCGGCCCGTACGGGCCTCCCCAGCCCGGTGGCGCCCCACCGAACAACAACATCGGCTGGGGTATCGGGTCGATCTTCCTGTGCTGGCCGTTCGCGATCCCGTCGTTGATCAAGGCCACTTCGGTGCAGAACCTGTGGGCGCAGGGCCAGTTCCAGCAGGCCCAGGCCGCCGCGGATGACGCCAAGAAGTGGGGCAAGATCGGGATCATCGCTGGCGCGTGCTGGTGGGTGCTGATCATCCTGTTCTACGTGGTGTTCTTCGTGATCATCGCCGCCACCGCGAGCTCCTACTCCTCCTACTGATCGAGTGATGCCGTTGCGGACAGCTCGAGACTGACCGCAACGGCGCCACGAATCCTGCCTGGGGAATGCCATGACCGATCCGTCCGAGCCCGCTGAGGTACCACCGCAGGAACCGGCGCCGCCACCTCAGCCGCCGATGCAGCCGCAGCCGTACTCCTACGCGGCGCAGTTCGGCGTCACACCCGTGCCGGTGAACAACAACCTGGGCTGGGCCATCGCTGGCATCTTGGTTTGCTGGCCCTTCGGGATTCCCTCGTTGATCAAGTCGTTGCAGGTCAACTCGCTGTGGTGGCAGGGGCAGTACGCCCAGGCCCAGGCTTCCGCGGACGACGCGAAGAAGTGGGGCAAGGTCGCCGTCATCGTCGGTGCCAGCCTCCTGGGCCTCTACATCCTGGCCATGATCGCTTACTTCGTGATCATGATCGTGGTGTTCGGGTTCGCCGCCGGTTCCAGTTCGGAATGGTGACCGCCACCCGCTTTCGCGCGATGTTGTTCCCAGCCGCGACGGTCCTGGTCGGTTGTGCGGCGGCCGGTGTGGTGCTGGCCGCCGATCCGACCTCCGATGCCGGATTTCCGCTGCCGCCTTGCCCGATCAAGTGGCTGACCGGCCTGGACTGCCCCGGCTGCGGCGCGACTCGCATGTTCTACAGCCTGCTGCACGGTGACCTGCTCTCGGCGCTGCACTTCAACGCGGCCGCCGTGGTGTTCATCCCGTTCTTCCTGTGGACCTGGGGCGCCTGGGTGTTGGGCCGCTGGCGCGGCCGCCGGGTGCCGACCTGGGAGCAGTGGCGCTGGTCGCCGATGGTGGGGCTGGTCCTGATCGCAGTCTGGTCGGTGAGCAGGAACCTGCCGTTCCCGCCGTTCAGCGCGCTTTACGTCTAGTTCCAACACCCGCTAGTCGAAGGAGTCCTGGACGCTTGGGCCAAGGACGCCGGTGGCCCCCAGGATGATGAAGATGATGACCAGTGCCCAGAGCGCTGGTACCACCCAGCCGACGATGATGCCGACCAGTGCCATGCTGCGGTTGTTGTACGCCTGCGGGTTCCGGTTGATCTCGCGCATCGCGACGTGGCCCAGGATCGCGCCGACCGGCCCGATCAGGATCGCGCCGTAGCAGGTGAAGATCGCGGCGAGTGACACGCACATCGAGGCGATCGCCATGCCGTTGTTCCGCGGTCCCTGCGGAAAACCCGGGCCGTAGGGCGGCGGAGCCGGCTGGTACGGGTTCTGGTCGTACGGATACGACATGCATGTCCTTTCAGCGCGGAAACATCCCTGATTCTCCGCCTGGCCTCGGGGACCGGTCCCCGAGGGTGTGATGATGGGTGGGTGAGCCTCTACCGGGATACCGCGGTCGTACTGCGGGTGCAGAAGCTGGGCGAGGCGGACCGGATCATAACCTTGCTGACCCGGCGGTACGGCAAAGTTCGCGCGGTTGCCAAGGGAGTGCGCCGGACGACGTCGCGGTTCGGTGCGCGCGTCGAGCCGTTCTGCCACATCGACGTGCAGCTCTACACCGGCCGCACGCTCGACGTGATCACCCAGGTGCAGACCGTCGACGCCTTCGGCGCGCACATCGTCGACGACTACCAGCGCTACACCGCGGCGTGCGCGGTGCTGGAAACCGTCGACCGGCTGGCCGCTGAGGAAGGCGAACCGGTGCTGCGGCTCTACCTGCTCGCCATCGGCGCGCTGCGGGCCTTGGCCGACCGGGAACGCGACTCTTCGCAGGTGTTGGACGCTTTCCTGCTGCGCGCGATGTCGTTCGCGGGCTGGGCGCCAGCTCTCGCCGAGTGCGCGCGCTGCGGCGAACCGGGCCCGCACGCCGCGTTCAACGTGCAGGCCGGTGGCGCGGTGTGCGTTCGATGCCGCCCGGCCGGTTCGGTGCGGCCTTCGGTGCACACCTTGCCGCTGATGGAGTCGCTGCTGCACGGCGACTGGTCGGCCGCGGAGACGGCGGCCAACTCGACCCGCCGAGAGGCCAGCGGCCTGATCGCGGCTCACCTGCAGTGGCACATGGAACGGCAGTTGCGCTCGTTGCCGCTGGTCGAGCGGAGCGTCCCGGAGCTGATCCGGGAGCGCGCCGCCGATGTCGCCCTGGTCGCGACGGCCGAGGACGGTGCGGGACAGGCGCTGAACTGATGATCGATTCGGGCGAGGACAATGAGACCTCACGCCCAGCAGTCCGAAGGAGAACCACGTTATGTTGCGACGCCGTGCGCGAGGCAAGGACGACCCGACCGTGCGGATGCCGGAACCGCACGCTTCGGGTGCCAAGCCACCAGCGTTGCCACCGGAATTCGTGCCCAACCACGTGGCCATCGTGATGGACGGCAACGGTCGGTGGGCCAACGAGCGCGGTCTGCCGCGCATCGAGGGCCACAAGCGCGGTGAGGCGGTCGTGCTGGAGTTGGCCCGCGGTGCGATCGAGATCGGCGTGAAGTGGCTGTCGTTGTACGCCTTCTCCACCGAGAACTGGAAGCGCAGCCCGGACGAGGTGCGGTTCCTGATGGGCTTCAACCGTGACGTGATCCGGCGCCGCGTCGACGAGTTGGACGAAATGGGCGTGCGGGTGCGCTGGGCTGGCCGGAAACCGCGCCTGTGGCGCAGCGTGGTGAACGAACTGCAGGCCGCCGAGGTGCGCACCCGGCAAAACGAGGTCATGAACCTGACCATGTGCGTCAACTACGGCGGTCGAGCCGAGGTCGGCGACGCCGCGCGCGAGATCGCCCGGCAGGTGGCGGCCGGAAAGATCAACCCGGACCGGGTCGACGAACGCACCGTGGCCCGCTTCCTCTACCAGCCGGAGATGCCGGACGTCGATCTGTTCATCCGGCCGTCCGGCGAGCAGCGGACCTCGAATTTCATGCTCTGGCAGTCCGCCTACGCCGAACTCGTCTTCCAGGACACCCTGTTCCCCGATGTGGATCGTCGGCACCTGTGGCGGGCGTGCGAGGAGTTCGCGCGCCGCGACCGGCGGTTCGGCGGGGCGATCGATCGGGCGACCGGCGAGCCTGCCGTTTCCGCTCAGGAGGGCAATTGATGACCCAGGAAGCCGCGACCACCGCACGGTTGATGACCGCCGCGAAGGATGCGCTGGAGAGCTACCACGACGTGCACGTCGACGACGACGGCGCGTTGACCTTCCGGCACTCCGACGTGCCGTGCGCGGTGCAGGCGATGCAACTCGCCGAGGGCCTGACCGTGTTGAGCCTGACCTGCGTGGTCGCATGGGACCTGCCGCCCACCGACGAGCTCGCGCAATCGGTGGCGGAACGTGCTGGGCAGGGCCTGTTCGGCACGCTCGGCGTGGTGCGCACCGAGCGCGGCATGGACGTCACCCTGCGATACGCCTTCCCGGCGGAGGGGATGGCCGCTACGCCGCTGGGCACGCTGCTGATGCTCGTGGTGGCGACGGCGTCCCAGCTGCGCACCGAACTCCTCACCAAACCCGGCGGCACCGCGAACTAGCGGGCCGCGCTTGGTCATGCCGTCGGGGGACGCGTCGGTGTGTCCGGCGCTGCCGGTTGGAGCCTTGTTGAGCAGGGCTTTTGGTGGGTTTCAGCCGAGGTCTCCGGGTGCTGCTGGCGCTGGGATGCACTAGCGCGAACGACTATCAGTTCGAACTGGCACGATAGCCCGGTGACCGAGATCGCCGACCCGCCGCGCACGCGGCGCCCCCTCATCACCTCGTTGGAGGTGCTCTGCGGACTGCTGGTCGTCGCCGTGGTGTTCCAGCAGCAGTTGAGTTCCCTGCTGGACGTCCCGGCGCTGCGCACCGGCTCGACCGTGTTCGTCGCCGTCTGCGTGCAAGCCATGCCGTTCCTCGTGCTCGGTGTGCTGGTCAGCGGTCTGATCGCGGCTTTCGTCCCACCGGACGCGTTGCGTCGGCTGCTGCCCGCGAATCCCGCGGCGGCAGTGCCGGTCGCGGGTGTCGCAGGCGTGGCGTTGCCCGGCTGCGAGTGCGCATCGGTGCCGGTGGCGCGGCGCCTGATGCAGCAGGGTGTCGCACCGGCTGCGGCGCTGGCCTTCCTGCTGGCGGCACCGGCGGTGAATCCGATCGTCCTGGTATCCACTGCGGTCGCCTTCCCCAGCGAGCCGCGGATGGTGCTGGCCAGGTTCCTCGGCTCGCTGTTGACCGCATGCGTGATGGGCTGGCTGTGGGCCCGGCTGGGCAAGGCCGAATGGCTGGCGGAACGGGCGCTGCGCCGGGTCGAGGCCCAGCACGGATCCGGCAGCCGGTGGGTGGTGTTCACCGAGTCCGCCAGGCACGACCTGGTCGAGGCAGGCGGTTTCCTGGTGCTCGGCGGTCTGACCTCCGCGGTGTTCAACGTCGTAGTGCCCACGCAGTGGCTGGAGTCGCTCGGCGGTCAGCTGGTGCTCGGGGTGCTGGTCATGGCTGTGCTCGCGGTGGTGCTCGCGTTGTGCAGCGAGGCCGACGCGTTCGTGGTGGCGTCGATGCCGGGGCTGCCGTTGGTCCCGAAGTTGGTGTTCCTGGTCGTCGGCCCGGCCGTGGACCTCAAGTTGATCGCGCTGCAGTCCGGTGCTTTCGGACGCCGCTTCGCCGTCCGGTTCGCGCCCGCCACCTTCGCGGTGGCGATCGGCTGCGCCGTCGGTGTCGGAGCCGTGCTGCTGGGAGGTTCGTGATGCGCCGCGAGACCCAGAACCTGCTGTTGCTGCTGTTGGGCGGTGCGCTGCTCAAGATCGCCCTGGGCGGCAGCTACCTCCGCTACGTCAAGCCGTCGCTGTTCCCGTGGCTGGTGGTGGCCGGGGTGATCATGATCGGGCTGGCGGCATTCGCCATCGTCCGCGACATCCGCTCCGGCGGTGTCGACCACCACGAGCACGGCTCGCGCAGCCCTTGGATGCTGCTGCTGCCGGTGTTCGCGATCTTCCTGATCGCCCCGCCCGCGCTCGGCGCGGATTCGGTGACCCGAGATCGGGTGGCCGCGCCGCCCCCGAAGGAATCGCTGTTCCCGAACCTGCCGCCCGAGCAGGCGCCGCTGCTGAGCATGTCGGAGTTCGTCACCCGCGTCATCTGGGACGACAGCGGTGCGCTCAACAGCCGGACGGTGCGCCTGCAGGGCTTCGTGGTGCATCCGACGCCGGGCACGACGCAACTGGCCCGGATGCGCATCAGCTGCTGCGCCGCCGACGCGGCCCCGGTGAAGGTGGACCTCGCGGCTCCAGCGCAGGTGACCGAGCTCCCGGCGGACACCTGGATCGAGGTGACCGGCAAGCTGCGACCGGGCACCGCTACGGAAGCCAACGACTACGTGCCCACCCTGGATGCGATCACGATCCAGCAGATCCCCGCCCCGCAGGACACCTACGAGTACTGACCGTGGATTTCCGGGTCACAAGCCGCGGGCGGTGCACTCAGGACAGGTGCCGACGATCTCCACCGTGTGGCTGACGTTGGAGAAGCCGTGCTCCTGGCCGATCCGCTCGGCCCAGTTCTCCACCGGCGGATCGGCGACCTCCACGGTCCGCCCGCAGTGGCGGCACACCAGGTGATGGTGGTGGTGGCTGGAGCACCGCCGGTACACGGCCTCGCCCGACGGGGTGCGCAGCACGTCGACCTCGCCCGCGTCGGCCAGGGTTTGCAGCGTGCGGTAGACCGTGGTCAGGCCGATACCTTCGCCCTGCCGCCGCAATTCCTCGTGCAGTTCCTGGGCGGAGCGGAAGTCCTCTACCTGGTCCAGCAGGTTCGACACCGCCGCTCGCTGCTTGGTGGCCCGCAGTCCCGGTACGCCGACCGTGGGACCCTCGCCGGTGGTCACGCTGTCTCCGTCTCCTATCGGCCGTTGGATGCCATGGAACGTGGCGCCGGTCCGCGCGTCCGGGTTCCGGAGATCTCCTCCGCGTGCGCGGCAGCGTCCACCACGATGTGCGCCAAGTGCTCGTCGACGAGCCGGTAGACGACCTCCCGGCCGTGCCGCTCGCCGTAGACCACCCCGGCCGACTTCAGCACCCGGAGGTGTTGGCTGATCAGCGGCTGGGCCACGCCGAGCGCGTCGACCAGTTCGTGCACGCAGCGTTCCGAGACCCGCAGTTGCAGGACGATCGCGATGCGCACTGGGGCCGCGAGCGCCCGCAACAGCTCCCCGGCTTCGGCCAGGACCCGTTGGTCCCGCAACGGCGCCGGGTGCGCATCCCGCTCCCGCGAGTGCACCTGGTCGTCCGGGCTGTCCAGACCGGGGCCCGCAGTCGACCGGGCCGGTTCGGAATCCGGGCTGACGGCGGACATCGTTTCCTTTCCGGCGTGCCTCGACGCGGGGTCGCCTGGCTGCGGTGACGTCGCTGGAACGCAGTGACGCTCCACGACCCCATCCTACGGGTACGCCTCACCTGAGCTGTCACATCAATACCGCACGTCCCGTCGACGTCGCCGGGGGTGTCCGGTGGCCAGCCCAGGCGAATGCCGTTGGCGTCGGGATCGGTACGCTGGGAAACTCCAGCCCGACCAGTTGGTTCGACGTATCCAGCGATGATTCCGGAGTGAACGTGCCCGCCGACCAGATCGACACGATCGTCAATCTCTGCAAGCGCCGTGGTTTCGTCTACCCGTCCGGGGAGATCTACGGCGGTACCAGGTCGGCCTGGGACTACGGACCGCTGGGCGTGGAGCTCAAGGAGAACATCAAGCGCCAGTGGTGGAAGTCCATGGTGCAGGGCCGCGAGGACGTCGTCGGCCTGGACTCCTCGGTGATCCTGCCCCGCCAGGTCTGGGAGGCATCCGGGCACGTCACCGCCTTCCACGACCCGCTGGTGGAGTGCACCTCGTGCCACCACCGGTTCCGGGGCGACCAGCTCGCCGAGGAGTACGCCGAGCGCACCGGCAAGGAGATCGCCGAGGACGACCTCTCCGAGGTCCCGTGCCCGAACTGCGGCGTGCGCGGCCAGTACACCGACCCGCGCGAGTTCAACATGATGCTCAAGACCTTCCTCGGCCCGGTGGAGAGCGAAGAGGGCATGCACTACCTGCGGCCGGAGACCGCGCAGGGCATCTTCGTCAACTTCGCCAACGTGATGACCACGGCGCGCAAGAAGCCGCCGTTCGGCATCGGCCAGATCGGCAAGTCGTTCCGCAACGAGATCACGCCCGGCAACTTCATCTTCCGCACCCGCGAGTTCGAGCAGATGGAGATGGAGTTCTTCGTCGAGCCCGGCGAGGACGAGCAGTGGCACCAGTACTGGATCGACGAGCGCCTGAAGTGGTACGCCGACCTGGGCATCAACCGCGACAACCTGCGGGAGTACGAGCACCCCAAGGAGAAGCTGTCGCACTACTCCAAGCGCACCGTCGACATCGAGTACCGGTTCCGCTTCGGCGGCCAGGAGTGGGGTGAGCTGGAGGGCATCGCCAACCGCACCGATTTCGACCTGACCACGCACTCCAACCACTCGGGCGTGGACCTGTCCTACTTCGACCAGGCCAGCAACTCGCGGTACCGGCCGTACGTGATCGAGCCCGCCGCGGGTGTGGGGCGGCCGATGATGGCGTTCCTGATCGACGCCTACTACGAGGACGAGGCGCCCAACGCCAAGGGCGGTGTGGACAAGCGCGTCGTGCTGAAGCTGGACCGCCGGTTGGCGCCGGTGAAGGTGGCGGTACTGCCGTTGTCGCGCAACGCCGAGTTGTCGCCGAAGGCCCGCGACATCGCCGCTCAGCTGCGCCAGAACTGGAATGTCGACTTCGACGACGCCGGGGCGATCGGCCGCCGTTACCGGCGGCAGGACGAGATCGGCACGCCGTTCTGCGTGACCGTCGACTTCGATTCGCTGTCCGACCACGCCGTAACGGTCCGCGAGCGCGACACGATGTCGCAGGAGCGGGTGGCGATCGACAAGCTGGAGGAGTACCTCGCGGTTCGCCTCATCAGCTGCTGAGAGGGTGTGTGGGTCGTTTTGCGGAGGTGGTGGCGCGGGTTGTCCGCTTGGCCGCCGCCGATGAGCTGCCGAAGACCTCAGCCGTAGCGACTGCTGAGGGCTTCACCGCGACGGGGGTTCCGGGAAGATCTGTGAGGATGCCAGCGTGAGCCCCTATCGAGCCGCCCACCGTTCCCGCCCCAGCCGGATGCTGGGGCGAGTCGTGGTCGGCGCGTTGTTGGTGGGACTGCTGGTGGTCGGCGGCACCGCGTTCCGGGTGTGGCAGGTCGCGCGCGCCGACGACCGGCGGCCGGTGGACATCGTGGTCGTGCTCGGTGCCGCGCAGTACCACGGCAAGCCTTCGGACGTGCTGCTGGCTCGGCTCGAACAGGCGCTGGAGCTCTACCAGGACGGTCTGACGAAGTACATCGTCACGGTCGGCGGACGGCTGCCCGGTGACGCCTACACCGAGGCGGAGGCCAGCAAGAAGTGGTTGTCCGGCAAGGGTGTGCCCGCCGACCAGATCGTGGACGTCGACGTCGGTAGCGACACGTTGGGCAGCATGGCGGCCGTCGCGCAGTTGTCGGAGCAGCGCGGCTGGAGCAGCGCGCTCATCGTCAGCGACCCCTGGCATTCGCTGCGGGCTAGGACGATGGCCAACGACCTGGGGCTGCAGTCGTGGGCGTCGCCCGCGCGTTCCGGGCCGGTGGTGCAGACCCGGGAGGTCCAGTTCCGCTACATCATCCGGGAGACCGGTGCGCTGCTGTACTACCGCTTGACGCACGCCTCAGCAGAACTCACCGGCGACGGACTGGGTTAGAGAGTGCGGATTGGCTTGCGTAGCGGTGCGGGTAGCGGAACCTCAGCGGCCGTCTCGACTCCGGGATCCCGTCCAATACGCGGCGTCGGGGCTGTCCTCGCGGGGAGAACCCCGGAGGGGTGGGCACCGTGAACCCGCGGCGGTGCAAGTTGCGGCGGTGCCTGGAAGCGGCTTCGCCGCTTGCCTGACGCCAACCGCACCACCGCCACACAGCCGCTTGCAGGGTGCGCGGGCTCTTAGGAGCACAAGCCAACCCGCAGACCTTCCAATTGCGGGGGTATGTCGGGTGCTGGCCGTAGTCTGGGCGCGATGAGCACCGCAGACCCGTCGGGTGCCACCCCGCCCGGCTACGACGAGCACGATCTTCGGCGGCTGCTTCCCGAGCCGCCGAAGCTGGCCGTGCCGACGGGGGCTCGTTCGGACGACCGCAGCCCATTCGCGCGGGACCGCGCACGGGTGCTGCACTCCGCGGCGCTGCGCCGGTTGGCGGGGAAGACGCAGGTCGTCGGCCCGGAAGAGGGCGACGTGCCGCGCACCCGGCTGACCCACTCGTTGGAGGTGGCGCAGATCGGGCGGGGTATCGCCACCGCCCTGGGCGCCGATCCCGATCTCGTGGACACCGCGGGCCTCGCGCACGACATCGGGCATCCGCCGTTCGGGCACAACGGCGAACGGGCGCTCAACGACCTGGCGAACGGCTGCGGCGGGTTCGAGGGCAACGCGCAGACCCTGCGGATCCTCACCCGGTTGGAGCCGAAGTTGACCGAGTCCGGTGATGTTGGCCGCGGCCTCAACCTGACCCGCGCGTGCTTGGACGCGGCGACGAAGTACCCGTGGCCGAAACGACCGGGCCGGGCCAAGTTCGGCGTCTACGCCGACGACCTGGCGGTGTTCGAGTGGCTGCGCGAAGCCGCGCCGCCGGACCGCCGGTGCCTGGAGGCCCAGATCATGGACTGGGCCGATGACGTGGCCTATTCGGTGCACGACGTCGAGGACGGGGTGCTGTCGGGGCGGATCTCGCTGCGCTCGTTGACCAGCGGCGACGAGCGCGCCGAGATCGTCCGGATGGCCGACAAGCACTTCTGGGGCGACGGTCCCGAGAACACCGCCGGGCTGCTCGAACGAGCTGCGGCGGAGCTGGTGCGGTGGCCGGTGGTGGCCGCGGTGCTGGACTACGACGGGACGTTCCGCGCGCAGGTCGCGCTGAAGCGGCTGACCAGCGAATTGGTGGGTCGTTTCGTGGCCGCTGCGGTGACCGGGACGATCGAGCGGTTCGGGCCGGGGCCGCTCACCCGGTACCGCGCGGACCTGGTCGTGCCCGAGCCCGTGGTGGCCGAGGTCGCGGTGCTCAAAGCGGTCGCGCTGCGGTACGTGATGAGCGATCCGCAGCGGCTGCGGATGCAGGAGCGGCAGCGGATGTTGCTGACCGAGCTGGTGTGGGCGTTGGCCGAGGGAGCCCCCGAGTCGCTGGACCCGGCGATGGCGTCGGCCTGGCGGCGGGCGGCCGACGATGCGGCGCGGTTCCGGGTGGTGTTGGACCAGGTCGCGTCGCTGACGGACGCGCAGGCGATCGGATGGCATCGAAAGCATGTACGGAACGTGGTAACCCCTATGTGACATTCATCCGAAAGGGGAGAGTTGATCTGATGTTTACCGTCAGTATCATTACTCAGAGTGCTGTCCGGCGAATCCCGAACGTCGGCGGCACAGCCCCGATCCCCGTCAGGTTGTCCGCGCGCGGCGCACCGACAACCCGCGGCCCGGCCCCGAGCCTCCGGGTCGCAAGGAGACCCCGATGCGCAACCGGCACTACATCCAGAAACTCGTCGTCGGAGGCGAGCCGTACGTGAACACCGACAACCTGGCCGACTGGGTCACCGACCTGCGCTGGCAGGACCCGGCGGCACAGCGCGCGGCGCACTACATCGCCCAGGAACTCCGCCTGATGGGCCTGTCGGACGTCGAAGAATCCATCCGCTGACCGCCCGCGTCGCGCAGGGGTCGTGACCGGCGAAGCAGGCAAGAACCCGCCACCTCGTCACGAGCCACGGGCCGTGCTGGGCTGGCAGACTCGGGATCAGCCCGAGTCTGTCGACGCGGAACGGAGCGCAGCGGCGTGAGCGAACACCTCGACTTCAGCCTGTCCTTGCACCGGCGGCTCGCCCCGCCGGTGGACCGCCCGTTCTGCTGGTCGCCGTATTCGGTGGCCAGTGCGCTCGGGCTGGCCGCGACCGCGACCGGCGGCCAGACCAGGGAAGAGCTGGTCAACGCGCTGCGCACCGAACCAGCCGGGCTGCTCGAACTGCTCGGCTGCGCCGCGGAACTGACCACCGGCTCGGCCGCCGAACCGCCGGTGCTGGCGGTGGCCAACACCCTCTGGGCGCACGAGGCACTGCCCGTCGAGGAGTCCTACCTGCTCGCGCTGAAGGACTGGCCCGGCAGCGCGGTGCGCAACGCCCCCTTCCGGACTGATCCGGAGAAGTCCCGACAATTGATCAACGCTGACGTCGCGGAGACCACGCGCGACCTCATCCCCGAACTGCTGCCCGCCGGTTCGGTCGATCCGGAAACGGTAGCCGCGCTGGTCAACGCGCTTTACCTGAAGGTGTCCTGGCGGGAAGCGTTCGACGAGAAGGCCACGACCGAGCGGCCGTTCCACGCCCCCGCGCGCGACCGGGAGGTGCCGACCATGCACGCCACCCGCCGCTTCGGCCACGCCGCGGCGGAAGGTTGGCAGGTCGTCAGCCTGCCCGCGGCCGGGGGAGTCGAGGCGGTGGTGCTGCTGCCGGACACCGACCTGGAAACGGCCGAACCCGACCTCGACGCCGCTCGGCTGGGCAGGCTGCTCGGCGCGGTGGAGCAGCAGCGGGTGGAACTGTTCCTGCCGAAGTTCGACGTCACCGGCGACGCCGAACTGACCAGGTCGCTCGGTGCGCTCGGAGTGCACACCTTGTTCACCCGAGCCGCGGATTTCGCGCCGCTGACCGACCAGCCGCTGCGGGTTTCCACGATCGTGCACCAGTCGGTCCTGGAAGTGGACGAAAGCGGCCTGGAAGGTGCCGCGGCGACGGCGGTCATGATGCGGCTGACCGCGATCGTCCGGGAACCGGAGCCGATTCGCGTCGAGGTGGACCGGCCGTTCCTGTTCCTGGTGCGCCACCAGGAAACCGGAGCGGTCTACTTCCTCGCCCGCATCACCGATCCGAGCTGACGCCCGCCACTACCAGGGCACGCGGGTGAGCTTGTCCGGGTTGACGATGTCGAAGATCGCCGCCGGTCGGCCGTCCCGCACCGCCAGCGTGAACACGTGGGGCTCGGGCAGGGTGTCGGTGCCGGGGAACAGCATCCCGAGATCGCCGTTGACCAGCACGGGTCGGAACTCGCCGACCAACCCGTCGCCGTACTTCGCCAGCAGTCCGACGATGAAGCGGGCAACCTTGTCGATGCCCGCCACGGGACGGCGCGCCGTGCGCGCTTTGCCGCCGCTGTCGCCGTAAACCGTGACCGTCGGGTGCAGCACGCGGGTGATCGCACCGATGTCCTTGGACGCCACCGCGGCGAGGAATTCCTCCAACACCTTCTGCTGCTCGGGCAGCGGTACTCGCGGCGGCGGCTCGGCGTCGGCCATCACCCGCCGCGCCCGCGACGCGTGCTGCCGCGCAGCCGCGACGCTGCACCCCAGCACCTCGGCGATCTCGGCGAACGGCACATCGAAACCGTCGTGCAGCACGAAGGCCAGCCGCTGGTCCGGCGGCAGCTCGTGCAGCACCCGCAGCGCCGCCATCCGCAGATCGTCCTGACCGGCGACGATGTCACCCGGATCCTGATCGAGCGAGCTCACCAGCGGTTCCGGAAGCCACGGCCCGACGTACTGCTCGCGTCGGACGGCCGCCGAGCGCATCCGGTCCAGGCACAACCGGCTCACCACGGTGGTCAGCCAGCCACCCAGGTCGCGGATGTCCTCGCGGTCGGTCGACGCCAGCCGCAGCCAAGCGTCCTGGACGGCGTCCTCGGCGTCGGCGAGCCGACCGGTGAGCCGGTAGCCGATGCCGATCAGCCGACTGCGGTGCTGGTCGAATTCCGCGGCGAGCGCGGCGTTGCTGGCGGACACGCCCAAGATTCTGCCGCACCGCCACGCCACCCCGAAGGTGACGATCACAATGGCCCTAGACTGGGTTGCGTGGCAGGCAGGATCCGGGATAGCGACATCGCCGAAGTGCGCGAACGCAACCGGATCGACGATGTGGTGGGGGAGTACGTCGCGCTGCGCAATGCCGGTGGCGGCGCGCAGAAGGGCCTGTGCCCGTTCCACGACGAGAAGACGCCGTCGTTCAACGTGCGGCCGAGCCACGGCACCTTCCACTGCTTCGGCTGTGGCGAGGGCGGCGACGTCATCGCCTTCCTGATGAAGATCGAGCACCTCGGCTTCGTCGAATCCGTGGAGCGGCTGGCCGACCGGGTCGGCCTCCAGTTGCAGTACGAAGGCGGCACGCCGGGCCCGAAGCGGGACCGCGGCACGCGCGCGCGAATGGTCGAGGCGCACCGCATCGCAGCCGAGTTCTACGCCGAGCAGCTCCGCTCGCCGGAGGCGCTGAAGGCCCGGGAATACCTGTCGCAGCGCGGTTTCGACGAGGCGGCGGCCGAGCGCTTCGGCTGCGGTTTCGCCCCGTCCGGTTGGGACAAGCTCACCAAGTTGTTGCTGGTGAAGGGCTTCGAGCTGGACGAGCTGATCAAGGGCGGGCTGTCCAAGGAAGGCCGCCGCGGCCCGATCGACCGGTTCCACCGGCGCCTGCTGTGGCCGTTGAAGGACCTCAGCGGCGACGTGGTCGGCTTCGGCGCGCGGCGGCTGTTCGACGACGACCCGATCGAGGCCAAGTACGTCAACACCTCGGCCACCCCGATCTTCAACAAGTCGCAGGTGCTCTTCGGCATCGACCTGGCCAAGCGGGAGATCGCCAAGCGCCGCCAGGCCGTGGTCGTGGAGGGCTACACCGACGTGATGGCGATGCACCTGGCCGGGGTGCCGACGGCGGTGGCGTCCTGCGGAACG
This sequence comes from Saccharopolyspora soli, assembly GCF_022678645.1. Taxonomy (GTDB): domain Bacteria; phylum Actinomycetota; class Actinomycetes; order Mycobacteriales; family Pseudonocardiaceae; genus Saccharopolyspora; species Saccharopolyspora soli. The sequence goes on along the minus strand of NZ_JALBWV010000038.1, from coordinate 37,054 downwards.
GCGTTCGGCGACGACCACATCTCGGTGCTGCGCCGACTGATGATGGACGACGACGCGTTCCGCGGCGAAGTCATCTTCACCTTCGACGGCGACGATGCCGGGCAGAAGGCGGCGTTGAAGGCATTCGACGGTGAGCAGCAGTTCGCCGGGCAGACCTACGTGGCGATCACCCCGGACGGCATGGACCCCTGCGAGCTGCGGGAGACCAAGGGCGATGCGGCGGTGCGCGACCTGGTCGCCCGCCGTCGGCCGCTGTTCGAGTTCGCCATCCGCAGCCTGCTCACCGAATACGACCTGGACTCGGTCGACGGCCGAGTCGCGGCGCTGAAGCGAACCGTGCCGCTGGTCGCGCAGATCAAGGACCCGGCCAGCCGGGACGGCTACGCCGCCAAGCTGGCCTGGTGGGCGGGCTGGAACGACGAGAACCAGGTGGTGCGCCGAGTGCGGCAGAGCGCTGGCACACCGGTGCGGACGCGGCGGCGTCCCCGGCGCGACGAGGCGCAGCACTCGCTGGGCATGGACGTCGACCTGCCGAAGCGCCCGCCGCGCCACGACCCGCGGTTCTTGCAGCGCGAGGCGCTGAAGGCGGCGTTGCAGGCACCCGCGTTGGCGGGGCCGCTGTACGACTCGTTGCCCGAGGAAGCGTTCACCGAGCCCTTGTACGCCGACCTGCACCGCGCGTTGCTGTCCGCTGGGGGCACGACGTCCGGGCTCGCCGGAGCGGCCTTCGTGGACGCGGTGTCGCAGCAGTGCGAGAGCCAGGTCACCCGCAGCCTGCTCACCCAACTCGCGGTCGAGCAGTTGGAGATGCAGTCCGAAGAGGATCCGCGCTACGTGGCCGCGGTGATCGCGCGGCTGCAGGAACGGCTGGTCAGTCGCCAGATCGCGGACATCAAGTCCAAGGTGCAGCGCATGTCGCCGCTGGAGGACGCCGAGGAGTACAACGCGCTGTTCGGCGACATGGTCGCGCTGGAGGGCTACCGCAAGGCGTTGCTGGACCAAGCTATGGGAACGCTGTGATCTCCTGGCTGCGGCAGCTGATCGCGCGGCTGAGCGGCACGGCGGAGGTGCCCGCGGACTTCCCCGGCACCTTGGCGGCCGACGAGCAGGTCTTGGCGGTGGCGAAGACCGCGGACGGCGCGCTGGTCGCCACGCATCTTGGGTTGTGGCTGCCCGAAGGCCGCCGCCTCGGCTGGCACTTGCTCAGCAAAGCGACCTGGCAGAACGACGTGCTCACGCTGGTCGAGGCCGAGGAGACGGGCTCGGCGGGCGGCGCGGTGCTGCTGCACGACCAGCCGAGCCGTCGACTCCCGCTGATCGAGCCGGGGCGGCTGCCGGACGTCGTCCACGAGCGCGTCAACCAGTCCATCCGCTCCCGGCACCACCGCGACCTGCCCGGCGGCGGCGCGTGGTTCGTGCAGCGCAAGGTGCCCGGACAGGACGGGATCGTGTTGCAGGTGCGGGCCGATCGGGGCGCGGACGAGACGGCGGTGGCCGAGTTCGCCGCGACGGTCGCCGAGCAGTTGCGCCAGGTGAAAGGTCCCGACCGGGACTGATTCCCGCTCGACACCGACGAACCCGCCGATATACAGTACGTGCGTACTGTTAAGGAGGCTCGGTGTGTGGGATCCGCAGAAGTACCTGACCTTCAGCGATCAACGCGACCGCCCGGCCCACGACCTGCTGGCCAGGGTCGGGGCGGTTGAAGCCCGCCGGGTCGTGGATCTCGGCTGCGGCGCGGGAAACCTGACCTCGCTGCTCACCGACCGGTGGCCCGAGGCGACTGTCGAGGCAACTGACGTGTCGCCGGAGATGGTCGCGGCGGCCCGAGCCCGCGGCGTGCCTGCGAGGCGGGAAGACGTCCGGGACTGGAAACCGTCGTCGGACACCGATGTCGTGCTGTGCAATGCGGTGCTGCAGTGGGTGCCGGAGCACGTCGAGCTGTTGCAGCGCTGGCTGACGTCGTTGCCCGCCGGAGCGTGGTTCGCGTTCCAGGTGCCGGGCAACTTCGAATCGCCGTCCTACGTGGCGATCCGGGAGCTGCTCGCGGAGCCGCGCTGGCGAGATCGAGTGGATGGTGTGCTGCGCTCGGACTCGGTGCTCTCACCGATCGGCTACGCGGACGTGCTGACCGACCTCGGTGCGGACGTCGACGCCTGGGAGACGACCTACATCCACGCGCTGCGCGGTGCTGATCCGGTGCTGGAGTGGGTAACGGGAACGGCGCTGCGACCGGTCCGAGCGGCCCTGGACGATGTGGAGTGGGAGGAGTTCCGCGCGGCGCTGGCGCCCCGCCTGGCGGCGGCGTACCCGCAGCGTGCCGACGGCACGACCTGGTTCCCGTTCCGCCGCATCTTCGTGGCGGCAAACCGGCGCTGACCAGCGGTTTCACCGAACCGATCAACGGCAAGGGGGGCCGCTGAAAAGCCCGGCGAGCATGGGCTAAAGTAGTCGTTGTCAGCGCGAAGAGCTGACGAGCACAAAACAATATTCCTCCGTAGCTCAATTGGCAGAGCATTCGGCTGTTAACCGAAGGGTTACTGGTTCGAGTCCAGTCGGAGGAGCATCACCCCAGGTCAACGGCCTGGGGTTCTTCTTTCGGGGCCGAGATTTGGCCCCGAGGGTGCAGAATCGCGGTGCCGCGCCCATCGTGGCCTGTGGGGTTGTGGCACAGGTCCCAGCGGCGTGGCGAAACTCCCTTCCCCGGTCGGAATCCGACCGGTCTGGGATTCACCGAGAACGATGTCGGCCCGAACGCTGACGTTCGAAATGCTCACGGCACCTGCCCCTCTACTCCGTTGCAACAGGTCGTCCTAGAGCGCGCCGGTTCGAGCCCGGATCGCCTTGCGAAGAGTGATCATCCTGGAATCGTGGAATGTGCGTGGACCTGATCGACGCGCCCGCGATCGTGAGGATTCATTCGGCCCAGGACCGCCCGAAGCGCCGACACCGTCTGTCCGTTGTGGACTGCGTGGTGATTCTTGAGGCTGGCCACGGACGTGCTCCGACTCCGCGTAGCCGACCTCACCGGACGGCTACCTCCGGCTGCAAAACGGAATGACTCAGTCCGCCGACCTTCACGAGGAGCTGGGGTTGGAGCGGGCGACCTTCGGCGGTCACCTGCTCCGAACGGATGGGCCCGTGTGCGGTGGCCCCACGCCGATCCTCGAGAACTGCGCGTCGATGGACACCAGGTTCGCCTGGAAGCCTTCCACACCCTCGATCAGCACACAGTAAGCATGACCAGCCCCAACGGGCGCCGAATGGTCCTGCTGGTCGTCCCTGCGTCCGGACAAGACAGCGTCGCCTCCCCCGACGATCTGCTCGCCGATGATCGAACACCGGGTCCCACCGCTGACACGCCCATCCCGCAGCCTGCGGAGGCGTCGCCCGAAGCCCGCTGGGAGACCGACGGCGGCCACCTGCGCACCGTCAGGTAGACGCGCACTGCTGACGGCGCACGTCCACAGCTCCTGAGAGAGATCAAGCTACTGGAAGCGCTATGTGGTCATGGGGTGGTGCGACTGACCGATGGGTGCCGCAATGGCGCGCCGATGGCATGCAGATGCCGCAGCACCTGCGCGTAGGAACTGAGCAGGCCGCACTGGCTGTACGAAAGTCCGCGGCTGGTGCAGAACTCGTGCACAAGCTGCTGGGCGTGACGCAGGTTCGGCCGTGGCATGCTGGGAAAGAGGTGATGCTCGATCTGGTAGTTCAGACCTCCGAGCAGGAAGTCGACGAACCGGCTCCCGCGAATGTTGCGGGAGGTGAGCACCTGCTTGCGAAGGAAGTCCAGCTTGTCGGCCGCGGACAGGGTTGGCATGCCCTTGTGGTTGGGCGCGAATGCGCACCCCATGTACACGCCCCACAGTCCCTGATGCACGGCGATGAACACCACCGCCTTCAGCGGCGACAACACCAGGAACACCGCCGCGAGGTAGACGACCATGTGCGCAGAGAGCAGAGCGATTTCTACCCGGTGCGTTTTCACCTCACGCTGTAGTACGGCCTGGATGCTACAGACGTGCAGAACGATCCCCTCAAGTGTCAGCAACGGAAAGAAGAGCAATGCCTGATACTTCGCCATCCACCGGAGGACGCCGCGCTTGGTGCCGGACTGCCTGGCGGTGAACGCCAGGGCACGGATCTCGATATCGGGGTCAGCGTCCTCGTGGTTCGGGTTGGCGTGATGACGCCTGTGCTTGCCGACCCACCAGCCGTAGCTGATCCCCGTGAGAACCCCGTGAACATGACCTACCAGGTCGTTGGCCCGGCGGGAGCGGAAAATCTGGCGGTGCCCGGCATCATGTCCGATGAAGGCCAGCTGCGTGAACACTCCTGCGAAAACCGCCGCCGTGACCACCTGCCACCAGGAGTCACCCAGCACGACGAACGCTACGCAACCGGCCGCGAACAACCCGCCGTTGACGGCCATCTTCGCCGCGTAGTACGGGCGGCGACGCTTCAGCAGACCGCGTTGCTTGATCATCAGGGCCAGCTCGGAGAAGTCACTGCCGCGCCCTGCACTCACGTCACGGGCCGGACGCGCCTCGCCGGGGCGGGGTTTGCCCGCAGTGCCCGCGCCGTCCCGCGAAATGCGCTGCCGGGGCAGCAGGTGTTTCCCACCAGCAGCGCGCATTGCGTCGGAACTCATGATCCCCCCACAGGCCCCCGTATTTCCTATGCCGAGCGACTCGCACTCTCGTGGCGGGCGCCCTGCCGCCCGCCCTCAGCGCGAGGTCCCCGCACAGCAACTACGGTGCAGCTGTTGCCGAGAGCGCGCCACCCGGCGTCACTGATCCATCAGCACATGGCACCGCCGCCGAGCAGCAGCCCGAACCCCGCCGCATCAACGTCGATCGAAGCGACGAGGGCCGCGTGATCGCCAACATCACACGCTCCTGACGGCCCCCGATGTCCTCCCGGCCCTCGATTCTGGACCGGGATGAGGCGGAAGCGTGTACTGGCAGTGCCGGAAACGGCACGTCTATGCGTAACGAGTGAGGTGTGCGCCATGAAGCACCCCGAGGAATACGCGAGGTCAGCCGAGCAGAGCTTGCAGCAAGCGAAGGAACACTCCACCGGGGAGATCCGACAGGCACGCCTGACCGAGGCAGCCGTGTGGGCGCGACTCGCTCTGGCCGCCGCAACGGTCTATGCCGCGGACCGACAGGAGCCCAGCGAGCGGACCTGACACGGCCCGTTCCAGCGCCACGGCCGCCGACCCGACAGTCACTGACTGCTCCCTGCCTGCAAATCCCAGGCCGTGGTTTACCGGCGCCTGCAGATAAGCCCGTGCGGGCGCAAGCGTGCGGCGATGTCGGATTCCCCACTGCCGGTCGAGGAGCTGGTGTGTGGATTGGCAGGTCGCCGTCAGGGGTTTGGTGTTCCTGGCAAGCGGAGGCAGAAGCAGGCGCCTCCGTCGTCGTTGGGCTCGTACCAGGCGTCGCCGCCGGCGGCTTGGGCGAGGCTGCGGACGATCCACAGTCCGAGGCCGGTGCCCCCGGCCTGTTGGTCGGCGCGCGGCGCGTGGCTGAAGCGTTCGAACAAGTGGGGCGCGAACGAGTCCGGGACGCCTGGCCCGCGGTCGCACACCCGAATCTCGACCCGGCCCGATTGCTCGATGGCCCGTACCTCGACAGGTGGGCGTCCGTAGGCGAAGGCGTTCTCCAGGTAGTTGGTGAGCATCTCGGAGAGCTCGTAGCGGTCGACGACGGCCACCAATTCGGGGTCACACGACAGGCTCACGTCCTGAGCTTTCTCCTCGAACTCGGCAAGCCGTTCGAGGAGCGTTTCGAGCACACGCACGGGTTCCGGGGCGGCGCGGATGTCCTCCGCGTCGATCCTGGAAGCAGTGAGGAGCTTGTGCATGAGTGCTTGAAGACGGTCGATGCGAACGACGATCTCATCGATGATCTCGACGGTCTGCTCCTCGCTGAGCCTAGAGCGCCGGTCACGCAGCAGATGTACGAGCAACTTGATCGCGGCGACAGGGGTGCGGAGCTCGTGGGCGGCCACGGCGACCACGGTGGTCTGGCGTTCCAGGGCGGCTTCCAGGTCCTGTTCCGCTTGCTTTCGCCGCGTGACATCACGGAGCGCTGCGACGTAGATGTGCTCGCCGTGCCAAGTCGTGGCGGTGACCCGCATTTCGACCACCCGGGCGGATCCGTCGGGCCGGATCAAGTCGATCTCGCTGGTTTGGTTGACGACTGTCGGGGCACCGAACGCGCTGCCGACGAGATCTCCTGTCGAGCGGGCGAAGAGCATCTCGGCGGCCGGATTGGCGAGACGGATGATCCCTCGCTCGTCGACGGCGATGATCCCGTCCGCCGATGCCTCCACCATGGCCTCGTTTGCCCCGTCACGGAACCCGGCGCCGGTGGTCCGCTCTGACTCGGTGCCTGCCGCCGCACGCTTTTCGGGGCGAGGGTCAGCCATCGGTTCTCGGTCCCTGTGCTCGCTCGGACATGGTCGTCCACTGCGGATCCTCGACGAGGGGATTCGCGGCGAGGATGTGGGAACCACCGTGCAGGGGCTCGCCTACGTGCATGCCGCCACCGTCGATCGTGACCTGCCGGATGCTGTGGTCATGCGCGGTGCCCCGGGCCTGCACGACGGCAATGGCCCGCTGGATCTCGCCAGCGCGTTCGAAGTCGCGGAGCAGGATCGTGACATCGGCGAGGCTTGCGACCTCCACTGCGACTGCGGGGACGAGTGCGGATGCGAGATGGGCGCCGGCCGCCGACGTGAGTAGTGCAGTGATCTCGCGGGGCCGCAGCACAGCACCCAGTGCGATGAGGAAATCAAGCAAAGCCCGTGGACTGGCGACGCGCTCGAGTGCGGACAGCGTGTCGATGACCAATCGGGCCGGTGCGAACTCCGCCACACCGCGCCTGAGCCGGATGAAGTGATCTTCCAGCGACGCCACCTCCGGGTACTCCGACACGACCCGGAGCAATCCGGTCGCTTCCATGGCATCGAGGTCGATTCCCCAACCAGCGGCGTTGCGGCCGAGCTGCTCGCGGGTCTCGTCGAACGTGTAGAACAGGCAGCGTTCCCCCGAGGCGAACGCGGAAGCCGCGAAGTTCAGGCTCGTCAGCGTTTTGCCCGCGCCGGTGGACCCGCTGAGCAGGACGATCGCGTCCCGGTAGAAACCGCCGCCGCACATCTCATCGAGTTCGGCGTTGCCCGAGGAGACGCGGGTCTGCGACGCGCGCTCGCGCGACGAGAGGAATGCGAGGGGCATGACAACGATCCCCTCTTGCGGGTCGATCGCGAACAGCCATTCCCCGGTACGGTGCGGGGCACCTCGAAACTTGACGATCTCGATGGTCCGGCGTCGTCTCTCTTGCTCGAGGACGTTGCGCAGGATGATCACGTTGTTGAGCACGAACTCCTCGACGCCGTACAAAGACACGCCGTCGTGCTCCGCGGCTCGCTCTGCGGTGAGGACCGAGGTGACCCCGAGCATCTCCAGGGAGGAGGCGATCCGGAACAGCTCATGGCGAACGATGCCGATGTCGACGAAACGCGTGAAGATCGCGCCGAGCGAGTCGAGGGAGACGCGGCTGGCACCGATCTGGCGGACCGCGTACTCGATGCGGGCCACCAGTGCGCTGAAGTCGTAGCCTCCGACGGTCGAGGTTTCCTCGATATCGGCCGATGCGTCGACGAAGACCCACTTCCCCTCGCCTTCCCATCGTTCAATGGGGAAGCCCAGCGAGGCAGCGTTGCGGCGAACGTCGGCGGCCGCCTCCTCGAACGTGACGAAGACCCCGGCGTCGTCGAAGCCGCGGATACCGCGGGCGAGGAACTCGACGGCGAACAATGTCTTGCCGCTGCCGGTCGTGCCGCTCACGAGCGTGGCCCGCCCAGCGGGAAGCCCACCCAACGCGACCTGGTCGAAGCCACTGATACCAGTTGGCGTCCGCTCGATCTCGTTGCTGCCGGTCACGGGTCACCGCCTTTCCGATGGCAGCACGTACGAGTCCGGCAAGCCGAGGGCAGCTGCGGTGCGGGCGTGATCGGACAGGTCCCCGATCACCCGCCGTTGCGGCAGCGGTGCGAGCCTGACCACCGTGGGAGTGGCCAGGATTCGTTCCTCCGCCGCCACGTCCGGGCGTTCGGCTGCGTCGATGACCTCGAGTTCGTAGCGGCCGGGGACCTTGGATTCACACAGCAACCGCAGGTTCGCCACCGCGGCCTCGGACCGCTCCGTCTGCCCCGCCACGTACAACCTGAACGAATACGTAGTCACCCCAGCAAGCGCCCCCACTCCACACCGAACCCCAAGCGACCCTGGATCACCGCGCCAACACCCGGCGGCGCCCGCGTGAACCGAACGGGAACGGACCCGCCAGCCCTGCCACGTTCGTTCGATCCATTGCCGTCAGCACCACCACGCAGCACACGCCTCGACCGCCCCGTTTCGCAAACTGCGGCGTCGTAACCTGAGCCGGTTCGACCGGTCGTGCAGCCCTTTCGCGCCCTTGTGCCGGGCTGCCCCCCGTTTGTAACCCGGGACTGCCCACCTTGCCCGTCCGCGGTGCGACCCCGAATGCGGCTTTCCGGTCTTCGGCCAAAGTCCTCGAAATCCTGACCACACATCCGGCGCTGACCAGCGAGGCCGACTTCGTTGGCCAGCGGCCGGCGGCGGAACTCAGCACCGCCCTGCCCGCACAGTTGCAGGACACGGCCGAGCACACCGTGGGCGCCGCCTTCGCCACCGGATTCGACCACGGCTTCCTCGTCACGGGCATCTCCGCGCTCGTCACCGGCGTCCTCGTGCTGGCTCTCGTCCGCAGCGGCTTGTGGTTTCAGCAGCTCAGACGGCTTCCTTCATTGACTTCTGCCCTGCACGGGTGTGTACTGAGGATGCGGTGAATCGATTGAGAGGGTCGGTGAACCGAAGGGGCGATGACGCGACAGCCCCGCAGGAACGCATGGTCCAACTCAAGGACGTTCGTAGTCCTGAGCCCTGTCGGAAGTTCTGCAGGAGGCGGAGTTCAGAAGTGCGAAAGACGCTCGTCAAACTCGAGTTAGCGTTCCGGTAAAGGGCCTCCGCAGCTGCGGAGGCCCTTTGCTGTTGTGCTGCGATCCATTGTGGATCACGCTTTGAAGAAACGACTCACCGACGCCAAGATCCGACTGCATCGACTCCAGGCCGCGTCATGGGAATACGTGGCTGGCCGCTGCTCGTCCGGATCTCAGACGCTGCGGGAGTTGGTCAATGAGGGCCAAAGCCAACGAACGCGCCTTCCACGCGCGAGTGCGCGCCGTGCGGCGCGGCTCATAATCGAATCACTATCGGTGGATGCCGCTGACTCCCTGTGGCCGGTCGGCGCACGCCGCCACCCCCCAGATGGGCACGTTCGGTGGCTGCGGGACGTCTCCGACCACGACACGGTCATTTCTCAAGGGGGCGTTATGCAGAAGCAACCTGACGCCGGGGCCGGGGGTCATCACCAGGGGATCGCGCGGTTGCAGTCGGAGACCGAGGCTCGGCTGGGTCTGCTGGCTGCGGGCATGCGGGAGTACGCGATCGTCGTTCTCGATGCGGCAGGTCGCGTGGCCAGCTGGGATGACGGGGCCGAACATGTCCTGGGTTATCGGGGTGAGGAGATCATCGGTTCACATGTCTCGGTGCTCGTCCCGGCGGAGCAGGCCGCTGCCGACCACGTGGAGTGGCAGCTGGCTCGGGCCGCCGAGGCCGGTCGCCTCGTGGACGAGGGCTGGTATCGGCGGCGGGACGGCACCCACTTCTGGGCGCATACGGTGCTCATGACGCGTCGATCGGCGGATGGCAGCGTGTGCGGTTTTCTCCAGGTCCTGCGCGATGAGACCGAAGCCGGTGTCCGCCAGCAGCGGTCGAGTCGGCGGTTCAGTGACTTGTTCGACCTCACCCCTGCCGGGATCGCGCTGTTCGACGAAGCCGGGCATGTGCTGGATGCCAACGAGGCGCTGTGCGGTCTGCTGGGCTATCGGATGCATGAAGTGCGCGCCATGCCTGCTCTGGGGTTGCTGCACCCGAACGACCGGGACATCAACCTCGTCGGCGACGCGGCAGCGTCACGTGCGGGGCTGAACCAGCCGCAGGTGCAGCAGCGGGTACTGCTGAGCTCGGATGGCCGCTCCGTGACCTGCGAGGTGCGCACCACGTCCTCCGTGGCCGACGACGGAAGCCGGTTCTGGCTCGTGGTCTTCCAGGACATCACTGAGCGGCAACGGCACGCCGAGACGCTGCGGTTTCAGGCCACCCACGACGAGCTGACCGGGCTGCTCAACCGCACCGGCCTCAACGAGGTGCTCGACACCGAGCTGCACGGCGGGGCCGAGCGGGTCGCCGTGCTCTTCTGCGACCTGGACAACTTCAAACGCGTGAACGACGCGCTTGGCCACGAGGCCGGCGACGAACTACTCACCGCCGTGGCACGGCGCCTGACGAACGCGCTGCCGCCCGGGTGCACCCCAGCTCGGCTCTCCGGCGACGAATACGTGATCATTTGTTCGGACGTCGAGACCGTCGGTGGCCTGGAGTCCTTCACCACGTGGGTGGCTGAGTTGCTGCGCACGACCGTGCCGCTACGCGGCCAACTGGTCACCGTGTCGGCTTCGATCGGAGCCTCGATGCTCGATCAGGACACCGCAGGAACGAACCTCCTGCGCTACGCCGATACGGCGATGTTCCAGGCCAAGAGCCGAGGACCCGGGCGCATCTCGCTGGCCGACCCCGCTTTGATCGGCACCCGGGAAGGGCAGCTTGGTCTGGAAGAGCAGCTGCGCGATGCCATTGAAAGCGACTCCTTGAGCCTGCATTATCAGCCGATTCTGGACCGCGCCGGTTCCGTGGCCATGGCCGAGGCATTGGTGCGCTGGTCGCACCCGGAGCGCGGGCTGCTCGGCCCCGCGGTCATCCTGCCCGTGGCCGAGCAAGGAGACCTCCTACGCGCGCTGGATCGGTGGGTCCTGCACGCCGCCCTGAGAGAGGCCACCAGCTGGCCCGCCCCGAACGGGCGCCCGGTATCCGTCGCCGTCAACCTGTCCGATCTGCTGCCGCACGATCCGGAATTCGTCGACGAGATCACCGCAGCCATCACCGAGGCCGGGATCCACAGTGATCGCGTGGTCCTGGAAATGGTCGAAACATCCCTGGTCGATCTGCCCGCACGCCCCCGGGAGGCCATGATCGAACTGGCCGAACGGGGGGTGCGCTTCGCCCTCGACGACTTCGGCACCGGCTATTCCTCGCTGGCCCGCCTCAAAGACCTGCCCACCCAGATCATCAAACTGGACCGCCAGTTCGTCACCGGCGTGGAGACCGACCCCGCCGACGTCGCCATCGCCCAAGCCATGATCGTCATGGGCCACGCCATGGGCCGCAGCTGCGTGGCCGAAGGCGTCGAAACCACCGGCCAGTTCCACGCCCTCGACAACCTCGGCATCGACCTCTTCCAAGGCTGGCTGTTCTCACACCCCCTTTCCGCCCCAGAACTGCGCACCTTCCTCAGCTCGCAGCAGCCATAGCAAGCAACACGCGACTACCGGGACCTACCTTGCGGCGCCACCAACTCCGGTGTCACCGCCGAGGCGTCTATCCAATACCGCGGCGTCCAGGGCATGCGCACGACCTGTTCGCCGTCTTCGCGCAGATCAGCGGAAGCCCGGTTGCCGTGCCGAGACAGCGTGTCGTGCAGCGCCTTGTGCTCGTTGTTGACGCGGTGCTGCGCCCGTTCCCAGGCGTTGTCGTCGTCGGTGACGTCGGCGAGTTCTTCGTTGACCCGGCGGGCCAGCCGAACCACGAGGTCTGGAGCCCACTTTTCGGCCGGGGCGGGGATCTCAAGCTCCGGCAAGGCGATCGTCAGCAGTCCGGTACCGGTGAACCGGCGGAACGACTCAGCCGCCGTCGCGCGTTCCTCGGCCGCCGTCTTGAGCCGTCCGCTTAACTCTTCGTGGCGCCCCTTGGCCGCCCGCGCTGCTCGATCGCGCGATCCCGGTCCAGCCCGGCTTGTTGCTGGTCGGATTCGTTGTCCCGCAAGGATTCCGCGACCTCGGCGAGTTTGTCGCTGCAACTCGGCGACCGCCGCGCCGACTGTGCTGCTGAGGGTGCGCTGGTGTTCGTCGGCCGCGGCGGCCTCGTGCTCTGCCGTGGCCGACCGGTCGGTCAGCTCGTCAACCGCGGACTCGGCGTGCGCCAAGTCGCCCGTGGACTCCCAACATGCCTGTCGGCTTCGCGGACTGCTTCTACCGCTGGCCAAGGACCTGCGATGACGACGCGGTATTCACCCAGCGCATGGTCGCCTGCTTCCAGCCTGCGCGGGAGCGTTGGATGATCAGACGCCCTGCCGTGGACGGTCAGACGAGCGTTGCCGTGGGTCACGAGCACCTCCGTGGGCTCACGATAAGTCGGGCATGCCCCGAGAACGGCGCATGCCCGACTAGCGTCGGCCCGAGCGACGCGCGACGGGCGTTGGGGAACTGATGTGGTTACTGGGTTAGTGCCAGGTGGCCGTGTCCGGGTCGATCCCGTAGGTGCGAGCGGACTCGTCGATGCTCTGCCGGAACCAGGAGGCGAGTCCGGCCCGGATGCCGTCGTAGTGGGCGGAGAAGCCCGGGTCGGACTCGAACATCCGCCCCAGGCACACCTGCATCTGTCGCGTGAGCGGGAAGAAATTGGAGAAGACTTCGCGGTGGCGCTCGACGAGCGCGTTCGCCCCGGGGCTGCCCGGGATGACGCCCCGGTCCAGGGCGTCGCCCAGATCGCGCTGCAACGTGGACATCGCGGCGGAGAGTGACTGCCACTGCTCACGGGTGCGGGAGGCGGAGCGCTCGGCGAACTGCGCCCATTGCGGAGAATCCCCCCACACGGTGCGGGCCTGCCGAGATCGAGGGGCGTCCCAGTCCGGCCCGAAGGTCTCCGACTGCGCTTCGTCGCTGAGGAGGATGCCGCGCTCGTGCGCCTCCGACATCCGTTCCAGGCGCTGGTCGAGCTGCTGCAGGTCGTGGATCCGCTCGGCGAGCTGGGAACGCTGCTCGCGCAGGGTGGCGCCGATCTCCGCGGTGGCGTCATCGAGCACCTCACGCACCGCATCCAGCCCAAGCCCGGCCTCCCGGTAGGCGACGATCCGGTGCAGGCGTTGCAGGTCCGCTTCGGTGTAGTGGCGATAGCCAGCGGTGGTGCGCACGGACGGCGACGCCAAGCCGATCTCGTCCCAGTGATGCAGCGTGCGGACGGTCACACCCACCAGTTCGGCCGCCGCGCCTACCGTGACACCGTCGTTGACGTCGCGATCAACCATGGACATCATTGTGACCCTCTTCCGCTGATCCCGGCGCGACGATCCCGACCGAGGCGAGATCACGCGCCTCCTGGCTGTCGGGATCGAACTCCTGCGCCGCGGTGAACACGACCCGCATCCTCTCGGGCGTGATTACTTCGACGTCGCGAGTACGCCACGGCGTATCGCGCGGTCCGGTCACGCTGCCCGCCACGAGTTCAGTACACGCCTCGACGAGGGGATCGATCTCGTTCAGCACGCACGCGAAGCTCACGCTCATCGCCGGCACCTCGGGCGCCTCGGCGCCCGCCGCGAGCGGAACGAGCAGGACGTCCTGAAACGCCCACCGGCGCAGGTGGACCACCTGCCCCGGAATGCTGAACAGCTCGATGAAGCCGAACCCGCGCACCCAGAAATCCGTCGACGCCGCCAGGTCGGACGTCGGAATGGTCACGAACACCGGCATCGCGTAGATGCCGCGGAATACTTCCGGTGCAACCGCCTTCCGCCCTCGCTCTGATATGGGGCCCATCTCGAATGCGTTGAAGAAGTCACTCATGCGTTACACCGTCCACCCTCACGCAACGTGAGGGTCAAGCCGAGTCCGTGAATCCGGTCTATCGCGAAGCGATGCGACCAACGTCGTGGCCGGGTACGTCTACGCGGCGATGCTGTCTGCGAGTTGATCGGCGACGCTGCGAGGCTCGCGGCCGAGCAGGTCGGTGAGCAAGGGATCAACTTCGGCGAAGCAGAAGCTGTCGATGGTGATTTGGGGGTGGAACTGGACGCCGAGCCTGTTCCCGGCGACGAATGCCTGTGATCCGCTGGCGTTGCGGGCGATCTCGGCCGCCGCGGCCGGAATGGTGAAGGTGTCGGAATGCAGCTGCATCCATCGACCGGGGCGGATCAGCTGGGGATCGTCCGACGCGACCGTGGTGAAGCCCCGCTCGGGGTGGGCCGAGGGCGCAACGGTGCCGCCGAGGGACCGGGCGAGCAGTTGAGCGCCGAAGCAGATCCCGAGGAGGGGAAGTCCTCGGCCGACCGCGGCGGTCACGAAGGCCAGCTCGTCGGCGAGCCAGGGCACGCGCTGGTCGTAGGCCGATTCATGCGAGCCCAGCACGATGAGCAGGTCGTAGCCAGCGAGATCCGGGATCGTTTCGCCAGCAATGACGCGACGTCGTGCTCGATGTCGCGGTCGGCCATCGCCGGGATCAGCGCTCCGGGGATGCGGTCGCGTCGGCCCCGCGCCGGGTCGTGGACGAGCACGAGAGCTCGTGTGGCCATTGTCGTCGCACCTTTCCGAACTCAAAGATCGAGGACGAGTTTCTTGCCGCAGGCGCGGCTGACGCACGGCATCATCGTTTTCCCCGCGGCACGTTCCACTTTTGAGAGCACGACGTCGCGGTGGTCGGGATCGCCTTCCAGGACGGTGGTTTCGCAGGTGCCGCAGTAGCCTTCCTCGCAGTCGGAGTCGGCCTCCACCCCGGCGCCTCGAATCGCTTCGAGCAGCGTGGTGTCCGGTCCGACCGCGAGAACCACGCCGGATCGCCGCAGTTCGAGTTCGAGCTCGTCGTTGTCCTCGCCTGTGCCGGTGCGTTGTTCGTTCGCCGCGAAGCGCTCGGTTTCGTAGCGGGTGCCGCTGGCTTCGCAGGTCTCGACGACGGCGTCGATCAGGCTCGCCGGGCCGCAGCAGTAGACGACCGCATCGGGTGGGAGCCGGTGGGTGGCGTCCTTGAGATCGGGCCGATCCTCGATCGTCGTGTCAACCAGCCGCACCTGCTTTCCACCGAGTGCCACGAGTTCTTCGCGGAAGGGCATCGTGTCGGCGCCGCGGCCGCAGTACAGCATTGACCAGGCCGCTGTGCGTCGGTGCAGTGCGGTGGCCATCGGCAGCAGCGGTGTGACGCCGATTCCGCCCGCGATCAGCAGATATTCCGCTGCCTCGCGGAGGGCGAAGTGGTTGCGGGGTGAGGCGACTCGGAGTTGTTCGCCGACCAGAGCTGTGCCGTGGATCTCCGCTGATCCGCCCCGCCCGGCGTCTTCGAGCCGGACCGCGATCTGGTAGCGCTTGCGGTCGCGTGGATCCCCGCACAGCGAGTACTGCCGGTTGCGTCCCGAGGGCAGCAGGACGTCGATGTGCGCGCCCGCTTCCCACACCGGTAGGTCGCTACCGTCGATGGTGTGCAGGGTCAGTCCCAAGACGCCGTCGGCTTCCCAGGTCGCGGCCGTGACCCGCAGCGTCAGGTCGTGTCGTGCCGTCGTCATGCTGGTGGTTCCCCGCCGTCGAAATCGCCCGTCAGGTGGGCGGTGCTAGTAGAGGTCGAAGTACTCACGTTGCTCCCAATCGGTGACGGTGCGTTCGAATCGGGCGATCTCGGCACGTTTGAGCGCGGTGTAGTAGGTGGTGAACCGCATGCCCATGGCCCGTGCGAGGACGGAATCGTCCTCAAGCGCGTCGACGGCCCGAGCGAGGCTGGCGGGCAGGTGCTCCGCTGGGGTGGTGTAGGGGTCGTCGGCGGATGGGCCGAGCTGTAGAGCGGCTTCGATGCCTTCCAGCCCGGCGTGCAGTTGCGAGGCCAGGTAGAGGTACGGGTTGGCGGCGGGCTCGCCGACCCGGTTTTCCACGTGCGTGGTGCCATCTTCGGCAGAGCCGACCAGGCGGATCATGGCTCCGCGGTTGTCCCGAGCCCACGCGATCCGGTCGGGTGCCATGGAGTAGGGCTGGAACCGCTTGTAGCCGTTGATCGTCGGGTTGGCGAACACGCACGCCGCGCGGGCGTGGGCGAGCTGCCCCGCGATGAACTGCGTGCCCAACACCGAGATCGGACCTTCGCCGTCGGCCGGGACGAAGACGTTGTGCCCGGCCTCTGCGCTCAGCAGGCACTGGTGCAGGTGCCATCCGCTGGACTTGCTGTCGGCGATCTGCGGCTGGCACATGAAAGTCGCGTGGTAGCCGCCGCGCCGCGCGATCTGCTTGACGGTGCTGCGCAGTATCACCGCCGCGTCGGCAGCGGTGAGTCCGACCGCGGGATCGAGGGTCACTTCGAGTTGGTTCGCGCCGTATTCGACCTCGATGCTGCGCAGCTCGATCCCCATTCCGCTGAGGTTCTCCCGGATGCGCCGCACGGCTGGCTCGACCTCGTCACCGCGTTCCTCGGAGAGCAACTGGTTGCCGCGGTTGATCGGCTCGACCTCGGTGGGATGGACGTGCCGCGCGATTCCGTCCGCGTTCGGGGCGTGGTCAGCTCGGCGGTACAGGTGGAACTCGATCTCCAGACCCGTCAAGTAGGCGAAGCCAGCCTGGTTGGCGCGGTCGAGCGCGGTGCGGAGCACCCCGCGGCTGCAGAACGGCACCTGTTCGCCGTTGCGGAACCGCAGATCGCACAACACCCACCCGGTTCCCGCTACCCACGGGATCCGGCGGAAGGTCGTGGGGTCGGGGACCATGACGACATCGGCCGCCCCCGCCATCTCCTCGATACCGACACCGCCGTCGGCGTTGAACGCCGCGAACACAGTTGTGCCCGAAGTGTCTTTCGACAGCAGCGTCGACACGACGCTGATGCCATCGCGGAAAGCCGACGGCAGCGCCGTGGCGGCGATGGTCTTTCCGTGCAACATTCCGTGTTGGTCGACGAAGGAGACGCGGACCCAACGAACGTCCCCGTCCTGGAGGCGGGCGAGGACCGCACGACCAGCTTCTTGTTGCTCTTCGCTCCACAGGTCGAATTTCTCGATGAATCCCACGACGGCCGCCTCACTTCTCGCCGCGGTCGTAGGCGTCGGGCAGTTGCGAGCGGTCGGGTTCGAATTCCGAGCCCGGCACCCCGGCCGGGCCGGTGGCGAGCGCGGCGTGCATCTCAGCTGCCCACGGGCTGGCCTTGCGCAGATCCGCGATCGACTGGGCCCAGTAGTCCTCCCAGCCGCCGGTGGGGCCGATCCCGTCCAGCGGGATGGGTCCGCGGCTTTCGACTTCCGCGGTGTCGTTGAGCAGGGTGGCCGGGCTGCCGCCCTCGGCAACGGTGTCGATGGCCTGCAACGCCATTCGCCGGTAGGTGACGATCGCGCGGTCGGAGCGGCTGAGGTGCTCCCGGCTGCGGTCGTAGATGTAGCCCTGCCCCTCGACGGCCATCTGGTCGTGGACGTTGATGTCGGAGCCCAGCCCGGTGTAGGTCTGGGTGCGCTGTTCCTCGGGATCGAACTGGTAGTTGTTCGCCCGGTTCCGCACCGGTTTGTAGTCGGGCAGCGTGATGCCCGCCAGCCGTTGCGCGCGCATGGTCACCTTGTCCACCGGTTCGTCGAGGCTGGTGAACATCGCGTACCAGTAGCACGAGACGTCGTCGATCGGGACGTGCCACTGGGTGATGGCCATCGTCGCGCTCAACGGGATGGTGATTCCGTGCGGGAAGACCTGGTGGGTGATGCGCACGTGGGTGGACGAACCGTCCAGGCCCTCGCCGTCGAGCTTGCGGAGCGCGACGATGCGCTGGCCGTATTCGGTGCGGGCGTTGAGGATTTCCGGGCGGTTGTACTCCCGCAGGATCTTGGTCATCGGCAGGTTCGTGCCCAGCGAGGCGTTGCGGAACTGCTTGCCGTAGCTGTCCTCCACGTCCTCGTCTTCCTCGAAGCGGTGCAGGAAGGAGGCGTGCACGGGGTCGATACCGACTTCGAGGGCTTGCAGCCAGTTGCAGTCGAGGTAGCCCTTGAACGCGAAGGTGTATTCCTCCGGTGCCACCAAGCAGTCCAGCGCGGGCAGCTCCGGCGGCCTTCCCTTGCCGAGGAAGGCCCAGACGATGCCGTTGCACTCGCGCACCGGGTAGGAGCGGATCTTCACCTTGCTCGCCAGCGGGCTGTCGTCCGGCTCCGCCGGGGTCTGCATGCAGGATCCGTTGCCGTTGAACAGCCAGCCGTGGAAGTAGCAGCGCAGCCCGCCGTCCTCCAGCCGACCCAGGGACAGGTCCGCGCCCCGGTGGGCACATCGCTGGTCGATCAGACCGAGTGATCCATCGTCGTTGCGGAACAGCACCAGGTCCTCGCCGAGGATCCGCAACGGGACCACTGGTCGTTCGGTCGCCAGTTCCTCGGTCAAGGCCACTGGCTGCCAGTACAGCCGCATCCAGTCACCGGCCGGGGTGCCCGGTCCGGTCTCGGTGAGCTTCTTGTTGTCGTCAGTTCGCACGGGAATCTCCTTGCTGGCCTCGAAGGCGGATCGCCGCTGCGTTCGTTTAACGAACAATTGGCCGCTAAATGGACAGATTAGGTGCCCGTGTGATTGCTGGCAAGGCTGCTGAAGCCGTCACCTGATAGATTCATGGACACATGTTCGGTAGCCGAACGCGAGGGATGTAGATGGCGAAGCTCAATCCGCGCGACGAGGCCCGGCGCGCGAACCGCGACGCCGGTACCGCCAGCCCGGGTGACTATTCGGAGGCCCTGGAACGGGGACTGCTGGTGCTGGCCGCGTTCGAGCCGGGGGAGGAGCGGCTGACCCAGTCCGATCTCTCGCGCAAGCTCGGCATTCCGCGGGCGACGGTGCGCCGGGCACTGCTGACGTTGGTGCACATGGGCTACGTCATTCCCGAGAACCGGTCCTATCGACTAGCGCCGAAGGTGCTCGCCCTCGCCAGTGCCTACCTCACGACCAACCCCGTCAGCCGCGTGCTGCAACCGACCTGCGACGACCTCTGCGAGGAGTTCGGCACCTCCTGCACCGCAGCCGTTCTCGACGGCCCCGCAGCCGTGATGATCGCGCGGGCGCTGCCCCGCCAGGCGCTCGCGGTCGGCCAGGGCATCGGCTTCCGCGTGCCCGCCACTCGTTCCGCACTGGGCCGAGTGCTGATCAGCGCCCTCGACGATGACCAGTTCCAGCGGTACATGCGCGAACACGAGTCCCAGCACGACCCCGCGGCCGTGGCGGAGATCGCCGCTGAGTTGTCGAGCGTGCGAGAGCAGGGTTATGCGTACGTGGCCCACGAGGTGGAGGCGGGCTTCCACTCGATAGCGGTCCCGCTCAGACGATGGGATGACACCCAGGTCGCCGCGCTCAACATCGGATCGAGCGTCGAGCACCTCTCCCAGGCGGACATGTTCGAGCGGGTGTTGCCAGTACTGCAGGCGGTGACGAGGAAGATCCAGTCGCAGCTGGTGTGACAGCGCTCCAGCACGACCACTTCGTGCGGTGCCCTGTTGCACGCTTCCCGGCCAGGTCCAAGGATCCGTCGCTGGCACAAATGTCCACAGTGGATATGGTCGTGGTGATTGTGAAGGACAGCTTCTCATTACTGGCCGTAACATCCTGATTGTCTTTGTGGTCGGTCGGCCGCAGTATCGAAGCACGGCCTCGTGCCGCACCAGTCCCAGACATCCAGGAACGGTGGCACCACTCCATGAAGGTTCTGGCTCTCAGCTCCAGCCCTCGCAAGGACGGGAACTCCCGCATGTTGGCGCAAGCTGTTCTCGACGGCGCGGTCAGTCGTGGGCACGACGTCGAGATCGCGGATCTGGTCGACGTGGTCTCCGCGCCACTGCGGGACTGCCGCACGTGCCGCCGCGCTGACGGGACGTGCTCGATCGAGGACGGCTACGAAACCCTGCTGCGGCAGGTCCTCGCCGCGGACGCGATCGTGTTGGCCACTCCGCTCTACTGGTACGGAATCGCGGGCCAGCTGAAGATCTTCATCGACCGGCTCTTCTGCTACACCAAGGCCGACTACCCGCATTCCGCGGAGGTCAAGCGGCGCATCGCGCGGAAGCGGCTGGCCGTCGTGCTCACCTCCGAGGAGTCCTACCTCGGCTCCGCGTTGGGAGTCATGGCGCAGGTGCAGGAGATGGCGCGGTACCTGCACCACGAGTTCGTGGGAGTGGTGCGCGGTGTCGCGAACTCGCGCGGCGAGGTGACGCGCGACCCGGCCAACCCGATGGGCCAGGCGTTCAACCTCGGTGTGCGGTTGTTCGACGAGGTCGTCACGGACTACCAGTTGGACAGCGAACGAGACGGCGTCGTCTGGCCGGAATTCCCACGCGCAACGGCCAACCAGGCCTGATCGGGGCGGTCGTGTCCGAGGACATCCAGCTCAGGTTGCGGCCAGTCCGAGTACGAGCGAACCCGCGGACAGCAGGAGGAACGACGTCGGGTAGCGGATGTGCGGGTACCAACGGGCGCGCACGACGGTGATGATCGCGCCGACGAAGTACAGGACGAGTCCCGTTGAGGCGGCAATCCCGATCTGCGGCACGGCGAGACCCACCAGCAGGCCAAGCGCACCCGTCGCTTTGAGCACACCCAACGGGAACAGCCACGAATGCGGGACGCCGATTTTGGTCATGTTGCCCAGGACCCACTCAGCACGCAGGAAGTCCACAGTGGCTGCGGCAGCGTTGGCCGCGGCGGCCAGCACGGTGACGACTACATAGGCCGTGAACACAGGATCGCTCCCTTTCGCACGGGTCGGCAGAGGTTGGTTCGTCTCTGCATATGACGTGTGCCGGATGCGAAAGGTGACCGATGACGGGCGTCGATCGCGAGCACCTGCCCGCCACTGGGCGGCGCTGGTTCCCAGCCGGAACATCCCCCGGGTCCCGCGAGACCTGGGGGATGCGGATGTCAGAGCCCGATGCGGCCCATGGATCGGCGCGGGGCCGTGAGTTGCGCACTCACGACCGCGTCACGGTGTTTCAGAGACCCATTCACGGCACCGTGGTGCCGCTGTTGCCGTCGACGCCGCTGTTGCCGTCCGAGCTGTCCGTGTCGGAGCCTGAATGGTGGCGGTGGTGGTTGTTGCCGTGGGAGCCGTTGTTGTTCCCGCCATCGTCGTGGCCCGGGTGACCTTTGTCCGTCAGCACCATCGCCGAAGCCGGTACCGAGTTAGCGGTGGCCGAAGCAACGCCCCCGATTCCCAGTGCCAGTGGAGCGGCCAGCACCAACGCGATCACGGCTCGTACACTTGTGCGCATGGAGAATTCCCCTGTCTGGAGAGTGGAGATGAGTTACCGGAACGAGCTCTGATCCTCGTTTGAGGCGGGGAATTTGGGCTCGTACGATATCCACCAGGCTCAACGTCCGGGGCGGTGCGGGGTATTCCTGAATTTTCCTCCCGGCGGAGGTTTTTCGCCGCTGCTCCATGATTTTTCGCCGAACCGGGTACAAAGTCCGAAGATATCGAGGACTAAATCCCCGGAAATGGATCGAGCTCCCCGGAAAAAGGACTTGATCACGCGTTCGCATGTGGGGGCTGTCACTTTGTCGGACCGTGACCAACCACTTCGCGACCGTGCAAGATGAAGCAGGATTCGGTTTTGTGATGGGTGTTTCGCGTGGAGTCAGCAACGCTCGATTCTTTCGAGCCGGGCCGCGATGACGTCCAGTCATATCGCTGTTTCCGGACTGGTCAGCACCATAGGCCCACTACGCGTGCGAAGGGTGACCCGTGAACGCATGTCTGGCTCGGCGCGCTGATCACCTCCAGCATCCGATGCTGGCCAACGGTCCCAGCTCGTGCGGGCCATCCCCCGCGGGGCACGGGGGATGCGGCCCGGCAATTCGTGTGATCACTCCTGTTCCCGATGATCCAGCGAGTCCATTCGCCCCTAGCGGGTGCCAGCTTCGCCGTCGGAACCGCTGCTGCCGCTTGAACTGTCGGTCTTGGAGCCTGAATCGGTCCCGTCCTTGTTGCCGCCTGGCCCACCCTTTTCTGCCAGCACCATCGTCGAAGCTTCTGCCGAGTTCGTGGCAGACGCAACCACATCCCCGATTCCCAGTGCCAGTGGTGCGGTCAGTGCCAACGCGACGATTGCTCGTGTATTTGTGCGCATTGAACTGTTCCCCCGTCTTGCGAGTGGAGATCGGCTATCGCGAACGAGCCCTGAGTCTCGTCCGAGACGGGTAATTCAGGTCCGCGCGATATCCACCCGGCTCAACACCCCAGGGGGCGCCGGGTATTCCCGAATCGTCCTTCTGGAGGTGGGTTTTAGCCGCCTGTGCCATGATTTTTCCGCTCCCGGGACCGGAGTCGGCGGGCAGCCAGGACTAAATCCCCGGAAATTGATCGACGCTCCTTGAAAAGTGTGTTTATGGGAGGTGGCGGTCGGGTTGTCGACGCTTGATCGTCCGGTGGAAATGGAACGTGATCACCACTTCTCGGGTGCCCGGAGGATGAGGTCCGGCGCTCAACTCAGGCCGCGATGTCGTCCAGCAGGGCCAAGTCGGTGCGTTTGAGCGTTTCCGTCGTGACGGTCAGTTCCGTCAGCAGGTTGTGGGTGAGCAAGTTGCCGACCGGAGCATCCACTTCGTCCGTGAACAAGCCCTCGACGCCGTTTCGGCGAAGCTCGTTGCGGACCCGCTCGACGACCCGGTCGATCCGCTTGACGTCCCACTTCCCGCCAGGGCGCAGCTCGTTCAGCTGCTCGACGGCGCCCTTGCGGGTCAGCGGCCGCGGGTGCGGCTCCCCCGAGAGGTAGCGCTGGCCGAGCACGACCAGGACCAGCCGCTGCTCGTCGTTCAGCGGCCAGATCCGCGGCGTCATCGTGCGGAACTCGGAAAGCAGCGCGCGGCGCGCGTTGTCGTAGTCGTTGACCCGCAGTTCCAGCACGTGCTTGCGGTCGTTCGTGCCGGTGATCAGCAGCGTGGTGTAGCCGGGACCCAGCGGAACCGGTTCGTCGGCGGCGCAGATCCGGTGCCCGCCGGATATCTGGATGGGCAGCGAACCGGTGTTGTGCAGCCACCACCACCCCTCCCGGTGCTCAAGCACGCCGTGCGTCCTGCTCACCCGGATGTCGTCTTCGCCCAGGCAGATCTCGACCTTGGGCACCGGAAAGCGGCCGAAGCGCAGCCTGGCGCCTTCGTCGGGACCCGCGGCCACGGCGCCGGTGAGAGCCCGGACGATCAGTGCGCCGGGACTCGTCCACGGCTTCCCGCGCCGCGGAATGTCACCTCCGTCGATGCGAGCGATTGCCACGACGCCTCCTCCCGTCCGTCCTGAATGGACGCTGCGACAGGATTTCACACCATTTCGGGACCGGTCCCGTGCGCGCGCCGGTACTGTGCCGCGCATGGCGATGTCCAACATCGGCCGAGGAGGCCAGGCAGCCGCGACCGCGTTGCTGCTGATCGCACTCGCGGGTTGCGGATCGACCCCGGAAGCTCCACCGCCGGTCCCGGCACCGAGCACGCCACCGCCGGTTAGCGCGCCAGCCACGACGATGACGGTGCCAGACCGGGAACCGCACACCCTGGTGCTGAACGCAACCGGCAGCGGGAAGGTCACCTCGATCAAGTACACGCTCGACGGGCGCGTGGTGCAGCAGGGTGCTGTGACCCTGCCCTGGCGCGAGCCCGTCACCGTTCCCGCCGACGGTCTGCCGCACTCGTGGACCCTCGAAGTCGAGTTCACCGGCAACGGTGGCGTGGACCTCGTCGCGATCTTCGACGGCCAGGTCGTCGCGCAGGGCGGCAGCGCGGGCGGTGGCTCGGGCAGCACCAGCGGAAGCGCTGGCGTCGGCGGCACCGTGAACGGCTAGGGACGAAGCTGGAGCTTCGGGGGCAGGCGCCTAGACCGGGCCCGCGTCGTGGGTCCACCAGTCGATCATGGCGAACGGTTCGGTGCCCTGGTGCGCATGCACCGCGATTGCCAGCCGGTCATCGGTCCACGCCAGCGTCCGTTCACCGGTGCTCTCATCGAAACCGCACCGGAGTCTGCCGGTGCTGCCACCGCGCGAGTACCCCCGGTCGCCGTTGAAGTCCGGCGGCAGGGTGATGCAGTCCTCGCCGGAGTCGCCGGTGTCGTTGAAGGCGGACCGCATGGCCGCGACGTCGGGGAATTGGTAGTAGACGACCAGCGCGGCGCCGCTCGTCCGGCCGCAGGCCACCCCGACCGCCGATGCGGCCCCCACATCCCGCCAGACCTGCTCCGGAGATGGGCGGACGCAGTTGACCCGGGACACCGGTGGAATGTGGTCCAGCAGCGCGCGCTCGGGCTCGGTCGGGAACGGCGGTGCCGACTGGGCGTTGACCGCGCTGATGATTCGGCCCAACGGTGCGAGATGCCACTGCGACCACCAGCCCGTGAGAGCGGTCGGTTCGTTGCCGACCACCCGTCCCGCCAGCAACAGGGGCTCCATGCTCCAGTCCATCGCCAGCGTGCCGTCCGGACCTGGCTGGCACAGCACCTGCCCAAGGTCGACACCGAGCCAGTCGTGCCGTTGCGTGCCGAGGAAACCCGGAGCAGTGGCGCAGGAGACCCCGCTCGGGGCCCTGGTGCTGCTGACCCGGCCGGTGAAACTCGCCCGCAGATCGGGCAGCGACGCGAACCGGTAGTAGGACACCGCCCGCGCCCCAGATCCCCTCGGGACGCAGGTCACCCCGGCGACGGCACCGGGAAACGCGTCGAGGTCGCCGACGGGCACCCGCGCGCAACCGACCCCGGCCGCCACGTCGAGCAGCGCACGCTCGTCGGCGCTGGGGAAGGCATCGTCGGCGCCCACCCACTCCGACCAGGACCGGCGCAGCGCGGCGTCGTCGGTGGTCGGGGCTTCGGCCCGGCTGACCGTGCCAGCCTCGGTGTCGGTCCACACGACCACGGCCCGGTCGTCGTGCAGGTAGCAGAGCACCCGGCCGCGTGCCGGGCCGGTGGCGGGGTAGCGGTGCTCGGCGCCGGTCGCCGTCGCGCAGTCACCTTGTCCTTCGGCCACGCCGGACTCGCTGATAACACGGGCATAGGCGCCGGAGGCGACCGCGCCGTTGGCGAACAACTCGGTCACCGCGACGCGGCCCGCGCCGTCCTGGCAGGACAGGGCGGAGCTAGCGCCCGCCATCGTTGCGTCCACCACCCGGCAGTCGTCTCGCAGCGCCGCAGGGGCCCGTGCCAGCGCAGCTCGGTCGGGCGCGGGATCGACCACGGCGACTAACAGCGCCGCGATCAGCGCAAGGACCAAGCACAGCGCGGTGATCGCCAGGAAGGCGGACAGGTGGCGGAGGCGGGGAGTCCTCTCGGCTGCCGCCGCCAGTTCTTCGGCCAGTTCCCCGCACGTGGCGTGCCGCCGCGCCGGGTCGTCGGACATCGCCTTGCGCAGCACCCGATCGACCGGCGACCCGAGCAACGGGATCGGGTGGACCCGGCGCTCGCGAGTGGTCAGCGTCCGGCCGGCCAGGCAGTCGTAGAGCACGCAACCCAGCGAGTAGACGTCCGCGCGGTGGTCGACGTCGCGCCCGTTGGCCTGCTGTTCCGGTGACAAGTAGAGCGCGGTCCCCAGCGCCGCGTCGGTGACCGTGATCGAGCTCTGCGCGATGTTCTTCGCGATGCCGAAGTCGCACAGGTAGACCTGGTTCGTACCGTTCTCCACCAGGATGTTGGCGGGCTTGACGTCCCGGTGGATAAGGCCCTGGGCATGCGCGGAGTCCAGCGCGCTGGCGACCTGCCGTGCGACCGCGACGGTCTCGGCCAACCCGAGCCTGCCCCGAACGGCGATGACCTTGCCCAGGTTCGCTCCCAGGACGAACCGCATCGCCAGGTAACCCAGGGCCTCGTCGCCAGCACCGACCTGGCCCGCCGCGTAGGTCTCGACGATGTTCGGGTGCGACAGCGTGCGCGCGATGTCGGACTCCCGTTTGAACCGCACGGCGAAGCCGGTCTGCCGCAGCAGCGCTGGCCTGATCACCTTGAGCGCGACATCCCGCCCGCATTCGGTGTCCTCGGCGTGGAACACCTCGCTCATCAGGGTCTGCGAGAGTTGTTCGCGCAGCCGATACCGCGGCAACAGGCGGGTGATGTCCGGCCGATCCGGCCGGACCGGGGTTTCGTCCTCAGTCTCGTCTTCCACGGATCAATCCGCGCCCGAAGTCCATTCGTTGCTGATCCAGCGGCCCTGATGGCGGGTGACCCGGAGGTCTTCCCGAGGCAGACGTGCACCTCCGGTCGGTTGCGACCGGAGATGATCGTACTTGTTGGTTCGGATCGCCGGGAGCGGTCCCGGAAATGTTCGCCCCGCCACCACGAGCCGACGCTGGAGGTCCACAATGGACAGCATTTGGAGTGAGCGGGTCCCGCGCGGCCGGAAGATCCGCACCGCGGAGCCCGTACCGGACTGGCCGGATCGCGGGTCAGGCCATCGGGTCAGCTCTTGCGCAGCACGCCGCCGTACTCGTAGACGTCGGTCCGGGTCTCGGTGATGCCGACGTAGGGCTGCAGGACCGCGGGGGCGGGCTCCAGCAACGGCTGGTTCGGGTCGGGTCGCCAATCGTTGAGGTTGACCAAACCCGGCTCGACCGGCTCCAGCCCGTCGAGTAGGGCATCAACTTCTGCCGGGGTGCGGGTCTGCCACGGGATGCCAGCGGCGTCGATCTGCTCGCTCATCCGAGCGGCCTTGACCGGATCGTCGTGCACGATCTGCGAGACGGCCAGGTGGCTACCCGGCGCCGCGACCGTGTCGATGATGTGCCGCAGCGCGTGTCGAGGACCGTGCCCGACGTCGTCGCTGTCCTTGAGGTGGTGTCCGACGGACAGGAACAGCACCGCGACGGGCTCGGTGAAGTCGATCAGCTGCTGGGCGTCCGGGTTGGCGAGGATCGCCTCGGGATCTCGCATGTCCGCGGTGATGACAGTGGTCGCCTCGTTGTCGGCCAGCAGCGCGCGGCCCTGAGCCAGGACGATCGGGTCGACGTCGACGTAGACGACGCTGGCGGCCGGATCGAACCGCTGCGCGACCTGGTGGACGTTGTTGTCGGTGGGCAAGCCGCAGCCCAGGTCGAGGAACTGCCGGATGCCCGCCTCCTGGACCAGGTAGCGCACCGCGCGGAACAGGAACAGGCGGTTCTGGCGCGCGATGTCCACGCACTCCGGGAATTCCACCAACGTTCGGCGGATGAACTCGCGGTCGATCGCGTAGTTGTCCTTCCCGCCCAGCATCCAGCCGTAGGCTCGTGCCGAGGTCGGCTTGTCGAACGGAATCGAAGTGGCGGTCGACTCGTCGTCCATGGTCATCCCGATCAACCCCTCGCCGCGCATATCCAGCCTGCTGCGGCACACGATCTTAGAGGCCAGGCGGGTTGGTGCGGGAGCTTGCCTGACGACCAGTCGTGCCCAAACCCGCGCGAACACCGGCCGAGCCGGTCCGAGTCACCTGTCCGGGCGGTTCGAGGTCGAGGTGGATAACGATTCGCGGCTGCCGCGCGATCTGATCTTTGCCCGGCTCGCGGCCGTCAGTGCCGACACGGATGATGCGGAGGAAGCCGCGTCATTCGCGGGCCGGAATCAGACCGCGCTGGTTGATCCGCTCGATTGCGGACCGAAACGAAGTCGTGATGCGTTGCGCGCAACGGAAACCCGTTGCGCTTCGTCTCTTGAGCAGTGGTGTTCGTCGGGGACTCACAGAGGACGGGGGAAGTCAGGATGTCCGCAACAGGGATCGGCAAGGAACCGCACATTTCTTCGCTGGCAGACTTCGCATCGGTGGCCAAGCTGCCGAAGCCGATCAAGGCGATCGTCTACTTGATCATGCTGTCGGCGCTGACGGTGGCCGGGATCGGCGCGCTGTTGGCCACCATCGCGATCATCGGCCAACTCACCGGGGCATTCGATATCTTCGGCTTCATCAGCTGAGCCCAACCCGGACCGGGGCCGACGCACTGCACGGGTGCGTCGGCCCCGATTTTTCGGCGCTGCCGACCTGGCTGCGCCGGTCGGCGTAACGCTGTGCGCAGCGAATTCGGCCGCTCCGACGAACCGGGCCGTAGGCCAGTTGGCGGTCGCACCCGACGGCCCCAACACACCACGACCTCGCTACGATCGCCATGTCCGGGGGCAGTAGCTCAGCAGGTCAGAGCAGCGGACTCATAATCCGTCAGGTCGTGGGTTCAAGTCCCACCTGCCCCACGGCCTCCGGCCGACCCCGCTCGGTTGCTGGTGCAACCTCGCCGGGTCGGCCGTCATGCCGAGACCCCCAATCCCTCACGGTGCGGTGGTGACGTTTCGTCGGCTCCCCGCACTGCGCGGCCTTCCGGACCGGCTCACCAGCCAGCGATCTGGGGTCGGCTGTTGGGTGGCGGTCACTGCCAGGTCGCTGAATCCGGGTCGACGCCGTTGGCTTCGACATTCGCGAAGATCACGTCGCGCAACGAGGTGCGAGGCCGGGCTCGACCGCGTCGAAGTACTCGGCGAACCCGGCATCGCGGACGAACATTCTGCCGATGCACGCTTGCATCGAGTGCGTGCAGTCGAAGTACGTCGAGAGCAACGCGCGGTGCCGTTGCGCGAGGGCGTTCGCTTCCCGGTAGACGAATCTCGAGCGGCCGTCATCACGATTCGCGCATTCTCCGGCGTGACGATCGTCAACTCGATGGAATTCCACGGCATCTCCCTCGGACCGCTGGTGCATCCCGGCACGAGTTCCTCGCAACGCGTAGCGATCTCAAGTGGGTCACTTGATCCGGGATGGAGAAGAGGTCGATGAACCCCAGCCCGTTGATCCAGAAGTCCTTCGAAGCCGCGAGGTCGCCAGTCGGGACGATGACGAACATGGGCATCCCGTAGAAATCCCGATAGACCTCGGGGGCAGTTGCATCCATTGCCGGGACGGGAACGTCAAGGCTCCTGCTACGTCAGGGTCAAGTCCAGATGGGGATCCAGTGGTTCGACCCTGCGCAAGCCAATCTGCGACCTCCTCAGTAGCGGATGTCGCTTTGCAGCAGCGGCGGGTACGCGGCGGACGTTTCACCGTCGACGGTGGTGCCCGCGAATTGCAGCATCGCCCGCAGCGCACCGTGCATCGGCGCCGGGTAGTTCAGGGTCGGGGCGGAGACGTCGTCCAACCGTTGGAGGTGTTCGGGGGTGAGCGGCACCTCCAGGGCGGCGAGGTTGTTCTCCAGGTGTTCCACGCGCCGGCCACCGAGGATGGGCACGACGGTGCCTTCGCGGGCGCGCAGCCAGGCCAGCGACACCGCCGCGGACGTGGTGCCGAGTTCGTTGGCGATGGCGGCGACCGTGTCGATGACCGTGAACTCGGCCTCGTCGGGGCCACCGACGTGCGCTGTGCGGGCGGAGTCGGTGACCTGGGTGTCGCGCCGGTACTTGCCGGACAGGAAGCCGTTCTTCAGCGGGCTCCAGGGAACCAGGGCCATACCCTGGTCGAGCGCGAGCGGCGCGAGTTCGCCCTCGACGGTGCGGGCCAGCAGCGAGTACTCGACCTGCAGCGCGATCAGCGGGGTCCAGCCCTTCAGCAGCGCCGTGGTCTGGGCCTGGGCGGTGAGCCAGCCCGGTGTGTTGGAGAACCCGATGTAGCGGATCTTCCCAGCCCGGACCAGGTCGTCGAGGGTGCGCAGGGTTTCCTCGATCGGGGTCTGCCGGTCCCAGTTGTGCAGCCAGTACAGGTCCAGGTAGTCGGTGCGCATGCGGCGCAGGGTCTCGTCGAGCTGGGCGATGATCGACGAGCGGCCCGCGCCGCCGCCGTTGGGGTCGCCGGGGAAGAGGTTGCCGAAGAACTTCGACGCCAGCACCACGTGCTCGCGCCGTCCGGGACGCGCGGCGAAGAAGTCGCCGAGGATCTTCTCCGAATGGCCGTTGGTGTAGAAGTTCGCGGTGTCGATGAAGTTCCCGCCGCGGTCTAGGTAGCTCGCCAGGATCTTCTCCGACTCCTCGACGCTGCACCCGGCACCGGGTGGATCCTCGCCGAAGGTCATCGCGCCGAGGGCGAACGGGCTGACCCGCAGCCCAGAGCGGCCGAGCGTGACGTAGTGATCGAGCGGCATGAAGTAGCTCCATTGTCCGTCGGATTGGTCATCACATCGAAGCGCGAGCCGCGCGGTACTCGGTAGACCGATCCTCGACCGGTCTTGCACGATCCTCTCGACTTCGCCCTGATCGGGCTTGCCCGGCGACATCGCGGATGCTTCCGTGAAGTGTGCGCGCCACCTCCGACCTCCTGGACGAGATCCGCAGCCTCATCGCGGCCCATGCCCGATCCGACCTGCGGACGTCGATCGACGGGCTGCTGTTGTCCAAAGTGACGACGGCGCCGCCGGACCATTCGCTGACCGAGCCGCTGCTGGTAGTCATGGCCCAAGGCGGCAAACGCCTCCTGCTCGGTGACGAGGTGTTCGAGTACCGGGCGGGGCAGTGCCTCGTCGTCAGCGCGACCCTGCCCGTCACCGGCCACTTCCTGGACGCCAGCCCGCAGTCCCCAGCGCTGGGCGTGGGGTTGGTGCTGCGTCCGACCGCCATCGCCCCCCTCCTGCTGGAGGCCCCGATCGGACGGTGGTCCCGCACCACGGCTGGCCCGCCCGCGATCGCGACCGGCGAGGTCGGCCCCGACCTGCTCGACGCCGTGGCCCGCATGCTGCGGCTGCTCGACCACCCCGCGGACGCACCCGTGCTCGCCCCGCTGATCGAGCGGGAGATCCTCTGGCGGCTGCTGACCGGCCCGCACGGCGGCATGATCCGGCAGATCGGCCTGGCCGACAGCGGCCTCTCCCACGTCAGCCGGGCAATCCGGTGGGTCCGCGACAACTACGCCGAACCACTGCGGATCTCCGACCTCGCCGAGCTGACCGGGATGAGCCCGTCCGCGTTCCACCGGCACTTCCGCGCCGTCACGACCATGAGCCCCTTGCAGTTCCAGAAGCGCATCCGGCTCCAAGAAGCCCGCTCGTTGTTGGTCGCCCACCCCGGCGATGTCGCGGGCGTCGGGCATCTCGTCGGCTACGACAGTCCCTCGCAGTTCAACCGCGAATACCGCCGCTTGTTCGGTGCGCCACCCGGCCACGACGCCACGCGGCTACGCGCGGATACCGGTCCACGCGGCATCCCCCACCTGCCCTAACGGCGGTACGGGCGACCAGATCTGGCCTCGTCGCCTCGGGATGGAGCTGCCTGAGTTTCGGGTCCTGCTCCGATACTCAGCCGCTGGCCCGTCGGCACATCCATGCCCGCGCAGTGGGACCAGCGGCACGAACGCCGTCACGTGCACCGCTGGAGCGACGAGCATTGGGAATGGGCGCTCGCGGTCGACCACCCGCTTGCCGATGACGAACTGACGCGGTTGATCGAGTCGATACCGCGAACCTGAGCGGTGGCCCATCGCGCTCGGCGGTGTTACCGATTTCGCGCGAAATCGCCGTCGGTTCCCGGGTGGAAGGTGGGGTGGGTGACGGGCCCCCCTCGTGTCTGCGCCACCCGACCCCACTTCCTCTTTCTGCCCACCTCCGCGCTGGTTAGGTGAACAGGAAGTCAATGCTGTAGTACGAACCGCGTGATCGGTATAAGCCGCAAAGATTCTCGTACGAACGAGTTACCGAGCGCTCACACAAAGGGGGATCGCCGACGATCGCCCTCGCTCTCCGCTCACAGCTCCCCCGGCCGCGAGATTGACGAAAAGCCTTTCGCATCCGCGTTTCGGCAGAGCGGAGGATCGCTCGGCGACCTGGTGCGCCCGCGCATCAGGGCGAAACCCGCTGTTCGGTGAGTGCCAAGCGGATTCCGAGGCCGACCAGAACACTGGCGGTGATGCGCTGGCGCCACCTCCTAGGACATCCCACTGACAAGCCCTGCCGCGCTCATTACCGGAGCACCTCGGCGAGTGCGCGGTAGGACGGTAGCGGGTTGTCTCCGCCGAGGGTTTGGACGCACACGTGGTTCGCGCCCGCATCGAGGTGCGCCGTGACGCCTTCGGCGATTTGCTCCGCAGTGCCGTGCAGCGCCAGGGCATCGACTAGGCGGTCGGTGCCGGGCGGGGTGACGTCTTCTTCGGTGAACCCGTAGCGCTGGAGGTTCCTGGTGTAGTTGCTCAGGTTCAGGTACCTCTCGACCACTGGACGGGCGACGGCACGTGCGCGGTCGGCGTCGGCATCGAGCACGAACTTCTGCTCCGGCGCGAGCAGCGGCGCTTCGCCGAGGATTTCCCTGGCGCGCTTCGTGTGGGCCGGGACGGTCAGGTACGGGTGCGCACCGGCGGCTCGGTTCCCGGCGAGTTCCAGCACTTTCGGGCCGAGCGCGGCGAGCATCCGACCCGACTTCGGCACCCCGGCCGCGTCCAGTTCGTCGAGGTAGTCGACCAGCGCCTGGTACGGCTTGCGGTAGACGTCGGTCATCTCCCGATGTCCGGCGCCGATGCCGAGCACGAACCGGTCCGGGTGCTTCGCGTTGATCCGGTGGTAGGACGCGGCGGCGGTTTTCGGATCGGAGTTCCAGATGTTCACGATTCCGGTGGCGACTGTGATCTCGCTGGTCGCGTCCAGCAGGCGTTCGGCCAGCGTCAGGTCCGCCGGTGGCGAGCCGCCGATCCAGATCGTGCCGTACCCGAGCCTCTCCACCTCGACCGCGAGGTCGGGATCGAGGTCCGCAGCTATCCGCCAGATGCCGATCTTGCCGAGCGAAACCGTCATGTCCGGTGGCAACAGCGGCCATCTCACCGGCATTCCCTCCTGTGACCCGATCGGGGTACCGGGATCGATCGGCCGAGGCTCAGCGGTTGCGGCTCTTCAGCGCAACGGCCAGGCCGCCGTCGACGACCGCGAGAACGGCCATCCCCGCCATGCCCGCCGGAGCCCGTCGGGTCCGGTAGTGGTTGGCGATCACCAGGTTGAGCGCCGCCCGGCCAGCCATCCACGGCCAGCGCGGATGGCCGCGCAGCAGGCCCGGCGTCAGCGCCAGGTCGATGATTCCGATGGTGCGGGCGAAACCGGCGTGCTCGCCGAGCCCGAGCGCCTTCCCGACCGGTTTCGGGGCCGCAGTCAACCCGGTACCCATCGCCAGCGTCACCAAGCCGACGATGTTGGCCAGTTGCTCAGTTCGACTCATGATCACAACATTCGCGATCCCGCTGCGGCGTGCAAGGCCGAAGGTCCTTGATCGTGGGGGACCTGGGTCGTCGGTTTGCCCTACCGCTACGCGAACCACGGCTGAACCGGTCTCCAGGGCGGGGTCAGCTGTCCTTGCGCCAGACGTAGGCCGCGGAGATCGGGTGGTTGCGGAACCGCTCCCACTTCGGCTTCACGGCGATCCACTCGTCGTCGATCAAGCGCTCCCGCAGTTCCGCCAGCCGCCAACCAGCCGCCAGCGCTGCCGCGACGTGGTCACTGACGAGGTGGACGTTGGTGGTGATCGCGACCGGCTCGCCGGTGCTGCTGGTGTAGTGCGTGGGCATGCCCGAAGCCATGATGAAGTGCGGGTGGAACGCCACCAGGACGAACGCCGCCTTCGGCGCGGCCAGCCGCCACGCCTCCCGGTAAAGCGGGCGCAGGTCGTCGAGGTGTTCGTCGATCAGCGACGAGATCACCAGGTCGTAGGCCGCTTCCGGCAGGCCGGTGGCCGCCACGTCGGCTTCCACCAGCCGGTCGTGGACACCCCGGCGTCGCGCGACGGCGAGCATCTCCGGTGTCAGGTCCACCCCGTCGATCGCTGGAATTCCCTTGTCCCGCAACCACTGTCCGGTTCGGCCGGTGCCGCAGCCGAGGTCGGCGGCGCGGGTCACGCCAGCCCAGGACGGCTCCGCCAGCCGGTCCAGCAGCGAGATGTCCATCACGTCTTCGACGGTCTGCTCGTAGTTGGCGACCCATTCGCCGTATCCGGTGCGGACGTCCACGGTGCGATAGCCGCGCGTGTCGAAGGTATTGAACTCCATTGCGACGAGTATTCCGCCGCCGTCGGCCCGGCGAAACTGGTTTTCCGAGTCGTGCGTGCACAACCGGGTTGGAGCCCGGTTCCGCACTCACGACCACGCCACCCGCACCGCCACGCGAAACGAGCTCGAAGACAACCTCTCAGCGCGTTGGTAGGCCGACGTAGTTTTCCGCCAGGGTGGTCGCGGCGGCCGGGGAGGTGCGGAGGTAGTCGAACTGGGAGCGCTGCAGGCGCCGTTCGAAGTCCTGGTCCGGACCGCCGAAGTGGTGCGTCATCGACGTCATCCACCAGGAGAAGTGCTGGACCCGCCAGACCCGGCGCAGGCATTGCGCGGAGTACTCGTCCATGCCGGTGGTGCTGCCGGTGCGGTAGAAGTCCGCGATCGCCCCGGCGAGTCTGTCCACATCGAACACCGCGAGGTTGAGGCCCTTCGCGCCGGTGGGCGGCACGATGTGCGCGGAGTCGCCAGCCAGGAACAGGCGTCCGTGCCGCAGCGGTTCGGCCACGAAGCTGCGCATCGCGGTGACGGCCTTGTCGATGATCGGGCCCTCGCGCAGCGTCCAGCCGGGGGTGCCGAGCCGGGTTTGCAGTTCGGCCCAGATCCGCTCGTCCGGCCACGCCTCGATCGGCTCGTCCGGGGCGCACTGCAGGTAGAAGCGGCTCAGCGTGGCCGACCGCATGCTGTGCAGGGCGAAGCCGTTGGCGTGGTTGGCGTAGATCAGTTCGTCCGACGACGGGCTGACGGTGGCCAGGATGCCCAGCCAGCCGAACGGGTAGACGCGCTCGTAGACGGTCCGCACACCAGCCGGGATGACCTCCCGGCAGACGCCGTGGAAACCGTCGCAACCGGCCACGAAATCCGCCCGCAGTTCGTGGTCGACACCGTCGTGGGTGAAGCGGACGAACGGGTGCTCGGTGGTCACGTCGTGCACGCTGAGGTCGGAGACCTCGAACAGCACCTGCCCGCCGTCGCGGCGGCGGCGCTCGTTGAGGTCCCGGACCACCTCCTGCTGGCCGTAGACCGTGATGGCCCGGCCGGTGAGCTCCTGGAACGGGATGTGCTGGCGTTCGTCGTCGAACTGCAGGTAGACGCCGCCGTGCACGTCGCCTTCGGCCAGCATCCGCTCGCCGAGGCCGACCTCGCGGAGCAGGTCCACGGTGCCCTGTTCGAGCACCCCGGCGCGCACCCGCTGCTGGACGTACTCCTGGCTGCGCCGCTCCAGCACGACGGAATCGATCCCCTGCAGGTGAAGCAGGTGGGACAGCAGCAATCCAGCGGGGCCACCGCCCACGATCGCAACCTGAGTACGCAATGCAGCTCCTTCCACGGCTCGGACACTTTCACTGTTTATTGCACCGAGCCGCATGCAATCGCCGAGCTTCCACTGGTCGGAAAACTGCTGGGTTCCGAAGTGCTCGACTGCCCGTGCACTCGTCGGCGGACTACTCTGCTGGCAGATTTCGCAAGCTGGCTGGCCCCGGATGGGGTCGGCCACAACCGGATGTGAGGTTCCCGAACTGACCCGAAACAAGTTGTTCCAGCCGCCGTGTCCGTTCGTCGCGAACATCGGGGGCTGAGATGGATCCAGCTCTTGTGTTGGCGTTCATCGGCGCGGCTGCGCTGATGAGCATCGTGCCGGGACCGGACATGATGTTCATCCTGGCCAACGGCATGTCCTCCGGTGCCCGTGGCGGGGTGGTGGCGGCCGTGGGGATGTCCAGCGGTCTCGCCGTGCACACGATCGCCGCTGCCCTCGGCCTGACGGCGATGTTCCAGGCGATGCCCGCAGCGCTGGAGGTCGTCCGGATCGCCGGTATCGGCTTCCTGCTCTACCTGGCCGTCCAGGCGCTGCGGTCGTCCGCGGTGGCGGTGTCGGAAGTGCAGGCGGTGCCGGTCAGATCGCTGCGCCGGATCTACGCCATGGCGGTGTTGACGAACCTGGCCAATCCCAAGGTGATCCTCTTCTACCTGGCGTTCTTCCCGCAGTTCGTCAGCTTGGACGCGGCCTGGCCGGTGCCGGTCCAACTGCTCACCCTCGGCGGGCTGTTCGTCGTGGTGGGCCTCAGCGTGGACGCCTCGGTCGGTCTGACTTCGGGCTGGCTGTCAGATGTCCTGCTGCGCCGCCGGTCGATCCAACGCTGGTTCGACCGAGCAGCGGCCCTCCTCTTCGGCGGTCTGGCCCTGCGCCTGGCAACCGAAGAACTCCGCTAGCCAGCCGTGGGTGTGACCGGGCTTGGTCACACCCGCGTTGGAATTCAGCGGGTCCGGAAGATGTGTTGCCAGCGTTCGGCGGACCGGGCCAGGTCGCGGCCGACGTTCTCGAAGTACTGGCTCATCTCGTCCAGGCGAGCACCGGCTGGCGTGCCGCCGAGGACCTCGGCTCCGCGTCGCGCGGCGTTCTCCCACGTCGCGCAGAACTCCACCACCTGTGAGCACGCCAGGTACCAGACGTCCGCATCGATGACGTACCGCTCGCGCCGTTTGCGGGTCTCGCGCTCGCGCCTGATCAACCGCAGTTGTTCGAGGTAGGCGACCGCCTTGGAGATCGATGCCGGGCTGACCTGGAGGCGTTGGACGAGTTCGGCGGCGGGGAGGCTGCTGGTCTCGCTGGTGAGCAGGCAGACGAACACCTTGGCGGGCATCCGCGGCATACCGCTGCGCACCATCATCGCGGTGAACTGCTCCTCGAAGTCGCGCACCCCTTCGTCGGCGGCCGGGGCGGTCGCTGGCGGGGGTTTTCGGAGCCGATGGGCGCGCTGCCTGGTGGCCTCGTCCGCGTGACCCGCTCGGTAGGCGTCGTAGCCGCCGTTGCGGCTGACCTCGCGACTGATCGTCGACGTCGGCCGCTGGAGTCGCCGGGCGATCTCGGCGTACCCGAGCCCGTCGGCCAGTCCCGAGGCGATCTGCTGTCGGTCCTGGTAGGTCAGGCGACTGCCCGGCATGCGTGCTTTCCTCCCGTTCCCCGGCGAGATGTTCGGCAAGTGTGCGTTCCGGGAGGAGGCCATTGCAATATCCGGATTTCAGCCTTCCGGATCGCCCGCCGGTGCAGCAGAGCCTGCGTGCGCAGGGTGACGGGAACGGGGTCGGGGGGGGGGGGGGGGGCGGGGCCCCCCCCGGGGGGGCGGGGGCCCCCCCCCCCCCCCCCGCCGGCGCGGGGGGGGGGGGGGGGGGGGCGG
>NZ_JALBWV010000037.1 GCF_022678645.1 Saccharopolyspora soli | reverse complement strand
GTACGGTGGTCGCCGGGGTGCGCGGGCGCGGTCGGCCGCCAGGCCACAGGCGCAAGCCAGCGCGGGTCCCCGGCGGGCGCCACCGTAGGTGGCGCCTCTTGTCGGCGATCAGCAGCTGGCTGCGAGCGCACCCGGCAGCAGGCGACGGCCTTGGGCCTGACGTGGTTGCCGTGGACGGAAAATCACTGCGCGGCACCTATCCCCGCACAGGCGGAGCCGGTGTGCAGCTGCTGGCCGCGCTAGCTCACGGCACCGGCGCCGTCGCGGGCCACCAGCAGGTTGCGCCGGGTACCAGCGAGATCGCGGCGCTCGAGCCGTCGCTGGACACAATGGACCTCCAAGGCGCGGTGGTCACCGCAGATGCTCTGCACACCACCAGAGCTCACGCCCGCCACCTGCATCAGCGCGGGGCCTACTACGTGTTCACCGTCAAGGAGAACAACGCCCGCCTCTACAACCAGCTTGACAGTCTGCCCTGGCAGGACATCGCCGCCTATGCCGTCACCGAAACCGGGCACGGCCGCACCGAACGCCGCGCCACCCGCCTCGCACCCCAAGGCAACTTCCACGGCTGGCCAACGCACCCCAAAACCTCGCGGCCCTACGCAACACCGCGATCAGCCTGCACCGCCGGACCGGAGCCACCCGAATCCAACCCGCACTCCACGCCAGCAACCGCAGACCCGAATGACTCCTGGACCCACTGCCCCAAGCCGCCTAAACCAGCCAGATCAACCTTGCACACGCCCTGCCCGTCCAGCCGGAACCGACAACGCGTTAACTCGCGGTCAATCAGGGCGTGCCCGTGCGGTGAGGCATACGCCAAAAACGTGCCGATCTGTCAGTTCTCAGTGCGTCCGGCCGTGCCGGAATACTGTCGCTGCACACCCGCCGAGCGGATGGCGGCCCCATCGACGCATATCTGTATGCCTCCACGGATGGTCCCGACACGGATTTCGTCGCTGTCCTATGTGATGTTCACCCGGCCGGTTTCGTACAGAACCTGGCGGAGGGGATCGTGCGCGGACGATTCCGCGACTCATTCGATGACCCGCGGCCCATGCGGCCAGACGTGGTCTACGAACGGCGCGTGCAACTGGGCAACGTGAGCCACGTTGTCACCGTCGGACACCGGATTCGTCTGCAAGTCACCTCGAGCAACTTCCCTCGATGGGACCGCAATAACCAACACGGATGACCCGATCGACAAGGCAACACGTACCCGAGTTGCCGAACAGGCACTGCTCCACGAGGGAGCTACGGCCCTCCCGCGTCATCCTGCCTGTCGTGCCAGACGGAGTCGGCGCGGTCGCGGCTGGCCCCCGCCGAGCGGGACCTGCTCGGCGGGAATCCGGACCGCGTCCTCGTCAACCTCGGTCGGCCGAACGAGACGTGGCTTCCCAATCTGACCACGTTTGTAGCCGCCGCTTGTACACGCCCTGGGCGATGTCATAGGCACCGCCGGACAGCAGCAGGCGCAGCGGTGGGTCTTCGGCGTCCACGACGGCGAACACAGCCGCGGTGGTGGCCTCCGGCCCAGGCGCCTGGTAGCCCTGTCGCCCCTGGGCCCTGGCGTCGCGCACCGGCTGGTAGACCGGGTTGGGTTCGGAGTGGATGGCCGAGGAGCCGGCCCAGTCTGTCGCGTAGCCGCCTGGTTCGATCAGGGTGACCTTGATGCCGAAGGGTGCGACTTCTTGGGACAGGGCTTCAGAGAAGCCTTCGAGTGCCCACTTCGAGGCGTGGTAGATACCCAGGCCGGGGAACGCGGCCACGCCGCCGATGCTGGAGATCTGCACGATGTGGCCGGCGCCTTGCTCCCGCATCAGCGGGATCGCCGCCTGGGTGACCCAGAGTGCACCGAACACATTGGTTTCGATCTGGGCGCGGGCCTCGGCCTCGGTGATCTCTTCCAGAAACCCGAAGTGTCCATAGCCAGCGTTGTTCACCACGACGTCGAGCCTGCCGAAGTGGGCATGGGCCTGACCGACCGCCGCGATAATCGCGGCGTGATCGGTCACGTCGAGCTTGATGGGCAGGATGGCGTCGCCGAACTTGACGGCGAGGTCGTTCAAGGTGTCGATGTCGCGGGCGGTCGCGGCGACTTTGTCGCCACGACGCAGGGCCGCCTCGGTCCAGCTGTGGCCGAAGCCGCGCGAAGCACCGGTGATGAACCAGGTCTTGCTCATCGGCGTGTTCCTTCCGCGCCACGGCTCGCGTGGCGCTGATGGGTGATATGGGGTTTCGGGTTGGCCGGATCAGTTTCGAACAGGCCCTAATCCGATGCTTGCCTGCGCGAAATTGTCCTGGGCGAGTTCAAGTAGACGATCGAAGCCCTCGTAAGTGCCTGTCCCCTGATGTGATTTACCAGGTGACGGGCAGCTCTGTGACGCTGGACAGCGGGGCGACCGGCCGGCGCGGCACCTCGTTCACCGGCACCGCGAGGCGCAGCGTCGGGATGCGGTGGAACAGGTGCTTGAAGGCGATCTCCAGCTCGGCACGGGCCAGGTTCTGGCCCAGGCACTGGTGGATGCCGAAGCCGAACGCCAGGTGCTGGCGCACCGGGTTGTCCACGTCCAGCTCGTCGGACTGCTCGCGGTTCACGATGGAGCTGAACACCAGCACGCCCTCCCCGGCCTTGATGGTGTGGCCGCCGAGTTCGATGTCCTCGGTGGCTGTCCGGGGCAGAAGTGTGGCGATCGTCAGGTAGCGCAGCAGTTCCTCGACCGCACCGGGGATCGCGGCCTCGTCGGCCCGCACCTTGGCCAGCTGGTCCGGCTTGCTGAGCAGCAGCATCGTGCCCAGCGAGATCATGTTGGCGGTGGTGTCGTGGCCGGCGATCAGCATCGCCATGCTCATGGAGGTCAGCTCGTCGTGGTCGAGCTTGCCCTCCGCCAGCTGCTCGGCGATCAGGTCGTCTATCAGGCCGTCGCCGGGCTTGTCGATCTTCTTCAACGCCAGGTCGTGCAGGTACATCACGAGCTTCTGGATGGCCTGGCCGTCGGCCTCGTTCCGGCGTCGGGCCTGCTCCTCGAAGAATTCGTGGTCCTCGTACGGCACGCCGAGCAGCTCGCAGATCACCGTGGAGGGCACCGGTAGTGCGAAGCTCGCCAGCAGATCGGCGGGCGGGCCGGCGGCGATCATCGCGTCCAGCCGCTCGGTGACGATGCGTTCGATCTTCGGCCTCAACGCCGCCATCTTGCGCACCGTGAAGGACGAGATCAGCATCCGCCGCAGCCTGGTGTGCCTCGGCGGGTCGTTGGCGACCAGCGTCGCGTCCATGTCGCTTATGCGCGCATGCGTCGGCAGCGGCACCGGCATCGGGTAGCCCGGATTGCTCCGGTCGGACGACACGTGCGGGTCGGCAAGCAGCGCGCGGGCCTCGGCGTGGCCGGTGACCAGCCAGGCGGTGCTGCCGTCGGACAACCGGACCCGTGCGACCGGGCCGCGTTCCCGCAGCTCCGCGGCGCCGTCCGGCGGGTCGAAGGGGCAGCTCCTGCTCAGCGTGAGGTCCGGGATGGTGTCGGTCATGAGTGTTCCCCACCGTAAGAAATTGTTCGCATCTTATCTTCGACGCTAGACTGCCACGCTAAGAAGCGCAACGCATCTAATTGGGGAGTCCCATGACCGGTAGTCGGCGCCGTGGCGAGAAGCTGGAGCACGCGCTGCTCACGGCCGCGTGGGCGGAACTGCTCGAGGTCGGCTACGCGAAGCTGACCATCGAGAACGTCGCCGCCCGCGCCGGTACCAGCACACCCGTGATCTACCGGCGTTGGTCCACCAAGGCCAAGCTGGTGCTCGCCGCACTCGCGCACAACGTGCCGCTGCAGGAGTCCGACATCGACACCGGCTCGCTGCGCGGCGACCTGCTCGAACTCGTTGGTCGGGGCATAAGACGATTCCACCAGATGCCCGGCGACGCGCTTCCTGGCCTCATCACCGAGACGTTCCGCGAACCCGACGTGTTCGAGAAACTGCGCCGCCGCCTCGTCCAGGACGAGATCCT
Source organism: Saccharopolyspora soli (assembly GCF_022678645.1). Lineage (GTDB taxonomy): Bacteria > Actinomycetota > Actinomycetes > Mycobacteriales > Pseudonocardiaceae > Saccharopolyspora > Saccharopolyspora soli. The sequence continues at coordinate 82,325 of NZ_JALBWV010000037.1, read as the reverse complement.
CGAGCTGATCCGACCGTTCCTCACCCGGGCCGTCGAGCGCGGCGAGCTGCGCACCGACCGGTGCAGCGACCGGATCCTGCGCCTCCCGTTCGACCTGCTCCGCAGCGAATCCCTGCTCTATGGCGCGATGGTCGACGACGCCGCCATCACCGAGATCGTCGACGACATCGCCCTCCCCCTGTTCAGACTCCACTGTGGAACCCCGGCGAGTCACACTTAGATCAACTCGGCTCCTAGCAGGTGAACTGGATGAAATCGGAAGCGAACTTGGGTGCCGCAGGGTCTGTTCGGGAGAAGTCAGCCCCGCGTTGACCTTGGGCCACTGGGAGTGCGGTCAGCCCGCCGGTGAGCACATCACGGCGCAGCGTCGGGCGTGCCGGTGTTCAGCATGTTGTTGCGGCGCCGCGGATTTCTGTTCGGAGGTCGGTAGATGCAGCTGTCGCTGGACGGGTTGTCGTGCTGCACGACCTCAACGTCGCCGCCAGCGCCTGCGACCGGCTCGCGGTGCTCTCCGGCGGATCGTTGGTTGCCACTGGCCGCCCGGCCGACGTGCTGACCTCCGAGGTATTCGGCGTGGCCGAGGCAGCCAATGCCTACTGAGCCACCAGAAACCGAGTACGTGCTCACCGAGGTTGACCAGAGCCTGCTAAGACTCGTGGGCGGTCTGTTTCGATGGAGGCGCTGGTACCGGGCACACCTGCGGCGCACCGCGTCGAGATCTGAACCAGGACTCGACGACTGGTCGATCCGTTGAGCACGCCCCGCTGGCCGGACTTCCAGCGGCGGGTGAAGACCCAGACGCGCAGCGCCAGGAACCTGCTCGCGCCCCCGAAGAGCGCCATTGCCGAAACCGCCACCGCTTCGGCGAAGCTCGATGGGTTGTCGACGGCCAGACCGAGCAGCCACAACGCGACGTTGTTCGACACGCAGTAGAAGAGGAATACCGCGACGGTCTGCAGGTGCATTCGCATCGGGTGTTCGTCGCGGTCGGTGAACACGAACTGGCGGTGCGCGGTGCTGCTGGCGACCGTGGTGATCAGTACGGAAAGGACGTTGGAGACCTCTGCCGTGAACGTGCCGCGCAGAAGCATGTAGAGCACGGCGTTGACCAGCGTGGTCAGACCTCCGACGACGGTGAACATCGCGGCCTGGCCGATGATGTGGCCACGGATCCACGTCAGGCGCGACTCCGCGACCGCTTCCATGCCGCTGTGACCGCTCATGACCCGCCTTCTCGCGCTCTGCTGGAATCCAGCTCCCAAACTAGGTGCGGCATGCGCGTTTTCCGCGTGAACAACCTGGGAACAGGCTGGGAACGTCTTTCCCGACTTGGTCGGCACCGGCCGCGGCGTCTCCGGCGAGCCGACCTCGTGAAGATCGCAGACCCATTGTGCGAGAAGGTCTCGATCAACTACTACCCACGCCGAGGCCCGCGAGGAAGGCAATGACACGGCGCAGCTCAACGTGGTCCGGTTACTGCGATGAGGACGACTGCGGCTTCTGCTCCCGAAGATCGGCCATGCGGGTCAGGTAGTCCTCACGCTCCACCTCGCCTGCGGCGTAGCGTCGACGCAGATCCTGCTCGGCGGGATCCCGGTATGCCGGGCCGCCGGCCAGCAGCTGTCGGATCAACCAGATGCAGGCCAGCACAACCAAAACAAGGAACGCCAGCGCAAGCAGTCCGTGCAGGACCCCGAGGAACACGGAACCTCCTCCGGCTTCGTGGTGCATGGTGTTCTCCCTTCGCAGAGGGCGGCGAACCCCCTGCGTGGCAGGCGCAGGAAGTGATCACTCCGCCAGAGGATCGTAGGACCTACACGCGGGTCCATCGTTCGCGCTTTCCGGACGTTCGCCAATCCGATACACACGTGTTGCGCCAACGACGGCGATCGCGCGTCTCCGCAGCGGTCATGGTGCGTCACTGATCATCGCCCGCGAACGGCGTTTCACTACAGGCCACCACAATCGCCTCGCATCGAGGAGGCTCGCGTAGCGGTAGAGGTGAGCGTGCTCGGTTTCGGGGATGTCCCACCAGTACTCGGTTCCCCGTTCCGCGACGAACCCGGGCTGACCACGACGACGCCGAGCCCGGCCAGCATCGGGATCGCGTCCGCGCCGACCGCAGCAACTGAGGGTCTTGAGTTGCGATTCTGGTCGGCACATCCGTGCCACTCACACCCGCGTCTCGTCGACAGCAAGGTGCTCCCGTGCGTCGAAGTCCCGACAAGTAGTTGAACAGACTGTTCGTGATCATTTTTGAACGGCTGCCTCGCCTGGTTCGCGCTGCAAGGGAATTCGAGCACTGGTCGAGACTTGGTTTGCACGACGGCAACGCCTGTTACAGCCCTTACAGGCGGGTGTACATCTCGATGTCCTGCTCGAACTCGGTGATAGCCTCGCGGGTCAGGCTCGGCCGGGAGTCGCTGATCGCCTGCAGGTACATCTCTGTCGTGGCGGGCCCCTCGTCGCCGTGCAGCACTTCGCGTTCGAACGCCGCCTGCGCGCCCTTGCGCGCGGCGAACTCGATGTCCGCTGGCGTGAACAAGTCAGAGCGCTCCACCAGCAGGTCCAGGTCGACGTTCTCGCGAGCCGGGCCTAGGTAGCGCGACCAGATGGCCCGTCGCGCCAGCGGGTCCGGCGGTCCTACCGGGATGATGTAGTCGAACCGCCCAGGCCGCAGGAACGCCGGGTCCAGGGATCGCACCGAGTTGGTGGCGCAGACCAGCAGGCGGTTGTCGTGCTCGCGGAAACCGGGGATGAGCTTGAGCAACTCGTTGGTCACCCCGTACGCGGGACCGACCGCGGGGGTGGAGCGAGTCCCGGCGATCTCCTCGACCTCGTCGATGAACAAGACCAGGTCGTCGAGGTCTGCCAGCTCCGCGAACACCGTACGCAGCGACGCCGCGAGTCCCTCCGGCGACGACGCGGCCAGGCGGGATGGGAACAGCTCCACGAACGGCCAGCTCAGCCGGGAGGCGACTGCCTTGGCGAAGCTGGTCTTGCCCGTTCCCGGCGGCCCGAACAGCACGACCGCCTTCGGCGGCAGCACGCCGTGGCGCTCGGCTCCTTCCTGGTACGCCAGCGGAAGCACGACTCGGCGTTCGATGACGTCCTTCTCCCGTTTCATGCCAGCCAGCTCCTCCCACCGGCCGGCGGGCTGGAGTTGACCTCCGAGCTCTTCGAGCACGCCGAACTCGATCGGGTCCAGGTGCTCGACCTTCTCGAAGTAGGTCAGGTCGGTGCGCGCTCGGTAGCCGGAATTGATCATCGCTTTGAACCCGGCAGCCCCCTCCGGAACCAGGCTGGAGATGCGATACACCCCGCGCCCGCGGAGCTTCTTCTCCAGCTCGGTCAGCAGCGAGCTACCGATGCCGCGGTTGCGCCACCGGGCGTCGAGGGCGAACAGCGCCAGCCAGGCCCGCTCTCCCTCCACCTTCGCCGCCGCCATTCCCACGACATCCCGCTTGACCACGGCCACGACAGCAGGGTGACCGGCCCGCGCTATGGACACCACCTCGGCGGCCGAAAACGCCGGTTCCCCGGCCTCGCGACTCTGGTCCCAGATGTGGATCGCCTGGTCCAAATCGTCGTCGTGAAAATCGCGCACCCGCCATTCAGGCACGACCCACCCCCGGCTTCCGTATTGGCATTGCGCCGTTCGGTTCGCCCGTTTCCGAGCAAAGTAACCGCCGCACATGGGACACGCAACGAAACAGAGCGGAAACCGCCCGCCTCCGGGCACGTATCGTTCTCGGAATCGATGCCGACGGGCCGCTGGCCGCCCTGGACGGGCAACCGCCGCTGTTGGATGCCTGCCGGACGGCCGGCCCTGTCGACATCGACAGGGCCGGCCGCGGCGTACCGGAGCGTCAGCTGCGGACGATCTCGAAGATCCGGGTCGTCTCGCTGACCCGGCCGAAGGGGTCGGTGCTCCGTACCTCGATCACGTGTGAGCCCTCGGAGAGGTCGGCCGGCAGTGCGGTCGAAGCAACACCAGCCAACCCCCAAGCCGGATCAAGATCAGGTACAGCAGGCGAAACGACACCGCAGAATCATTCCGCGATCTTCGCGACACGTCGATCATCGCAGGTCACGACCGCGGCCCAATTCTGGAACCCGACAGGATCACAGAGCACAACAAGACACCAGGTCACCGACCGAGCACCGACTTTTGGCGCGGTACAGGCGGACACACTGAACCGGCGGGCGATCGTTTCGTCCTCGCTGCCGTTGAGGACCATCAGCAGACGGTAAACGCGTTCGCCCGGACGCCCAATTATTGATCGGCCTGGCCTCCCGCCTGCATGAATGCCGCCTGGATGGCCGAGCGGTCATGCCCACCGGCAAGCAAGTGACGCAACAGGATGCGTGCCTTGAGCGGGTCGAGGAACCCGGCGGAAATCAGACCGCGGCCCAGTAGGTCGGATTCGGAGCCGACATAGGCGTAGGTGCCGGACAGCACTGAACCGGCACCGGTGCGGGAGGACAGCACCACGGGGATGTGGGAGGCCACTTCAGCGAGTGCGTCCGCCAGCCAGTCGGGCACGTGCCCGGCGCCGAAACCGGCCACGACCAGCCCGTCAAACCGATCGGCGGCACCGTCCAGCCACCATCCGGTGTCGCCGAGCACCGTCGTCACCAGGCCGATCTCCACAGCGCGGCGCTGCGCGCCGACCATCGGAACAACGGTTCGGTCGACAGGGCGATTGAGCACTCGCGGCCGTCCTTCCACAACGTATCCAAGCGGGCCGCCGTTGGCTGACTGGAAGGTGAATCCGCTGGTGGTATGGGCCTTTCGGACGCGGCTGGCGGCGTGGATCTCGTCAGCGAACACCACGACGACGCCCAGGCCACGGGTCTGTGCACTAGCGGCGGTGCGCACCGCGGCCAGCAGGTTGGCCGGCCCGTCGGCGCCCGCCAAGGTGGGGTTGCGCATCGCCCCGGTGACCACCACTGGTTGGGGCCGGTCATGGACCAGATCAAGTAGATACGCGGTCTCCTCGATGGTGTCGGTCCCCTGAGTGATGACGACCCCGTCCACACCCTGGTCGAACCGCTGATCTATCGCCTCCGACAGGGCGGCGAGGTCGTCGAAACCGAGGCAGGCCCCAGGAACACGACGAAAGTCCTCGACCCCGATGCGGATCCCGGTTTCCTCCAGACCGGGCACGGTGGCGACGAGCTGTCCCGCCGAAAGCACCGGGACGACCCCTCCGCTGTCGTTGGCCGTCATGGAGATCGTGCCGCCAAGGCCGAACACCGTGAGGCGCCGGTCGGGCAGGGGCACAACTCCAGAAGAAGCTGACACGGGAATTCCCTCCAGAGCTGTACCAGGCCGATCGGCAATGTGGTGAACGGAATGATCCGGCACGGTCAGCGCCCGTTGAACGGGAACCGGCGCCGGAAGTCCTGGGCGGCCTCCTCCATGGTGATGAACCGAACGCCCTCGTGGCCGCGCCAGTACTCGATCAGGCGCTCCAGCATGAGCAGCACCTGGGGCCGACCGGACACGTCGGGATGCAGGGTGACCGGGAGGACTCCGTAGTCCATCTCGCGGTAGACCCAGTCAAACTGGTCGCGCCACAGCGTTTCGATGTCGCGCGGGTTGACGAATCCGTGGCTGTTCGGGGATTGCTTGACGAACATCATCGGCGGCAGGTCGTCGAGGTACCAGTTGCCGCAAAACTCCACCAGGTCGACCTCGTGACCGCGGACCAGTGGCCGCATCCACTCCGCCGCGTCCTTGCTGTAGTCGATGTTCGTCCAGGAATCGCCAACCCTGGCGTAGAAGGGGGTGAAGTCGTTGTAGTTCTGCGAGTGGTCGTAGCTGAATCCGTTCTCCAGCAACAGCGATGCGGTCTGCTCGCTCAGCTCCCACCACGGCGCGACATAGCCCCGTGGCCGCTGCCCACTGAGCTTTTCGATCAGCTCGATGCTCCTGGCGAGCACATCCCGTTCCTGCTGCGGGCTCATCGCGATCGGGTTCTCATGTGAGTAGCCGTGCGCGCCGATTTCGTGCCCAGCGTCCGCGATCGCGCGCATCTGGTCGGGAAAGGTCTCGATGGAATGGCCGGGAATGAACCAACTGATGCGCAGCTCGTACTTCTCGAACAGGCGCAGCAAACGTGGCACGCCCACCTCGCCGGCGAACATACCGCGCTGGATGTCGTTGGGCGAATCCTCGCCACCGTAGGAGCCGAGCCAGCCGGCTACCGCGTCGACATCGACACCGAGACAGATCTGGATCTCCTTGGTCATATCTGGAGTTCTCCTTGTTTAGGGGTGAACCGCCGCGAATGGCGAGTCCAATGGTCAGCTGCCGTCGAGCGCCTCATGCACCCGCCGCGTCGCCTCGGTCAATGCGTTCTGGTCGGCCTCGCCCCACTCGCGTTCGCTGAGGCTGTGCACGGACAGCCAGCCGACCAGCTCGCCGCCGCGTTCGATGGGAGCGAGCATTTGCGCGTTGACGCCGTACACCGCGACCAACGCATCCGGCGGCGTCGGGTCGACGCGAAAGTGCGGCTGCACCAGCGGACGGCGATGCCGCTCCAACCACTGCACGGTATTGAGCTGCCGCTGGTCCAGGGAACCATCACGCCGAATCGACCGAACGCCGGGTCCGACCGCCTCACCCGCGGTCAGATCGACGTGCATGCCGCGTTCCGACAGGTCGATGCGCAACGTGGTGCGGTCCGCGCCGGTCGCGGACAGCAGATTCTCCAGTGCGTCCTGGAACCGCATGCGCAGCGTGCCGGTGGCCAGCAGCTGACCCCAGCCCGTGATGACCCCTGACGTTCCCCCGATGCGCAGCGCCTGCCACAGCGTCGCCGCCACACTGTCGAACACCGGCATGCCCAACTCGTTTTCCACGCCGACGACGTGCGGCGCGCCGTACACGTTGGTGCAGACCACCGCGACCGCGTGGACATCACCCGCCCCGGCCTGCTCGATGAGCCGCCGGACCCGCCGGGCAGGCGCGGTCGCGAAGTCGGTGTTCTCGGTCAGCCCCAGGGACGCCGTACGTACGCAGTCCACTCCTTGCTCGGCGTAGCGGGCCACGATCCGCTCGGTCACGTCGGTGGTGTAGGGCACCGCGAGGCCGAGCCGGGTCACCCCGAAAGCGCGGCAGGCGTCCAGCAGGGCGAGCGTGGAGGTGGTCGCACGGATACCGGTCGCCTTCTCGATGGCCTCGACCAGCGCGCGATCGTGGTCCGCGCCGAGCCAAGAACCGGCAGTGCCGTTCCAGACGATCACGTCAACCTGCGCGTCGGCGAGCAGCCGTGCCGCCGCCACCATGGGTTCGACCTGGAACTGCGCAGTGGCCTGGCTATCCAAGGCGATCCTGGTCACCGGTACCCGGCTGGCGTACATGGCGGCGGGCGCCCCGGCCTCGACCAGCATCGCCGCCGTCACGGGCTCCAGGCAAGTGTTGGACGAGGGCGTCAGCATGCCGACCCGGAGCTGTCCGGTCCCGTTCTTTTCCATCATTGTGCTCCAGCAGTGTTGGTCAGGGGATTCACACCGGAAGCCGGCGGGCGTAGTTCAATGTCACGTTGCAAATGGTGAACAGCACCCCGCAGCCGACGAAGAACAGCAGGGCACCGGTGTAGCTGCCGGTTGCGCCGACGATGAACCCGACGATGATCGGGCTGAGGATGCCGGCGACGTTTCCGCCGAGGTTCATGGCCCCGCCCATGATCCCCGCGTTGGTCCGGCCGGCCAGGATCGACGGAACGCTCCAGTAAACCCCGGCCCACCGCAGAAAGAACATCACCACGGACAGGAAGGCGACGGCGACCGCCGCATTGGGCACGTAGGTCACCCCGAGCAAAGCGAGCACCACGAAAACCCCGGCGGCGCCCAGCAGGGTCCGCAGCACGATGTTGGGGGACGCGCCCCGGGCGCGCCACCAGTCGGCCAGCCAGCCACCGACGAGTTCACCGACGAAGCCGGCGCCGAAGATCACCAAAGTGGAATATCCGATGGTGGCAAGCTCGAAATGCTTGGTTTCCGACAGGTACAGCGGTCCCCAGGTGAGCAAACCGTAGAACACGCCGTTGAACCCGCACCAGCCAAGGCACATGGCCCAGAAGGAGCGGTAGCGGACGTACCGCAACAGGCTGACCCGGCCGGCTGGCTGAGGATCATCGGCGTCCTCCTGCGCGTGCGAGGCCTCGACGTACTCGATCTCCGCGGCGTTGGCCGCCGGGTGCTCCCGCGGAGTGTTGCGGATGTACCAGGCCGCGAACAGGCCGACCAGCACCGTGGCCACACCGGCGATAACGAACGCCTGTCGCCAGCCACCAGTGAGCGCGATCAGCCACGAGATGCCCACACCACCGATCGCGGTGCCAAGGGGTGCACCACCGTCGAGCAACGTCCCGCCTCGCCCACGCTCAGCAGGTGTCATCCAGGTGGCGTTGAGTTTGCCGCCTGCCGGGTAGATCGGTGCCTCGGCCGCGCCGAGCAGCAGCCGGAAGAACACCAACCCGCCAAGACTGGACGCGACGGCCGTAAGCGCCTGCGCGATGCCCCAGCCGGTGCATGAGATCGCGGCCATTAGCCGGGGTTTGAACTTGTCCACCAGCCAGCCACCAGGTATCTGCATCAGCGCGTAGCTCCAGAAGAAAGCGGAAAGCGCAATGCCAGTGGCCTCTTTGGAAACATGCAGCTGGTTCGTGATCAACGGCATGGCGACCGAGATCGACCCGCGGTCGACGTAGTTCAGCGCGACGACCCCCAGCAGCAGGATGAAGATCTTCCACCGGACGCGCGTCGGCCGGGCAGCCGTCCGCGTGGTAGGCGCCCTGCTCGGCGAATCACCGGCGAGTTCAACGGGATCTCCCATTGCGCCCTCCTTTTCCTTCAGGGCCTGTTTCGAGGTCTGGTTGGCGTGGGTGCGTCAGCACGTCGTGATCGATAAGCAGCGGGCCTCTGGTCCCGGGTTCATCGACGCGGCGAGGTATCCATGCCGCTGTGATCACGGCCGTGCCCCGGGAGTTGTTTGGCGCTCCCTGCATGCCAGACCCCTCTCGCTCCTTCGAGCCGAGCGCCTGGCGTGAGTGAAACTGTATGACAATCGACTATGCCGAGGCATATTGCCTGACAATCATGTAGGATGTCAAGGGTGCAAGCGACCCAAGGGCGCCCCGCATACGTCAGCAAGGGCACTGGACACGCCCTGTCATCATTGGGCTCCTCGTCCAGGAAGGAAGGAATCGTGATCGCTTCCCGATCCTCAGTGCCACCCACCACCGTTGACGCTGTTGCCGAAAGACTGCGCGAGCAGGTGCTGACTGAGGAGATTCCGCCAGGCGTCCAGGTGACCGAAAGCCTCGTCGCGAGCAGGTTCGGGATCGCGCGCCCGACCGCGCGCGCGGCCATCGATCGCCTGGTTCAAGAGGGACTGTTCCGGCGGAGCGCCCACGCGAGCGCACGCGTGCCGCAGCTGACTGCCACCGATATCAACGACCTCTACTTCGCCCGTGGATGCATCGACCGGGAAGTGGCGCGGGGACTGGCAGATCGGCGGACTGTCCCGCCCCAGGCGCACGCGGCTCTTGTCGACCTGCTGGCCGCCACAAACCAGTCCCCGCTACTGGACATCGTCGCCGCGGACATCAACTTCCATCGGGCGCTCACGGATGGACTCGGCAGCACCCGGCTCACATCGCTATACAACTCCCTCATGGGCGAGGTGAGGCTGTGCATGGCCCAGGTGCAGTCGAAGGGATTGCTGACACCAAGAAGCATCTACGACGAACACGTCATCATTGCGAGCGAAATCGCATCGGGAAACTCCGAGCGCGCCGCTGAAGTGGTCACCACGCACCTCGAGCACGCCCGCGTCGCGTTGCTGAAGAACCTCGAAAACCAAGATGCCCAAACCAGTGCGCGCCCAGATTGATCCCGCATCCACTCCGTCACCGGACACCTCAGTGCCTATCTGTCGTGAGACGAGGACAACAACCACATGACATATGCAGCTGATCAGCAGATCAGGCCAAAAAATGGACAGAAATGCTACCGGATCGCTGTCATCCCCGGGGACGGTATAGGAACCGAGGTAACCGCTTCGGCTCTCCAGGTCATCAACCACGTAGCAGACAAATACAATTTTTTATGCACGTTCGAGAATAAACCATGGGGATGTGAATTCTTCCGGGCCAGCGGAGCAATGATGCCCGAGGACGGCCTTGCCCAACTCTCCGACACCGATGCGATCATGCTGGGCGCCGTCGGGCATCCAGATGTTGCCGATCACGTGTCATTGTGGGGACTTCTCATCCCCATCAGGCGCGCCTTCTCGCAAAACGTGAACCTGCGGCCCGTCCGGCTATTTCCTGGCATCGCCAGCCCTCTTCGGCAGGTGCCGCCTTCCGGTCTCGACTTCGTGATAGTGCGAGAGAACACAGAGGGCGAATATTCACAGGTAGGAGGCCGTTTTAGCTCCGGAATACGCGACGAAATGGCCATCCAGGAGTCCATCTTCACGCGCGCCGGCTGCGAACGCATCCTCCGATACGCGTTCGACCTGGCCCGCAAACGACGAAAAATGCTCACGGTGGCCACCAAATCAAATGGAATAGTTCACACAATGCCATTTTGGGACGAAATAGCGTCCGAGGTGGCGGAGAACTATCCGGACGTGGAGCGGCGGGTAATGCATATCGACGCGCTCGCCGCCAAGTTCGTCCTCGATCCAGGGGCACAAGACGTCGTGGTCGCCTCCAACCTTTTCGGTGACATCCTCAGCGACCTGGGCGCCGCACTTGCCGGGAGCATCGGTATCGCGCCGTCGGCGAACCTCAACCCCGATGGCACGTTCCCATCGATGTTCGAGCCGGTCCACGGTTCGGCGCCGGATATCGTCGGCAAGGGCATCGCCAACCCGATCGGGGCTATCTGGTCGGCCAGCATGATGCTGGAGCATCTCGGACAACATGAGGCCGCACACGCCATCACCGAAGCACTGATGGCTGCCACCGCCACAAGGAGTTCCCGGACCCCTGACATCGGTGGTACAGCAAGCACGACCGACGTCACCACAGCGGTTCTCGACTTCCTCTCCAGCCGACCATGAAATCGGTTGGAGTTTCTCACCGAGACCCTGCGGGCGGCGCTGGAAGCGCTGGCCGCGGCCGCCCCGGACTGGCTGGCGAGCCGGATCGACGCCGATTGGGTGCAACGTTACGGCGCCCGAGCCAACTCGTATCGCCTCCCCGCAGGGCAGGACAAACGCGCCAGGATGGCGAGGGAGGTCGGCGTCGACGGATTCGCGCTGCTGGAGAAGCTGTTCACGCCCAGGCCGCGCCCGTGTGGCCACGTGAGATCCCGGCTACACCTCCGCCGAGTTGATGGTCGCTGTCCAGCGCGAGTTCGGGATCACACTGCTCGGCCGCTGCGCGTCGACAACTCCCAGCAGGCCCGCACCAAGGGCGGTTTCGACCGCACCGCGTTCACCCTTGACTGGGACAACCAGCGGGTCACCTTGCCCCTGCCGAAAACTTCATCCGTGCGGGTCACGCGGCGTGCTTGTACTCGTGGTGGATGCCGCCGAGGCGATCGTGGCGTCGTATGTCGAGGCGAGCTATCTTGTCCGGATCTGTGATCGGCGTGGGCAACGGGTTCAGCGGTCGGGTGTTCGCGATGCCTTGCTGTGGGCAGTGTCCGTTGTAGAACGTTTCGAACTCGCGCAAGGCTTGAATCAGGTGCCGCTGGTTCCAGATCAGGGTCCGGTCTAGCACGGCAGCCGCACTTAGGTGATCTTGGCTGGTCAGAGCTGGTGAGCGACCCCTGTTGATCACGGGGTGAGCGGAGCTCTCGGCCGGAACGACCGGTCGAGAGCTCCGCTCGTCGGCTACTTGTGTGATGTGGTGCGCGGGGCTGTCTTCAACGGAGATCACTCGGGAACGGTGTCCGGGTTCGGGTTGGCGAGTCTCGCGTGGCGGCGGCCGTAGAAGAAGTAGATCGCCAGGCCGACCACCAGCCAGGCGGCGAACCGCAGCCAGGTGATGATGTCCAGGTTGGACATCAGGTGGAGGCAGCGCTACGGCGATGGTTCACTTGCGCAACGGAGGTGTTAGTCACTAACGTGTTAGCGACTAACACTGAGGTGGCGATGGCGACACAGGACTGGCGGGAGCGCAAGAAGGCCGAGACCCGGCACCGGATTCAGGAGCACGCGTTGCGGCTTTTCCTGGGCAAAGGCTATGAATCCACGACGGTCGAGCAGATCGCGGTAGCTGCTGGGGTCTCGCACATGACGTTCTTCCGGCACTTCCGCACCAAGGAAGACGTCGTGCTCAGGGACGAATACGATCCGATGTTGGAATCGCTGATCCGGGACCGGCCGCGTTCCGAGCACCCGGTCACACGAATCCACGCGGCTGTCCGGGATGGTTTGGCCCGGATCTACGCGGCTGACCGGGAGGCGCTGCTCGTCCGCACCCGGTTGGTGCTGGAGACTCCGGCTCTGCGCGCGCGGTTGCTGGAGAACCAGGTCGCCACCAGGGAACTGCTCGAACGCGCGTTGGACGGTGCCACGCCTTCCTTCGAAACCCGCGTCCTCGCTTCCGTGTGCCTGGCAGCGCTGACCACGGCGCTGGAGGTCTGGGTTCGCGGCGGTGGGGAGGCTGAGCTCCCGGAGTTGATCGACGACGCGTTCCGGGTGTTGGACGAACTGGTCGGCTGACGCCGACGCGACGAGGTGAAGAGGAATCTCATGGCCGACCAGGTCATCGAAGTGGCGGACCTCCGGCTGCGCTATCGCGGCGCGTCGGGGAACGCGGTCGACGACATCTCGTTCGCTGTGGCGCAGGGGGAGATCTTCGGTTTCCTCGGTCCCAATGGTGCGGGGAAGTCCACCACGCAACGTATCCTCACCGGGTTGTTGCGCGGCCACGAGGGCAGGGCCGACGTGCTGGGACGTCCGGTGTCTCGGTGGGGGCCGGACTACTACGAGCACATCGGCGTCGGCTTCGAACTGCCGGCGCATTTCTCGAAGCTGACGGCACGGGAAAACCTCGCGGCCTTCGCGTCGCTGTATGGCGGCTCGGCGGAGGAACCGGGGCCGTTGCTGGAACTCGTCGACCTCGCCGAGTCCGCCGATCGGCCCGTTGGCGGTTTTTCCAAAGGTATGCAGATGCGGTTGAACCTCGCGCGGGCACTGGTGAACCGGCCGCGCGTGCTTTTCCTCGACGAGCCCACGTCCGGGATGGACCCGGTGCACGCGTCCACCGTCCGTGATCTCATCCGCAGCCAGGCAGCCGCGGGGCGGACGGTTTTCCTGACCACGCATGACATGTCCACAGCCGAGCAGCTTTGCGACCGGGTCGCTTTCATGGTCGATGGTCGCATCGCCGCGATCGATACGCCGCGCAACTTCCGGCTGGCACACGGCCGACCATCCGTCGTGATCGAGTACCGCGACGATCAAGATTCCTTGCAGCGCAAGGAGTTCCCGCTGTCCGGAATAGGTGGTGACCCGGTCTTCCTGAACCTCGTGCGCTGTAGCACGGTGGAAACCATCCACACCCGCGAAGCATCGCTGGACGATGTCTTCGCCACCGTCACGGGCGGGCGGTTGTGAGCCGCCTGAGCGCAGCCGTGGCGCTGGAATTGCGGGTGGAGCTACGCTACCGAATTCCCCTCGTGGCCCTGGCCATGACCGTGGTGTGGTGCCTGGTCCTGCTGGCGATGCCGACGTGGCTCGCGCGCGGCGCCGGGCCGTTCGTGCTCATCGTTGACACAGCGACGTTCGGTGCTTTCTTCATCGCGGCTCTGTTCCTGTTCGAGCGCGGGGAAGGCGCGCTGGCAGCGCTTTCGGTCAGCCCGCTGCGGTTCCGCGCTTACCTCGGGGTCAGAGTCGCCGTGTTGACCGGGTTGTCGGTCGCCTCGGCGGTCCCGATCGCCCTGGTGGCGGGACGAGGTCAAGTCAACCTGGGTTTGATCGTCGTCGCGGTGGCGCTGCTGTCGGCGTTGTTCCTGCTGCTCAACTTCGCTCTCGTGGTCCGCCATCGGTCGTTGACCGGATTTCTCACCGTCGCGCCACTGCCGCTCGCTCCGCTGATCGCGGTGCCGCTGGCACATCTCGCGGGTTTGGTCGAGCACCCCTGGTGCTACGTCGTTCCGACCACCGGTGCGGCCGCCCTGATCCGTACCGCGATGGACTCGACCGCGGGAGTCTCACCTGCGGGCATCGTCGCGGCGATCGCCTACCTGCTGGTGGCGGTGGTCGCGGCCGGCCTCGCGGCGAAGTGGAGCTACATTCGCGAATTCACCCAACCGGGCCGCGCGCATGTCCGGCGCGACCGACGCGTCCGCGTGCTGCGGCATCCCCGCGGCTGGGTCTCCGCGCTGGCTCAGATCGACGCCCGCACCACGGCTCGCAGCTCACTGCTGCTGGTGGTGCTCGCGGGCCCGATGCTGCTCGCTGTCGCGATTCGGCTCGGCTACCCGCCGATGACGCGGTACCTGTACGACGAGCTCGGGCTTGATCTCGCGCGGTACCAACCGATTCTGCTGGCCGCGCTAGTCGTACTACACGTGCCGTTGATCATCGGCATGGTAGGGGCGCTGCTGTTCCTCGATGACGTCGACGATCGCAAGCTGCTTGTCCTGCGCGTCAGTCCCGTCACGCTGCCGCGCTACATGGTCTTCCGATCGGTCTCCGTCGCGGTGCTGGCACTGATGATGCTCCTTCTCACCGTGCCGATCTCCGGCCTGGCGGCCTGGCGGCCCAGCATGCTTCCCGCGCTGGTCCTGGCCGCTGCGCAAGCACCGCTGATCACGCTCGCGACCGCCGCCTTCGCGGGAAACAAGGTCGAAGGGGTTGCGGTGCTCAAGATTCTCGGCGTGATCCCGACCGGCATCGCACCTGCGATGTGGTGGCTGCCCAGCCCAGCCGACTGGCCGCTGATGCTGATTCCGCCGTACTGGGCCGTCGACGTGCTCTGGCGACCGAACATCGTCGGCATGCTCATTGGCACGCTACTGACCGTCCTCGTGACCGCACTGCTAGCGCGCCGAACGCTCAACCGCCTGGGATAAGCACCTCAAACAGACTCAGTTCTGGCTCCTGCGTCGGGCTTCGTGGTAGGTGATGCCAAGGATCTGCGTGCTGTCGATGTGGACTGGCTCGCGGGTGGAAGCGCGATGCAGTGAGGTCGAAACATCACCGGACCGGTAGTTGGCCCCGTCGGGCTTATCGCCGGAGGCGAGGGACATGACCTCGTACCCCTTGGCGCCGGCGCTGTCACCAGGCGTCCGCTTCGCGGCATGAGCGGATGTAGCCGCGTCTACCGCGTCTCACCTTTGTTGGCGGTTGCTGGTGTTCATAGCTCTGGGGGAAGTCCCACAAGGCGGGCGCTTTCGTTCCAGAGCCGGTCGCACCGGTGGACGTCGGTGGTGTGCGGTGCGGTGGGGACCTGCTTGCGGTTGACGAAGAAGCGACCGGTAGCGCCGTCGACCTCGGGTGAGGTGGCCAGCCAGACCGGGGTGTCGGCGCCGGCGTCAGGTCCGGGTGTGAACAGGCTGAGGGCGGCGCCGAAAAGCTTGAGCGCGCCGCGGGAATCGCGGCCGAGTCCCGTTCCCTTGATGATGCCCGGATGGGCGCCATTCACCGTGATGCGTGTGCCGTCGAGGCGACGGGCGAGGGCATAAACGAACATCGCGTTCATGTTCTTGGTGCGGCCATAGGCGGCGAAAGGACGGAAACTGGGCAACGGCCCCAGCCCGTGGCCGGTTTGGTAGTTCAGATCTGCCAGGTCGACCGGCACCCGGGTGAGTCCTCGTGGAGAGGCGCCCACGACGACGAAGCGCGCCGGACGGCTGCCGACGGGGCCAATCAGCAATCGCAGCAGGAGATAAGGGGCGAGGTGGTTGGTGGCCAGGGTGCGCTGGATCCCCTCGGGGGTGATGTCGTCAAGCTCGGCGACGACGGCCGCGTTACTGACCACGATGTCGGGCAGCGGGTCGCGGGAGAGCCGCCCAGCCAGTTCGCGTACTTCGCCGAGCAGGGAAAGGTCGGCGCGCTCCAGGTGCAGGTTGGCGTCCGGGACGGCGGCGAGTATCCGTTCGCGCGCATCGTCGAGACGTTGGCCGCTGCGTCCGACCATGACAACGGTCATTCCGGCCGCCGCGAGCGAGCGTGCGATCGCTTCCCCGATGCCGGAGGTCGCCCCGGTGACTACCGCTCGTTGTTCGCGCATCCCTATGCTTCCGGTCGATCAAGGTTGACGTTGTCAACCTACCGGACAAGGTTGACAACGTCAACCGAAACTATGATGGGCCGATGCCGCCGGGTACGCGTGACCAACTGATCGAAATGGCGGCACGCCTGCTCGACGAGGGCGGCGTGGAAGCCGTGACACTGCGTGAGGTCGGGCGTCTGGCGGGTGTGTCGCACAACGCCCCCTACAAGCACTTCGCCAACAAAGAGGCCCTGCTTGCCGCGATCGCCGCACGGGAACTGACACACCGGGGTACGGCCTTGGCAGCGGCGATCGAACAAGGCCGCTCCGCGGAAAAGGTCCTACGCACGACTCTGCACCGCTACGTCGCCTGGGCGCTGGATCACCCGGCCCGGTTCAAGCTGACCTTCGGCACCTGGTCGATCGATTCGGAAGAACTTCACCTGGCCGCACACCAGGCACAGAGCATGCTGGTCGACATCGTCGCCGCGACCCAGCGAGCCGGCGCCCTGCCCCCGGGCGACCCGGTACGCCTGGCATCACTGCTGCGGGCACTCGCTCATGGAGCAGCCGACCTCGCCGCCGCCGGACATCTGGCACCCGACGGCAAAGGCCACGCAGGCCCCGACGACCTCGTCGACGATCTCCTCCGCTACCTGCGAGCCGCCACGACGACATGACACGACCGCTCATCGGCATTTCCGGATATTCGCGGAATGCCCAGCCCCCGATGGTGACCTCGGCGGTCTGGCGGATCTGGGTCTTGACCCAGTCCCGGGAGCGCTTGCCGGGCCGGTAGTGCGAGGGCAGGGGCTTGGCGACGATGCCTTCCAACTCGTGCTGCCGGGCGACATCCAACATCTCCTTCGGGCTGATGCCCATGTAGTACTCGGGCACCCGCAACGCCCCGCCTTCGACCTTCAGCCTGGCCAGCGCGTCCCGGCGCTTCACGTAGGCGACGGTGAGCAAATACTGATCGTCGAGGCGCAGCAGGTCGAAGACATACAGGTACACCGGTGCGGCGCGGAGCAACGCCGGTGTTGGCCGAGATCGGTGGATGCGTCTTTGCAACCGAGCGAAGTCGGGCCGGCCACGGTCATCGAGGCACACGATCTCGCCATCGAGGACGACCTGGTGGTGGCCGACGGCCTCGCGCAGCACCGCTAGCTCCGGGAGCGCCGTGGTGACCTCCCGCCCGGAACGGCTGATCAGCCTCGCTGTGTGCGGAGCGGCGAGGGCGCACCACCGAGGAATCGGCTGGTGCGGGTGTCTCGGGAGTCGTTTCGCTATGTCCGTGCTGGTTTTGAGCAGCACGAAGCCGGAGTCTGCGCGCTTTGGGTTTGTTGATTAGGTGGTTACTTTTCGGTGGGGGGTAGGAGTTTGTGGTCGATGAGGGATTGCAATGCGTTGCGGAAGGAAACCTCGGTGTCGATCGTCTTGGTGAACCCGGCCTGGCGCAGCTTGATGGTGCTCACGAAGGCTCGTGGTCCTTCCGGGGCGCCATAGGCGAACGCGAAGTCTGCGTGCTGGTCACCATGCCCGACCAATTCGCGGAGGTTGGGTGAGCGAAGGTCGTACTTCGTGACGATCTGGTCCCAGATCTCGGCGTTTTCGGCGAGGTAGGCCGTCACACTGGTTGGCGTGTCCGGTCCGGTCTCAACGCCGAGGGTTTCGGCCAGCGCTGGCCACACGTTGCGCCACTCGAACACGTCGCCGTTGGTGATGTTGAACGCCTCGTTCGCCGCTTGGGGTGACCGCGCGGCCCAGACCATCACGTCCGCCACGAGGTCTGCGTCGGCGGCCTCCCAGACGAATGACGGGCCGCCGGGAAACCCGAACGGTTCGCCCTTCTCACGGCGGATTGCCGCGTAGACGCCGATGGCGGGTAGCACGTTCAACGCGCCCGGGGTGGCACCGGTGACGAGCTGCGGGCGCAGCGCCGTGTAGGCGAAACCGTGCTGGGCTCCCCTCTCCCGGACGTAGTCTTCGTGGTCGAAGAAGAAGTTGTCGTGGTCGTGCCGGGCGTCCCGCTCGCGTGCCGGGATGGGGATGGGGTGCAGGTGCACGCCGTAGATCTTGGTGCCTTGCAGGATGCTGATGTGCTGGAAGTCGACGGCGGCGTGTGCGATCGGTTCCACCACGTTGCGGAGCATGGCGTTGTTGGTCTGGATCTGGTCCTTGCTCGACCAGCCCTGCACCAGCTCGGGTTTCTCGTGCAGGGCCGTGTAGGCGATGTGTGTGACGTCGGTCAGCGGCTCGAACGCGGCGCGGGTTGCTTCGGCGTCCCGCAGATCGACGGACAGGTGCTCGATCTCTCGCCCACTGGGCAGCTTCGGCTTGCGGCGTGAGACGCCGACCACGTCCCAGCCAGCGGAGAGGAACTTTTCAATCGCTGCGACCCCCAGCAGGCCGCTAGCGCCGGTGATCAGAACCTTGTTCGGCATGACAATTCCCTTGTTGACGTTGATGGAGGAGTTCGGCTACTGCTGCTGGTATGCGAGGTCGGCGGCGGTCAAGCCTTCCAGCGCCATGCCGAAGGGCACGCCTTCGACGATGCGGCGCAGCAACCGCTGGTTGAGGGTCTGTTTCTGCAGCGACCGGTACAGCCGCGGTGTCGCGGCGAGCTTGCGCGCGATTTCCAGTCCTCGGGCGTATGCCTGGTCGTGCGGTAGCACTTCGTTGACCACGCCCCACTGCTGCGCGGTGGCGGCGTCGATGGTCTCGCCTGTCCACAGTAGCCACTTGGCGCGCGCGGTGCCGACAGCGTCTTCCCAGACGACCTGCAGGCCGTCGCCGGCGGTGATGCCGAAGGCCGGGTGCGGGAAGTCTCCGTAGGCGGCCTGCTCGGAGGCGATGTGGATGTCGGTGAGCAGCAGGTATTCCGAGTGGACGGTCGCAGGCCCGTTGGCGACGCCGATGACCGGGAACGGCAGGCTGAGAAGGCGCTGCAGGACGGTGAGTCCTTCGGTGCGGATCTTCTCCCACACGGCGGGCTTGAAAATCTCGCCGAGGCTGGCCCCGTCGAGGTTGTCCATGAACACGTCGCCGGAGCCGGTGAGGATCATTGCCCTGTTGTCGGCGTCGAGCGCGACTTCTTCGAGGGCCTTGGGCAGGTCTTCGTGAGTCTGGCCGGTGAAGACGATCGGGCCGCCAGCAGTCTGGAAGCGCAGGGTGAGGATGCCGTCATCGGTGCGTTCGAAGGCCAGGTCTTTGTACTTGCTGAAGTAGCTCGGGTCAGACATTGATGTCTACAAGGGGTGCCAGGTGAGTGCTGTTCCGGTGTGGCTCGTCGCGGAGCCGGTGGTCATCCGACGGTCGCGCCGAGCACGTCGTTGAACGCCTCGGTGGAACTGGGATGCGTGTAGATCGCATCGCGCAGGTCGGCGGACTTCAGCCCGTGCCGGATGGCGAGCGCGACGGTGTTGATCAGCTCCTGTGCATCGACGCTGAGCAGCGCCGCACCCAGGATCTCGTCGGTTTCGGCGTCCAGCACGAACTTCATCAGGCCGCGGGTCTCCTCCACGGCGTAGGCGCGCGGCATGGCCACGATCTCGGCCACCGGCTGCTTGGCGATCCGCACCGCGCGGCCAGCGGTGCGGGCCTCCCGCTCGGTCAGTCCGACGGTGGCCAGCGGCGGCGTCATGAACAGCGTGTGCGGCACGGCGACCCGGTCGGTCGTGGTGCGCTTGCCGCCGCCGATGAGCTGGTCGAGCACGATCCTGCTGTCGTCCAAGGAGATGTAGGTGAACTGCGGGCCGCCGTTGACGTCACCAAGCGCGAAGATGTGGGGCTGACTTGTCCGGAGGTATTCGTCGACCTCGACCGCACCGCGATCGGTGACGCGCACCCCGGCCGCCTCCAGCCCGAGCCCCTCGGTCGCCGGCTTTCGTCCCGCCGCGGCAAGAATCGCGTCGACCTGCACGCTGTGCCGCTCACCGTCGCGCTCGTAGACGACCGTCGCCGCGTCGTCGCTGTCGATGACCTCGACGACGTCCGCTCGTGCGATGATCTCGATGCCCTCGTCACGCAGGATCTCCTCGGCCGCCGCGGCAACGTCATCGTCGGCGTTCCGCAGGATCTTCGGCGCGGCCTCGAACATCGTCACCTGTGAGCCGAACTGCTGGTAGATCGAGGCGAACTCGATGCCGAGATAGCCGCCGCCGAGGATGGCCAGTCTGGGCGGCAGCGTGGTCGACTCGATCAGCTCCGTGCTGGTCCGCAGGTACTTGCTCAGACGCAGTCCCGGGATGTCCGGGATGATCGGCTCGGAGCCGGTGTTGATCAGGATCGTGTCGGCGGTGATCGTCAGGTCGTTGACGGTGACAGTGCGCGGATCGAGGAAGACGGCCTCGCCGGTCACCACGGTCACGGTGTCGGTGCTGTCGAGGGCCTCGTAGTTGCCAGCGCGGAACAGCGCGGTCAGATCCTGCACGATGTTGACCGACCGTTCGTACCGCTCCTGCGGGAGGTCGCCATCGTGGCCCTTGCGCGAGTGGTGCACCAGCGCCTTCGTTGGTACGCAACCCACGTTCGGGCAGGTGCCGCCGTACATGTGCTCGGACCGTTCCACGAGCACCACTCGCTTGCCCAACTCGCCGAACCTCGCGGCGACGATCTTGCCGCCCTTGCCGAAGCCGACGACGAGCACGTCCGCGTTCAGGGAATCCATGATCCACCAATCAAAAGCCGGGGAAGAGGGAACGAAGATCGTCGACGGTGACCGCGCCGACAGCAGTGACGCCGTCCTCGACGCGGTTACGGCCGTACACCAAGCGGAGCACCGCCTCGGCGGTGCCCCACACCGTCGCCGTGGGGTCGCCTGGTTCGCACGGCACGATGTGCAGTTCGCCGCCCAGGTCCAGGCACAGCGTGCGGCGGGGCTCGCTCAGCTGCAACGCAACCTGGCCGGGCTTCAGGCGCGCCAACGTCTCCGCGTCGCGGAATCGGGTCGCGACCCGATCCAGCCGTTGCCACAGCAGCTCTACCTCGGCCGCCGGGACCGTCGCGGACGGGTCCAGCGCGACCTCGACGTCCCAGCCGTGCAGCGACTGCTCGGAAAGCCGGTAACCGGCGTAGACCGCAACGCTGAGCTGACCGGCGAAGTAGGGAATCTGCACGGTCGCGATGTCAGCGGAGTCCAGCAGTGCGAGGTGTTTAGCATCGGCCGCACGCCAGGCTTCCCGCTGCTCCGCCCCGGACATGGCGTCCCAGCGCTGCCACACCGGCGTGGTGTCCCGCTTTGCTGGGCCGGTCGGGTCACCGTCGATGCCCCGCTGCACCAGGAGCGTGCCGATCTCGGCCGCGCTGCCCAGGTGGGACAGCACCTGGGCGATGCTCCAGCCGCTTGCGTACGACGGCGTGGCCAACTGGTCATCGGTTAGGTCGGCAACCAGTTCCGCAAGTCGTTGTGAGCTGGCGTGCAATGCGGCCAGCCAGTCGGTGTCTTTCATCAAAGCTGAACAGAATCCTTTGATGCGGCCACGTGCTGGTGCCGATTGGTGAGTGCGGCGTTCGGCCATCCGGTGATCGCCCGCTTCGTCGGAGACTCCGCGGTCGAGGAGCGCGGTGCGTCGTGCGGTCGCGGACACCAGCGGCCTTGAATTCGGATCCGGGTGGACGGTGGGGGCAGAAGCGTTCGGCGTATTGACATGTTGTCCACAGGGACCTCACACGAATGGATGGAACGCTCTTCGTAGATGCCTGACCGAGAGGAGCGTCACCATGAACGACCACGGCCCGACATGCCCCTACGAGACCCCCGATTCGAGCGCGACGCCAGAGCCGTCGGACGCCACGACCAAGCAGTCGGGGGTACGCCGACTGCTGTCGACCAGGAGGAGTGGGTGGATCGCGGCCGGCGCGCTGACGTGTGCGGTGGTCGGACTTTCCGCTGGTTGCGCCACGTCCCCTTCGACAACGGACACGTCCTCGTCAACGTCAACGGCCGCGCCCTCCTCGGCGACAGCACCGCATGGCATGCCCGGTGGTCCCGGCGGCGGGGGATCCAATGCTCGGTCCGGACCGGCCGAGGGAGGGACGGTCGGCACGGTCGGCAGCGTGTCCGATTCGGGCTTCACGCTGTCGACGGCAGGAGGCCAGCAGGTGACCGTCAACGAGAACTCCTCCACGAAGTACCAGAACGGGACGAGTTCGATCTCGGCGACCGACATCGCGACGGGCAACAGCGTCCTCGTGCTGGGGATGGTCGACAGTACGACCATCACGGCCGCGCAGGTCACCGTGCAACCCGATGGCGACGGCGGAGCTGCGGCTTCCACGGCGGCAGGGGTGGTCCCCTTCCAGCGCGGTACACCGTCCGCGTCGAAGCAGGTCGGTCAGGTCCCGGACAACTACAGCGAGGGCGAGGGGACGATCGTCAGCGGAGCGACAGCGGACCAGGCGGCGCAAGCGGCGCTGGCCGCCTACCCGGGTGGTGTCGTCGACCGTGTTGTGCAGCTGGACAACGGCGAGTACGAGGTCCACTGCATCGGCGTCAACTGGCCGCACCACATCTTCGTCGGCCAGGACTTCAAGGTCGCCGGCGCCGAGTAGCCACCACGGAGGATGTCCGTCGGGACGTCGCTTCGACGCTGACCACGCGCGACATACACCCAGCCCGACCAGGTCGACACATGAGGTGATGTCGGTGACCCATAGGCTGTTCGGTGTCGGGGGTCCGGTCGGGAATGTCCGGGCGTACTTGGCGAAGGCGATGCCGACCCGTAGGGCTTCAAAATGGTTTCACGGCCTGTGATCTGGGGTTTCGTCGGCCGTCAGGCTGCTCGGTGGTATTCGTTGATGATGCCTGTCACGGCCTCTCGACGTTCGATCCGAGCCGTCGGGAATGGTATGACATTCGGGTCGTCGAGAGGCGCGAGCTGGTTTCGGCCCTGGTGGGGCCGGTGGCCGTTGAAGTGACGGGCGTAGTCGCGGAGGATTGCTTCCGCGTGGCCTCTGTTGAAGATCAGCACTCGGTTGATGCATTCCTCGCCCGTCGGGGTGCAACCACCCACCAGCAAGGACCACCGTTCCCATCTGATCGTCTGATGACCTATCCCGCCGCCCACTCCATAAACGTGGCCGAACCGCGCCGAATCACATCGATTCGAGTGGCGGTGTACTACCGCACCAACCTGACTCTTCGGCAGGTCGCGTTGCTGTTCGATATCTCGAAGTCCGCGGCCGGGCGGGTCGTGGACCATCTGGGCCCCTATCTCGCGTTGTCGCCGACCAAGCGCAAGCACAGCCCGGAGACGGTGTTGATCGCGGACGGCACTGTGCGCCACGAGGCGCTTGATGACCGAGCGGGGGTGAGAGAACCCCGCCGCCGGGCTGTCGCAGCAGTTCGGTTGAAGCTGAGGGCAGCCTGATCCGGGGGACGCCGGGGAGGGTGGGAAGCAGCCCTGACGACGCCGGGACGTGCTGGCACTGCCAGACGGTGCGGGTCCGGCAAGCGAGACGAGAAGGTGTACGTGAGGAACCAGTGGTAAAGCCCTGTAAGCGATGAACCGGCTCAAATCTGGTGGATAGGGGCCGGGATGCAGCGCGTGACCTCTCAAGTGGATGGTCAACTCTGAAGCCGCGTAGTGCCGTCGGTGAGGAGGCCGCGATGAAGGACTGCGGCGTAGTCGTGGCGATGCTGTCGGGGCAAGAGCTGGGCACCTCCCTCGTCGCCCGGTCATCGAGTGAACGTGGGAACCATCCTCGGTCGCCTTCCGGGGCGAGCATCCAGCTTGGTCCAGGGCATTTCCGTCGCCGGCCGAGGGCTGTGGGATGGGGCGGAGGTCCTGTAGTAGTCCGAGCGCGCGAGAGGCGTGTACATGGCGAAGGGACCAGCAAGTCAGCAGGGAGGAGACTGGAATGCCAGGAGGTCGTTGGTGAACACCGACGAACTGGAGTCGGCCCTGTATGGGGCTGAGCGCCGGGTACTGGGGATTCAGACCAAGCTGCACCTGTGGGCCAGCGATGACTCTCATCGCAGGTTCGACGATCTGTTCAACCTTGTGACCGACCCCGCGTTCCTTCTGATCGCGTGGGCTCGGGTGCGGGGTAACAAGGGTGCTCGCACCGCAGGAGTGGACGGACGAACCGCCCACTATATTGAGGCGGTGCGAGGCGTCGAGGTATTCCTCGACGAACTGCGGTCGAGGCTGAAAGACCGCAGTTTCCGCCCGTTTCCGGTGCGTGAACGACTGATTCCCAAGGCGAATGGGAAGTTCCGTCGTCTCGGGATCGCGACCGTCGCTGATCGGGTGGTACAAGCATCCTTGAAACTGGTGCTGGAGCCGATCTTCGAGGCGGATTTTCACCCCAGAGTTATGGGTTCCGTCCGAAGCGCCGAGCCCAGGACGCGGTAGCGGACGTGCGTCACCTGACGTCCCGCTCGTATGAGTGGATCGTGGAAGCGACATCGCTTCCTGCTTTGACGAAATTTCGCATTGGTCGTCCACGGTAGTCCGGCCAGCGGCTCACGAGAAAGTTGATCGCGAGCGTGGCGAGCCTTCGGCGACGCTGCGGCGACTCGACGCGGACGTGTTCAACGACGGCCAAGCGACAGGAGCGGCACACGCGGAAGGTCACATCCCCCACGATCACGCCACCGAGACGGATCTCCACCGCAGCCGGGCCAGCCGGGTGTTCTTCCGGCATCAGGACCAATTCAGCGTCCGCCACCACAACGTCATCGTCGGCCGCGCGCAGGCGACACGCTCGATGGATCTTTTCCCTGCTCCGCACCCTGGAGTTGAAAGGCATCATGCGGCAGCAGGGCCTGGCACGGCAGATCACCGACCGGAGTCGACACCGTCCACGTGACGACACCCAACCACTGCCCGCCACGCGTACGCAGCCACGCGTGAAGCAGACCATCAACCCACTGCAGGTCGAGTCCCTGGGCGCGCACGATCAGTGGCAACCCACCTTCCCCGCGACCACGAGGCGGCGGGCGCCGTTCCACAAGGCGGCGCAGGTCGACCAGCACCGGCCGCGGAGGACGAATTCACGCGAGGTGGTGACCTCGCGGGTCAGACTCGCTCCCGGAGGCGGGCCCGCAGGTTCGAGTAGTCGTGATCGGGGAAGAGTCGGGGGAAGACCTCCAGCATCTCCTTCAGTTCCTGCGCGATTGGATCGAACCCCTGATCGCCCATCCCTTTGTCGCAAAATAGGTACTGCCAGCCGATGGTCCCCTTGGTGGCGAGCAGGGTGTCCAGGTAGGCCCCGTAGTCGAGGTCCATCTCCATCGCGCCGTCATGCATGTCGAAGTACCAGATCTCGGGGTCCGTGGTCCCGCGCGGGGTCCGCATCATGGCCATCCGCCCGGTACCGGTCTGCGGCGTGTCATCGAAGATCAGCAGCTGTTGGTAGAGTTCACGCTCCTGGTCGTTGGTCCCTTCCCAGATGTACGACATGCGCCGGCCGCTGTAGATGTGGGACAGCCGGAATTCGCCGACCAGGTCCGAGTTCGGGTTCAGGGATCGCCAGTGCGCCTTGATTTCGTCGTACCGGAAGAAGTACCCCCGCACTGCCGGGCTCAACGGCAACCCGTAGTCCTCGGAGAGGCTGCCGTAGACGAAGTCCGGGTCGTCCAGATACCTCGGGATCTCGGCGAATCGGGCCTCGGACACGTCGAACTCGCCAGTTCCGCGCAGTTCGTCCAGGACATTCGCGCAGCGCTGTTCAAACGGGAACGGACGATGGTCATTCGTAGCTGTCACGGCATTAGCCTGCCAGCACCTGCTGGGCGATGGGATCGCATTGCAAGAGTTGGTGTTGGGTGTCCCACGAATCCTGAAGCTGTCCCAGAACGAGTAGCTGCAAGCAATGGCCGGATCGCTAGCGTTTTGTTGTGTCGTAGCGGTTTTGGGCCACGGTGATGTCCGTGCGGTGGCGTTCTGCCCAGTCGGTCAGGCTGCGCAAGGTTTCGTGCAGTTCCTTCGCCATGTCCGTGAGCGTGTACTCGACCTTCGGTGGCACGGTTGGGTAGACGGTGCGGTGTAGGAGGCCGTCCCGTTCGAGCTTGCGCAGGGTCAGCGTGAGCATTCGCCTGCTGATGCCGTTGATGGCGCGTTCGAGCTCTGTGAACCGGACGGGTCCGCGTGCTGCGGCGACGAGTATCCCGACGCTCCACTTTCCCGCGACGTGGTCGATGACCTCGGCTAGCGGGCATGCCTCCTCGATCACATCTCGGATCTCGCTCGTGCCGTTGGCCTCGACAGGTACATCGGTGTGACTCCGGGACATAGAAGTGCCTCCTTCCGCACGCGTCGATGGTCACACAACATGTGCCTTGTTACAAATCGTGCACTTAGAAGGTGGCCTCGATGGATCGTTCTCGCCTGCTCGCGCTGATCGTCCTGTGCGCGGGCGCCCTCATGGCGATCGTCGATGAGACGATCGTGGCCGTGTCGCTGCCCGCGATCCAACGGGACCTCGGCTTCACCCCGTCCGGGCTCGCGTGGGTCACCAGCGCCTACCTCATCGCGTTCGGCGGTTTGCTGTTGCTCTTCGGACGGCTCGGCGACATCGTCGGCCGCAAGCGGGTGTTCCTCGGCGGGCTGGCGGTGTTCACCGCGGCGTCGGCCCTGTGCGGGTTCGCGTGGAGCGCGCCGGTCCTGCTCGCCGCGCGGTTCGTCCAGGGTGTGGGCGCCGCTGCGCTCACCGCGGTGGTGCTCGGCATGATCGCCACGCTGTTCCCAGAACCCGGCGAGCGTGCGAAGGCGATCGGCGCCTTCAGCTTCGTGCAGGCGTCGGGAGGCACGATCGGCAGCCTGTCCGGCGGTCTGATCACGCAGGCGGCGAGCTGGCACTGGATTTTCGCGGTCAACGTGCCGATCGGCGTCGCGGCGCTCGGGTTCGCCGTACGGCTGCTGCCCCGGGAGCCCGGTACACGGACGGCGCGTGCGGACGTGCCTGGTGCGGTGCTCGTGACGGCCGCGCTGATGACGCTGGTCTACACGATCACCAACGTCGAGCGGTATGGCTGGGCATCGACGCATACGGCTGGTTTTGGTGTCGTGGCGCTCGTGCTGCTCGCCGGGTTCGTGGTGCGGCAGGCCAAGGCGGAGAACCCGTTGCTTCCGCTGCGGTTGTTCCGTTCGCGCATGCTCTCCGGCGCGAACGTCGTCCTTTTCCTGCTCGTCGCGTCGATGTTCGGGTTCATGTTCACGACGGTGCTGTACCTGCGGCAGGTGGCCGGGCTGAGCGCGCAGTCGACGGGGATCGCAATGATCCCGCCAGCGGCGACGATCGCCGCTGTGTCGCTCGGGCTGTCCGCGAAGCTCAACACGCGGTTCGGCGAGCGGCGGGTGTTGCTGGTAGGTCTTGCGCTGCTCGTGCTGGGGCTTGGCTTGCTCGGCCGCGTTCCGGTCGACGCGGTGTACGCGGTCGACGTGCTGCCCGGCCTGGTCGTGCTCGGTGTCGGGTTCGGGATGGCGATGCCAGCGCTCATGGCGCAGGGCATGTCCGACGCGACGCCCGAGGACGCGGGACTGGCATCCGGCCTGTTCAACACGACGCAGCAGGTCGGCGGCGCGCTGGGGCTCGCCGTACTCGCGGTCCTGTCGGCAACGCGGACGGAGTTGTTGCGTGCGTCCGGCGCCGAGCCCGCGGTGGCCCTGCTGGGCGGCTACCACGCGGCGTATCTGACGGGGATGGGCGTTGTCGCGATGGCATTGGGCGTGGCTGCGGCGACCCTTCGGCTCCCAAGAAGCCCAAGCCTCCCGAAACCGACCCGCAGTGCGACGTAGGCAGTTGGCGGTATCCGCCGGGGTGGCCCCTGAAGGGGCCGAACCCCGGCGGGTTGTCAGCGGTCGACGTTGTAGACCAGCTTCTGGATTCCGTTCGCGTAGGACTCGCTCTCGATGAGCGTGAGGTTCTGCTTGTCCTTGTCGGTGTCGCTGAACAGCCGCTTGCCCGCGCCGAGCAGGACTGGGAAGACCAGCAGGTGGTAGCGGTCGATCAGACCGGCATCGGAAAGGTTGCGATTCAGGGTGGCGCTTCCGTGAATGATGATCGGCCCGCCCTCGGTCTCCTTCAGCGCGGCGACGTCGTCCAATGAACGGAGGATGTTGATCTCGCCCCAGTTGGACACCAGGTCCTCCTCCTTCAGCGTGGACGACACGACGTACTTCGGCATCGCGTTGTAGCCGGAGAACTCCTCGGTCATGTCCGGCCACACCGGCGAGAACGCCTCGTAGGTGACCCGGCCCATCATCATCGCCGCAGCCTCGCCCTCCTCACGGCCCTTGATCTCGTAGGCGGCCTCATCGAACTCGATGTCCTTGAAGGTCCAGCCGGAGTTGCGATAGCCCGGCTCTCCGCCGGGTGCCTCGACGACGCCGTCGAGCGAGACGAACGCGGTGGCGATCAGGGTGCGCATTGGTTGCTCCTTGGTTGGGCTGACTTGCTCTCGTCAGTGCGTCGAACGGGAGCCGCCGAAAACGACACCTCGCGCCGAAAATTTTGATGCGCCGATCTTGTGCTCGTGCGCGCAATTGCTCAGGGCATGGCGCGCAGCGTACCGCTATGCCGGGTAGGTCCGTTTTGCTTTCAGGGGCGGAAGCCGAGCGACCGGGCGTAATTCACGCGGTTGTTGAGATCCATCACCATCAGCTGGGAACTCACCGGAACCTGGGTGACGTGCAGGAGGCCCGGTCCCTGCACGGTCACCTGGGCCCAGCCTTCGGTGCGTTCTTCCTTGGCCAGCAAGAACAACAGGCCCAGGAAGCAGAACAGGAAGAAGATCACCGCGCACACGATGGCCCAGGTGGGAATCGTCCTGGTCGTCCGGCTCATATCGACCAAAGTCCACGTAACCGACGTGATCGGCGCGCGTCCGGACGGCGTGATGGCTTCCTCCGCCGTGCACGCGATGTCGCCGATCGTGACGAGCGCGGGCGATGCTCCTCCGTTGCTGTCCACGCGCGCCATCATAGGAGGCGACGATCTTGCGGCTGCCGATTTCGCCGAATCCGCGGCAACGGCGGTGCTCACCAATTCGCGTTGTGCTTTCGGCGGGCGGGTCGGCCGAACTCGGGGGCGGTTTTGCATGATCATGCATTGACGTGCATAATCGGGGTCATGTCCAAGGTTCTCACCTCCCTGCCCACCGGCGAGCGTGTCGGCATTGCCTTCTCCGGTGGCCTCGACACCTCGGTTGCGGTCGCGTGGATGCGTGACAAGGGCGCCGTTCCGTGCGCCTACACCGCCGACGTCGGCCAGTACGACGAGCCCGACATCGCCTCGGTGCCCGACCGCGCGATGACCTACGGCGCCGAGATCGCTCGCCTGGTCGACTGCCGTGCGGCCTTGGTCGAGGAGGGCCTGGCCGCGCTCACCTGCGGTGCGTTCCACATCCGCTCGGCCGGGCGTGCCTACTTCAACACCACGCCGCTCGGTCGTGCCGTCACCGGGACCCTGCTGGTCCGGGCGATGCTCGAGGACGACGTGCAGATCTGGGGCGACGGCTCGACGTTCAAGGGCAACGACATCGAACGGTTCTACCGGTACGGTCTGCTCGCCAACCCCCACCTGCGCATCTACAAGCCGTGGCTCGACGCGGACTTCGTGTCCGAGCTCGGCGGCCGCAAGGAGATGTCGCAGTGGCTGCTCGCCCACGACCTGCCCTACCGCGACAGCACGGAGAAGGCGTACTCCACCGACGCCAACATCTGGGGCGCCACCCACGAGGCCAAGACGCTGGAGCACCTCGACACCGGGGTTGAGACCGTGGACCCGATCATGGGCGTGCGGTTCTGGGATCCCGCGGTCGAGGTGCCCACCGAGGACGTGACGATCGGCTTTGACCAGGGCCGCCCGGTGACGATCAACGGCAAGGAGTTCGCCACCCCGGTCGACCTGGTGCTGGAGGCGAACGCGATCGGTGGACGACACGGCATGGGCATGTCGGACCAGATCGAGAACCGGGTGATCGAGGCCAAGAGCCGCGGCATCTACGAGGCGCCTGGGATGGCGTTGCTGCACGCGGCGTACGAGCGGTTGGTCAACGCGATCCACAACGAGGACACCGTGGCGAGCTACCACAACGAGGGGCGGCGGCTCGGTCGGCTGATGTACGAGGGTCGCTGGCTCGACCCGCAGGCGCTGATGTTGCGCGAGTCGTTGCAGCGCTGGGTCGGTACGGCGGTCATCGGCGAGGTGACGCTGCGGCTGCGGCGCGGTGAGGACTACTCGATCCTGGACACCACCGGCCCGGCTTTCAGCTACCACCCCGACAAGCTGTCGATGGAGCGCACCGAGGACTCGGCGTTCGGTCCGGTGGACCGGATCGGCCAGCTCACCATGCGCAACCTCGACATCGCCGACTCGCGCGCCAAGCTCGAGCAGTACGCCAGCCTCGGGATGGGCGGCAGCACCCATCCGGCGCTGATCGGTGCGGCGCAAGCGGCCTCGACGGGGCTGATCGGCGCGATGCCGCAGGGCGGCGCCGAAGCGATCGCCTCGCGCGGCAAGATCTCCAGCGACGAGGTGCTGGACCGCGCCGCCATGGAGTCCGGCACCGACTGACCGCGTTCGTGCTGGAGTTGTCCGGTTCTTGACCAGCACTCCGGGATGGATGTGCTGGTCAGAACCAGGAGAACGGTAGTGGTGGACTGAGCTCGCCGTTGGTTGCTCCGCCGCACCGGGTGAGCCGTTCGTGCTTGGCTCGGTGTTCGGGGCTTTCCGGGGTGGTCGGTGGCGGTCGTTGGGCTTCGGCCGCCAGCGGGATCGCCACCGCCAACACCACCAGCAGGCACGCGCGCTTCGTCTTCGACATCGCCGGGCAGCGTGGCGGCTGTGCGGGCGAACCTTCGCCGGTCCAGGTCAGCGGCCGATGTTCAGGTCGCATCTGGTGGGTTTGCCCGGTTGGCCCTTCGCTGAGACCTTGACCTCGCCTTCGACGGACACCGTGCAGTCGATGGCCACCGCTGGGTCGTCGGGGGTCACCACGTAGCTGGCTGGACCTCCCATCGGCGCCGACTTCAGGTCGTACGGGAGCGTTACCTTCTCCGGGTAGGACTCCTTGCGGCCGTTGGTCGACGTTCCCAGGGTGCCGGTGGCTCCGGCGGGTCCGCCCAGCACGACCCGAATTTCGTAGGCGGTTTCCTCGGGAGTCCTCATCATCGAGCACCCCGACAGGACGAGCGCGCCCGCGGTCAGGGCGGTTGCGGCGAAGGCGAGTGGATGCGGCACGTTTTCTCCTCGACAACGGGAAGTGGCGCCAGCCGGGACGCGGTGGCAACCGATCGACGCCGACCATCCTGTGTGCCGCGCCGCTCGCCCGGTTCCTCCGAAGGTCCGGTTCCCGCGCCGCCGACTACGACTATCGGCCGATGAGCCCGGACCGCCACGCCCACATGGCTATCTCGACCCGGTTGCGGGCGGGAAGTTTGCCCTGCACGTTGCCGAGGTGGGTCTTGACCGTCCCGACGGAGATGAACAGCTCGCTGGCGATTTCCGCGTTGGTCATGCCTTCGGCCACCAGCCGCACGACGTCCAGTTCGCGCGCGGACAGTTCGGCCGTCGCACCGGTCGACGGGGTGGGCGAACTGAGGCGGCGCAACAACTTCACCGTGATCGCCGGACTCACCAGCGCCTCACCGGAGACGGCCGCGCGGATCGCCTCCACCAGCAGCGTGGAACCGGAATCCTTGAGCACGAACCCGCATGCCCCGCCGTGCAGGGCCCGGTAGACGTACTCGTCGTCGTCGAAGGTGGTCACCACCACCACTTTCGGCGGGTCGACCGTGCCTGGCCGGGTCAGCCGCCGCAGCGCGTCCAGCCCGTCCATCCTGGGCATCCTGATGTCCATCAGCACCACGTCGGGGCGGCACCGCGCGGCCATCTCCACGACGTGCAGCCCGTCGACGGCCTCGCCGACGACCTCGATGTCGTCTTCGGCGGCCAGGATCATCGCGATCCCCGCGCGGATCATGGCCTGGTCGTCGGCGATCAGCACCCGGATCGTCATCGCTTCCTCCCGGCTGGCAGGCCCGCCTCCAGGACCCAACCGCCTGCCGCGCCAGGCCCGGCGTCGATCCTCCCACCCAGCGCGGTCACCCGTTCCGCCAGTCCGCGAAGGCCGAACCCGCCTCCCGAACCGTGCCGCGGCTTGCCGTCGTTGGACACCCTCGCGGTGATCCAGTCACCGCCGTGGCGCACCAGCACGTCGACCTCGCTGGCACCGTCGGCATGCTTCCGGACGTTGGTGAGCGCCTCCATCACCACGCGGTGCGCAGTGGCCTGGATCTCGGCTGGCACGTCCTCGAATTCGCCCTGCAAATCCAGCCGGGCCGCGGGACCGGTTGCGGAGCCGAACCCCGCCACCAGCCCTTCGATGTCGGCGATCGTCGCCAGCGCGGTGGTTTCCTCGGCCGAGTCGGTTTCGCGCAGCAGGCCGACCATGCGCCGCATCGTGTCCATCGCCTCGACACCAGCCTGCTCGATGCGCTCCAACGCGGGCGCCACCAGCTGCGGTTGCTTGGCGGCGACGGCCCGTGCGCCCTGGGCGTGCAGGACGATGCCGGTCACGTGGTGCGCCACGTAGTCGTGCAGGTCCCTGGCGAATTCGGCGCGCTGCGCCAACCGGATGGCGACCGCCTGGCGGTGCCTGCTGAGCGCGACCAACCGCGCCGAGACACCCGCCGCGATCATGACCACCGAGGCCAGCGCCATCCCCAGCGCGAAGATGACGGAGATTTCGTTGGGATCGTCGAACAACGCTTGCGTCACGATCGCCACCACCAGCAGCGGCACCGCCACGGCGGCCAGCACGCGGTGGCCGCGCCAGGCAGTGAAGGCAAGCAACCCGAGACCCGCCGCGGTGGCGGCAAATCCCAGCGGTGCACCGCGCTCGTCGTCCAGCCCGGTCAGCACGTTCGACACCAGCATCACCGCGCTCACCAGGAACGCGCCCACCGGCAGCGTGACGGAACCAAGTCCTGGGGCGGCCAGCGCCACGAGCACGGCCAGCAGTCCGACCCCGAGGTGGATCCAACCCAACAGGTCGCCGGTGAACGTGCCGACCCGGTGGTCGAGCAAACCCGAGGCGGCCAGCAGGACCACCGCGATCAACCAAGCGGACATCTGCAGCCAACGCATATCGGCGGAGCTTAGCCAGCCACCTGTCGGTTGGGGCGTCGGCCGAAAGTCGGAGTCGAACCAGACCACCGGCAGAGGTGCGGAGCCCTGGCGGACCGGCAGCGTCGGGCCCATGGCAAAAAACACCACCGGGTCCGCGGTCGTGGCCGTCGACCTGGTCAAGGTCTACGGTTCCGGGACGACCGAGGTCCGCGCGCTGGACGGGGTCAGCGTCAGCTTCGGCCGCGCGGAGCTGACCGCGATCGTGGGTCCGTCCGGATCCGGCAAGTCGACGTTGATGCACTGCCTCGCGGGACTGGAGACCGCCACTTCGGGGCATGTGTTGTTGGGCGGCGCCGATCTCACCGAGTTGTCCGATCGCAAGCTGACCGGTCTGCGGTTGGCGCGGGTCGGGTTCGTCTTCCAGTCGTTCAACCTGCTGCCCCAGCTGATCGCCCGCGAGAACATCCTGCTGCCAGCGGAACTCGCGGGTCGGCGCTTCGACCGCCGGTTGTTCGCCGACCTCGTCGAGATGCTGGACATCGGCGACCGGCTGCGACACCTGCCCGCGGAGCTCTCCGGCGGCCAGCAGCAGCGGGTCGCCATCGCGCGAGCCATGCTCGGCCGCCCCGAGGTGATCTTCGCCGACGAACCCACCGGCAACCTCGACTCCGGTTCCGGTGCCCAGGTCCTCGACCTGCTGCGCACTGCGGTCCGGGAATTCGGCCAGACCATCGTGATGGTGACCCATGATCCAGCCGCCGCCGCATGCGCGAACCGGGTCGTGGCGATGGCCGACGGACGGCTGGCCGCAGTGGAAGCGGGGGTGCTGAGGTGAGTTTCGTGGCGACGCACCTGCGCGGGGTGTTGCGCAGACCGGTCCGCTTGGTGCTGACCGGTCTCGCGATCGCCGTCGCCGCCTTCTTCGCGATGGCCGCGCTGCTCACGCAGGACATCGCGAAGACGGCCGCACTGTCCACTGTTACCGAAATCCCGCCGGGCGCCGAACTCGTCGTGTCATCACCGGCGGGCAATCCGGCTGCGCTGCTCCGCGAGATCCGGCAAACCGCCGGGGTCGCCGAGGCCACCGGGCGGATGCGGGCGGCGGTCACGATTGGCGGTAGCCGGGTCGTGCTCGTCGCGGACCCTGGTACCGGCCCGCTGAGCCGGGTGCGGCTGACCAGCGGCTCCTATCCCACCACCGAGGACCAGATCGCCGTCTCGCAGCGGGTGGCGCTGCCCGTCGGTTCGCGTGTGCCGCTGGGCACCGCGACGGTCACGGTGACAGGAATCGTGGATGCACCGTCCAGCGACGGTGCTGCCGTGTACAGCACCGACAATGCCGTTCTCGCCCTCGTGCCCGCCGAATTGTCCAGAGTGGACATCACCACGAACGGTCCGGTCGACCGCTACGACGCGGTCACCGCGGATGAGGCGCGCGCATCGGTGATCAGCAAGGCGGAGAGCAAGGCCGAGCAGTTGCTCGCGGTGTTGACCGCGTTCGTCGTGGTCGCCGTGATAGCCGCGCTGCTGGTTGCCATCTCCACGTTCCGCATCGTGTTCGCGCAGCGGATCCGCCAGCTCGCGCTGCTGCGCACCGTCGGCGCACCGCGCCGGAAGCTGGTACGGGCGCTGGTCGCTGAGGGCGGGCTCACCGGATTCGTCGCCGGAGGCGTCGGAGTGCTGCTCGCACTCGGGCTCGGGCACCTGGTTCCAGCGCTGGCCGGGATCGATGGACCAGCGCGGTCCGCACTGGCGGCTCCGGCTGTCGTGCTCGCCTCGACGGCGTTGACGATGCTGGCGTCGCTGGTCCCAGCGCTGGCCGCGACCAGGGTGTCGCCGCTGGAAGCGCTGCGCAGCTCCAGCGGCAGCCAGGAATCCCCGTCGGTGGGTCGGCTGCGCGTCGGCATCGGGCTGCTGTTGCTGGTCGCGGCTGGTTTCGTGATCACGGAGATGTTCCGCGACGGCATCACCGACACCCAGCGCCCCGGCGGCACGACGTTGGACTTCCTGCTGCTGACCATTGCCAGCGGAACTCTGGTCTTCGCCGCGTTGCTGGCGCTCGGTCCGATCCTGCTGCGCCCGGTGTTGCGCGGATTGGGCGCAGTGCTCGCGCCGTTCGGCCCGACTGCGCGACTCGCGGTGCGAGGTGTCGGCGGTGTGCCGCGCAGGGCCGCCGCAGTGTCAGCGGTAGTCGCGCTGGGGACGGGCCTGTTGGCTGGCCTCCTCGTCGCTGGGGACACCGTGCGTTCCTACAACACCGCCCAGGTGGCTGCGGCCTTTCCCGCTGACGTCGAGCTCACCGGCGCTGCGGAGGAGCAGCCGCTGCCCGATGGGCTGATCGAGCGGTTGCGCGAGCGACCCGAGGTTGGGCACGTGGTCTCCTACCGCACGGTCCGCCGGGATGCCACGGTGCGCGGCCAGCAGCGGAACTTCGAAGTGTCCGATTTGGACATTCACGCGCTGCCGCTGTTCGAGCAGCTGCGCACGGTTCGCGGTTCGCTGGACGTACTGGGGCCGGGCGATGCTGTGGTCACCGAGGCATATGCGCGAGCCCTCGGGGTCGACCTGGGCGGCACGATCGACTTCGGTCCGGTTCGCAGCACGGTGGCCGCCGTGGTCGTCGGCGAATCCCTCGGTGCTGCCGGTGTGGTGCTCGATCACCGCGACCTCGACGCGCTCGGGGTCGATGCCAGACCCACCCATGCGCTGGTCACCGCTGGTGACTCGCAGGCGCAGGCCGTGGTTCGGGGCGTCGCGGGCAGTGCTGTCCAGGTGCGGGTGCTCGCCGACCAGCGCGCTGAACGCAGTGACCTCGTTGCGCTGCTGACCACCCTGGGCTTGGCGTTGCTCGCGTTGACACTGCTGATCTCGATCATCGGTGTTGGGACCACGGTGGCGCTGTCGGTGGTCGAACGCAGGCGGGAGTCGGGAATGCTGCGGGCACTCGGGATCACCCGGACCGCCCTCGGCGGAATCACCGTGGCGGAAGCGGCGGTGTACGGCGTGCTCGGCGGGCTGTTCGGGTTGCTCATCGGGGTGCCGCACGCCTGGCTCGCGGTGCTGGCGCTGGGCTTGGGCGCACCGCTGGAAATTCCGGTTCCTGCCCTGCTCGTGGCGGCCGTCGCGCTTGTCGCGCTGACCATGGCTGCGGGTCTCGTGCCCGCGTGGCGGGCTGCCCGAGCGAGTCCGGTGGCGGCGATGCGGGTGGACTGACCGGAACGTGTTGGAGTGCGCGGCGATTTCGCGCGAAATCGCCGCCTGCTCCCCACGGGAGCTGCCGATCTTGCGCGAAGTCCGCGCGGCCGACATCGCCTATCGCGGTGAACCTTCCAGGAGTTCGCGGTCCCAGCGCCCGTGCACGGCTGCGGCGTCGTAGCTGCTTTGCAGGAAGTCCAGGAGGGTTTGGTCGGGATCCGGCGCGGTGCGCACGGCCTTGTAGGGCAGCAGGAACTCGCCGAGCTCGGTGTTGTAGCAGGCGGCATCCGGATGCACCGGGTGTTCGGCGTACCCGGTGGGCTCCGGGTAGGCGTAGGAGTAGAAGGTTCCCTCCTCGCTGCCGCCGGGCCAGAAACCGCAGCTGCTCACCTCGTGCGTGTATGCCTCGACCATGACCCAGTGGCCGAGGTTGGGGGCGTCGCCGGGGTGCGGTGGCGCGGTGCGTCCGGAGAACCGGGTGACCGCCAGGTCCATCGAGCCCCAGAAGAAGTGCACCGGGCTGACCTTTCCCCTGAACCGGGCCCGGAACTCGGTCATCACCCGGTTGGCCGCGAGCAGCTGTCCCCAGAACCGGTGCGCGTGTTCGGGTTCGTAGCTGGCGTGCTCGGTGTCTGCTTCGAACGGGATGGCGTGTTCGACTTCCCTGGGCACGGTCCAGATCGAGACGCCGAGGCCGAGTGCGCGAAGCGCGGCCGTGGTTTCCCGGTAGAACTCCGCGACCGGCTTCGCTTCCAGCCGGACGTGGCGCTGTTCGCCGCTGCTGGATCGGATGTGCAACCGGTGGTCGCAGAAGTCGAACTCGACGTCGAACTGACCGGCGGGATGGGGGATCACCGAAGTTGTCAGACCGCGGGCCGAGACGTACAGCGGAACCTGCCACCAATGGTTGACCATCGGCTCCAGCGCCAGTCGGATCTTCCCCACGACCTGGGTCCACATGTGCAACGTGTCGCGGGTGCTGGTCCAATCCGCCACCCGCAGCCGCGGCCAGTCGTCCAGCGCGCCAACCCGCTCGCGAACACCAGTCATCGCGGCTCCAAAACCGTCCCGGCAGAAAAAGTCGCACCCACCATGCTGTGCCGGAAACGGCCAGCTACCTAGGGCATTACGTCCCCAGCCGCCCGTCCAACAGCTCGGACAACGACCGTGGCGTCCGGTGCGGCGACTTGGTTTCGCACGAGCGCGTTCCGGCGGGTCACTCCTGGCCGACTCGGACGAGCGCGTAGGGGGTTTTGATCTCCAGATCGGCGCGGGCAGCCGTGGCGAACGCGTGGATCGCCTGGTCGTATCGCGCGAGCGCCACGGTGCGCACCGATACCGGTTCCACTCCCTGGTGCGCGCGCACGCGCAGGACCGTGCTCGGGCGGCATTCACGCCCGGCAGTTCGACCCGGCGACGCACGAGTACGGCTGCCTGTTGCCGAATCGTCCGAAGTGGATAGTCGAGGGGGGCACACGTGGGTGTCGGCAAGCTGGTCCGCTGCGGCGCGTACCGGGTTGTCGCCTTCGAGTTCAGCTGGACGACGAACGAACTGGACGGTCCGCGTCTGCGGTTCGACCACGTGCTCTGCCCGGAACGCCAGCAGTGACGGCGCGCGATCTTCGGCTGCCAGCGGAGTAGCGGGGACGGCAACCAACGGGGGTTCGCCGGTTGGCTCCGCCAAGTCCATCAGTTCGTAGCACAACGATCGCAATCGCCGCAGCGCGTCGCCTGGCGCGGAGGTGACGAGTTCGGCGACGGCCGCGCCAGGTGCCGGAGTGTGCAGCTGGATCGCGGTGTTCCGTGGGAGAGAATCACGAGGGGAGCGCTGAGGTCGGTGAGCGCACCGTGGTGGCTCGCCGCGATGGCGAGGTCGAATTCCGTGTGCCTCGCCTGTTCCCAAGGAGTCGTGATGACGCCGCTGCTGCTCAGCAGCTCGCTGACACCGTGGCGGCCCTGATGTCGATCGGGACTTCCGCGTGCACGGCAGCGACCCTAGCCGACCGGGACGAGAACTGGTTGGTGTCGGTCCGCGGCGATCTTTCCGTGATCAAGGGACTGCTCGCATGCCCGGACGCGAAGAGTGATCGTCAACTCTGGGTTGACGATACCGGTGTCGTCAACTTATGGTTGACGTATGACTGATCCGACTCAACTGACCAATCCGGTCCGGCTCGACGACTTGATCGAGGCCATCAAGAAGGTGCACAGCGATGTGCTGGACCAGCTCTCCGACGCGGTCATCGCGGCCGATCACCTCGGCGACGTCGCTGATCATCTGATCGGTCACTTCGTCGACCAGGCTCGGCGTTCGGGCGCGTCCTGGACGGAGATCGGCAAGAGCATGGGGGTCTCCAAGCAAGCCGCGCAGAAGCGCTTCGTTTCCAAGGGGTCCGGAGATGCTGGACTCGATCCCAGTGCGGGGTTCGGCCGGTTCACCGACCGGGCCAGGAACGTCGTCGTGCAGTCGCAGAACGAGGCCCGCGAGGCGGGCAACACCGAGATCGGCCCCGAGCACGTGGTGCTGGGACTGCTGGGTGAGCCCAACTCGCTCGCCGCGAAGGCGATCATCGCGCAGGGTGCGGCACTGGACGACGTCCGCCAGGCGGTGGTCGACGCGCTGCCCTCCGCGGTTGACGACGTGCCGGAGCTCATCCCGTTCAACGGTGCGGCGAAGAAGGTCCTGGAGCTGACCTTCCGAGAGGCCCTGCGATTGGGCCACAACTACGTCGGGACCGAGCACATCCTGCTCGCGCTGCTGGAGAACGAGGACGGCGCAGGCGTGCTTTCCGGTCTCGGCATCGAAAAGGCGGCTGCCGAGGAGAACATCACGACCGCGTTGGCCGCCATCGTTGCCCAGCAGCAGGGGTGACCAGGCGGGGTCGCCGGGCGGACGCCTGGCGATCCCGCCTGCCTCGGACCGCTTTCTGTCCCAAGTGGACGGTCAGCCTTCGGCTGCGGAGCTCACGGCATGGGATGCCGCCAGGGTCTTGCGCAGTTCGGCCTGCTTCTCCCGGTACGTCGCCACGTTCGCGAGCTTGATCGTTTCGTAACCCCGGACGAGGTCCGGTAGTTCGACCAGTTCCAGCACCGCCGGATCCTCCGGCGTCGCCAGGGCCTCGCTGACGGTGCTCCGGTACTCCTCGACCAGGGCCCGCTCGACCCGGCGGACCTTGGCGTAGCCGAAGGGGTCCAGGAGGGTGCCGCGAACCCGGCGCATCGCCCGCAGCAGGCGCAGCACCGGGCGGAACCACGGCCCCAGGCTGATCTTGCGGTTCAGCCCGAGCGCGCGCAGCACCGGCGGGTGCAGCCGGAAGGAATACCGGGAACCCGCACCGAACTGGGCTTCGACGTCGGCCAACAACTGCTCGTCGAGCGACAGTCGGGCGACCTCGTACTCGTCCTTGTACGCCATCAGCTTGTACAGGTTGCGGGCCACCGCTTCGGTGACGGCGTCCGAGCCGTGGCGGCGCGCCTGCTCGACGAATTCCGCGTAGCGGCGCGCGTAGTCCTCGTCCTGGTACTCGACGAGGTCGGGAATCCGGATGTCCAGCAACCGCGCCAGTTCCGAGCCCTCCGCAGCGCCGACCAGCGCCCGAACCCGCCGCGCGGCAGCGCTGGGCTCGGGGGTCGCGACCGGTGCCGGGGCGATCTCCGCCTGCAGGGCGTCGGGGTCCGCGATGGCCTGGCGACCGCGGCGGAATGCCTGGATGTTGGTCGCCACCGAGGTGCCGTTGAGCTCGATCGCCTGCTCGATGCTCTCGGCCGACAGGTGCAGCGAACCGCTCTGGTAGGCCGCGCCGAGCTGCAGGATGTTGGCGTACTGGTCGTCGTCGAACAATGTCTCGGCGAGTCCGCGAGCGTCCAGGTAGAACGCTCTCGCGACGGCGTCGTCGAGCGCGGCGCGGATACCGGACTGCGTCGGGAACGACACGCTGGTGTCCACGACCATCCGACCCGTCGGAACCTCGGTGCTGGACACCACCGCCGTGGTCCGGCCGGGGTCGGCCGCCGCCAACTGGACCGGGTCGGCCGCCACCAGCAGATCGCAGGCCAGGTAGAGATCGCACTCACCGGCGGCCAACTTCGGCGCCTGCACAACGGGTTCCGAAGTGATCTTGAGATCGGAGACCACCGCGCCGCCCTTCTGCGCGAGGCCGATCTGGTCGAGCGCGCGGACCTGACGACCGTCGATCACCGCCGCGGTGGCGAGGATTTGCGTAACGGTGACCACCCCGGTGCCGCCGATACCGGTGATGCGGACGGTGAAATCGTCGGCGCCGCGCGGTGGTTCGGGCAGCGCGTCAGCGCTGAGCGCAGCGGGTTCGCGGTGCGCCTTGCGGCCGCTGGGCAACACGGTCAGGAACGACGGGCAGTCGCCGGACAGGCAGGAGTAGTCGACGTTGCACGAGGACTGGTGGATGCGGGTCTTGCGGCCGAACTCGGTGTCCACCGGCTGCACCGACAGGCAGTTGGACTTGGTGCCGCAGTCGCCGCAGCCCTCGCAGACCCGTTCGTTGATCAGCACCTTCTCCGGCGGGGTGGACAGCTTGCCCCGGCGGCGCTTGCGGCGCTTCTCAGCGGCGCATTCCTGGTCGTGGATGAGCACCGTCACGCCGGGGACGGCAGCCAGTTCTTGCTGCGCGCGCAGCACGTCGTCGCGGTGCCGGACCTCGACGCCCCTGGGCAGTTCGCCGGAAAGCCGTTTCGGCGCGTCGCTGGTGATGATGACCTTGGCGACGCCTTCCAGGAGCAGCAGCTCGGCCAGCTTCGCCACCGGCAGGGCACCGACCGCGTGCTGGCCGCCGGTCATCGCCACGGCCGAGTTGTGCAGCAGCTTGTAGGTGATGTTCACCCCGGCGGCCACCGCGGCCCGCACCGCGAGGCTGCCGGAGTGGGTGAACGTGCCGTCGCCGATGTTCTGCACGAAGTGGTCGGCACTGACGAACGGGGCCATCCCGATCCACTGCGCGCCTTCGCCGCCCATCTGCGTGATGCCGACGACGTCGCCGACCTGGTCCGGATCCATGAACAGGGTCATCGTGTGGCAGCCGATCCCACCACCGACCAGCGTTCCGTCCGGCACCTTGGTCGAGGAGTTGTGCGGGCACCCCGAGCAGAAGTACGGCGTGCGCGCCAGCAGCGGAACGGCGATGCGCTCCGGGCGGCGGCGCTGCTGCCAGGCGCTGATCGGCGGCACCTCGCCGTGCGCGGTCAGGCGGCCCGCCAGTGCCTTGGCGATCCGGTCCGGGTCGAGTTCGCCGAGCGCGCTGAACAGGGTCTCGCCGTCCGGGCCGGTCTTGCCGTGCACGGCGGGCGCGTCGGGGCGACCGTAGAGGATTTCCTTGATCGCCGGTTCGAGGAACGAGCGCTTTTCCTCGACCACCACGATTTCGGTCAGTCCGGCCGCGAAATCCCGGATGATGGTCGGCTCGACCGGGTGGATCGCCCCGAGCTTGAGCAGCCGGATGCCGAACCGGGCGAGGTCGTGCTCGTCGATGCCTAGTGCGCGCAACGCCTGCCGAAGGTCCAAATAGGACTTTCCGGCGGCCACGATGCCGACGCGGTCCGCGGCGCCGGAGCGGACGATCTGGTTCACGCCGCTGGCCCGGATGTACTCCAGGGCGAGCGGCAGGCGCACGTGGTAGAGACTGCGCTCCAACCCCACGAGTTCCGCGCCCAGCAGGCGCGCGCTCGGACGGTGCGAATACGCCTGCGGTGACATCTCGGGCGCCGACCAGTTCGGGTCGACGACCGACGTCGCGGCCGCATCCGCCACGTTGGCGACCACCTTCATCGCGGACCACAACCCGCTGGCCCGCGACAACTCCACCGCGTGCAACCCGAAGTCCAGCAAATCCTGCGAATCCGCTGGGAAGAGCACCGGGATGTGCAGATCCGCGAGTGCGGCCTCGGAAGCGGCGGGCACCGTCGAGGACTTGGCGTTCGGGTCGTCCCCGACCAGCGCGACCGCGCCGCCGCGCGGATTGGTACCGGCTAGATTGGCGTGCCGCAGCGCATCCGTGGCGCGGTCCAGTCCCGGTGCCTTGCCGTACCAGACGCCCACCACGCCATCCGGCCGCTGCGCGCCGAGCCCGGCGGCGAGCTGGCTGCCCTGCACCGAGGTCGCGGCAAGTTCCTCGTTCAGGCCGGGCTGGTGGACCACGTCGTGCTCGGCCAGCAGCTTCGCGCGGCGGGCGAGCTCCAGGTCGAACCCGGCCAGCGGCGATCCCTCGTAGCCGGAGACGAACGCCGCCGTGCGATGGCCGTCGCGGCGATCGTGCCGGACCCGGTCGAACAGCAGCCGCACCAACGCCTGCACCCCGGTCAGGTAAACGGTGCCCGACTCCTGGAGGTAGCGGTCGTCCAAGGTGAACGCGGCCATGTCGAACTCCTTCTCACGGGTCCGCGGATGGCGATGTTCGCCACTTCAGTCGAAGGTGAGTGTCCCGCACAACAGCGCACCCGGAAATGGTGGCCAGCGCACAAAAATCGGTGGTGCACACACTACGATGCCGCTGAATTTTGCGTACCATCGTTGGTCATGGCGGACGCGACGCTCGACGCGACAGATCACGAGATCCTGGCGCTGCTGCGCGAGGACGCCCGGCGGACGCTGTCGGACATCGCCGCCAGGGTGACG
This sequence comes from Saccharopolyspora soli, assembly GCF_022678645.1. Classification (GTDB taxonomy): domain Bacteria; phylum Actinomycetota; class Actinomycetes; order Mycobacteriales; family Pseudonocardiaceae; genus Saccharopolyspora; species Saccharopolyspora soli. The sequence continues at coordinate 39,215 of NZ_JALBWV010000037.1, read as the reverse complement.
CTGTCGACGGCAGCTGTGAAGCGTCGGATCGACCGGTTGCAGGAGATCGGGGTGATCCTCGGCTACACCGTCCAGGTGGACCACACCAAGCTCGGCTGGGGTGTCGAGGCATTCACCGAGCTGCGCTTCCTGGGCACCAGCGGTGTCGACGAGATCGTCCAGACGACGACCCGGATGCCCGAAACGCAGGCGGTGTTCACCATCGCCGGTGACCCCGACGCGCTGGTCTGGCTGCGGGTGCGCGACATGGCGCACCTGCAGCGCACCATCGACGAGATCCGCCGCAGCCACCGGGTCACCAGCACCAAGACGCTGATCGTCCTGGACTCCTGGCAACGCGGCCGCAACTGACCGTTCAGCTGCGGAAACGTTGCCGTGCGATGAGTTTTCCTGCGAAGTTGGGTCGGCACTTGCAGGGCACCGCACCAGGCGCTGCCCTGCGAGTGGAGGACGCTGGAAGATGACTTTGCCACCTGTTTGGTTCGACATCACCGCCGAGGACGCCGCGCAGGCCCGCGAGTTCTACGCCGCGCTGTTCGGCTGGGAGATCGACATCGACGAGTCGATGGACTACGGCCTGACCCGGACCGCCGACGGGATGCCCGGCGGCATCGGCCAGGCCGGTCCGCACAGCCCGCACCCGCCGGGGGTCGTCCTGTACTTCGCGGTGGACGACGTGGCTGCGGCGGTTGACCGGGCCGAACGGCTGGGCGGTTCGTGCGTCGTGCCGATCTGGGAAATCCCCGGTCTCGGGGAGATGGCCGTCGTCGTGGACGTCGACGGCAACCGCATCGGGCTCTGGCAGCGCTGAGCCGGGCGCCCGGATTCGGCAGGACAAACGGCTGGCACCGCACATGCTGATCACATGGTCGGAGATCTGGAGTTGGCCGCGGTACCGGCGCTGCTGCCCACCGGGCCGCCGGGCATCGAGATCCGGCCGGACGGCCTGGTCGTCGGGGAACTGGAGCTGCGGATCTGCCACCGCTGCCGGGTGGCTGGACCACATCCGCATCGATCCGCGTTGCCGACGGCGCGGTCTGGCCGCGCTCGCCGTCGAACTGGTGCGGCGCACCTGGTCGGGGTACCGCTGGAGCACCGCGCCGATCGAGCGCACCACGGAGGCGCTGGGTTTCTGGCACTCCGTCGACTGGCCCGGTCCGCTCGGCGTGCCCGACGAATGCCGACACCTGCGCGGCGGGTCGGCCTAGGGAGTAGGCGATTTCGCGCGAAAACGGCGCAAGCCACGCCTGACGACCGGCGATTTCGCGCGAAAACGCCCGCTGGCGTCCTGGCTGGACCGTTGAAGTCCGGCGGATCTCCAGTCAGTTCGCGATGGCGCGCGGTTGGGCCAGGTCGTGGTGGGTGGCTCCGTAGGTGTCCTCGCCCAGGGTTCGTTCGGCGAGGCTCCAGCGCAGTTCGTCGCGGTTGCGCCGACTGGCCTGCCGGAGCAGGTGGTCCAGGCGCTGCTGCGCCTCGTCGAAGCTGGCGTGCAGCGAGATGTGCCTGCGTTGGCCATCGAAGAGCGGGACTCGGGTGCCTTCGCCGTCCACGACGAGCACCCACACCGCAGCCGCGGCCCGGTCGGCGTTCATCCGGGCACGGATTTCGGTGGTGCTGCCGGGTGCCGCACCCAGGTGCTCGACGACCTCGGTCACCGAGGCCGCCAGGCCGAGTCGGCAGAGTTGCCGCGCGACCTGGAAATCCGAAGCGCGCAGGTGTTCCGCCAGCGCTGGCAGGAACGTCCGCCGCCGCCAGCCGTCGATGAGTTCGCGTTCGTCGGTCGCGGTCCAGTAGCGCCGTTCCTCGGCGGCGTAGTTCTGCAGGACCACCGAACGCCAGTCGTAGTCGGGATCCTCGGCGAGCTTGGTGCGCAACCAGTTCTCCCGCGCCGACGCACCCCGTTCCGCAACGGCGCGAGCGGGCAGCAGGTACCTGATCCGGTCCTGCACCGCGCGGACGCTGCGTTGCAGGTCCGCGGCGATGTCCGCCAGATCGTCACCCTGCCGCAACGCATCGATGAGCTGGGCGTAGTCGTTGTCGAACCAGTACTCGTGCTCCCGACCGCCCGCTTGCGGTTGTTCGCTCATGCATTCGAAGCTAGCCACTGTGTGGCCCCGCGAGTAAGGCCCATCCGAGCGAGAACGCACCGCTGAGGTCGTGAGTGGTAATGGTCGTTATGGCGACCATTACCACTCACGACGTCACATCACCGTGCCGATGTGCCAGGGCACGAATTCCTCTTCGCCGTAGCCGAGGTCTTCGCTCTTGGTGTGCTCGCCGGAGGCGACGCGCAGGACGTGGTCGAAGATCTGCTCGCCGAGCGCTGCCACGCTGGTCTCGCCGTCGATCACACCACCGCAGTTGATGTCCATGTCCTCGCTCATGTGCTCGTAGAGCGGGGTGTTGGTGGCCAGCTTCAGGCTCGGCACCGGGGCGCAGCCGAACGCCGAGCCGCGGCCGGTGGTGAAGCAGACGACGTTCGCGCCACCGGCCACGATGCCGGTCACCGACACCGGGTCGTAGCCCGGCGTGTCCATGAACACGAAGCCGTTGCTGGTGACCGGCGCGGCGTAGTCGACGACGTCCCGCAGCGTGGTGGTGCCGCCCTTGGCGACCGCGCCCAGCGACTTCTCCAGGATCGTGGTCAGCCCGCCCGCCTTGTTGCCGGGGGAGGGGTTGTTGTTCATCGAACCGCCGTTGCGGGCCGTGTAGTCCTGCCACCAGGCGATCTTGTCCAGCAGCTTCTCGCCGACCGCGCGGCTGGCGGCCCGGCGCACCAGCATGTGCTCGGTGCCGTAGATCTCCGGGGTTTCGCCGACGATGCCGGTGCCGCCGTGCGCGACCAGTCGGTCCACCGCCGCGCCCAGCGCCGGGTTGGCGGTGATGCCGGAGTAGGAGTCCGAGCCGCCGCAGTTGGTGCCCAGGATCAGCTCGCTGGCCGGGACGGTGCTCCGCTCGACCGCATTGATCTCGGGCAGCAGTTCGGTGAGCCGTCCGACGCCTTCCCGGACCGTTTTGGTGGTGCCGCCGAGTTCCTGGATGGTCGCGGTGACCACCGGGAGTCCGCTGCGCAGTTCGACGTCCTCGGTCAGCTTGACGATCTGGTTGTCCTCGCAGCCGAGGCCGAGCACGAGGAAACCGGCGAAGTTGGGGTGGGTCAGGTAGCCGCGCATCACCCGGCGCAACACGTCGATGCCGTCGCCGTCGGGGGCCATGCCGCAGCCCGTGCCGTGGGTCAGCGCCACCACGCCGTCGACGTTGGGGAATTCGTCCAGGACGCCGGAGAAGCGCATCTGCTGGGCGATCAGCTTCGCCGCGGTCGCCGAGCAGTTGACGCTGGTGAGCACGCCCAGGTAGTTGCGGGTGCCGACCTTGCCGTCGGACCGGACGTAACCCCGGAAGCTCGCGCGTTCGCCCTCGGGCAGCAGCAGCTCGGGCTGGGCGTCGACGGCGAATTCGTAGGCCCGCTCGAACTCGCGGTATTCGAGGTTGTGCAGGTGGATGTGCTCGCCGCCGCTGATGTCCCGACCCGCGAAGCCGATCACCTGGCCATAGCGGCGCACCGCGCTACCAGCGGCGATGTCGTGGACCGCCACCTTGTGGCCGCGCGGCACGGCTGCGCGCAGCACCAGTGCGCCGCTGCCGACCCGTGCTTCGGTGCCTGCGCTCAGGTCGGTGCCAGCGATGGCGACGTCGTCCTCGTCGCGCAGGTGGATGAGGGTCGGGTTGTTCGGCATGCCTGCTCCGTGTCTGATATTTCGAACACTGGTTGATATACCGTATTTGCGGCGCGCATTCGATGTCAACGCCCTGGGGTTGTCCCGCCACCGGACCGGGTGGTGTCCACCTGGAGCCCGGCGGGTTCAGCACTGCGAATACGCGGGTCCGCACCATCGAACCGAGCCCGCTTCCGAACGCACCATTTTCGGCATCGGCAATTGCGAACCCAGCCGATGAAACCGAAAACAGCCACCGTCGAGCCGTAGGCGGCCGGTGTGCAAACCACAGGAAGCGAGACAACGATGAAGAAGACCGCGAAGGCCGTCGGCGTAGCCGCTGCGATCGCCGCTGGTGCGTTAGCACCGGCCACGGCCATGGCAGCCACCCCGGCCCCCACGGTGTTCAGCCAGACCGGCGGCCACGAGGACAACGGCGGGAACATCACGCAGAACGGCTCCGCGTCGGTGAACCAGAGTGCGAGCAGCAACGGCGGCGGCAACATCAACCAGAAGGGCACCGCGACCGTTGAACAGAACGCGCACAACGATGGTGGCGGCGATGTCACGCAGAACGGCTCCGCGTCGGTGAACCAGCACGCGAGCAGCAACGGCGGCGGCAACATCAACCAGGAAGGCACTGCGACCGTCGAGCAGAACGCGCACAACGATGGTGGTGGCGATGTCACGCAGAACGGCACCGCGACCGTTGAGCAGGACGCCCACAACGACGGTGGCGGCGACATCGATCAGAGGGGTACTGCGACGGTTGACCAGTATGCGGACAACGACGGTGGTGGCGATGTCACCCAGAACGGCACCGCGACGGTCGACCAGGATGCCGACAACTTCGGTGGCGGTGACATCGACCAGCGGGGCACTGCGGAGGTCCACCAGAACGCCCAGAACGACGGTCACGGCAACATCGATCAGAAGGGCACCGCGGAGGTCTTCCAGGACGCCACCAACGGCGGCCACGGCGACATCAAGCAGGACGGCACCGCAACCGTCAACCAGGATGCCGAGAACTTCGGTGATGGCGACATCAGGCAGGACGGCACCGCAACGGTCACCCAGAACGCTTGGGTCCCGGACTGGGTGGAGGGCTGCTGGTTCTGGCTCACAAACTGGTTCTGAGCCACTGGTGAACACAACTGAACAACCGATGAACCGGGGCCGGATCTGGAGCTGCCACTTCAGATCCGGCCCCGCTCCTCGGCCTCCCGGTGCGCCCCGATTCCACCGGACTCGTCCCGGAGCAGCTGGAATCCACCCTGCACGACCTCGCCCCGACCGAGTTCGCCGTGCTGCGCCGGTAATCCACTATGGATGTACATCATTGACTTCGAGCAATGTCGAGGTTTCAGGATGATGTGGCAAGCACGTCGTCCTGAGAGGGAGAGAACATGTCCGACGACACGATCCGACTAGGCGTCATCATCGGCAGCACGCGGGAGGGCCGCTTCGCCGCAACGGTGGGCGGGTGGTTCGCCGACGTCGCGCGGCAGCACCCGGAGCTGGTCATCGACGTCATCGACCTGGCCGAACTCGGCCTCCCCGCAGTGCATCCGGCCGACCAAACCCCGGAACTGCGCGCGTACGCCGACCGGTTGGCCGCCGCCGACGCGTTCGTGGTGGTTACCCCGGAGTACAACCACGGCTACCCGGCGTCGCTGAAGTTCGCGATCGACTCGGCGCACGTGCAGTGGCAGACCAAGCCGGTCGGATTCGTTTCCTACGGCGGTATTTCCGGCGGATTGCGGGCGGTGGAGCAGTTGCGCCAGGTCTTCGCCGAACTGCACGCGGTGACCGTGCGCGAAACGGTCAGCTTCCACTACGTCCACGGCCGCTTCGACGAGGCCGGAAATCCCAAGGACAGCGACGGTCCCGCGGCCGCCGCCAAGACGATGCTGGACCAGCTCGTGTGGTGGGCGCGAGCAGCGGCGGAGGCACGCAACCGACGTCCGTACCGGTGAGACTCGACCAGTCGGCCCCTTGTCGGGCGCTCCCGAGCGGGTGAAGCTACCCCGCAGCGGATGACTCCCGTCGTGGAGGGGCGATGTGGTGGTTACGCGTGCTCGGCACTCTGGTTTCCGTCGTGATCGTGGTGCTCGGTGGGTTGGGACTGCAACCCACCGAGACCCAGCCGGTGCCGATCGCCGCCCCACCCCCACCGCCTCCGCCCCCGCCACCCCCACCTCCGCCCCCGGTCGGACCGCCGGTGCTGGTGGTCAAAGTGGACAATTCGCCACCCGCTCGACCGCCGACCGGGCTGGGCTCGGCGGACATCGTCTTCGTCGAACCCGTCGAAGCCGGAATCAGCCGACTGGTAGCGGTTTTCGGGTCGCGACAGCCGCCAGTGGTCGGCCCGGTGCGCAGCGCTCGGCAGACGGATCTGCGCCTGCTGCCGCAGTTCGGCCATCCGACGCTGGCGTTCTCCGGCGCGGCGCCGGAACTCCTGCCGGAGATCGGCCGGGCGCCGGTGAACATCGCCTCGCAGGCCAGCGTTCCCGGCGCATTCTTCCGGGGAGCCGGTACAGCTCCGCACAACCTCTTCGTGCGGCCGCCGCGGTTGCCGCCCGGCGCAGGTTGGTCGCCGAGCTCTCCGCTGGTGTTCGGCCCCGCCCCGTCCGGCGGCGTGCCGGACGGCCACGAGGAGGTCGCCTACCGGGCCGCTCGCGTGGGTTTCACCTGGTCGCCTGCGGATCAGCGGTGGCTGGTGTCGATGGACGGCCGGGAGTACTCGGCGACGGACAGCGGTCGACTCGGCGCGAGCACGGTTGTGCTGCAAGAAGTTCCGGTGTCCGGTTCGCCGTTCCAGGACGTGGTCGGGAACGTGTCGCCGTTCGCCGAGACGGTGGGCGGCGGACGAGCCGTGGTGCTCCGCGACGGTTTGTCCTTCGAAGCCCGCTGGTCGCGGCCCACCCCCGAAGTCGGCACCAGCTACACGACACCGACCGGCGAGCCGATCCAGTTCGCCCCCGGCCAGGTCTGGGTCGTCCTGGTCCCGATCTGAGGATTGTTTCAAGAGTGGTTTGCGTAGCGGAACCTCAGCAGCCGCCTCGCTGTGGGATCCCCGATGTCAGCTCAGGGGCGGGGCGTGCCCGCCGCAGTCAAGGCGGGGGTCGGGGTCAGCGGGAGGCGGAGTCGGCACACCACCGCGTTCGTGCTTCGGGACAGCCGCCGAGCGATCACGGCGCCGCGGTGGTTCTTCAACACCCGCTCCCAGCGCCGACGCGGTTGCACTTCGCCGATCAACACGATCACCCGCTCGGCGTCGGCATCGCGGACGAAGCGGGCCAGCGGAGCGCCGAGCTCGCGCCGGTCGGCCTCCAGCACGACGATCGGCACCTCCGGCCGCCAATCCAGCCATGCCTGCTGCATCGCCCGTGCCTGGTCGAACTCGCCGGGGAAGGTCACGTGCACCGCGACCACCCGATGTCCCATCCCGAGCGCGGTGGACAACGACTCCGCGGCCAGCCGGGTGGGTGCCGCGACCGGCACCACGACGAGCGTGTCCAGCTCGTGCGGCTGCGGCGGCAGGCTCCCCACCCCGAGTTCGCGGCCCATCCGGTCGTACGCGGCGCGGACCCGGCTGAAGATCACCACCAGGACCGGTACCACCAGCATGATCAGCCACGCGCCCTCGATGAACTTGGTGGCGATGATGACGATCGCGGCAACAGCGGTGAACACCGCGCCAAGTCCGTTGACGGCGGCCCGCGACCGCCACCCGCGTCCCCGGTCGGCTGCCCAGTGCCGCACCATGCCGATCTGGCAGAGGAAGAATCCGATGAAGACGCCGACCGCGAACATCGGCACGAGCACGGCGACGTCACCACCGCTGAACAGCAGCAGACCACCGGCGAGGACGGCCAGCACGAGCACGCCGTAGCGGTGCACGAGCCGGTCGGCGCGCAGGCCGAACAGGTGCGGCAGGTAGCCGTCGGAGGCTAATCGCGCGGCCAGCACCGGAAGTCCACCGAAGGACGTGTTCGCCGCGAGGGCCAGCAGCAGCACGGTCGCCATCTGCACCACCACGTAGCCGAACCCGCTGCCCAGCGATCCCTCGGCGACCAGTGACAGCAGGGTGCGCCCGTCCACCGGCCGGGCGTCGAACTGCTGGATCAGCACCGCCAATCCGAGCAGCAGCAGGCCCAGCACCGCCCCGAGACCGGCCTCGGCCCGACGCGCGCGCCCAGCGCGCGGCTTGCGGAACGACGGGGTGGCGTTCGCGATCGCCTCCACACCGGTGAGCGCGGCGCAGCCGTTCGCGAAAGCGGCGATCACCAGCAGCACGCCGACCGCGCCAACGGTGGCGGGCTGGGTCGACGGCGGCAGCGGGTGCAGCGGCGCCCCGCGGACCAGGCCGACCAGCACCACGGCTGCCACCGATGCCACGAAGACCAGCGTCGGCAGGATGAAAAGCCGCGCGCTGGTCACCAGACCGCGCAGGTTCACCAGGGTGACCAACGCCAGCGCGCCGAGGCACAACTCCACGGTCCACGGCAGCAGTACCGGGAACGCGGAGGTCAGGGCAGCGACTCCGGCGGCGATCGAAACCGCCACGTTGAGCACGTAATCCACCACCAGCGATGCCGCGGCGATCAGTCCCGCCCTCGCTCCCAGGTTCCGGCGCGCCACGGTGTAGGCACCGCCGCCGTCCGGGTATGCGCGGATCACCTGGCGGTAGCAGGCCACCAGCACCACCAGCAGCAGCACGATCACCCCGGTGACCGGCAGCGTCCACGTCATCCCGACCGCACCCGCGGCCGCCAGCACCAGCACGATCGCCTCGGGTCCGTAGGACACCGACGCCAACGCATCCAGCCCGAGCCCGACCGTTCCGGTCAGTGCGGTGAGCCGATGCCGATCCTCGACCGATCCTGCAGTGTTCACGGTTCTTCCTGTCCCGACGGTGTTCAGGCCGCCTGGGCAGCGGCCGGATTGCCGAGCTCAGGCTAGGAATATTCCGCTGGCGGCGAGCTCAAGGAGCCGTCAAGACCCGGCGGCCGGACGTATGGAAATCGGCAGGAAGTTCCTTGCGGGGAGGGAAAAAGTGATCACGAGCACGGTCCGAACGCGTCGGTGGTGCTCGTGATCACTTCCGCGACGACCGGGTCAGCTGAGTTCGATCAGGGTCTGCACCGGCAGGTGGTCGGACGGGAACCAGCCGTCGCGGCGGTAGGTGTTGATCGCGGTCTGCAGGACCCGAACGCGGTCGTTGTGCAGGATCCAGTCGATCCGGTCGTTGCCCACCACCGGCTCCTGGTACCCGGCGAAGGTGCCCCACGCCGGGGTGAGCTGCTCGGCGGCGCTCGTCCAGCCGTCGGTCAAACCGCCGCCGGTCAGGATGCGGTAGGACTCCGACTTCTCGGCCGGGGTGTTGAAGTCGCCCGTCAGCACCACCGGCAGCGCGGCGTCGAACCCGGCGATTCGGTCGCGCACCAGCTGCGCGCTGCGCTGCCGGGAGTTCTCCGACTGGTGGTCGAAGTGCGTGTTGACGTGGGTGAATTCGCGACCGGTCCGCTGATCCCGGAAGCGCACCCAGGTGACCATCCGGACCACGGTGTTGCCCCACGACGCCGAACCGATCACGTTCGGCGTGTCGGAGAGCCAGAAGTGGTCGTAGTCCAGCGGTTCCAGGCGGCGGGTGTCGAAGTAGATCGACATGAACTCGCCGCGACCGCCGCCTTCGCGGCCCAGCCCGATCCAGTCGTAGTGCGGCGGGACGTCCGACAGGACCTCCTTGACCTGGCTGTACAACGCCTCCTGGACGCCCAGCAGGGTGGGCTGCTCGGTGCCCAGCAGTTCGGCGAGGACGGGCCGCCGAGTGCTCCAGGCATCGGGGCTGGGCGGGGCGGCCTTCGCGTCGTAGCGGATGTTGAAGCTCATCACGTGCAACTGCTCGCCCTTGGCAGGCCCGATCAGCGCTTCGCCGGTCGGTTTCGCCGCTGCCTGACCCGTTCCCAGCACACCGGCGACCGCCGCGACTCCGGCCATGCCGAGAACTCCCCGTCGGGTAAAACCAGACACAATGCCTCCTCGATTCGCTCGCCGAGATCGTCGCCCGCACCGGCCGGGTTCCGGTTGACCGGTGGGCGAACAATGCCGGAATTTCCCGCCCGAATGTGACCTGTTCGGTGTTCGCCGTCCGATGTCGGTGCGGCTGGTTAGGCTCGGTGCCCATGAGCGATCGTCGCCTGCTGCTGGTCCACGCCCACCCCGATGACGAATCCACCGCCACCGGCGCCACGATGGCCCGGTACTGCGCGGACGGCGCATCAGTGACGTTGGTTACCTGCACCAGCGGGGAACACGGCGAGGTCGTCGCCGATGACCTCGCGTACCTGCGCGGCAATCCCGGTGCGCTGGGCGAGTTCCGGCGTGGCGAGATCCGCGCGGCGTTGGCCGAGTTCGGCGATGTCCGGCACCACTGGCTTGGTGGTCCGGGCCGCTGGTGGGACAGCGGCATGGCCGGTACGGACACCAACGGCGCCGAGAACGCCTTCGCCGGGGCCGATCCCGCCGAGGTCACCAGGGCGATGGTCGAGATCCTGCGGGCGGAACGGCCCCAGGTGGTGATCACCTACGACGAGTTCGGCGGCTACGGCCACCCGGACCACATCGGCGCGCACCGCGCGGTGATGACCTCGATCGACCCCGCCGCCGATCCCGATTACGCCCCGGAGATCGGCGAACCGTGGCAGGTGCCGAAGGTGTACTGGACGGCCCTGCCGCGCTCGATCCTCAAGCAGATCGAGGCGGAGGGCGTCGAGGGCTTCGAGCCCTACACGGTGCCGGATGACGAACTGACCACGATGATCGACGGCCGCGCTTTCCACACCGCGAAGATCGCCGCACTGCGGCACTACCGCAGCCAGGTCAACATCGACGACGGCGGTTTCTTCGCTGGGATGGTGAGCCGACCGGAGTTCGCGATGGAGCACTATTTCCTGGTGCGCGGCGAGCGAGGTCCCGGAACGGGGCCGCACAACTGGGAATACGACCTCTTCGCGGGCCTGTCCTGACCCACCCGCCTGCTCCGATGGCCGCCGCCGGGTCAGCTGGCGGATCGGCGGGCTTCGTCCGGGATCGGATCGGGGTGCGGTGGCCACGGCCCGAGATCCGGCAGCGGACCGGCCGGGGATTGCTGCGGTGTCCGACCCGCCAACCAGGCCGCCAGATCGCGGGCCCGGCCGCTGATCTCGACGTGGCCGTCGGACTCGGCTCCGCCGCTCGACCACCGGCGCGGGCCGTCCGACTGCCGCAGGTCGACTCCCGCTGGCAGTCGGGACAGCAGGAAATCGACGACGTGGCAGGAGAATTCGGAGCTCCACTCGCGCGGTGAGACGCCCAGATCCAGGTCCACCAGGTGGATCCAGACCTCCCGCCAGCGCATGTGCACGATCCCGGCCAGGTCACCGTTGCGGAACCGCACCGGCCGATCCCAGTCGTCGGCCGTCGCCTGCGACCACACGGCTTCGAGCGCGGCGGAGTGCCGAGCGACCGCGGCCCGGTGCTGGTCGGCGCTGCTACCCGCGAGCCCTTCGATGATCGCGTCCCGCTCCTCGCTCCCGCCGTCGTAGGCGTCCACCAGTTCGCCGCGCAACGCGAGCGCCGAAACCCGCGCGAAAGCCCGCGCATTGTCGGTCAGGTGAGCCAGCACGTGCCCGCGACTCCAGCCCGGAAGCAGCGACGGTGCGGCGACCTGGTCATCGGTCAGCTCGGAGAGAACTTCAACAAGTCGCCGATGGCCCTGAACAACAGCATTCAACGGAGGCATCACGCGCGCTGATCCTAGGCGACGCCGGAATGCTGCCGAATGGCGTATCGAGAAACGGCCGTTCAATCCGACAATCGCAGTAGAAGCCTCATTTCGGGGTGTAGTCCCGGTAGGCCGCGACGAGTTGGGTTTCGGCGGCGTCGAAGTACTCGTCGAGGCGGTCCGCGGCGGCTTGCATCGCCCGCTGGCTGATCAGGTCCGCGATCTCGCGGTTCAGTTCCAGGTAGGGCTCGTGGAACTCCTGCGCGCGGGACATCACGTGGAATGCCAAGCGCAGCTCGGCGAGCAACTGCCGCATCGTCTCGTTGACCCGCGGGCTGGCGGCCAGCGCGGCGAGCGCCTCGTGGAAGCGCATGTTCGCGGTGCCCACGTCCAACCAGCGCTCGGCCTCGGCCGCGCGCTCGCCGTCGCTCACCGCGCGATCCACGGCTGCCACCAGCTCTGGTGCGGCCTCGGCGGCGCGGCGCACCGCACTGGTCTCCAGCAGCCGCCGCATCCGGTAGAGGTCGATCACGTCGTCGGCGCTGAGCACCCGGACGAACACGCCACGGTGGAATTCGTGCACCAGCAGCCGCTCGTGCACCAGCAGCCGGAACGCCTCGCGCAGGGTGTTGCGGGAGACCGCCAGCGCCCGGCCAGCGCTTTCCTCGGACAGCCGGGTGCCTGGTGCGAGCGCGCCGTCGATGATGCGTTGCCGCAGCACATCGGCGACCCGCTCGGCTGTGCTGGTGCGGTCCAACAGCGACCGATCGGCCGCGAGTAGGTCCACCCACGGGTCCGCGGTGGTCAATCCAGCTCCCAACGACGCCCTGGCAGTTGATCCGCAGTCTAACGAGAAAGTTCCGCACAGGGTATTGCAGAATTGTTCAACAATTCACTATCGTTCCCTGAACGGTGTTCACGTTGATCCCGACACGTTGATCGGAGTGTCATCGCTCCGGCGACCACGGCGTCCGAGCAGCTCGACCCGCTCGGGGGATACCAGCGCCCCCAAGGGGATGCTGATCGTGGTCACCTGGTTGCTGACCTCCCAATCGGGATTCGATTCGATCGGCGGCGTCGCCGCGCTGCGGAAGTGAGGTGGGCATGGACCTCAACTCGGACCTCGCGGAAGGCTTCGGGCGCTGGGAGCTAAGCGACGACGAGGCGCTGCTGGGCGTCGTCACCAGCGCGAACGTCGCCTGCGGCTACCACGCGGGCGATGCCACGGTGATCCGGCAGGCCGTGCAGCAGGCCGCCAAGCTGGGTGTCGCGGTCGGGGCCCAGGTCAGCTACCGGGATCTGGCGGGTTTCGGCCGCCGGTTCATCGACGTGCCGCCGACCGAGTTGACCAACGACGTGATCTACCAGATCGGCGCTCTGGCCGGATTCGCCCGCATCGCCGGGACCGAGGTCGGTTACGTCAAGCCGCACGGCGCGCTCTACAACGCGATCGTGCACCACAGCGACCAGGCCGCCGCCGTGGTCGACGCGGTGCGCAGCTACGACTCCTCGCTGGCCGTGCTGGGCCTGCCCGGTTCGCAGTGGCTGGCCCAGGCGGAGCGGGCCGGACTGCGGGTGTTCCGCGAAGCCTTCGCCGACCGCGCCTACACCCCCGAAGGCACTCTGGTGTCGCGGCGCGAACCCGGTGCGGTGCTGCACGATCCCGAGACCATCGCGGACCGCTGCCTGAAGCTCGCCGCTGGGGAGCCGATCAGGGCCATCGACGGCACCGCGATCAAGATCAGCGCCGATTCGATCTGCGTGCACGGCGACAGTCCGGGCGCGGTGGTCATCGCCGAGGCCGTGCGGGACCGGCTGGTGGCCGCCGGAGTCGAGCTGGCGCCGTTCACTTCGCGAGGTCTGTGATGCGTTTCCTGCCATGCGCCGATTCGGGGCTGCTGATCGAGCTGGCCGATCTCGAAGCCGTGCAGGCGCTTTACGCCGTGCTCGCGGAAAACCCACCCGACGGCGTCACGGACCTGGTCCCGGCTGCGCGGACGCTGCTGCTGCACCTGGATCCGCAGCGCGCCAACATCGCCGAGATCGAGGCTGCGGTGCGGGCGGTCAAGCCGGTCGATGCTGCGCGCAGCGGTGGTGATCTGCTGCGCGTGCCGGTGGTCTACGACGGCGCGGATCTCGCGGAGGTCGCGAAGCTGACCGGGCTGACCGAACGGGAAGTGGTGCACCGGCACACGAGTGCGGAGTGGACGGTCGCTTTCGGCGGATTCGCACCAGGTTTCGGCTACCTCTCCGGTGGACCACCGGAACTGGTGGTGCCGCGCCGGACCGAATCGCGGACCAAGGTGCCGCCGGGTTCGGTGGGTCTCGCCGGTGCGTTCAGCGGCATCTACCCGCGCGAGTCGCCCGGCGGCTGGCAGTTGATCGGGCGCACCGACTTGGAGATCTGGCGCGTCGACCGGGAACCACCGGCACTGCTGCGCCCCGGCGTGCGGGTGCGCTTCCAGGAGGTCGGATGAGTTTGGAAGTCCTCGCCACGGGTCCGCTGTCGACCATCCAGGACCTGGGGCGACCGGGCTTGGCCGACATCGGCGTGGGGCCTTCGGGCGCGGCCGACAGCGGCGCGTTCCGGCTGGCCAACCGGCTGCTCGGCAACGCCGAGGGTGCGGCGGCCGTCGAGGTCACGTTGGGCGGGCTCGCGGTCCGCGCGACCCGCGATCTGACCGCCGCGGTGACTGGTGCGCCCTGCCCGATCACTGTGGACGGTCGGATCGCGGCGGCGAACTCGGTGTTGCGGATTCCGGCGGGTGCCGAGCTGCGCATGGGTGTGCCCGGCCGGGGACTGCGCAGTTATCTCGCAGTGCGCGGCGGCATCGCCGTGCCGCCGGTGCTCGGCTCCTGCGCCACGGATGTGCTCGCGGGGCTGGGACCCGATCCGCTGGTTCCCGGCGCGGTGCTGCCGGTCGGCCCGGCTCCCGAGCGGTTCCCGCTGGTCGATCTCGCCCCGGTCGCGACGTATCCGGCCGATGAGGTGGTGTTGCACGTCGAACCGGGGCCGCGCCACGATTGGTTCGCCGACGGCGCCCTGACCACCCTGGTCAGCCGACCGTACGAGGTGACCGCGGACAGCAATCGGATCGGCATGCGGCTGGACGGGCCAGCGCTGGAGCGCCGCCGCACCGAGGAACTGCCCAGCGAGGGCATGGTGGCCGGTGCGTTGCAGGTGCCACCATCGGCGCGACCGACGCTGTTCCTCGCCGACCACCCGGTGACCGGCGGATATCCGGTGATCGCGGTGGTCACCGCGGCGGACGTGGACAAGGCCGCGCAGGCCCGCCCCGGCCAGCGGGTCCGGTTTCGGTTCAGAGCAGGGAGGAATGTTCGATGACGCAGCCGCAGGCGATGTCCCCGGCACAGGCCCGTGCCGCGTTCCGCGCCGGTTTGCGCGTGCCCACCTCGGGATACAGCGCTGGCTGGACGCAGGCGAACCTGATCGCGCTGCCCCGCGAACACGCTTACGACCTCCTGCTCTTCGCGCAGCGCAATCCGCGCTCGTGCCCGGTGCTCGACGTGACCGAGCCGGGGGAGACCAGCGCCTCGATCTTCGCCGGTGATCTGCGCACCGATCTGCCCGCCTACACCGTCTACCGGCACGGTGTGCTGGTCGAGGAACGCACCGAGGTCACCGATCTGTGGCGCGATGATCTGGTGTCGTTCCTGATCGGCTGCAGCTTCACCTTCGAAGCCGCGCTGTTGGAGGCCGGAGTCCCGGTGCGCCACGTCGAAGCGGGCAGCAACGTCCCGATGTACCGGACGAATCGGGAATGCCGTCCAGCGGGCCGGTTGTCCGGGCCGCTGGTGGTGTCGATGCGGCCGATCCCGGCGGAACTGGTCGCTGCCGCGGTGCGCGTCACCTCCCGGTATCCAGCGGTGCACGGCGCCCCGGTGCACATCGGAACGCCGGACGCATTGGGAATTGCGGACATCGACGAGCCAGACTTCGGCGAAGCGGTCGAGATCCGACCTGGTGAGATCCCAGTCTTCTGGGCCTGCGGGGTAACCCCGCAAGCGGCGGTGATGCAGTCCAAACCGCCGTTCGCGATCGGCCACGCACCGGGCCACATGGCGATCACCGATGCTCGGGACAGCCGGTTCCTGGTCCCCTGACGCGAGCCCGTTCGTCGCAGAGCACTGTCGCCAGGGCCGTTTCGCCGCGCTCAGCGGAATTGCGCCCGAAAAAACCACGAAGTTCCTGCGTTCTGCGGTGTGCTGCCTCCTTTTCGGACTGTTGACTCCTGTTTCGGAGTTCACAGACGAAACTAGGAGGTGCGTGTGGGGGCGCTTTCCGGCAGGTTGGGTCGAGCATTGGCCATTGCGGCAAGCGCGCTGGTCACGGGTACGGCAGTGGTGGCGGGTACCCCGGCGGTGGCACAACCGTCCGGCGCCGCACCGGTTTCCTGGGGCGAGTGCGACGAAGAGGCGCTCAGCGGAGTGCCTGTCACGCAGCGGTACCTGTACAGCTGCGCGAGTTATCCGGTACCGATCGATCACGACGATCCGAGCAAGGGCACCATCGATCTGGCGATGATGCGCCGGGCGGCGGCAAACCCGGACGCGAAGATCGGCTCGTTGTTCCTGAATCCGGGCGGACCCGGTGGCGCCGGGTTCAGCATGCCGGTGTCCGCGGTGGACCGGTTCGAGCCGGAGGTGCTCAACCGCTTCGACATCGTCGGCTTCGACCCGCGCGGGGTGGACCGCAGCACCCGGTTGCGCTGCTTCGAGTCCGCCGAGCAGGCCAATGCGGTGCTGGGCCGGATCACGTCGGTGCCGGTCACCGACGAGCAGATCGGCACCACGATGGCCGCATACCAGGACTACGGCGAGTCCTGCGACCAGCACGCTGGCGAGTTGTTGCAGCACATGTCCACCAAGGACGTCGCGCGGGACCTCGACCTGATGCGGCAGGGCGTGGGCGACGAGCAGCTCACCTACGTCGGCTTCTCCTACGGCACGCTGCTGGGCGCGACCTACGTGAACGTGTTCCCGGAGCACAGCCGCGCGATCGTCCTGGACGGCAACGTGGATCCGGCGCTGCGACTCGCCGACGGCGTCCAGTACGACCGGGAGCGGGCCGGGGGCTTCGAACTGGCCTTGGCCGCCTTCCTGCAGCGCTGCGCCGAAACGGCGGACAAGTGCGCGTTCAGCGAAGGCGATCCGCGGGCGAAGTTCGACGAGATCCGCGACCGGCTGCGGGAAGGGCCGATCACCATGCCGGACGGCACGGAGATCACGCTCTCCCAGTTCACCGACAGCGTCGGCGGCATCCTCTACAACCCGGAGGATTTCCGGCAGCTCGCCACGGATCTGCAGTCGCTGTACCAGCAACTGCACCCCGAGCAGGGATTCGCCCCGCAGTTGCTGCGAGTGCTGCACAACCCGACCTCGATCGGTCGCTTCGACGGCCTGTCCGACGCCGCCGAGGAGACCTACGTGGACGACACGTACTTCGGGGTGAACTGCACGGACAAGCCGATCCCCAAGGAGCCAGAGCAGGTGCCGGGCATCGCCGCGCAGTGGGAGGCCGAGTCGCCGACCTTCGGTCGTTCGCAGGCGTTCAGCGATGTGGCCGGGTGCTCGACCTGGCCACCGGTCAGCGCGAACGTGCACCGCGGCCCGTGGCAGCACCAAGCCGCGAACCCGGTGCTGCTGTTCGGCAACTTCTACGACCCGGCCACCCAGTACGAGTTCTCGCGGCGGATGGAACAGCAGCTGGGCAACGCCCGGCTGGTGAGCGTCGACTCGTTCGGGCACTGCATCCTGGGTGACAGCTCGTGCGCGGACAAGATGACGGCCGACTACCTGGTCAACCTGAAAGTCCCAGAACCAGGCCAGGTCTGCCAACCGGACAAACAACCCTTCGACTGAGAACCCATCCCCGGACTCCTTCGATGAGGACGAGGTGAGGGGCACCCTTTACCAAGTTACTTGGTGAAGGGTGCCCCTCACCCTTCACTCCCCACCCGAACGGAGAACGCACCGCTGCGCGAAGTGGTTTCGAGGACAGGAACCGCGCTCCCTGGGATGGCAGGTGGTTTCACCTGGGAAGGCTCGGGCTCGCTGGAGATGAACAGACCCCCGCCCGCGGAGAAGGGCGGGGGTCTCGTTCTGCTGGCGGTCGATGCACCGGTCGCCTCTCGGCGATAGGCGCGACGCGGCTCCAGCCGGACGGTATTCCGCGAAGGCGGTAGTTGCAGCCCGGGGGACACGGGCGCATCGACCAACCCGTCCAACGGTCCGGCCGGGCGCGGTGTTCCGGGCTGAGGTGTGAGCCGTCCCTCACTCGATCGAGAAATCGTCCCGACACAGGTGCAGAACCGGTACTTGACTACCGGGGAATCGTCGTCGCTGGCCTTAACTTCGAGGCATGGATTTTCGCAACGAAGTACGAGTCGGACAGCACACCTACGGAATCAACGCCAGGGGCGAACCGGCCAGCGACGACCAGCCCGCCTCCGTGGCGGTGGAGTTCACCGGCGCGGACGCCGACGGTCGCATCGTGGCCGAGGGCAATCTGCTGATCGCCATCGACGGGCTCAGCGACGCCAGCGCGTTCCTCACCCGGACCCTGGACGGGTTGGCCGCGCTGCACGCGCCGTGGACCGCCGGTCGCGGGCGGAGTCGACCACGGCCGCCCAACGCCGGTCGGCCGTGGAGCGAGGCCGACGGCGAGCGGCTTCGCGAGCGGTGGCTGAGCACGGTCGGCGAGTCCGGGAGCCGACTGATCGAGGAGCTGGGCGAGGAGTTCGGCCGCACCCGCGGCGCGGTTCGCGCGCAGCTGCCCAGGATGGGCTGCGACCCTGACCTGCCCGGCCGGACGCTCGCCGAGTCCTGACGTCGGCGCACCTCGCGGCCGGTTGTTCCGGGCGCCGGGCATCGCCCTTCGTGCGCCGAAAATAATTCGGTCGGGGGCGGCGAATTAGTGGTTTGCGGGCTGCCGAAAAGTTCGTTTAGCAATCGGGAAAAGGTATTTCAACCGCGGCTGCCCGGGTGGCATTTTGATTTTGTCGAGAAAGGAGGTAGGGTTCGTGGCGCAAGAAGGGGAGTAGTCCGCAATATCGCGGTCGACATGCTGGTGCGGCGCAATGCGCACCCGGTCGCGGAGCCTTGGGATTCGAGGTGGGCGAGACCTTCGGCAACCGGCATTCATTGCCGGGCCGAAGTTGCTGCGCGCCTTCGGTTCGGGCCCGATCGGAAAGGCGGACAATCGTCGTGCTGGGCAGTCTCGCATTGAGCTCGGCGGCCATCTTCGTGGCCGAACTCGGGGACAAATCGCAATTGATGGCGATGACCTTCGCGACACGCTACCGCGCGTGGCAGGTGCTGTTCGGGATCACCGTGGCCACCACCCTGGTGCACGCGGTATCGGTGGCGCTGGGCTTCGGACTGGGTGAACTCCTGCCCACCGAGTGGATCGCCCTGCTCGCCGGGGTGGCATTCCTGGGATTCGCCGCTTGGACGCTGCGCGGTGACCACCTGACCGAGGACGAGAAGAGCAAAGCGTCCCGGCGGGCCGGTTCCGCGGTGTTGGTGGTGACTGTCGCGTTCTTCCTGGCCGAGTTGGGCGACAAGACGATGCTGGCGACGGTCACGCTGGCCACCCACCACGACTGGCTCGGCACCTGGATCGGCTCGACGTTGGGAATGGTGCTGGCCGACGCGCTCGCGATCGGTGTCGGCATGCTGCTCGGGAAGCACTTGCCGGAGCGGGCGATCCGCTACGGGGCAACGGCGCTGTTCGTGGTGTTCGGGGCCTGGTTGATCGCTGATTCGCTGTTCGCCCTGTTGTGAGCGCGAAAGCGGGCGCCAACCCGCGTTAGCGCTCACGACCCTGCTCAGGTCCGGTTCAGCATTTCTCGAAGGTGGTTGATGCGGAGCGGTACGTCGCACCGGTGGAGCTGGCCGTTTCGGTGAAGACGGTGACGGCATTGCCGCTGTTGCACGGGGCCTTCGTCACCAGGTTGATCTCGGTGCCGCTCTGCGCCAGCTCGCCGAGCACCCTCGGTGCGCTGTCCTTCTGCTCCACGACGATCCGCACGTTGACCGTCGCGCTGTTCAGGCAACCGCTGCGGCCGCCATTGGCGACCAGCGTGTTGCCTTCGCGAGTGGGTTGATAGGCGAACAGCGCGCACATCGGTGCTTGCTCGGGGACGGCGCTCGCGGGTGCGGCTGGCGCGATCGCGAGTGCGGTAAGGGTTAGCGCGGCGCTGAACAGGACGGGCGAGTGTCGCATTCGGGGGCCTTCTTCCGTCTACCGAATTGCTGACAGATGCACTCGAAAGTCGATCACCAGGTGCGTTGACTGTCAATTTTTGGATGGCCGAAACAACATTTTTCACCCGAGTGAGTTTCGCCATTCGTAGCGGCGAGCTAGGCGTCAGAATCCTCGGCGAAGTTGCTTGAGCAACGATTCTCTTCGGTTGCGTTCGAGTCCTTTTCCGCATGCGATTCCGCGACGGTTTGCGGTGGTTTCGGGCAGTGCTCCGGGTGTTGCCCGGACTTTCGGCCTGACCTGCTAAGATGCAATATTTGCAAGCTGAGTGCTCATGCTGCAATCCGATCGAGGGGTTTGGATGTCGAAGACGGTTGCCAAGGCGGTGCACGTGCTCGAAACCCTCGCCGGGGCGCCCAAGACGATCGCGGAGCTGGCCCGCGAACTCGGCGTGCACAGTTCAACCGCGCTGCGGATGCTGCAACCGCTGGCCGACGGCGGTTTGATCGCCCGCGGTCAGGACGGCCGGTACCGGCTCGGGCTGCGGCTGGTCGAACTCGGTCAGCAGGTGCTGGACGAGATGGATCTGCGGGCGGTCGCGCGACCGCACCTGATCTCGCTGGCGGACGCCACGAACTCGACGGTCCACCTGGCGCAGCTGGTGGACGACCAGATCGTCTACGTCGACAAGATCGAGGGCACGGCCTCGATCCGCACCTGGTCGCGGATCGGTCGAGCGGTGCCGCTGCACACCGCCGCCGCCAGCAAGGTGATTTTGGCCGGGTTACCCGCCGAACACCGCGATCGCCTGCTGGCCAAGCACACCTTCACCCGATACACCGAGCGCACCATCACCGACGAAGCCGACTTCCGCGAACACTTGGCGGCGGTCGCGCGGCTGGGGTACGCCACCGACCAGGCCGAGTTCGAGCCACTGGTGCACTGCCTCGGCGTCGGAATCCCGGACGCCACCGGGCAACTCGCGGCGGCCGTCTCGCTGACCACGGTGCGAGCGGTGGCGGACCCGGCTGCGCTGCGCCAACTGCTCGGCCGGGTCCAGGACACGGCCACCTCGATCGCCGTCGCGCTCGGTCGCCCACCGCGCTGAAGTGCCGGAGTCGGCACCGCGGATCATCTCGTCCGCGGACCCACCTGGTGCCGCCGCCCGACAGAACCCCGTTGCAGACGAGCGTCCCGTTCGACCGTTCTGCCCGGTCGAGAGTTCCGCTCACCTGGCACATCACGTGCGGCGCGGGAATGCTCTGGGTGGGAGTCCCATTCGACCGGGACTCTCGTCCGGGAGTCCGGAGGGGTGAGCGGGAATTTCGGGGGTTGGGATTCACGATCTTGGGTGATTGGCGCAACTCGGGGCAACCCGCGACCTCTCCCAGTGGTGTTTGTTACCAGGATGTTCAGCAGTACCCGAGAGGATCGCGATGAACTGGATGATTTACGGCGCGAGCGGCTACACCGGTCGGTTGGTCGCGGACCTGGCGATCGCCCGCGGGGAACGTCCGGTGCTGGCCGGTCGTGATCCAGCGAAGATCGCCGCCTTCGCCACGCCGCGCGGCCTGCCCTACCGCATCTTCGACCTCGACGACCCGGACGTTGTCGCCGCGGGCCTGCGGGACATCGACGTCGTGGCGCACTGCGCCGGGCCGTTCTCCGAGACGTCCGCGCCGATGGTCCGCGGCTGCCTGCGAGCCGGTGTGCATTACCTGGACATCACTGGCGAAATCGACGTGTTCGAGGCGGTTTTCGCGCACCACGAGGACGCCCGGCGCGTTGGTGTGGTGCTGCTGCCCGGCTCGGGTTTCGACGTGGTGCCCACCGACTGCCTGGCCGCGATGGTCGCCGCCGAATTGCCCACCGCGACCAGCCTCGACCTGGCGTTCCACGCCAGCGGCGGGATCAGCGGCGGCACGCTGAAGAGCGCGTTGGAAGGCGCCGCGCTGGGCGGTCGGGCCCGCATCGACGGCGAAATCCGCACCGTGCCGCTGGCGTGGCGGCGGCGTGAGGTGCCGTTCCCGTCCGGGCGGCGAAAGGTGACCGCACTGCCCTGGGGCGATGTGAGCTCGGCCTACCGCAGCACCGGGATCAGCACCATCACCACCTTCGCCCACCTGCCCGGACTCGACCTCGCCGGGCGCAGATCATCCCGGTTGTCGCAGGTCGTGATGCGTTCGCACGTCGTGCAACAGCTGGGCAAGGCGGCGATCGGCGCGGTGGTGCGCGGACCCGGCCGCGCCACCCGCTCGCGCAGCTGGGTCGAGGTGTACGCGGAAGCAACGGCGCCGGACGGCACGAGCGTGTCGGCGGCCCTGATCGGCCCGGACACCTACGACCTGACGGCCGACGCGGTGCTCCGGGCCGTCAGCGCCCTGCGTTCCGAGCCGCCCGCGCCGGGTGCCCACACCCCGGCAACGGCCTTCGGTGCGGACTTCGTCCGCCGCCTGCACGGCATCAAGATCATCGAACCAGCCCACTGCTGACACCATCCACAGTGGACCACCGACCCCGCCACCAAACCACGGCCGCCCACCCGGCCGGAGCCGTTGCGATTTCTCGTGAAATTGCAGCCCCGCACACGGATGGCGTACCGAGGGCCTGGGTAGCGAAGGGCTTCTGACCCTCGTTCGGGTGGGTGCAATTTGCAACGACGGCGGGCGGCGTTAGTGGGTGTGCGGATTGGGCGTGACGAGGGCAGTCGTCAGGCACCGCCACGCAAGCCAGTCCGCGCATCCTCTTACGTGCTGCGGCCGCCGAGTTGGCGGGTGGCTTCGCGGGCCGCTCGTTGCACCCTGGGAGTCCAGTCGTGGCAGCGCTGCGGGGTCAGGCGTTGGGTCGGGCCGGAGATGCCGATGGCTGCGACCAGGCGATCCTGGGCGTCGAAGACCGGTGCGCTGACCGATGCGGCTCCGGCGTCGCGTTCCTCCGAAGTGATCGCGAAGCCCTGCTTGCGGGTCTGCGCCAGGGCGATCCGCAGCAGCTCCGCGTCGGTGATCGTGAAATCCGTGTAGCGCGCCAGCTCGCCGCCGAGGACGATATCGGCCGCCTCGTCGTCCCAGGCCAGCAGCACGCGGCTGGCCGAACCGGCGTGCAGCGGCATGAGCTTGCCGACGTGCATCTCCCGGCGCACGGCGTGGTGCGTCTCGGCCATCGCGACGCACACGCGCAGGTTGCCCTCGCGCCGGAAGACGCACGACGTCTCGCCGGTGTCGTCCCGCAGCTGCCGCACGATCGGGCCGAGCAGTTGCACCACGTCGAGGCCGGTCGACGCCGGTGCCGCCCAGTAGGCGAGGCTGAGCCCGATCCGGTACCGGTCGCCGCTGCGATCCAGGAAGCCCTCCGCGACGAGGTTGGCCACGATCCGCTGGCACGTGCTGGGTGGAAGGCCCGTCGCACGTCGGATTTCCGGAATCGTCAGTTCCGGGCGTTCGGGGCTGAACGCGGCGAGCACCTCGCGGATCTTGCCCAGCACCAGCAGCGGTTTGACGCCGCGAGGGAGCTCCCGCCCCGGCGCCGCGGCGACGTCGAGATCAGCATCCGGGAGGTCGATCTCCGCACCCGAATCGAGTTCAGACATCTGATCTCCAGGTCTCCTGCGACTGTTCCGACGCCAATCGTACCGGGCCGGGAATCCGCGACCTGCGACGTTGCGATCGGCTGGGGCAGCACCCGGCCGGGTTCATCGGGTTGCCCGGATCCGCCAGGGTCTGCGCTCAGATCTCGACCAGCACGCCACGGGCAGTTGCAACCTCATATTCGCGGCGGACTGGTCGAACCAGCGTGATCGCCGAGTTGTGGCATCAGGGCGTCCACATCGGACAGATAGACGGCCTTACGGCATCGCCCACTCGTGGGTGGGACGGCTGCGCCGGGCGCCGAACGCGGCTCGACTGCGCTGCGGTTCGTCGACCTCGGACAACAGCTGTTCCCCGGCCAGGACGAGCCGATGGAACGCCTCGGGGGTGAGCCAGCTCGGCCGCAACGCGTAGAGCAAGTCCTCCAGCGCGGTGTTGCCACTGGCACCGGGCGCGAACGGGCAACCGCCGAGTCCGCCCAGTGTTCCGTCGAGGGTGTTCGCGCCCGCCGCCAGCGCCGCCATGCCGTTGGCCACGCCCAGGCCCCAGGTGTCGTGCCCGTGGAACACCAGCCAGCGGTCGTCGATCAGGTCGCGGGTCGTGCGCACCAGTTCGGTGACGCTCGACGGCACCGCCTGCCCGATCGTGTCGCACACGACGAAACTGCTCGCCAGCTGCACCCGCTCGTCGGCCAGCAGCTTCGCTACCCGGTCAACCGGGATCGGCCCCTCGAACGGGCAGCTGAACGCCGTTGAAATGCTCAGTTGCAGGACGCCACCGGCAGCGGCGACTTCCGCGGCAACCGCTGGCAGATCGGCGAGACTCGCCTCGGTCGACCGGCCGACGTTGTTGCGGTTGTGCGTGTCCGACGCCGAAAGCACGAACTGCACGTTGCGCACCCCGGCGTCCAGGGCACGCCGCGTTCCGGTCAGGTTCGGCACCAGGACCCAGCAGGTGGCCAGTTCATCGGCGTCGAGTTCGCGCACCAGGTCGAGGGTGTCGGCCATCGCTGGCACCCGGTCCGGGCGGACGACCGCGCCGATTTCCACGCTGGTGATGCCCGCTGCGAACAATTCCCTGGCCAGCCGCAGCTTTTCGGCGGTCGGCAGGATCTTGCTGGCGAGTTGGAGCCCATCGCGCAACGTCACGTCACGCACCAGGGGAGTGGCTTTCACTTCAGATCACCTGCTTTTCGTGCAGTTCGCGCCGAGCGTTCTCGTCGAGGCCGAGCAAACTGCCCAGCACCTCGTCGTTGTGCGCGCCGAGTTCGGGGCCGAGCCAGCGGATCTCCTCGGGCTCGCTGCCCAGTCGCGGTACCACGCCGGGGAACGCGACCGGCCCGAAGTCCTCGTCACCATCGCGCACTTCGCGGCGTCGCAGCATGCCGCGTGCCAGGAAGTGCGGATCCTTGCTGATGTCGGCCGCGTCGTAGATCGGACCGGCGGGCACCCCGGCCTCGTCGAGCAGGCGGAGCACCTCGTCGATCTCGCGGTCACCGGTCCAGGCGCTGATCGCGGCGTCCAGTTCGTCGCGCCGTTGCCACCGGCCGGGGTTGGTGGCCAGGCCCGGGTCGTCGCGCAGGTCGGTGCGGTCGAGCACGGTCATCAGACGGCGGTAGATCGCGTCGCCGTTGCCCGCGATCACCACCCACTTGTCGTCCCGGCAGCGGTAGGTGTTGGTCGGTGCCAGGCCCTCCATCCGGCCGCCGGTGCGCTCCCGCAGCACGCCGTATGCCTCGTAGTCGGGCAGCAGCGACTCCATCATGCTGAACACGGCCTCGTACAGCGCGACGTCGACGACTTTGCCGGGTTGGTGCTCACCGCGCTCGCGGCGCAGCAAGCTCATCAGGACGCCGATGGTCGCGTACAGCCCGGCCACCGTGTCGCCGATGCTGATGCCGACGCGGGCCGGTGGCCGGTCGGGGTCACCGGTGAGCAGCCGCAGGCCACCGATGGCTTCGGCGACCGCGCCGAAACCGGGCCGGTCCCGGTACGGGCCGGTTTGGCCGTAGGCAGAGACGCGCACCAGCACCAGGTCCGGCCTGGCCTCGGTGAGCTGGTCCGGGCCGAGGCCCCACTTCTCCAGGGTGCCCGGACGGAAGTTCTCGATCACCACGTCGGACCGCCGGACCAGGTCGAGTGCGATGGCTCGGCCCTCGTCGCTGCGCAGGTCGAGGGTGATGCACTTCTTGTTCCGGTTCATGGTGCGCCACAGCATCGAGGTCTCGCCCCGGAAGAGTCGCCAGCTGCGCAGTTCGTCGCCGGTTCCAGGGCGTTCGACCTTGATCACCTCGGCGCCGAAGTCGGCGAGCAGTCGGCCCGTCGTGGGGGCGGCGATGTAGTTGCCCAGTTCGAGCACCCGGATCCCGGACAACGGGCCTTGCGTACTCATTCCACTCCTTGCCACTATGTGGTTGATTCTCCTCTATGTGGAAATCGTAGCTCGCGTCAGATTTGATCGGCAACAATCGCGACCCCGTCGCCCCGCGCTTCGTGGCCGAGCCCACATACCGCCGCCGGAGCCGCCAGCCGGGGCGCTATCCAGGGTTGAGACCCGTGTTCGGGTGGCGAGTGAAGGGCACCTTTGACCGGCTAACTCGGTCGAAGGTGCCCTTCACTCGCGTCGCCACCCCGCGTGACCGGCCGGAGGGTCGGTGTCGCGTCAGGTTCGGAACGGGAGGTATTGGTGGAATGGCTGTCCGCAAGGGAGATAATTCTCCACAATGTGGCTTGGTTGCGTTCGATGCTGAGTGAGAAAGCCAGACCTGGCGGCTCGGTGCGCTGGTGTTGCTGCTCGACCGGTCGGCGCGCCGTTCGGTGCGGAAGCGGGGCCGGGCCGATGTTGGGTCCGGCGTGGACGACATGCTCGCTCCACTGTGGACGTGGCTCACCGCGTCCAAGCCTCACTCGGCGAGGACGCGCAGCATGCCCTCCGGACCTGACGTGCTCTCCAGGAACTCCACGTAGGGGCCTTCGCCCGAGGGCGGGCGCAGCGAGGCGAACTCGGAACGGTCCCCGGCGAGCTCCATGCCGGTGGCCGCCGCCAACGTTCGGGCGTGCGAGCGCGGGTCCGGGGTGTCGATGACGACCGCGGCTACCGGTCCGGTGTCGGCGTAAACCGTCCGCGGTTCGAGCACGCACAGCTCGTTGCCCTCGACGTCGGCCATCACCACCCACGGGACGTCGCTGCTCTGGTCGATGTCGGCGAACCGGGCACCGGCGTTGAACAACCGCTCCACGATCTTGTTCTGGTCATCGTGCGATTCGCTGCGCAGGTCCAGGTGCACGCCGTTCTTGGCGGTCTTGGCCCGCGTAGTGGCGACGAACCGCAGCAGCACACCAGCGCCGGTCGGCCGGACCACGAACCCGGCGTGCGTGTCGAGTTGCCACCCGAGCACTTCCGCCCACCACCGGGCCAGCCGCTCCGGCTCCCGCGTCGAGAACTCCACAACGATCGAAGCCATGCCGAGAAGTTACGGCGATTCCCGCGCCCGTGCAGGGCACGGCAAATGGGTGGCGATTCGCCGGACGATCGCCGAAGCTTGCGGGCTATGCGGATTCGCGACGCGCACCCCGACGACTGGGCGGCGATCTGGCCGTTCATGCACGACATCGCGGCGGCCGGGGAGACCTTCTCCTGGGACCGCGACATCGACGAGCAGCGCGCCCGGCAGCGGTGGTTCCCGGCGCCGCCGGGCCGCACGGTCGTGGCCGTCGACGAGAGCGGCGCCGTGGTCGGCACCGCGGTCTCCGGCCCGAACCACGAAGGCCCGGCAGCGCACGTCGCGACCGCCAGCTTCATGGTCGATCCGCAGCATTCCGGGCGCGGCGCTGGCCGAGCGCTGGGAAGTCATGTGCTGGACCAGGCGCGGGCGGACGGTTTCCGCGCGATGCAGTTCAACGCGGTCGTCGAGACCAACGTCCGAGCAGTCGCGCTGTGGCGCGCCCTGGGCATGGAGATCGCCGCAACCCTCCCGGAAGCGTTCCACCACTCAACCCACGGCTACGTCGGCCTACACGTGATGTACCAACTTCTCTGACCCCGGCCGGGTTTTTAAAGGTGCGCGGATTGGCTGTGACCGCAGGCGGCCGTCAGGCAAGCGGCGTCAGCTGCTTCCTTCCACTCTCGCAGCTTGCGCCGCCGCGGGTTCACGGTGCCCACCCCTCTGGGGTTCTCCCCGCGAGGACAGCCCCGACGTGGTGCATTGGACATACATGATGTCGGGGATCCCACAGCGAGAAGACCTCTGAGGTTCCGCTACCCGCACCGCCACGCAAACCAATCTGCACACCCTATTCATGCATCGGTGCGTTCGAGGCCGGTGCCGTCCCAGGTGGTGTGGGTGCAGGCGATGCCGTGGCCGCTGCGGGGGCGGAGGACGTCGTAGATGTGCATCTTCGGGATCTTCGGCGACACCCCCCAGCCGCTGGGCCAGGTGATCAGCCAGTCCATGTCCAGGTCCACCAGCAGGCCGAGCATCCGTGCGATCGTCGGGTCGTCCAGCCGCTCGAACGCCTCGTCCAGCAGCACCAGCCGCAACGGGCCACGGCCGTCCGAGGCCACGCTGACCGCGTCGTAGAACGCCGCCGCGGCAGCGAAGAGCGTCACGTAGGAGATCAGGCGCGTCTCACCGGAGGACAGCTGCCGCAGCCGCCGCACGCGTGGCTTGCCGTCCGGCCCGGTGTCGCGAACCCGCACCGTGAACGCGAACCACGACCGGTAGTCCAGCGCACGCGCCAGGATTTCCGCGTAGCCGCCCGAAGTGCTGTCCCGTTCGGACTCGATGAGATCGGTGAACACCCGCCGCAGCAACGCATCCTGGTCGTCGCTGCGGTTGGCGAACGGGGTGCGCACCAGCTCGATGGCCTGCTTGATGTCCTCGCCCAACGCCGCCGAAGGCTGCCATTCCAGCTGGACGTGCACGCCCTGGCTGGACCTGGCGCCGTCGAGCACCTCGTTCATCCGGTTGCACAGGTCCTCGGCGATGCCGACCTGCCCGCGCAGCCGTTCGGCGAGGT
This sequence comes from Saccharopolyspora soli, assembly GCF_022678645.1. Classification (GTDB taxonomy): domain Bacteria; phylum Actinomycetota; class Actinomycetes; order Mycobacteriales; family Pseudonocardiaceae; genus Saccharopolyspora; species Saccharopolyspora soli. The sequence continues at coordinate 10,902 of NZ_JALBWV010000037.1, read as the reverse complement.
CCCGGATCAGGTAGTCGGCGAAGATCGACTGGTAGCGCTCGTTGAGGTAACCGCGCTGCTCGCCGAGCCGTTCGCCGACCCGGCGGGCGGCCTCGGCCACCGGCTGCGGGCCTTCCTCGCCGGTGACGGTCACGGTGAGCAGGCCGTGCTGGTCGGCGGCGGTGATGTCGTAGTTGCCGCTCAACGCGTGTTGCAGGGTTTGCAGCCGGTTGAGCACGGTGGCCTCCGACGAGCCTCGGCGGTCCGCTTCGGCGAGCAGGCCCGCGGCTTCGTCCACGTCCTCCGGCGCGGTTTCGGCGACGTCCGCTGCCGACCACAGACCGGGGATGCGAAGCGCCTGCCGGAACGAGTCGGTGGCGGTGGCCGCGTCGTGCTCCCGGCCCGCGAGCTGGGATTGCTTGTGCTCCAGCTGGGTTTCCAGCCGCGCCGCGGACTCCCGCAGCGAACTGATCTTCTCCCGCGCCTGCGGCAACTGCTCGCGCAGCTCCGCGCGCTCGCGCTCGAACGCGCCGACCTTGTCGGCGATCTGCTGCGCCTCGCCGCCGACGGCGGAGGTGAGCTCCGCGAGCCCGGTGGCCTGCTCCGCGTATTCGGCGCAGCGCCGTTCGGCCTGCGACTCGGCCTCCATCCGGTCGGCCACCGCAGCGTCGTGGTGCAGCGAGATGTCCCGCAGGTCGTCGAGGGTCGGCAGGCAGCGCGACTCGATCGTTTCGCGCAGCGCGTCGATTGCGGCTCGGGCGTCGGTGGCGGCCCGGTGCGCGGTGTCGAGTGCCTGCGTGTCGGCGGGCAGGTCGGCTTCCCCGGCCGAGCGGACCAGCTCGGCCTGCGACGCCTGCCAGCGCTGGTCGGCGTTCTCGTGCTGCTCGCGCAGTTGCACGGCCCGTTGATCGGCGTCCGCCGCAGCCTCGATAGCCGTCGCCAACTTGGCATGCGCGGTCAGCAGGTCGCTGTCCTCCGGGTACGACTCAAGGTGCTGCTCCAACGCCGCGGCGTGCTCGCTCGCTTCGCGGTGCCGCCGCTCGGCGTCGCCGATCTCGCCGCGCAGCCGCGCCAAGTCCTCCTCCAGCTCCGCGATGCGTCGTGCGCGGGCCGCTTCGCGGGCTCCCGCGCCGACGTACTCCGCCGCGTCCTTGCGCCACGAGCCGGAGAGCACCCCGGCCCGCCAGGACCCGGTGACCGAAACGGAAAATCCGGTGTCCCCATCGATCGACACCGAAGCCAGCAGCGCGGCGACCCGCTCCGGCGGCACCGGGCAGTCGGGCTCGGCGGCGGGGGACAGCAGGTCAGCGAGCGTGCCGCCGGAGCGTTGTTCGGCCGGTGCGGCGAGCAGGTCGGCTAGTCCGGACACCGCGCCGTCGGCGGTGACCCACGCGTTGAGCAGCCCGCTGGACTGCAACGCCGCTTCCAGCCCGGCCCGGTCGGTCTCGTTCAGCGACGGCTGGAAGTCGACCAGTTCGTGGAAAGCGCGGCCCTGGGCGGCATCCCGTGCCGCGTCGGCCCAGCCGGGGCGTGCTGGGGTCCGTTCGTGCCCGGCGCGGAGCTCGGCGAGTTCTTCTTCGCGGGTCCGGGCGTCCGCGCGCAGTTCGGCGATCTCCTGCTCGCTCGCCGACACCTCTCGACGCGCCTCGTGCAACTGCGGCTTGGCCCAGCGACGCGCGTGCTCGCGGGCCCGCCTGGTCGCTGAGCGGTCCGCGGTGAGATCTTCGGCCACCGGAGGTTCGGGCAGTTCGTCCACGGTGGAGGGCCACTCAGTGCACCACTTCTGGGTGAGTTCCACCCACACCGCAGCCGTGTCGAAGAGTTCCTGCTGGGCCTGGTTGCGCCGCCCTGCGGACTCGGTCGCGGCCAGCTGCGCCTGCCGGGCCAGCCGTTGCAGTTCAGCGACTTCGTCCTGCTCCGCGTCCAGTTCCAGGGCCTGCTGGTGCAGCGCGAGGGTCAGCGCGGAACGCTGCCGGGCGACCGATGCGGCCTGCGCGGAATTTTCGACCGCAGCACGGAATTCCGCGGCGAGTGCATCGGTGTCCAGCTGTGGCGCGCCGTAGCGCTGCACTGGCAGCGGCTCGGCGTCCGGCTCCGGCGAGGTGCGCACTTCGGCCTGTTCGCCGCGCACCTCGGCGGCCGGGATCGCGGGTGGTTGCGGCACCAGCGAACCGTCCAGGCCCGCGGTGGAAAGCTGCCGCGCCGCTCGGCCCGCCGCCACCCCGGCGGCCTCGGCGTCACCGGTCAACCGGCGCAACATGCCCACCACCGATTCGGCGGAGCGGTGCTCCTGCGCGCGGTGCTTGCTCGCCGTGTCGAGCGCCGAAACCGCTGCGGCGCGGGCACTTTCCACCAGCCGCTCGCGGTCGCGCAGGTTCTGCAGCTCGGAATACGCGGGGTGGGAGCGCAACGCGTCGATGCTGGATTCCAACTCGCCTTCGCGCTGTTCGAGCTCGGCGATCCTGCGCTGCGCGGCCTCGCGATCGTGCCGCTTACCGGCTACCTGCTTTTCCAGACCGGCGAGTTCTCCGCGCAGCGCCCGCAGTTTCTCCTGCGCGGCGCGCATCGCTTCGGCGCGGTCGCGCAGCGCGCCGAACGCGTACCCGGAATAGGTGGACAGGAACGCGCTGAGCGCCTTGTCCGCGCCGGTCAACCGGACGATGTTCGCCCGGATCGACTCCAGGTCGTCGAACGAACTGGCCAGCCGTTCGATCAAACCCGGATCCAACGGCGGCAGCGCATCCGAGAGGATCTGCTCCAGCTGCCCTTCCAGGACTTTCAGCCCGACGTCCGGATTGCGCAGGGTGCGTTGCAGGTGCAGCAGGTCGCCGTAGCGGGCGGCGGGCACGCCGTAGACCGTGGCCGCGACCTTCGCGCGGAACGCCTGCTCGTCGAGCACGCAGTCGGCGCCGAGCAGCTCGCGCAGCTGCGCCGAACCCAGCGGGACCCGGTCGGCGCCGACCAGGTGCAGGTTGATGCCGACCCGGCGGCCGGTGATGAACCGCCACGAATCGCTGATCGACTGCGAGGTCTTCGACGCCTTCACCCCGAGGCCGCAGGTGAGGAATTCCTCGCCGCCGTCCGGGGTTTCGCGGCGCAGCTCGATCCAGGCGTAGCCGATCCGGTTCGGCCCGCCGGGGTATTCGTCGAGCATCAACCGCCGGATGCTGACCGTGTCGAAGCCCTTGGAACCCAGCTGCCGCAGGTCGCCGTCCAGGCACAGCGGCAGCAGCAGTTCCAGGGTGCGGGACTTGCCGGAACCGTTGGTGCCCTGGAAGATCGCCCGGCCGCCGCCCAGGTCGAAGGTGGTCTCGGCGTACTGCCAGATGTTGACGATCCCACCGCGGTGCAGTCGCCACCGGTTCGCGGTGGGCAGCGATTCAGCGTTGTCTGCGCTCACCGTTGACCATCCTCTGCTACGTCGTCGAACAGCGACCAACCCGGCGATTCCGGGGCGGGGGTTTCCGGTTCCCGGCCCGCGGCCGGGGTGGCGTCCGGCTGCGGCAACCAGCGGTGCGCCGCCGGGTTGAGCAGCCAGCGGCCGTCGGAGTCGTGCAGCAGGCCGAGGCGGTGCAGCAACGCGACGACCGAGCGCACCAGTTCCTGGTGGTCCTCGGTGGCCTGCCGGGACCACGCGGCGGGGTAGGAGTCGACCAGGTCCTGGCAGACGTCGGTGAAGTCCTGCCAGGTGACCGGGTGCTTGCCCCGCTCGTCCGGCACCGCGCGGCTGAGCAGCTCCGGCAGCGCCAGCAGCGCGATGCGGGCGACCGTGCCGGGGCCGGGGAAGACGAGGTCGGTGAGGTAGTCCTCCGGGTCGCAGACCACCACACCTTCCGCGCGGCACTCGCTGACCAGGCCGAAAAACCGCTCCAGCAAACGGGATTCGTTGGTCACGTGCTCGCGCAGCCAAGTCGCGTGCTCGGCCGGGAGGTCGCCGTAGAGCACGACCGGGTCTTCGACGAGACGTCGCCGCACCGCGTGCGCCAAGTCCCGGGGGCCAGCGGCGGAGGCCAGCTGGACCAGCTGCTCGGGGCTGTCCGCCTCGGCCAGCGGTGCGGCGACGAGTTGGCCGAGCAGGTCGGTGTCGATGGTGATCAGGGCCTCGGCAGTGGACTCCGCGGTCACCGAGCCTTCGGTTTCGGTGATCACGCCGAGCGCCACCAGTTTGCGCAGCGCGGCGGTGAGCGCCCGGCGGTCCGCCGGGTCGTCGACCACCTGGATTTCGGCTTCCACCGCGGCGGCGCGAATATCGCTGACCAGGCGGGAGAGCAGCACTTGGCGGCCGATGCCGGTCAGCGCGGCCAACGTCAGCGCCAGGTACGCGTAACCACGCGGCGACAGCGACGCCTCGCCGCGCGTGGAGTCCGCTCCTGGCCCGGCCTTGTACAACCGGGCGAACCGCCGCTCCACCACGAGTCGGTACCCCAGCAGCGAGGAGAACAAGTCCTGGAGCACGGCCCGCTGGCGGTAGATCATCGGCAGCAGTTCGCCGTCCGGACCGCCGGAGCGCAGCAGCGGTCGGCGCAGCAGCGCCCGCGCGCAGCGGACCACGTTGGCCGCGTCGATGTCCGGCAGCTCGTCGAAAGTCGCGATCATCGGACCGGCTCCGGGGTTTCCGGGATAGCGCCGTCGCCGGAGACCTCCAAGACCGTGTCGCGCAGTGTCAAAGTGCCTGCGGCGCTGGAGATCCGGGTCTCCCGACCCGGCTCGGGGTGGACCGTGACCCGCAGCCGGTGCACCGGATCGAGCGCGGTGCCGGGATCATCGGAACCGTCGCGCTGCGCCATCGCCAGCGTCAGCAACTCGCACAACACCCCGAGTGCATCGGTGGACAGCCGCTGTTCGGCCAGCCGCGAACTCGCCTCGGCCAGTTCTGCGACCGCCGCGCTGCGCCGCTCGTCGGCCTGACGTGCTTGCGCCAGCAGGGTTTCCTCGGTCATCGGGTCGTCGAGCACCCGGGAAGTCCGGCCGCGCGCCCCGCGGTCTCCCCGGCTGCGCACGCTCACCGTCACGTCGAGCACCGGTCCGTCGCGCCACGGCACCTTGTCGTTGTCGCTGTCGTAGTCCGGCGCGGGCAGCAGGTGCCGCGCCGAGTGCAGCCCGAACGCGGCCGAATAGACCTGGTGGGAGGTGGTTTCGTCGGCGCTGTCGAACCACTTCGCCAGCTTCAGCAGCTCGCCCCGGCGGCCGGGCACCAGGCCACCGCCGGAGGTGGCGCGCTTGACGCTGGCCAGCAGCGAGCCGATGGCGCGGGCGGTGGCCTCGCGCAGCGCGGCGACCTGACTCGGTCGGCCCGGCGAGTCGACGAACCAGTCGGTCAGCTCCTGCCAGTCGGCGGCGGTGCGGCCCCGCGCGCGCTCCACATCGGTGCCGAGCTGGTCGGCCGGGCCGAGCAGCCGGAGCAGTTCGGGGCGGGCACTGGCCAGCCCAGCCAGCGAACCGGCGATCGTCTCGGTGTGTCGCAGCACGTCCTCCACGACCATCTGGATGTACTCCACCAGCAGGTTGCGGAACCCGGAGATCTCCTCGGGCGCCAGCTGATGCCGGGTCACCACCTGCCCCAGGTAGGCGTAGAAGTCGCGGACCGTGGCGGCCAGTTCCGCGTGCTGCAGGAACACCGTGGTGACCTGCTCAGCGAGCCGTTCGACCGCCTGCCGGGCGGATTTCGCCCGCGGATCGCGCTGTTCGGCGGTCAACGCGTCGGAAAGCGCCGCGCCGATCCGGGACAGCCCGCGGTCGATGGCGGGCAGCAGCTCGCGCGACACCTCGCGGGCGCCTTCGGGAACCCGCAGCAGCGCGTCGACGTCCCGCTGCACCCGGACCGCGAGTTTGCTGACCTGGTAGCGCACGCTGCCGTGCTGGAACTCGGCGATGCTCGACGCGATGGTCTCGCGGCGGCCCACCACCAGGTTGCCCCACTTGACCAGCTGCTTGAGCCGGTCGATCACGGTGTCCACATCGGACTCGCCGGGTGCTACCCGACCCTCCCGCTCGGCCGCGGCCAGCGCCGCGCCGACCTCTCCGGCGGACAGGTCGGCGAGCAGCGTCGAGGTGAACAACCGCATGATCGCCAGGTAGGTGCGGTGCTCGGGCGCCTGCAGGTAGGCGAACAGCTGCAGGCGCTGCCCGCCGTCGCGGGTCTGCTCGGGAGCCTGGGTGCTCGGCACGTCCGTCGCGGTGGTTCCCGCGACGCCCGCGCGCAGCACATCGGCATCGTGGTCCGGGGCCGTCACGGTCCGCCACGATATCCGGTCGCGCCGACACGGCCGGTCACCTGGCATGCGGTGATCGGTCCGACCGGTCCCAGCGGTAGCGTTCCGGGCAGCTTTGCGAGCTTCGGGACATCCGCTCCTGTGACTCGCGATGCCTGGCACGCGGGGTGCGAATCTGCTGGGCCGAGCGCGGTGGGGCGCGTTGCCCTGGGCGAACGCATTGGTCTCGGGTTCCAGGCAGCTGGGGACAGGTCGATCAGGAGGTGCGGCACCGGTGAGCGCGGGACGGGCGGTCGGACTGCTACTCGGAGTGGCCGCGGACGCGGCGATCGGCGACCCGAAGCGCGGCCACCCGGTCGCGATCTTCGGCAGGGCCGCGCAGACCGCTGAGCGGCTGCTGCACCGGGACCAGCGCCTCGCCGGGATCGCCTACACCGGCCTGCTGGTCGGCGGCACGGTCGGACTCGGGGTGCTGGCCCAGCGGCTGTCGCAGCGCAGCCCGGTGCTGGAGGCGGCGGCCACCGGGCTGGTCACCTGGGCCGTGCTGGGCGGCTCGTCGCTGGCTGATGAGGGCACCGCGATGGCCCGGATGCTCGATGCCGGGGAGATCGAGGCGGCTCGCGCGCGGCTGCGCAACCTGTGCGGCCGGGACTCGGCGGTGCTGGACGGCCAGGGCCTGGCGCGGGCGACCGTCGAGTCGGTCGCGGAGAACACCTCCGACGCGGTGGTCGCGCCCCTGGTGTGGGGTGCGATCGCCGGAATCCCCGGCCTGATCGGCTATCGCGCGGCCAACACCCTGGATGCCATGGTCGGGCACCGCTCGCCGCGCTACCGCAACTTCGGCTGGGCCGCCGCTCGCTTGGACGACGTGCTGAACCTGTTGCCGTCCCGGTTCGCGGCCGTGCTGACCGCTGCGTGCGCGCCGGTGGTCGGCGGTTCGGCCAGCGGCGCGTGGCGCACTTGGCGGCAGGACGCTTCGGCGCACCCGAGTCCGAACGCCGGGCAGGTCGAGGCGGCGTTCGCCGGTGCCCTCCAGATCCGGCTGGGCGGGCGGACGGTGTACGGCCACGTCGTGGAGCAGCGCCCGGTGCTGGGCGAGGGCCGCACCGCGGACGCGGGCGACGTAACCCGCAGCGTCGAGCTCTCCCGAGTGATCGGCACACTCACCGGTGTCCTGACCGCGGGTGCTGCCCTGGCCCGCGGCCTCCGCCGCGAACGCCGCACCCGCTGACGAGCAAGCGGCCCCGGCCCGCACCGTCCCGTGCAGAGCGCGGGAATTGCGCCGCGTCCGGTCAGGTGCGGTGGGTGGGTTCGGTGCTGCGGGCTTCGTCGGCAGACGCGGTGTCCTGTGGCGCTTCGCCTTCGCGGCGGGCTGCTTCTTCGCGTTCGCGGCGCTCGTCCTCGGCTATCGCCTGGGCCACCGACATCTTCTTCCGGCGACGACCGCCCCCGCCGACGGGAGGACCGCTGGGGATCGGCCGGTCGTCCGGCGCCTCTGCGGGTTCGCCGTCGGTGGTTTCGTCGCGCCACGCCGGTCGGGCTTCCGGGCGCAGTTCCGAGTAGACCAGGTAGCCGATCGCGATGATCGCCATGATGCCGAAGGCGATCCACTGCAGCGCGTACGAGAAGTACGGCCCGGATTCCAGCTGCGGCAGCGGTAGGGCATCCAACACACCGGGCTGCCCCTCGGCGAGCATGAAGTAGCCCGGCCGCAGCGGGATTCCGATGCCGTTGCCGATCGTCTGCGCGTTCACCGCGTAGGCCCACCGCTGGCCGTCGTGGTCGAACAGCGGGCGCTGCTTGCTGTCCTGCTCGTCGGCTCGGATGCGGGCGGTGAGCGTGACATCACCGGTCGGCGCCGCCGCGTAGTCCGGCGCTTGGGTGCCGTTGACCGGGCGGATGTAACCCCGGTCGACCAGCACGGTCGTGCCGTCGTCGAGCCGGAACGGGGTGAGCACCTCAAAGGCGGGTTCGCCCTGCACGGTGCGCTGCCAGGCCAGCGTTTCGCCGTTCGGCAGGTACTGCCCGCGCAGCAGGACCTTCGTCCACTCGGTCCGCTGGTCCGGCGCCTGCCCGGCGGGCAGCACCGCGGCGAGCGGTTTCGGCGCCGCGTGGAACGACTCGGTGATCGCGTTGTTGCGCGTCTGCGCCTCGTCGTTGCGGCCGAACTGCCAGGGGGCCAGCAGCGTGAAGCAGAGCGAGGAGAACACCACGACCAGCCCGATCAGACCCAGCCAACCGGGGCGCAGCAAGAACTTCAGACGCACCACCCCACCGTAGCTCAGCCATCCTGACCTGCGGTTTTGGGCTCCCGCTGGACGATCGTGGCAGGTCAGCCCGCTTGCGGAGGCCGGGGCGCGCGTGGCGAGAATGCGCAATCGTGATCAGTAGGACGCTGAACCGGTCCGGTGGTTTGGCTACGTTCGACGGGTGTGGGGAACACGTTGGAAGCGGGCGCACCGGCGCTGAAACCTGGCGCGTCGATTCGGATCTGGCAGTCGCTGCTGATCGGTGCCGGTGTCGGGCTGGTGGGCGGCGCGCTGACCATGCTGGGGCAACAGGTGCTCGCCGGTTCCGGCGGCTGGTTCATGCTGGTCAACTCGGCAACGCCGTGGGTGGTGCTCGCCTTCGTCGTGGGCATGTCCATCCCCGGTCGCCACGGGCTGGCTGCTGGCGCTGGCGCGTTGACCGAGGCCGGGATGGTCCTGGGTTACTACGGGACCGCGTTCTTGAGCGGTTTCGCGGTGTCGGCGTCCTCGACCCTGATCTGGATCCTGGCGGGCGTGCTCGCCGGTCCGGTCTACGCAGCGGCCGGATCTGCCCGGCGGCACCCGCGCATCCTGCTGCGGGTTGCCGGGCTCGGGCTGCTCGGTGGCGTGCTGATCATGGAAGGCTGCTGGGCACTGTGGTTGGCGACGGACGCCAACTCGAACTCCGGACCCGGCCCGGTGGCGGGCTGGTGCGCGATCGCGATCGGCGTGGTGCTCCCGCTCGTCCTCGGTCGCTCGATCAAGGACCGGATCGTCGGCTTGCTGATGACGATCCCGGTCATGGGCCTGGTGCTGGTGGGCTACCTCGGCGTCATGTGGCTGTTCATGCAGTGGTGAGCATGCGCAATTCCCCGCGAGACCGCCCCACCCAAGGGTCGGGGGGGGGGGGTGGGGGGGGGTGGGGGGCCCCCCCCCCACCCCCCCCCCGGGGGGGGGGGCGGGGGGGGCCCCTGGGCCCCAAAAACCCCCCCACGACACCGTCAGCGGTCAGCGCAGGGCGGAGCGGGCCGCGGAGACGGCTTGGGCGGCGTAGCCGCCGCCGAAGAGCACGGTGTGGACCAGCAACGGGAAGAGCTGGTGCAGCCCGATGCGGCGCTCCCAGCCTTCGGCGAGTGGGCTGACCTCCTGGTAAGCCGCCAGGATCCGGTCCAGGTGGGGGCAGCCGAACAGGCGCAGCATCGCCAGGTCGGTCTCCCGGTGACCGCCGTGCGCCGCCGGGTCGATCAACCAAGCCCTATCTGCGCCCCAATGCACATTGCCGCTCCAGAGGTCGCCATGCAGCCGCGCGGGCGGCTCGGCGGGCCCCGCGAGATCGTCGATCTCCGTGCAAACCTGGGAGATCACCGAGCCCTCCGCAGCGCTCAGCGTGCCCGTATCGACGGCGCGTCGGAGGTACGGCTCGATCCGCCAACGGGCGTAGCAGGACGGCCACTGCTCAGCCGGTTCGTTGCGCATCGGGGCGAGACCGATCCACGCATCTGCCGGACCGCCCGGCGGCGCCGCGCCGAAGGCCGGAGCGCCAGCGGCGTGGAGCTCGGCGAGCTCGCGGCCGAGCCTTTCGGCAGCCTGCGGGGTGGGCGCTGCCGTCGTGATGTGCGCGGTGACCAGCCAACGGTCGGTGTGTCCGTGCACTGCGGGCACCGCAACCGAGCCGGGCTCGGCGAGCCAGGCCAGCGATGCCGCTTCGGCCGCGATGGCGCCAGGCATCGTCGCCGGTGCGGTCTTGGCGAACACCGTCGCACCGTCGGCGAGGCGGACCTCGAACGCCGCGGCGGTGTCACCGCCGCTGAGTTGTCGCACTTCGATCGGCGCGCGCCCGGTGATCTCCGCCACGGCGGCACGAGCTCGCTCGCGCATCGGCCTCACGACCGTTCGCGGACCCAGTCGAGCAGGCCCGGCATCGCGGCTTCGACCATCGCGAGCACATCGTCGAACCCGTTCGGACCGCCGTAGTACGGGTCCGGAACTTCGGCACCGTCATCGGCGTCCGGGTCGAAGGAGCGCAGCAGCCGCACCTTCGCCGGGTCGTCAACGGCGCGGCGCACCGCGCGCAGATGTCCGGCGTCCATGGCGACCAGCAGGTCGGCGGCCAGGTGCCCGTCATCGATCTCCGCCGCGACGTGTTCGGTCGGGTAGCCGTGATCGGCGAGCACCTTCGCGGTGCGCGGGTCGGCAGGTTCGCCGACGTGCCACGGACCGGTTCCGGCGCTGGAGACCTCGACGCCGTCCAACCCGGCCCGGCGCAGGTGCTCGCGGAACACCAGCGCGGCCATCGGGGAGCGGCAGATGTTCCCGGAGCAGATGAAGGAGATGTGCACGTCTGCCGAGGGTACGGGTCGTGGGGGGGGGGGGGGGGGGCCCCCCCCCGCCCCCCAAAACCCCCCCCCCCTAATACCCCCCGGGGCCGCGGGGGCCGGCGGGGGTTGGTTGGGGCGCCCCCC
>NZ_JALBWV010000036.1 GCF_022678645.1 Saccharopolyspora soli | reverse complement strand
GGCGACCGGCCCTCGCGGATCTCGAACACCACAACCCCTGAACAAATCAGGTGTTGCAACCACCCCTAGAACCCAAGCAGTAAGCCGGTCAAAGGTGCCCTTCACTTCGATGTGCCGGGGGTCAGGGGACGTTGGAGGGGGTTGATGGGGTGTTGATGTTGTCCAGTTCTCGGCCCTTGGTTTCCGGGGCGGCTGCCGCCATCCACAGCGATGCCAGCACCAGCAGGGCTCCGATGACCACGAACGTCAGCGGTAGGCCCAGGTACGGCCACAGCAGTGATCCGAAGATCACCGGGACGAATCCGGCCCCTACCCGGCTGACCGTTGACGCCCAGCCGAATCCGCTGGCGCGCAAGCCCGTCGGGTACAGCTCGGAGACATAGGCGTAGAGCGCCGGGATGGTCAGCTCGATGAGGAATCCGAACGCCGCGATCCACCACTTGGCGGCCGTCTCGATGTCCAGTTGCACCGCGAACAGCACCAGGGTCAGCGCGGCCAGCGGGCCGCTGAGCCCGATCACCCACTTGCGCCCGACCACGTCCACCAGCCACGCCGAGACCACCACGCCGACGATGCCGATCGCGGTCATCAGGGTGGTGACCATGAACGCCGCGTAGTTGCCGTACCCCTGTTTGACCAGGATGCTCGGCAGCCACGTCAGCGCGCCGTAGTAGACCAGGAACACGGTCAGGAACAGCGCCCACGACACCGAGGTGATCCGCGCGCTGAACCGCCACAGGTCGCGCGCCTGACGGCCGAACGCCGCGATGGTCATCTTCGGCTGCGGTGCTGGTTCCGGCAGCGTCCAGGGTTCGACGCTCGCCCCGGTCCGGCGCACCAGGTCGTCGATCACCGACCGGGCCTGCTCGGCTCGACCCCGGCGGACCAGGTACATCGGTGATTCCGGCACCGAGCGCCGGACCCAGAACAGCAGCAGCGCGGGCAACACCATCACCACCAGCAGCAGCCGCCAGTTGTCGAACGCCAGCAGCGCGGCGGACACTATGCCGCACAACGTCGCGCCCACCGGCCACCAGATGTCCATCGCGGTGAGCACCTTGCCGCGCACCTTGGCCGGGGTGAACTCGCCGACCAGCGCGTAGTCCACCGGAATGCAGCCGCCCAGGCCGATTCCGGCCAGGAACCGGAACGCGCAGAACGTGACGAAATCCGGGGACGCCGCACCAGCCAGCGAGAACACCGAGAACATCAGCAGGGTCAGGCTGAACGCGCGCTTGCGGCCGATGGTGTCGGCGATCGCGCCCCAGACCACCGCGCCGACGGCCATCCCGATGAGGTTCGACGTGCCGACCCAGCCCCGCTCGCCCGGTGAGAGGTCCCACTCCTCGCCGACCAGCGGGATGAGGAACCCGTTGAGCGCGACGTCCCAGGCGTCGAACATGAATCCGAGGCCGCCGATCAGGAAGATGGCGCCCTGGGTCCGCCACTTCCACGGCAGTTCCTGGACGATCTGATCTCCGGTCTTCATGGCATTCCTCTTCGCCGCAGTCTTTGATCTTTTTCTTGAAACGGCGCAGCCGTTTAGCCCACCCTCGCAACCGGCACCGCCGCGGGTTCTCAGAAGTCTTCTCGCGAAGACAGCCCCGACGTGGTGTATCGGCATACATGATGTCGGGGATCCCAGAGCGAGAAGGCTTCTGAGGTTCCGCCACCCGCACCGCCACGCAAAACGAGTCCAAAGACAGGCATTCAGAGGTCCATCAGGGCCTTGCGCTGGCCACCGTCGACGGGGATGTGCGCGCCGTTGAGGTAGCTGGCGCGCGGTGAGGCGACGAAGGTGACGACGTTGGCGACCTCCTCCGGCTCGCAGATCCGCCCCAGCGGCAGCGACGACACCGCGAGCTCGTGCGCGCGCGGGCCGTCGATCTTCTTGTCCCGCGCGAACGCGGCCTCCAGCCCGGCCCACCGGTCGGTGTTCACCGGGCCCGGATTGACCGTGTTGCACCGGATGCCCATCGGCCCGTACTGCTCGGCCACCGAGGAGGCGAAGTTGATGTCGGCGGCGTTGGCGACACCGGCGGTCATCTCCCAGTAGGACGGCTTGAGCCCGTCGTTGCCGACCACCAGCACGATGGAGCCCGTCCCGCGCTCGCGCATGTGCCCGATCACCGCGCGCACCGTGCGCACGTAGCCGAGGAATTTCAGCTGCACGCTGCCCAACCACTGTTCCTCGGTCAGCTCTTCGAGCAGACCGCCGGGCGACGAACCGGCGCAGGTGATCACGATGTCGATGTGGCCGAGCTGGTCGATGGCGGTGTCGACGCAGCGCTGCACGTCGGCGGTGACGCTCATGTCCCCGGCCAGGCCGAGCACCTTGCGACCGCTGGCCGCGGCGATCTCGTCGGCGGCGCGGACGATGTCCGCCTCGGTGCGCGCGGTGATGACCACGTCGCAACCTTCGGCCGCGAGTTGTTCCGCGCAGGCCCGGCCGATCCCCTTGCTGGCCCCGGTGATGAATGCGATCTTGCCGTCCAACTTCATATCCATTGTGGACTCCTCTGCGTGGTTACTTGGCGCCGGTGGTCGAAGTGCTCAGCGAACGCGGGTCCCGGCGCGGCCAGCGGTCGTGGTCGACCTGGGCGAGGAAGCGTTCGACGTGGTGGTTGAACAGTTCGGGTTCTTCGAGGTTGGTCACGTGCCCGGTCTTGGGCAGCACGACCAGGCCGCTGCGCGGGATGGTCCGCTTGAGCATCAGGTCGGTCTCCAGCACGCCGTCGTCCTCGTCGCCCGCGACGATCAGGGTGGGCACGTCCAGCGCGGCCAGTTCCGCGCGCAGGTCGTACAGGGACGGACGGGCCTTCTGCACGCCGCGCATCGTCCGCGCCGCTCCGACCGGGTCATGCTCGGCGAGCACGGCCACGTGTTCGGCGTGGCCGCGCGGGTCCTTGCTCTCGAACTGCACGCGAGCCGGACCGTAGCCGTACCACTTGGCCATCTCCGCCGAACCTTCGATTTCGAAGGCCACCGCGACTAGCTCCGACTCCCGCCGGAACTTCTCCTGGGCGTCGGGATGCGCGCCGTAGCCGCAACCCGCGACCACCAGCGAGCGGGCGCGTTCCGGGTAGCGGAGTCCGAAGTGGAGCGTGCAGAACCCGCCCATCGAGTTGCCCGCCACGTGCGCGCGGTCCGCCCCGATCGCGTCGAGGACGGCCACCAGGTCATCGACGGCCCGGTATTGGCCGTAGCGCTCGGGTTCGGTGGGCACGTCCGACGGCGGGTAGCCGCGCGCCGCGTACACGACGCAGCGGTACCGGCGGGCGAAATGCCGGATCTGCGGCTCCCAGGAGCGGTGATCTCCGCCGAACTCGTGCACGAAGACCAGCGGCTCGCCGCTGCCGGTTTCCTCGTAGTACAAGCGAATTCCGTCGTCGGTGGTCGCGTACGGCACTCCAACCTCCCAGTTGCGATTTGATATATCATCTGCCGCGCGGTACTTCGCCGGTGAACACCGCGGCGTTCGCCGACCGCTCCTCGGCGAGCCGTGCCAGCAGCCGCTCGTCAGCGACCACCTGCTGCTTCGCCCGTCGCACGGCGTCGCGGTCCAGTTGCACGACCGATCCGGCCAGGGCTGTGGCGGTGCGCAGCGGGTCTTCCGCGAGCCGGTCGAGCAGCCCGATCGCCACGGCTTCCTCCGCGTCGATGAAGCGCTGGCTGAGCACCAGCTCCAGGGCGCGGCGGCCGACGGTCGACGGCAGTGCCCACGGTCCGACCGACAAGCCGTGGCCCGGCCCGACGAACCGGAACCGCGCCCGCGACGATCCCAACCGGACATCGGCGGTCAACGCGAGTTGCGCCCCGCCACCGACGGCGGCGCCGTCCACCGCTGCGATCACCGGAACCGGCAACCGCAGCATCCGTTCGTACAGCGCGTAGAGGTCGTCGCTGATCTTGCGGCGTTCCTCGTCCGGCACGGTGAGATCCGCCCCAGCGCAGAACTTGCCCGGCGTGCTCGAACCGAGGACGACGGCGCGCACCTGCTCGTCGGCGGCGATTTCGGCGATCTGCTCGTGCAGCGCATCGACCAGCGCCGCATCGAGTGCATTGTGGACATCCGGGCGATCCAGCGCGAGGACCACCACGGCGGGGGACTGACGGGTGCAGTGCAGCACGCGCATCACCTCCTCAGCAGGGTTACGACTCGGCGCGCCGGAACCGAAAAGCTCTCCGACCCGATCTGGACCACGGCGTTGACGCGATCGTCCGCGAGCACGTCGCGCCGCCGCGCGCCGAGCAACCGCCCGGCCACGATTCCGACCGCCAGCGCAGCCGCGACCGGTGCGATCTTCTTCAGCACCGGCACCGCGACCAGCGACAGCCCGTCCAGCTCCGGTCGTGAGTGGTTGTGGTCGTCCTGGCGACCATTGCCACTCACGACGGGTTCGGCGAGCAGTTCACTGATGTTGCGCGCGAACTGCTCCATCAGCTGCTGCGAGACGGTGGCCAGGGCGCCGCGTCCGAACTGCGCGACCTTGCCCCGGATCACCAGGTCGGTGTCCAGCGCGAGCACGCTGCCGTCGTCGTGCGGGCGGACCCGGACCTCCACCTTGGCCTCGGCGTTGCCACTGCCGTGCTGGTCGCTGCCCTTGGCGTCGAGCACCAGGCGGTTGCCGGGCTCGTCGACCTCCAGGAAGCGGACGACGCCCTGGTAGGCGGCCGAGATCGGCCCGACCTTGACCCGGACCCGGCCGCGGTAGGAGTCGTCGCCGGTCCGGCCCTCCAACGTCGCGCCCGGCATGCAGGGCGCGACCCGCGACACGTCGTTGATCAGCGCGAACACCGTCTCCGGCGCGGCGGGTAGCACGACTTCGTTGGTCAGCCGCATGCGGTTCCTCCTCGGCCCAGTTCGGTGCAGATCCATTGTGGACTCAACGGCAGGTGGCCCACGGCACCGGTCAGCCCGAGCGCGTCGCGCACCGCGTTGGCCAGCGCCGCGCCCGCCGCGGTGATGCCACCCTCCCCCGCGCCCTTGAGGCCCAACGGGTTGTCCGGGCTGGGCGCATCTTCGGTGACGATCGTGTCCACCAGGCCGGGCACCTCGGTCGCGGTCGGCATCAGGTAGTCCATGAACGTCGCCGCCTGCGGCTGGCCCTGTTCGTCGTAGTGGAAGTTCTCGTACAGCGCGCCGCCGAGTCCCTGCGCCACGCCGCCGCGCAACTGCCCTTCGACCAGCGTCGGGTTGATCGCCTTGCCGATCTCGTAGGCGACCAGGTAGCGCGGCACCGCGACGTGCCCGGTGCCGGGATCGATGTCGACCAGCGCCACGTGCACGCCGTACGGGTAGGTCATGTGATCGACTTCGAAGACCCGGCGGGCCGCCAGCCCAGGTTCGGTTCCCGGCTCCAGGTATGGACTTCCGGGCGCGCACGCGGCGGCGATCTCGCCCAACCCCACGCTGCGGTCGTCGAACGCGAACGCGTCGCCGGAGTGCTCCAGCAGGTCTTCCGGGACATCGAGCATGCGGGCAGCGACCGATCGCGCTCGCCGCAACACGGCCGTCGCCGCGAGGTCGACGGCGTTGCCCGCCAACACCGTCGAGCGGCTGGCCCAGGAGCCGAGCCCGAACGGCTGCAGGTCGGTGTCGCCGTTGATCACCTGCACGTTCTGGTGGTCGATGCCCAGCCGGTCGGCGGCGATCTGGGCCAGCACGGTTTCGATGCCCTGACCTAGCGACGTGCCGCCGGAATGCACCCGGACCCGCCCGCTGGGTTCGACGATCACGTCCGCGGTCTCGTGCGGTCCGAGCCCGCTCTTCTCCAGGAACACCGCGAAGCCGCAACCGGCCTTGCGACCGCGCGCCCGCAGCCGCGCCACCTCGTCGCGCCAGCCGCTGGTCTTGGCCAGCGCGGTCGCCAGCAGCGCCGGGTAGTCGCCAGCGTCCAGCACCATGTCGGTGCCCAGCGCCCGCAACGGACGCACGTGCGGAATCTCGTCGGGGCGCAACAGGTTCCGCTGCCGGATCGCGGCGCGGTCGATGCCGATCCGGTCCGCCGCGACGTCCAGCAGGTGTTCGCGGGCGAAGGTTCCCTCGTAGCGGCCGGGCGCGCGGTAGGTGCCGCACGGGGTCTTGTTCGTCAGCACCACGTCCAGCACGGCCTGGTACGCGGGAATCCGGTACGGGCCGGGGAGCATGCCCACGGTCAGCTCCGGCACGAGCAGGCCGTGGGTGCGCAGGTATGCGCCGTTGTCGTGGGTGATCTCGTCGCGCAGCGCCAGCAGCCGGGCATCCGCGTCGAACGCGGCGGCGATGCGGTGCCGTTGCTGCCGGGAGTGGTTGAGCGCGACCAGGTTCTCCGCGCGGTCCTCGGTCCACTTCACCGGCCGCCTCAGGTGCCGGGCCAGCCACGGGATCAGCAGGTCCTCCGGGTAGAACTCGCCCCGCGCACCGAACCCGCCACCGGCGTCCATGGCGTGCAGCCGCACCTGCTCCGCGGACATCCCGAGCATCCGGGCGAGCACGTTGCGGTTGAACACCGGGACCTTCGTCGCGCCCCAGACCTGCAATCGCCCGGTCGCCGCGTCGTACTCGGCGACCAACCCGCGCGGCTCCATCGGAACGGCGGCGTGCCGACCGACCGCCAGGTCCAGTTCGACGACGTGGGCCGCTGCCGAGAACGCGGCCGTCACCTCGCCGAATCCGGCCTGCATCCGCGTGGCCGCAGGCCCATCGCTGGCGTCGAGGACGACCGGCAGTTCGCGGTACTCGACGGCGACCAACTCGGCCGCGTCCTCTGCGGTGTAGGGATCTTCGGCGACCACCACGGCAACCGGTTCGCCGACGTAGCGGACCTCGTCGGGCAGGATCGGTTGCAGGCAGCCCTCGGGCTCGTCGCCGCGCGGCAGCCGGATCGGGATCGGCGGGATGTCACCGAGATCCGCCCCGGTGATCACTGCGATCACACCGGGCAACGTCCGCGCCGCCGTGGTGTCGATCCGCACGACCTCGCCGTGCGCCACGGTGGCGCGCACGATCCGCGCGTGCACCTGTCCGAGCCGGTTGACGTCGTCGGCGAACCGGCCCAGGCCCTTGAGCAGCCGGTCGTCCTCGTGCCGCCGCACGCGGGTCCCGACCACTCCCCCGGTGCGCTGCGGCGTCGCCGTGCTCATCCGACCTCCCGCCGGGTGGTGGCGACGTCGCTGATCGCTTCGACGATGCCCTGGTAGCCGGTGCAGCGGCACAGGTTCGACGAGACCACGTCGCGGATTTCCGCCTTGCTCGCCGCCGGGTTCTCCGCCAGGTACGCCTCGGCCAGCATCAGGAATCCCGGCGTGCAGAAGCCGCACTGCAACCCGTGGTGCCGGGAGAACGCCTCCTGCAGGTCGGAGAGCCGGTCGCCGTCGGCGAGGCCCTCCACGGTGCGCACCTCGGCGCCATCGGCCTGCACCCCGAACATCAGGCACGACCGAGCCGGGGAACCGTCCACCAGCACCGTGCAGGCTCCGCAGATGCCGTGCTCGCAGCCGAGGTGGGTGCCGGTGTAGCCGAGGTCGTGGCGCAGCACGTCGGCGAGCGTGCGGCGGGACTCCACCAGCACCTCGTGCTCGGTGCCGTTGACCGTGACGTTGATCAGCTGCTGGTCCTTCATCGGCTGAACTCCAGGGCTCGCAGGACGTGCTCGGGTGTGATGGGCACGGCGTCCAGTTCCACGCCGGTGTCGCGGAGGGCGTCGTTGACCGCGTTGAGCACCGCCGCGGGTGCCCCGATCGTGCCGCCCTCACCCATCCCCTTCGCGCCGGTTTCGGTGAATGCGCACGGGGTTTCGAGGTGTTCGACGTCGATCTCCGGGATCTCCCCGGCGGTCGGCACCAGGTAGTCGATGAGGCTGCCCGCGCTGGGCTGCCCGTCGGCGTCGTAGCCGATCTGCTCGTACAGCGCCCCGGCGATGCCCTGCGCGACGCCACCGCGCACTTGGCCATCGACGATCTTCGGGTTGATCACCACCCCGCAGTCCTCGACCACCAGGTAGCGCAGCAGCCGGGTCTGCCCGGTGCGCGGGTCCAGTTCGGCGACGACGCCGTGCGTGGCGTTGGAGAACGTGCCCGAGGTGAGCACGTCGAACGCGGCCTGCGCGGACAGCCCCGGTTCGAAGTCCTTGGGCAACCGGTGCGCGCGCAGATAAGCGATCTCGGCGACCTCGGCGATCGGCACCGAGCTGGCCGGATCGTCCCGGCGGCGGCACCACCCGTCGGCCAGCTCGATGTTGGTCCCGTCGGTCTCCAGCAGGTGCGCGGCGATCGCCCTGATCCGCTCGGCCAGCTTGCCGGCCGCGAGCCGCACCGCGCCGCCGCCGATGGCCGCCGAGCGGCTGGCGAAGGTGCCCCACCCGTAGCTGACCAGGTCGGTGTCGCCCTGTCGGATCTGCACCGCGTCCGGGTGCAGGCCGAGTTGGTCGGCGGCGATCTGCGCCAGCGTCGTCTCGTGCCCCTGGCCGTGCGCCGACGTCCCGGTCACCACCGTCACCGCACCACCGGGATCCATCCGAACCTCGGAGATGTCGTAGCCGGGCACCACCGACATCTTGCGCTGCGCGAACGACTCGGTGCCGTACCCGGTGCGCTCGTTGAAGCAGGCGAAGCCGATGCCGATCAGCCGGTCGGCCGCGGTGCCGCGCAGCTCGAACCAGCCCTCCTCGCGCAGCCGCTGTTCGCAGCGGTCCAGCGACTCCCGGTACGAGCCGGGGTCGTAGGTGATGCCGTTGACCCCGACGTAGGGGAAGGTGTCGATCAGGTTCCGCCGCCGGAGGGCCACCGCGTCGATGCCGAGCTCCCGTGCCGCGCGTTCCTTCAACCGCTCCATCACCAGCACGATCTGCGGACGGCTGACCCCACGGTAGGGCGCGGTGGGTGCCTTGTTGGTGGCGACAGCGCGCGCCCGTGCGCGGTAGCGGGGCACCTGGTAGACGCCGGGCAGTTCAGTGGCGGCCATCAGCGGTTCGACGCCGCTGGTGAACGGGAACACCGAGTACGCCCCGACATCGCAGTGCACGTCGGCGTCCAGCGCCAGGATCCGGCCTGCTCCGTCGAACGCCGCCCGCACCTGGTAGCGCTGTTCGCGGCCGAGGAAGCTCGCGAACAGCCCTTCGCGCCGGTCCTCGATCCACTTCACCGGTCGGCGCAGCCGCAGGGCCGCCGCGGCGACCGCGATTTCTTCCCGCCCCACCACGCATTTCAGCCCGAAACCGCCGCCGACGTCCGGCACGATGACCCGGACCTGCCGTTCCCGCAGCCCCAGGCATCGAGCCAGCGCGGTGCGCACCTGGTGCGGGACCTGGCTGGAGATGTGCACGACGAGCTGATCGTCGCGGTCGACCCATTCCGCCAGGCAGCCGCGCGGCTCCAGCGGCAGCGCGTTCTGCCGCCCGCTGCTCATCGAGGTCCGCACCACGCATTCGGCGGTGGCGAAGACGTCGTCCACTTCGTCGTCGAACGGTGCCACTGCCAGGAAGGTGTTCTCGTCCAATTCGTCGTGCACGTCGGGCGCGTTGCCCGCCAGGGCGTCGTCGATGGACGTCACGGCCCGGCGCGGCGCATAGTCCACAGTGGCCAGTTCGGTGCCGTCTTCGGCCGCGTACGGGTCGTCGGCGAGGACGATCGCGACGGGTTCGCCCGCGTAGCGGACCCGGCCGGTGGCCAGGATCGGCATCGTGGTCGGCACGAACTCCTCGCGCTCCAGCAACGCGGTCAGCCCGGACACGCCGAGTTCGACGGCCGAGAACGCAGCCCGCACGCCGTCCACCGAGGTCACCGCGGACAGGTCGACCGCGTTGATGTCCGCTGCCGCCACCGGAGAACGCACGAACGCGGCGGACAAGGCCCCGACGCGTTGCAGGTCGTCGACGAATCGGCCGCGGCCGG
This sequence comes from Saccharopolyspora soli, assembly GCF_022678645.1. Classification (GTDB taxonomy): domain Bacteria; phylum Actinomycetota; class Actinomycetes; order Mycobacteriales; family Pseudonocardiaceae; genus Saccharopolyspora; species Saccharopolyspora soli. The sequence continues at coordinate 77,708 of NZ_JALBWV010000036.1, read as the reverse complement.
TCAGCAGCCGCGGGTCCTCCCGCCGCGGCACGGACGCGCCGACCCAGGTTCGCTGCCCGCTCACCCGGCCATCGCCTCCTGGCACGCGCGGACCACCAGCGTGCGGGTGAGCTTGCGGCGGTACTCGGCGCTGCCGTGCGCGTCGCTGCCCGGCTCGATGGCTGCGGCAGCCGCGTCGGCGCACGCGTCGAACAACTCGCCGCCCAGTTCGCCACCGGCCAGCACGGCCTCGGCTGCCGGGATCCGGACCGGCACCGAATCCACGCCGCCCAGCGCCACCCGGCCCGACCGGCACACCCCGCCCGCGACGTCGAGACTCACCGCCGCCGCGACGATCGCGAAATCGCCCTTCCGCTGGGCGAACTCGGTCAGCGCCGCGTGCGGCGCCGGGGTCGGGAACACCACTTCGACGATCATCTCGTCGGGTTCCAACGCAGTGCTGAGGAAACCGAAGAAGAAATCGGTTGCTGCGACGGTCCGCCGCCCGCGCGTGCTCGCCACGACGATCTGGGCGTCCAGCAGCACGGCGAGCAGGCACCATTCCGCCGTGGCGTCGGCATGCGCCAGGCTGCCGCCGATGGTGCCCCGAGTCCTGATCGGATAGTGGCCGATCCAGCGCGCCGCGCGGGTCAGCACCCCGAAGGGACCGACGATCTCGGCGGCGGTCGCGGTTTCGATCGCCCGATGCGTCGTCAACGCGCCGATGCGCAGCGCGGCGGCGTCGCGCCGCAGGTAGTTCAACCGGCCGATGCGGCCCACGTCGACCAGCGCGGCGGGCCGGGCCAGCCGGAAGTTCATCATGGCCACCAGGCTCTGGCCGCCAGCCAGCAGTTTCGCCTCGTCGCCCAGCTCGGCGAGCAGGTCGGTCGCCCCGCGAACGTCGTGAGCCCGGTGGTAGTCGAAGGATGCCGGTTTCAACGGCTCTCCTCTCCGCGGATGCCGCTGGCACTGTCTGCAACTTGATATATCATGATTCAAACAGCGCGGAACGTCTCGCGCAAGCATTCGCCGACCACGCATTTCCGTTGGCCCGGCGTGGAAATCAAGTCGTCACCGCGGAAACCCGACGGTCACAGGGAGCAGGACCTTGACACAGAACCTGACGCGGCAGGAAACTTCGGCACGCGACCGCGCGGCATGGCAACGGCACGGCGCGACTGACGTCGCCGGACTCGACATCGGCAGCCTGCCCAGCGCGTGGACCGGTCACCCCGACCGGCGGGCATTGCTGTTCCCCGCCGAATCCGACCACTGGTTCACGCACGGCGAGTTGGCCGACCGCAGCGCCCGGACGGCAAGTTGGTTGCGCCGCAACGGTTTGCGCCCCGGTGCGCGAGTTCTGCTGTGCGGCCACAACGGTTCCTCGCTCGTCCTCGCCTACCTCGCGTTGCTCAGCGCAGGTGCCACAGTGGTCCTCGCCAATCCCGCCTACACCACAGCGGAACTCGTCCACCTGATCACCGACAGCCAGGCCGAATGGGCGTTCGCCGCGCAACCCGCCACCGACCGGATCGGCAGCCTCGGCCTCCGCGTCGTGTCCCTGGACGAACCGCTGCCCGAGGCAGCGCGGAGCACCCGCGAACCGGATGCGCGGGAACCCGCGCTCCTGGCCTACACCTCCGGGACGACCGGTGCGCCCAAGGGCGTTCCGCTGACGCACGGCAACCTACTCTCCTCGATCCGCGCGGCCATGCTGGCCTGGCGCTGGAGCGAGGACGACGTGCTCGTGCATTCGCTGCCGTTGAGCCACCAGCACGGCCTGGGTGGCGTGCACGCGACCTTGCTCGCCGGTTCGTCGGCGGTCATCCTGCCGGACTTCGACGCCGCGAAGCTCACCGAGGCGATGCACACCCAGCACGCCACCGTCCTGTTCGCCGTTCCGGCGATCTACGAGCGGCTCCTCAGCAACGCCCCACAAGCACTGACCACGCCGACGCTGCGGCTGGCGGTGAGCGGTTCGGCACCGCTGGGCCCGGAACTCGCCGAGCGGCTGGCGCGGGTCATGGGAACGCCGCCGCTGGAACGCTACGGCAGCACGGAAAGCGGTCTGGACGTGTCCAACCCGATCGACGGGCCGCGCCTCCCCGGCACGGTCGGCCTGCCGCTGCCCGGCGTCGAACTGCGCATTGCCGATGAATCCGGCGAAGATGCGCCGGAAGGGGAAATCCTGCTGCGCGGGCCGCAGGTGTTCAGCGGCTACTGGAACCGTGCGGCGGCGACCCGCGACGCGTTCCACCCAGGTGGCTGGTTCCGCACCGGGGATCTCGGGCGCCTCGACCCGGAAACCGGCTACCTGCGCATCACCGGCCGGAAGAAGGAACTGATCATCACCGGCGGCCTCAACGTCTACCCGAGAGAAGTCGAAATGGCGCTGGAGCAGCACCCGGACGTCGCGGAGGCGGCCGTCGCCGGGCTGCCGTCGCAGCGCTGGGGCGAGCAGGTCACCGCGTGGGTGGTGGCCACCGGTGCCGCCGACTTCGACGACATCCTGGCGCACTGCCGAAAACTGCTCGCGCCGTACAAATGTCCGAAACAGGTCTTCGTGGTGGATTCCCTGCCGCGCAACGGCATGGGCAAACTCCGCCGGTCCGCCCTGGTACCACCACAACGCGAACCTCGGTGACCTGGCTCCCGGCTAGAATTCGCTCCGTATCAACACAGAATGGATGACCCGTGATGCAGCCGCTGTACACCAGTAAGACCGAGCTGGTCACCAGCATGCTTCGCGAACTCATCGTGACGGGTGAGCTGGAAGCTGGGACTTCACTGCGGCAGCGCGACCTGGCCACCCGGCTGGGGGTGAGCCCCACCCCGGTCCGGGAAGCCCTGCGCCGCCTGGAAAGCGAAGGACTGGTCACCACCGACCAGCACCGCAGCGCGACCGTCGCGGAGTCCTGGCTGGATGCCACCGAGGAGAACTACCTCATCCGCGCCGCGCTGGAGTCGCTGGCCGCCAAGCTCGCCGCCAAGCGGATCAGTGCCGAGCAGCTGGCCGCGATAGAGCAGATCAACGCGCAGATCGTCGAGCTCGCCGACGACTCCCTGGCCTACGGCACGTTGAACCGGGACTTCCACTTCGGCATCTACCAGGCGGCCGGTACCCCGGTGCTGCTGTCGCTGATGCGGATGCTCTGGCAGGCGATGCCCGATGGTCCGAAGGTCGTGCGCAGCCACCGGGAATCGGCTGCTGAGCACGCGGCGATCATCGAGGCGCTGCGCGACGGCGACGCCGAGCGGGCCGGGGAGCTCACCTACACGCACATCGTCGGCAGCGCCCACCTCGCCGACGAACGCCCGGTGAAGCGCTCCCAACAGAGTTGAGTCGTGGGGGGGGTTTACGGGGGGGGGGGGGGGGGGGGAAGCACGCCCAAAAAACAAAAATGGGGGCGGGGGGGGGGCGCCCCCCCCCCCCCCCCCCACCCCCCCCGGCCCCCCCCCCCCCCACCCCCCCCGGGGGGCCCCCCCCCCCGGGGGGGCCCCCGTTTAACCCACCCACGACCAAAACGACTTATCGGGCCAGGGCGGCGAGGACACCGGCAGCCACGGCGGCGCGTTCGATCATGCCGCTGACCGTGGCGTGCTCGCTGCGCGCGTGCGCACCGGCCCCGACCGCGCCGATCCCGTCCAGCACCGGGATTCCCGCGTCCAGCGCGAAGTTGCCGTCGCTGGCGCCGCCCACCGCGATCTCCCGCAGGTCCAGCCCCAGCGGCGCCGCGCATTCCCGGGCCAGTGCGAACAGTTCGGCCACTCCCCCGGTTCGTTCGAAGACCGGCCGGTTCCACCCGCCGGTGACCTCGACCTTCGCCTTCGGGTCGACCGGGCTCAACGCGGCCAGCCCGGCCGAGATGCGGTCCTGCTCGGCCACGCTGGCCACCCGGACGTCCAGTTCGGCGACTGCTGACCCGGCCGTCACATTGGGGCGCGTTCCGCCGTGCACCACACCGATGTTGACCGAAGTACCCGCGTCCAGGTCCTGCAACGCCCGGCAGGCGACGATCTGGTGCGCGATCTCGTGCACCGCGCTCGACCCCGAGGTCGGGTCCAGCCCCGCGTGCCCCTCTTCGCCGGTCACGGTCAAGGTGAACAGCCCGACCCCCTTGCGGGAGGTCTTGATCGCACCCTCGGCGCTCGCCTCGAAGCACAGCGCCGCCCGAGCCTTCCCGGCTTCGGCGCGGATGACGTCCGACGACGCCTTGCTCCCGGTCTCCTCGTCGCCGTTGAGCAACAGCGCGAATGCAGGTCTGGGCAATTCCAGCGCGTCCAACGCGCGCAACGCCCAAACCGCTTGCACCAGGCCCGCTTTCATGTCGAAGACGCCCGGACCGGTCAGCGTGTCACCGGTGCGCTGGAACGGGATCTGCTCGATCGTCCCCAACGGCCACACCGTGTCGTAGTGCGCGAGCAGCAACAGCGGCTCGCCTTCCCCCGCATACCGGCGGATGCTGATGTCACCGGCGTGCTGGCGCTCGTGCACCTGCCGACTCTCCGGCTGTCCCAGCCGCTCGTCGAGCCACTTCTCCAACCAGTCCAGGCATTTCGCCAGGGCGTTGACGTCGTCGCTGGGGCTTTCGACGCGCACGTAGTCGGCGATGTCGGCGACGATCTGCTCTTCGCGCTCCGCCAACCAGGCGTGTACTGCCTTGGCCTGCTCATCGGTCAACACGGTGGTCATGGGGCTCCCTTCGGTTCCTGCGCCAGTCTGTCAAGCTCGTCGAGCCGTGCTTCGGACATCCCGCCCGGATCCCGCTCCAACTCGCGCAATCCGTCCAGCACAGCACGCAACAACGGCAGGTCGGCACGCTCCAGCACGCTCCGGTAGTGCGTGGTGACCTCTACCGGTCGACGCCGGACCGCGAGGTCCCGCCAGATCCCGCTGCGGTCCTTGGGCTGGGTGCGCAACCACGCCACCAGCCGGGCCGTCGCAGCCTGCCGCCGCGCCGGGGACGCACCGCGGACGAAGGCCGTCGGCTCGAACGCGTCGAACGCCTCCAACCCGATCCCGAGGGCTGTCGCGACGTCGAAGACCTCCTCGGTGAGCGCGTGCATCGCCATGCTGTGCCGTTCGATCAGATCGGCCATCGGCGCGTCGGCCAGCGCGGTCGCGGCCAGCATCGCGCCGAAGCCCGCTTTCGCCCAGAGGTATCCTTCGACGTTGTCGCTGGCCTGGGCCGGTCCCCACGCTTGCAGGTCGTGCACCAGGTCCCGAACCCGCTGCGACACCGCGGCGCCGTTCGGTTCGCCGACCACCAAGGCCCCCGCCCCGCCATCCCGAACCAGGCCGGGCTCGACCACGTCGGCGAAGAGGTTGACGAACGCGGCGACCGTGCGCGGCCAGCCGATGTGCCGGGCGATTTCCGGTTCGTTGAAGCCGTTCTGCACCGACACGACGCAGGCGTCGGAGCTGAGCCGCTCGGCGATCCACTTCGCCGCGACCGGTGTCGCCTGTGCCTTGACGGCGAGCAGCACCCGGTCCAAGGTGCCGGTGAATTCCTCCGGCGTGCACGCGGGAACCTCTGCGGCGGTGCGGGATCCATCCCGTTCCAGTCGCAAGCCGTGGTGCCGGATCGCTTCGACGTGCCCCGCATCGGTATCCACAATGGACACGTCGTGACCCGCGCGGACCAGGTCGAAGGCGAGCGTGCCGCCGATCGCGCCACCGCCGATCACGGTGTAGCGCCCGGTCACCGTCCTCCCTCCGCAGCTGGCCAGAGCCTGGGCAGGTGCGCGGCACCGGCGTTCGACCCGCCGTCGATGCGCACGACCTCACCGGTCATCCACGACGCGTCCGCTCCGGCGACCCACCGCACGGCGCGCGCGATGTCCGCCGGAGTTCCCGGCCGTCCCAACGGGTTTCGCGACATCACGGCGGCGTACTCCGGGGTGACCGGGTTGCAGTCGCTGTGCACCGCGACGAATCCGGGACTGACCGCGTTGACCCGGATCCGGTGCCCGCCCAGTTCGAGCGCGGCGGCGCGGGTCGCCATCTCCAGCGCCGCCTTCGAGCTCGCGTAGGGCCCGCCACCGGGCCGGGAGCGCAGCGCCGACCCCGAAGAGATGTTCACCACCGACGCGGCCCGCCCGGCCTCGATCGCCAGGTTCGCCAACGCCTGGGTCGTCAGCACCGGTGCGCGGACGTTGAGCGCGAAGATCCGGTCCCACTGGTCGGCGCTGACGTCGCGCATGTCCACCGACGGGTAGATTCCGGCGCAGTTGACCAGCACGTCCACCGGCGCCCGCGACCACGCCTCCCGCACCACCCTGGCCGGTTCGTCCGGTTGCGCCAGGTCCGCGTTGACCACGTTCGGGCCGGTGATGTCGACCGAGGTGATGATTTCCGCGCCGTGGTCGGCGAATTCCCGCGCGATGGCCCGTCCCAGCCCACCGGATGCGCCGGTGATCAGCACATGACCGGTCACTTGAACTCCTTGTTCTTGGTCTCCGGCATGGTCAGGTACACCACCAGCGACACCAGCGCCGCGACGCTGACGTAGATCCACAACTGGTCGCGGTAGCCGGATTCGCTCAACCAGGTCGTGATGTACGGTGCCGTGCCGCCGAAGAGGGCCACGGCCAGCGCGTACGGCAGCGCGATGCCGGTCGCCCGCACCTCCGGCGGGAACTGCTCGGCCATGATCACCGCGCAGTTGGCCGAGTAGCCGAGGATCAGCAGCATGCCGATCAACTGCACGACCACCAGCATGACGAAACTGCCGTCCAGCGCAGCCAGCAGCGGCCAGGCCAGCACCACGAACCCGGCGGCGAAGGCGCTCATCGTCGGCTTGCGCCCGATGCGGTCCGAGAGCATCCCGGCGAACGGCAGCAGCACGATGAACACGATCAGGCACAGCGTCTGCGACAGGAGCGCTTGGTTGAGCGGAATTCCGGTGGTGATGTGCGCGTAGGTCGGCAGGTAGGTGATCCAGATGTAGTAGGTCAGCGTGCCCGCGATGGTGATGCCGACGACCCGCAGGGCCGCCACCGGGTGTTCCCGGAACATCGCCTTGAGCGGATTGGCCTTGGCGCGGCCACCGGTGGTCATCGCGGTGAACGACTCGGTGTCCTCGACCGACACCCGCAGCCACAGCCCGATCAAGCCGAGCAGTCCGCCGATGACGAACGCCAGCCGCCAACCCCACGAGTGCAGCGCGTCATCGCTGAGCACCGAGGTGAGCACGGTGCCGAGCAGCGAGGCGATCAGCGTGCCGCCACCGACCGAAACCTGCTGCCACGACCCGGCGAAGGCCCGGCGACCGGGCACGGTGGACTCAACCAGGAACGCCGAGGACGAACCGAACTCACCACCGGCTGAGAAGCCCTGCAACAGCCGCGCGATGAGCAGGATGATCGAGGCGAAGATGCCGATCGTGTCGTAGTTCGGGGTCAACGCGATCACGAACGACGCCCCGGCCATCAGGCCGATGGTCAGCGTCAGGCCCTTCTTGCGGCCGTACCGGTCGGCGTAGGCGCCGAGCACCGCCGCGCCCACCGGGCGCATCACGAACCCGACGGCGAACACCGCGAGCGTGGACAGCAGGCCGACCGCCCCGTCGGAGCGCGGGAAGAATTCGTCGGCGATGATCTTGACGAAGATCGAGTACAGCGCCCAGTCGACCCATTCGACGGTGTTGCCGATGGTGCCTGCGAGGATCGCCTTGCGGTGCGTGCCGGTCAGCCGGGTGTTCACCTCGGTGGTCATCTACCGCTCCCTAGTTCCGCGCGGGCCAGCTCGGCCACCTGGGCGTGGGTGGCGAACCAGACGTCTTGGTGCCCGCGGATGTGGTCGATCAACTCCCGCAGGATCACCAGCCGCGACCGGTGCCCGATGACGTGCGGGTGCATGGTCAGCTGGAAGACGCCACCGGCCCGGTAGGCCGCGTCGAACTCGTCGATCCAGATCTCCAGCACATCGCGCGGCCGGGTGTAGGGGCGCACACCGCCGTAGCGGTCCATGGTGAAGTACGGGGCGTCGTCGCGAATCCAGTCCACCGGGATCTCCACCAGACCGGTCTGCTCGCCGCGCGCGATGATCTCGTAGGGCTCGTCGTCGGCCATCAGCGAGGAGTCGTACTGGAAGCCGAGCTCGCGGATGGTGTCCAGGGTGGTGTCGGAGAAGTCCCAGGACGGTGTCCGGATGCCCACCGGCCGGGTGCCGGAGAGGTCGGTGAGCACGTCGAGCGCCCGCGCGATCAGGTCCGTCTCGTCGTCCTTGCCCAGCAGGGTGTTGCGCTCGTGGATCCAGCCGTGCACGGCCAGTTCGTGCCCGCCGTCCACATAGGACTTGATCTCCGCCGGATGCAGCAGCGCGGACACGCCGGGGACGAAGAAGGTCGCCGGGATCTGGTAGCTGGCCAGCAACTCCAGGATTCGCGGCGCCGCGGTGCGCGAACCGTACTCGCCCTGCGCGAGCCGCCCCGGACTGGTCTCCCCGTCACGCAGCGGGATCGTCTCGTGGTCGGAGTCGAACGACAGCGCCACGGCGACTCGCGCGCCGTCGGGCCACGCCTCCGGTGCCAGCGGACGCCCGGCGCGCACGGCTTCGACGTGGCCGCGCCAGACCTCTTCCGGCCACTGCCAGGGGGCTGGTGATTCGGACATTTGCGCCTCCTTGGGGCGTCAGCGGAACCGGTCGACCCTGATCCACGCGCGCTTGAGCGTCGCCAGGTGCAGGGTCACGTCCGAGGCGGTCAAACCGGGCAACCGGCCGATCACGTCGTTCATGTAGCGGACGAGGTCCGTCCGGCGGGGCAGCACCATCTGGCCGACCAGGTTGAATCGACCGGTGGATGCGGCCAGGAACTTGGTGGCGGGGTGTTCGGCCAGCCGCCGCCCGGCCGCCTCCCACTGGCCGGGCTCGACCGAGAGCCAGAGCATGAACTCGGCGTCGAAGCCGAGCAGCTGCGGCTCGGCCAACGTGCGGAACTGCAGGTTTCCCCGCGCGGTGAGGCGATCCAAGGCACGCGCCACAGTGGACTCGCTGCGGCCGAGCTTGCGCGCGAGGGCGGCGATCGGCAGGCGCCCGTCGCGCGCGAGTTCGTCGACGATGGCCCGTTCGAGATCCGGCAGCGCGTCCGGTGGCGCGTCCCAGTCGTCCCGGTCGTAGGGCAACGTGGTCGACGGGCGCAGGTCCAGGGCAGCTGCCGATGGCAGCAGGCCGGTGTCCCACAGCGGTGCATTGGTGAAGGTGCGGATCACCGCAACGTTCTCGGTGCCCGCGATGAGGTCGGCACCGGGCAGGTCGGTGAACAGCACGTGCAGCATCTGGTCGTTGTCGCGGGCCACGAAGTCGACGATGAGATCGGCGGTGCCGGTGACGATGGCCAGGAACCTGGCCTCCGGCCGCGCGGCCAGCTCCTCGGCCAGTTTCCGCCCTTTGCCCGGCAATGCCTGGACGCGCACCAGCATCGACGTTCCGGCGTCGGTGCGGTTGAGGTCGGCGACGCCGACGACGTGCAGCAGTCCGCGTGCGTGCAGCGCGTTGAAGCGGCGCTGCACCGTCGATTCGCTGGCCCCCGCCCACCGCGCGATCGCGCTCCAGGGAGCACGGCCGTTGAGCTGGAGCGCGGCGATGATGCGCCGGTCCAGGTCATCGGCCGCGGTGGTGCGGGGTTGCTGCACGGCGTCGAACGGTAATGCGCGCCACCACCCCGGTCAATGGCGGATTCCCGCACCCAAGGGCCGCTGTGTGCGGATTCTTGCTACGAACACGTTAATCCGTCGTGGATACCTGCAAATCATCGGCCTTTTGGCCCCCTGCGGGAATGCCCCACAAAGATCTTGGAATGCAAGGGATCCACAGTGGATCAACATCGAGCCTGGAACGCGGAGCACCCGCCCCGCCACTGTCCGTAACACATCCGACGGGCGACCGTGGATGATAAGTCCCTTTTGGATGGATCGGTGGTCGTTGTAGCGGACGACTAGGCTGGTGGCGCATCCGCCACTGAACAGAACATAGGAGCAGTCCATGGCGATCGCCACTGCCGATCGAGTCGACCGCGATGCCCTGTTGGAGTTCCTGCGGCCCCGGCACCGGGGCATCCTGGTCACCACCCGCTCCGACGGCCGCCCGCAGCTGTCCCCGCTGACCTGCGGGGTGGACGGCGAGGGGCGGATCGTGGTGTCGACCTATCCGCAGCGGGCCAAGACCCGCAACGCCCGCCGCGACCCGCGGGTGTCGATCTGCGTGCTCTCCGACGACTGGAACGGTCCGTACGTGCAGGTCGACGGCCGCGCCGAGGTGCTGGACATGCCCGATGCGGTGGAGGGGCTCGTCGAGTACTTCCGCTGCATCTCCGGCGAGCACCCGGACTGGGCCGAGTACCGCGAGGCGATGGTCCGGCAGAACAAGTCGCTGATCCGCATCGACATCGAGCGCTGGGGCCCGATCGCCACCGGCGGCTTCCCACCCGAACTCGCCTCGTGAGCGCCCAACCGGGCCAGCGCCCGGTTACCCCGTTCAGGCGAGAGGTGAGGGGCACCCGTGACCAAGTAACTGGGTCACGGGTGCCCCTCACCCGTTTCTGCGGCATCTCAGCTGGAGGGTTTTGGGTGCAGGCTTGGGAGTGAGATCGAGAGGGCGGTGAGCCAAGCGAAGCCGACGATGAGGGTCAGGCGTTGCAGCAGGCCGCCGATCGGCATCAGCGCCGCGTTCTGCGCGAACCCGGCTCCGGCCAGCACGAAGAAGATCAGGAACGCCACGGCCGTGCCGATCGAATACACCGCCCAGCCCCGGTGTCCGTTGCGGGCGAGCCGGTAGCCGACCACGCAGCAGGCCGCGGGCAGCGCCGTGAAGACCGGGGTCGAGAACACGTCGTGCAGTTCTCCGTGAACGGTCTGGACCGGCGCGGTCGGCGGAGTGCCCGGCGGGTAGCCGCTGATCGGATCCGTCGCGAAGAATCCGGCACCGATCAGCCCGACACCCACCAGCCCGATCAGCACCGGCGCCCACCGTCCACCGCCGAGCCGCCGCAGCGCGGGCCGCAACCCGAAGGCGGACGCCAGGATCAGCAGGCCGCTGACGACGAAGTTCGCCGCCTGCATCCAGCCCAACTGCCCGAGCGACAGGGAACTCACCGGATGCCGAAGCGGGTCGTAGTCGGCCCGGAAGGCGCCTTCCACCAAGAACGCCACGACGAACAGCACGGGGCCGACCGCCCCGCAAGCCAACAACGCCCGCGCTGAGCGCCGACCCGCCACCATGCGAGGCAGCCTACGCCGCTGATCCACCAGCTCGCGGTGACGCTCACGACCGCTGGACCGCGGGCACCGGCTCGTCGGCGTTGGCCTTGCTGCGGGCGAACACCCGCAGCGAGCAGACGAGCGATACCGCGACCAGGAACATGTGGTACGCACCCACCGGCACGATCGAGCCCGTGCTGGTGAACAGGCCCTGGCCGATCATCGGCGCGGTTCCGCCGATCAGCGCCGAACACACCTGGTACGACAGGGAAATCCCGGTGTAGCGCACATTCGCCGGGAATGCCTGGTCGCACACAAGATTTCTGAGGTAACAACTCAGAAATATGCATTCGAACTCGTTTTGCTTTGCGGTGCGGGTAGCGGAACCTCAGACGCCGTCTCGGTCCCGGATCCCCGACATCATGTATGTCCAATACACCACGTCGTGGCTGTCCTCCCGAGACGACGTTTGAGAACCCGCAGCGGTGCCAGCTGCGTAGGTGGGCTAAGCGCCGCTTCAAAAAAACAAGAACAAAGACCAGCGCGCCTCTACGACGTGCGGGTTTCGAAGGCGTGGGCGGCGCGGTAGAGGGTTGCTTCGTCCCAGTGGCGGCCGATCAGCATCATGCCGATCGGCAGGTCGTCGCTGGTCGCGCAGGGCAGGGTCAACGCCGGGTGGCCGGTCGCGTCGAACGGCGCTGTGTTGCCGATCATCTCGAAGGCGCGCTCGATGACCAGCTCGCGCGGTGCGTCCACGGGCGGCAGCGGCGTCGCCTTCATCGGCAGGGTCGGCATGAGCAGCACGTCGAAGTCCGCCAGTGCCGCGTCGTAAGCGGCGGTCAGGGTGCGGACCAGGTTCTGCGCCTTGGCGTAGGTGGCACCGCCGTAGCGGCGCCGGAACACGTTCCCGGCCAACATCGACACCTTCAGCGATTCGCTGAACTCATCAGCCCGGTCCTGCCAGCCGCGCATCGCCTCCAGCAAGCTCGTCACGTACTGGCCGCGCCAGTTCATGCCGAATCCGTTGCCGAGCAGCATTTGCCACACGTGTCCTTCGAGGGCGATCGGGTTCCAGATCGCCAATCCCGAACTGTGCAGCGGCACCGAGACCTCGGCGACCTTCGCGCCCGCCCCCGCCAGCACGCCCGCGGCCTCGCGCACCGCCTCGTCGACGTCGGGCTCCGCTCCGGCGGTGCCGAAACCTTCCCGCACCAGCCCGATTCGCAAGCCAGCGCAATCACCGGTGAGGGCCCGCGTGTACTCGTCGGTGCGGACACCGACCTGTCGCGGATCGAGCCCGTCCGAACCGGCGATCACCTCCAGCATCAGCGCGTTGTCCGCGACGTTGGCGGTGATCGGACCGGTGTGGTCGATGGTCGCCTCGATCGGCATGATCCCGGTGTAGGGCACCAGTCCGTGCGTCGGCTTCATCCCGACCGTGCCGCACCACGCCGAGGGAATCCGGATCGAACCACCCTGATCCCCGCCGATCGCCAGGTCCACCTCGCCAGCCGCGACGAGCGCCGCCGAGCCCGACGAGGAACCCCCGGCGGCGTGCGTCGGCTTGTGCGGATTGCGGACGTGCCCGGTCGCGTTGGTGTGCGAGCCGCCGGAGAAGCAGAAGTACTCGCAGTGCGCCTTCCCCGCGATGGTCGCACCGGCATCGAGCAATCTGGCCACCACCGTCGCGTCGACATCCGGCACGTAGCCGTGCAGCGTCGACGCGCCGTTCATCATCGGAAGCCCGGCGAGGCAAACGTTGTCCTTGAGCACAACGGTGCGGTCCGCCAGCGGGCCGTCGTCGCGGGTGCGCAATTCAGTGCGCACGAACCACGCACCCAGCGGGTTGTCGGCAGGCTTGATCCACGCGCGTTGCGGGATTTCCCCCACAGGCTCCGAAAGCCCGTCGACCACTTGGTAAGCCGCGACGTTCGGAGCGATGAGCGCCAAGTACGCGTCGGCAGCCGCGTCATCGAGGTCAAGCCCCAATTCGGCTGCTGCGGCTTGCAGTTCGGCCCGATCCGGCTCCGGCACAGCCATCGCTACCTCCCAAGTCGCGGACTTGCGGGAGGCTACGCAGCCGAACACGCGAGCGGTAGATCTCAACGGGTGCTGAGGCCGTTGTTTACCGGCGCATCATCACGAAATGCGGCCAGAAACGCTCTTTTAACGGTGGTGGGCGACCAGTTCGTTGCCGACGAAGCCCAGCAGCTCGGCGAGATCCCGCTGGGATCAACGGCCGAGACCTCGCACCGCCGCGCTGCCGCCGATCAGCAGGAGCAGTGCGGCCAGGGCCCAGCGGCGCTTCTCCCTGGTGTCGTCGTCCGAACTCTCGGATTCGGGTTCCTGGGTCGCTGTTGCGTCGTCTGGTTCCGGGGCCCGTGTTGTCGGCGGCGGCGCCGTCGGGCTCGGTTCGTTCGAAGGTGTTGGACTTCGGGTGGACGGCCGCGATGTCGGCGGTGCCGTTGTGGTGGGTGTTGTGGTGGTGGTCGGCGCGGTGCTGGTCGGTGGCGGGAGTGGGACCTGGCGCAGACAACCGGCGGCGTCCGAGCTCGACATCGGCGGGAAGACCGCCAACTTGGCCACCGAGCCATCACGACCCACCCGATACAGCCCGCCGACCTCGTTGGCGGTCACGTACAGCGCCCGGTCCGGGCCGATCACCACCGATCCGTAGTCGCTCGGTGGCAGCCCCGGCACGACTACCAGCTTCTCGACCCGCCCGCTGTCCCGGTCGATCCGCACTACCGCCGCAGCGTCCGAATAGGTCAGGACGCCGTACAACTCGCCATCCACCCGGTCCACGTCGAAGTCGTCGAGCGAGAACCGCCAGTGCCACGGTCGCAGCTCCGTCGTCGACACGACGCTGAGGTAGGTGCGACTGGCCGGATCGATGTCGACTACGTCGAGATGGCCGTTCTCCTGGACGTACCAACGGTTTCCTGCAACGGCACCGGCCGTTGGCGCGGCGAACCGGTGCCGCCGGGCATCAGAGTGGGCAGCCCGCACCGGTCCCAGGTCCCGCACCTGACCGGTAGGGCTCAAGGTCACCACACGGCCGGGCTCGGCGATGCCGTACACCACCCCCTGCGAATCGGCATACCCGAGCGCGTTCAACCGGTAGTCCAACTCGCCCAGCGCAGTGCTCTCCGCAGCGGGCAACTCCACCCGGTGCAGCGCGGAAGTCGTTGCGGTGTTGCGGGCCTGGAGCATCGTGCACGCCGGGGCCGCTTCGGCCAACACCACCCAGGTCGCCGACGCGACCAGCACCAGGGCGGCCGACGTCGTCGCGACCCGCCACCACATCAACTCCGCCCCAGCCGCTCAAGTGCCCAGTCGAACGCTTCCGGACTGATCCGCGAGCCACCGCTGAACGGGTTCTGCAGCTGGAAGATCGCGAACAACAGCATCGCCAGCGCCGCGGCCAATGTGGACACCAGCACGATGTGCGGGAACAACCTGGTGCCGCCGAAGAGGTTCGGCAGCAGGACGCACGCCACGCTGCCCACGATCAGCACGAACCACACCACGGCCACCACATCGCGGTCGAAGGCCCTGTTGAGCCGCTCGTGCCGCTCCTGGTAAACCTGGCCGAGCTGGGTCGCCGCCTCGGTCTTGCGGTCCTCCAGGAACTCGCCCTCAGCCGGCGCCCTCAGCGCCGCGGCACGCACCTGGTCCAGCTGCGCCCAACCCGGTCCGGTCACCTTCTCGCCCCGCCGCATGATCGGCCACTCCTGGTCGATGACTGTGTGCAGGTATCGCGCGCTGACTTCGCGCACGTCCGCACCGGCCGAGGCGGACAGCGAATCCACCGCCCAGGCAACCGAAACCAGGCTCTGCGCCTCCCGGTAGACGCCCTCCCGCGCGTCGCTGACGGTGTCGAACAGCGTCACCAGGACGAAGGCGAGCACCACGGCCTGCAGACCACTCACGATGGTGAACACCTGACCGGCCGCGTCGTTGTTGCTCGGCCGTCCCTCGTCTTGCCCAAGGCGGCGCACCAGGTAGCCGATCAGCGCAGCCACCACCGACGCGCTCAACACCCAGATCAACCCGTTGAGGTAGATGCTCATTCCGCGCCTCCGGCCGCGGATTCACCACGCACCCCGATCCGGGGCGCCTCGGCCGCCAGCAGTTCCCCGACTTCGCAACCGAGCACCGCGCAGATCACGTCCAGGTCGTCGAGCTTCAGGCTGGCCGGGGTTTTCGACCACAGCCCGGACATCTTCCCGGCGGAGATCACCAGTCCCCGCTCGGCGAGCCGACGTTGCATTTCGGTGGCCTTCCAGATGCCGCGTTGGGCCGCGACCAGCCGCAGATTCCACTTCACGACGACATCGACCTCCGAGTACCGCACACCAACTGGGCGCCGCGTTCGAACACGCTCCCCCGCCTCCCGAACTCAAGCCGTGGGCGTGGTTCCCGCCCGGTCGACGCGATTTCAGAGTTCCCGAAGAACCACCGGGAAGAACCCGAACTCAACTGCGTCCCGAACAGTACCCGTCGATCGCCGAAACACGGATAACCCGATTTGCGGAATCCGAGACCGCGAACATCATCGCCCGGCCGGACCAATCAACTCGGGGAATATTCCAAACAATCGGCATTTGCCCGGCACGAGTGGGACCGGGGTCGGTCGAATATCGGATTCGAGCGCCGGTGGTGATTACGCAGCGTTTTGCGCAAGCCGCATTTCAGGTGATCTACACGACGTGCGCAGCACCGAACTCGGCCGCACAGGCGGCACTTTCGGGTGACTGTACGACCGAGATCGGCGATGCTAACGTCGCCGTCGACAGCACAAAACAGCGTCGCAAATCCGGCGCTTCGAGTATTCCCATTCCGACATTCCCAATTCTGGGCAATCACGATTCGGATTTTTCTGCCGCTCTCCGCGAACCAAGATGATTGGTGGTATTGGCGTGACTGCGACCGAACCGCTCAACACCGGCGAGGCCGAGGTACCGCAACTGAGCCTGAGCACGACGGCGGCGCGGAACCTGGCCACCACGACCAAATCCGCCCCGCAGATGCAGGGCATCACGTCGCGCTGGCTGCTGCGCATGCTGCCGTGGGTGCAGGCCACCGGCGGCGTGTACCGGGTCAACCGACGGCTGAGCTACACCCTCGGCGACGGCCGACTCACCTTCAGCAACACCGGCGCCGACGTGCGGATCATCCCGCAGGAACTGCGCGAACTCCCGCTGCTGCGCGGATTCGACGACGACGCGGCGCTGAACGCGCTGGCGGAGCGCTTCGTGCAGCAGGAGTTCGCGCCGGGCCAGGTCATCGCGACCGCCGGGCAGCCCGCGGACCAGGTGATCCTGATCGCGCACGGCAAGGTCAACAAGATCGGCACCGGCGAGTACGGCGACGACACGGTGCTCGGCGTGCTCGCCGACGGCGACTACTTCGGCGCACAGCTGCTCGGCGGCGAATCCGCCACCTGGGACGCGACGTTCAAAGCGGTCACGCAGTGCACCGTGCTCACCCTGCGGCAGCAGACCTTCCAGGAGATGAACGGCCAGTCCGAGTCGCTTCGCGAACACCTGCGACAGACGCTGTCGGCGCCGAAACGCCCGCACAACCCGCACGGTGAGGCGGACATCGAGATCGCCTCCGGGCACGAGGGCGAGCCCTCGCTCACCGGGACCTATGTGGACTACGAGCTCGCACCGCGCGAGTACGAACTAAGCGTCGCGCAAACGATCCTCCGCGTGCACAGTCGCGTCGCCGACCTCTACAACCAACCGATGAACCAGACCGAGCAGCAGTTGCGGCTGACCATCGAGGCACTGCGCGAACGCCAGGAAGAAGAACTGGTCAACAACCGCGAATTCGGCCTGCTGCACAACGCCGACCTGCGGCAGCGCATCCACACCCGCACCGGCCCACCCACCCCCGACGACCTCGACGAGTTGCTGACGCTGGTGTGGAAGGACCCGGGGTTCTTCCTGGCCCATCCGCGCACCATCGCGGCATTCGGACAGGAGTGCAGCCGTCGCGGCATCTACCCGCAGAGCATCGACCTGCACGGCCACCAGGTACCGGCCTGGCGCGGCGTGCCGGTCTTGCCGTGCAACAAGCTGCACGTCAGCAAGACCCGCACCAGTTCCATCCTGCTGATGCGCACCGGCGAGCAGAGCCAGGGCGTCATCGGCCTGCACCAGACCGGCATTCCGGACGAGTACCGGCCCGGCCTTTCGGTGCGGTTCATGGGAGTCAACGAGCAGGCGGTCATCTCGTACCTGGTCAGCGCCTACTACTCGGCGGCCGTCCTGGTTCCCGATGCGATCGGGGTGCTCGAACACGTCGAACTCGGCCGCGACGGCTGAGAACAGCCTGTCTTCGAACTCGTTTTGCGTAGCGGTGCGGGTAGCGGAACCTCACACGCCGTCTCGGTCCGGGATCCCCGACATCAGGTATGCCCAATACACCACGTCGAGGTAGGTCCTCCCAGAGAACGCCAGTGGGCACAGTCTGAGAACCCGCGGCGGTGCAAGTTGCGTACGTGGCTAAGCGGCTACGCCGCTTCAAAAGCAAGATCAAAGGAGCAGTGGACATCGTGACCGTCACAGATCCGGAGCTGGACGTGCCGGACCAGACCGCGCTGAGCCTGAGCACCGCGGCGGCGCGGAAGCTGTCGACGACGACCAAGTCGCAGCCGCAGATGCAGGGCACCACTTCGCGCTGGCTGCTTCGCATGCTGCCGTGGGTGAACCTCACAGCGGGCACTTACCGGGTGAACCGCCGGTTGACCTGCGCGGTCGGCGACGGGCGGATCACCTTCACCAACACCGGTGCCCAGGTGCAGGTCATCCCCCAGGAGTTGGGCGAACTTCCATTGCTGCGCGGATTCGACGACGACGCGGCGCTGAGCGCGTTGGCCGATCGGTTCGTGCAGCAGGAGTTCGAGGCGGGGCAGGTCATCGCGACCGCCGGGCGGCCCGCAGGCCAGCTGGTGCTCATCGCGCATGGCAAGGTGAACCGCGTCGGCACCGGTGAATACGGCGCCGACACGGTGCTCGACGTGCTCGCCGACGGGGAGTTCTTCGGCGGACAGGTGCTGGCCACCGATCAGTCCACATGGGACAGCACGTTCAAGGCGGTCACCCCGTGCACCGCGCTGATCCTGAGCCGCCAGGCGTTGCTGGAGGTGAACAACCAGTTCGACCGGCTGCGAACGCACATCGCCGCGAACCACGACAACCCCGCGCCACCGCAGAACCGGCAGGGCGAAGCCGACATCGAAATCACCTCCGGGCACTCCGGTGAACCGCGGCTGCTCGGGACCTACGTGGACTACGAACTGGCACCGCGCGAGTACGAACTCGCCGTGGCCCAAACAGTTCTCCGGGTGCACACCCGTGTCGCCGACCTCTACAACCAACCGATGAACCAGACCGAGCAGCAGTTGCGGCTTACCATCGAAGCGCTGCGTGAACGCCAGGAGCACGAACTGATCAACAACCGCGACTTCGGCCTGCTGCACAACGCCGACCTGCGGCAGCGCATCCACACCCGCACCGGCCCACCCACCCCCGACGACCTCGACGAACTGCTGTCCCGACGCCGCAAGTCGCGGTTCTTCCTGGCCCACCCCAGGACGATCGCCGCCTTCGGCCGGGAGTGCAACCGGCGCGGCATCTACCCGCAGACCGCGACCGCGCAGGGCCGCCAGGTGCACGCCTGGCGGGGCGTACCGATCCTGCCCAGCGACAAGATCCCGATCACCGCCGACGGCACCAGTTCCATCCTGGTGCTGCGCACCGGCGAGGAGGACCACGGCGTCATCGGCCTGCAGCAGACCGGGATCCCCGACGAATACCGCCCCGGCCTCAACGTCCGGTTCACCGGCATCAGCGAACAGGCAGTGATCTCCTACCTGGTCAGCACCTACTTCTCCGCCGCGGTACTGGTTCCGGACGCGCTCGGCGTCCTCGAACACGTCGAAATCGCCCGCTGACCCGCCCCCAGCCGCTCAACACGCCCTTGGAAGAAAATCGCCTGCTCGAAAGGGAAATCGGATGGCCACCATGCAGCACGACGCCAACAAGGCGGGCGCGGCCTACGAGGCTTTGACGCGCAGCCGCGCGATGGTCGAGCCCGCCTTGCGGACCTCGGTCGACCGGTTGCCCAACCGGATGCAGCAGATCGCCGGTTATCACCTCGGCTGGTGGGACGAGCGCGGCAACCCGGTCCGCGCCGACCGCGGCAAGGCGCTGCGACCGGCGATGGTGCTGCTCGCCGCCACCGCCGTCGGCGGCGATGCCGCCTCGGCGGTCCCCGCCGCCGTCGCGGTCGAGCTGGTGCACAACTTCTCGCTGCTGCACGACGATGTGATGGACGGCGACGTCACCCGTCGACATCGCCCCACCGCGTGGACGGTGTTCGGCAGCGGGTCGGCCATCCTCGCCGGTGATGCGCTGCTGTCGTTGGCCGCCGATGTGCTGGTCTCCTGTCGGCATCCCGAGGCTTCCAGCGCGGTTCGGACGTTGAGCACCGCCGTGCTGAACCTGATCAACGGGCAGACCGCCGACCTCGACTTCGAGGAACGCCGGGATGTGGACCTGGCGGAATGCCAACGCATGGCGCGCGACAAAACCGGGGCGCTGCTGGGCTGCGCCTGCGCGCTGGGGGCGTTGTTCGGGGGCGGCAAGGGCGCGCAGATCACCCGGCTGCGCAGCTTCGGCGAACGGCTGGGTCTGGCCTTCCAACACGTCGACGACCTGCTGGGCATCTGGGGCGATCCGGCGATCACCGGCAAACCGGTGTTCTCCGACCTGCGCACCCGCAAGAAGACCCTGCCGGTGGTTTCCGCGCTGACCTCCGGCATGCCCGCCGGTCAGCGGCTGGCCGCCCTCTACCTCCGCGACCAGCCGCTGTCCGGCAGCGACCTGGCCCAATGCGCCGAACTCATCGCCCTGGCCGGTGGCCGCACCTGGAGCCAGAACCAAGCAGACGATCTCCTCGCCTCGGCCCTCAGCGACCTCCGCCGAGCAGACCCCGCCCCAAGAGCAGCCGAAGAACTAAGCGCACTAGCCCAACTAATAACCCACCGCGACTATTGAAGTTCTCTGTTTCCAAGCTCATTTCGCGTAGCGGTGCAAGTCGCGGAACCTCAGAGGCTTTCTCGCTCTGGGATCCCCGACATCATGTATGTCCAATACACCACGTCGGGGCTGTCCTCGCGAGAAAACCTCTGAGAACCCGCGGCGGTGCAAGCTGCGCAGGTGGGCTAAGCGGCTGCGCCGCTTCAAAAGACAAAGACATGTTGAGAGTTCGTTCCAATTAGCCACCCCACCCGCGTCACTGCGACTTCCGGGATCGGCGAGTGGCGGTGCCGATGATGGCTGCGGCGACCGCTGCGGTGAGGAACGACGCCAGCGAGGCGCTCAGCCAGGTTGGCGGGGTGAAGGCCAGCAGGGCCTGCAGATCCGTCCAGAGCTTCGTCCACCAGCCGAGTTCGCCGGGGTTGATCAGTTGGAACACCACGAAACCCAGCAGCCAGGCCACCAGCATCCCCCACCGGGACGGGGCCTGCGCGGACAGGTCCCAGCTCTGGCGGCGGCCGGGCAGGAAGTAGTCCACCGCCAGCACGCCGAACAACGGCACGAACACCGATCCGATTAGCAGCAGGAAGTTCGAGAACTGGGCGATGTCCAGGGTCAGTGCGAACAACGTCGTCACCACGCCGACCGCCAGGCTCAGCACGCGGCGGTCCGTGCTGGGCCGCAGGTTCTGGATCGACACCGCGGTCGAGTAGGTGTCGGCGAAGGACTGGTCGACCTCGCGCAACACCAGGATTCCGAAGAAGATCACCCCGAGCGGCACCGCCAGCAGCGGGTCGAACGCCTTGTCCGCGTCGCCGCCCACCAACGCCAACCCGAGCAATCCCAGCAAGTAGCAGGCGATCTGGGTGACCGAGTAGCCGACCGTCGCGGCGGTGAACGCGCCAGCCGCGGACTTCGAGTGCCGCGAGTAGTCCGAGGCGACCGGGATCCAGGACACCGCGACCGCCAGCGCGGCGTCCGCACCGGGCCAAAACCCTTGCCAGGAACCGTTGTTCAGCTCCGGCAGCGGATGGCGCAGCAGCTGGACGAAGAAGTAGACCATCGCGATCGCCACCGCGATGCTCACGTAGCGGCGCAGCAACCGCAGCGCACCGAGCGGACGCAACGTGAGCGCGGTGGTCAGCACCCCGGCCACCAGCACGTACAGCCACTGCGGGCCACCGCCGAACATCGCCGCCGCGCCCTGCGCGATCACCAGCAGTTCGAAGGTGCCCCAACCGACCAGTTGCAGGATGTTCAGCACGGTCGGCAGATACGACAGCTTGGTGCCGAAAAGGCCGCGCAGCAGCATCATCGACGGAGCCCCGGTGCGGGCACCGGGGATCGCCGCGATGCCGACCATGATGCTGCCCAACACGGTGCCGACCACACACGCCGTGACGGCGGCGAGGAACGACAGCTGCGGTACTCCGCTCGGCGCGAGCACGGCCAGCGCACCGCTGAAACCGAGCAGGCTCACCCCGAGGTTGCCCCAGAACGCGCCCTGGTCGAGCACGCCCAGCGTCTTGGGCGCCGGTTCGTCGAGGGTGTGCGGGACTTCGGAACGATCGGCGTCCAGCGCCATCAACAGCTCCCTACGCCGGAATTACCCGGACAGGTTCAGCGGTCGGTGGCGCGTGCGGTGCCACCCTCTCAGCCCGGTGCGCCCGAGCTCCCGCGTGGATACGTCGGCGACACCCTACCCCGCTCGGGCCAGCCACCGAAAAGCCCCCAACGCGAGAAGCCGGCGTCGGCAGGCGTTGACTTCGACCTAAGTAGAGCTCCTAGCCTCTAGGACGTCGCTGAACGACTGAGGAAAGCGAGCGAATCATGGCTGTTCAGCTCAACCACACGATCGTCGCGGCCACCGACAAGATCGCCTCCGCGCGATTCCTGGCCGACCTGCTGGGGCTGCCCGAGCCGGAACCCTTCGGACCGTTCGTCTGCGTGCAGACCAGCAACGACGTCACCCTGGACTACCTGGAGACCGACGGCGAGATCATCGCGCAGCACTACGCGTTCCTGGTCAGCGAAGCGGAGTTCGACGAGATCTTCGGGCGGATCAAGGCGCAGCAGCTGGCGTACTGGGCCGACCCGGCCCACCAGGAACCGGGGCGGATCAACACCCGGGACGGCGGGCGCGGCGTCTACTTCGACGATCCCGACGGCCACATCCTGGAAATCCTCACCCGCCCCTACGGCAGCGGCGGATAACCGGATTTCACCTGGTCAGACGGGCGCGGCGCGAAGCACACCGAGCGGCGGTCGACGACCTCGGGCGTTGCGGGGACCAGCACGTCGTGCGGCGCTTCACCACGCAGCTGACCGAGCAACGCCTCGACCGCCGCCCGCCCCAGGTCCTGCACCGGCATCGCCACCGTGGTCAGCGGTGGCTCCAAGTAGTCGGCGAAGGGCAGGTCGTCGTAGCTGATCAACGACACGTCCTCGGGAATGCGCCGACCGCTTTCCCGGATCGCGTGCGCGACCCCGACGGCCTGGCTGAACATGCTGACGTAGATGGCCGTCAGCTCGGGGTGCTCGGCCAACAGCCGCTCGGCCGCAGCTGCCCCACCCGCCCCGGTGAACTCACCGCGCGACATCGGTCCCACCAGGCCGCGCACCCGCATCTCCTGGTGGAATCCCCGTTCCCGGCCCTGTGACGGCTCGATCTCGGCAGGCCCGGCCACGTGGCCGATAGCGCGGTGGCCGTGCGCCGCCAGGTGCCGCACGGCCGCCGCACTGGCCTGCGCGCCGTCCATCAGCACATTGCGCCCGGAACCCGGCACGCCCCGGTTGACGAACAAGTGCGGCACATCGGCCAGCGCCGGTTCGACCAGCAGCGGGTGGCCAGCACGCGCTGACGCGATCAGCAGCCCGTCCACCCGACCGGCCGCGACCAGGTCGGCGATCGATTCGTCGGCTTCAGTCCCCGCCGCGTCCTCGGTGACCAGCACGACGTACCCGGCCTGCCGGGCGCACTGGTAGGCGCCGCGCAGGATCCGCGCGTAGACCGGATTCGTCAGGTCCGGGATCAGCATCGCGATGGCTCGCGCGCTGGAACCGGCCAGCGCGCGAGCGCCCGCGTGCGCTCGGTAACCGAGCTCCGCGGCCGCGGCCAGCACCCGCCGCCGCGTCTCCGGCCGCGTCGACAGCGTCGGATCGTCGTTGAGCACGCGGGAGACCACCGACTTGGTCACCCCGGCCCGCTCGGCGACGTCGACCAGCCGGGCCCGTCCCTGCCGATTCGTCACCCGCCGACCATAGCGCAATGGTGGAAAACCGGTCTCCTAGCCGGAACGTGTCATCTGGACCTTGACACCGCAGGTCCCGGACGGCATAGGCTGCGGCGACGAAAACCGGTTTTCCCCCGCACCGGGAAGCAACCGCATCCACACTGGACGACTCGGAGGGACCCGCACGATGAACGAGGTTCGCACGGCGATCGTC
Organism: Saccharopolyspora soli; assembly: GCF_022678645.1. GTDB lineage: Bacteria > Actinomycetota > Actinomycetes > Mycobacteriales > Pseudonocardiaceae > Saccharopolyspora > Saccharopolyspora soli. Next base: position 54,030 of record NZ_JALBWV010000036.1, on the reverse strand, counting down.
ACCGGCGCCGGTTCCGGCATCGGCTACGCCACGGCGGTCAAGCTCGCCACCTCCGGCTATCGGATCGTGGCCGTCGACATCGCCGCCGACGGCACCGAGCGGGCCGCGGCGGCAGTGGCCGAAGCCGGGTCCGAGGCACTGCCGGTCGCGTTGGACGTGCGCGACACCGCCGCCTTCGAAGCCGCCGTGGAGCGCGCCGAACAGCACTTCGGCGTTGCCCCGCGACTGCTGGCCAACATCGCCGGGGTCGGCGTCGCGGCAACCCTCACCGAGACCAGCCGCGAAGACTGGGACACCGTCCTCGGCATCAACCTGACCGCGCTGTTCGAGACCTGCCGGATCGTGCTGCCCAAGATGCTGGCCGCGGGTGGCGGCTGCATCGTCAACGTCGCCTCGGTGGCGGGTGTGGTCGGGGTCCGCAAACGCGCCGCCTACTGCGCGTCCAAGGCCGGTGTCATCGGCCTCACCCGGTCCATCGCGGTCGACTACGCGCACCAGGGCATCCGCGCCAACGCGATCTGCCCCGGCACGGTGGCCAGCGAATGGATCGGCAAGATCCTGGCGGATGCGCCCGACCCGGACGCCGCGCGCCAGGCGATGGAACAGCGCCAACTCGACGGCCGGATGGGCAGCCCGGAAGAGGTCGCGGCAGGCATCGCGTTCCTCGCCGGAGACGAAGCCAGGTTCGTCAACGGCAGCGCCTTCGTCATGGACGGCGGCATGACAGCTATCTAGCTGTACGTCGTTCTCGGTCGGCGGGGGGATGGGATCGTCGGGTGAATCCGGTTAGAGTCTGGTCAGACCACCTGCCCGGACCGTTACGCAGAGGAACGCAATGCAACTCGTGAGGTCTTCCCGTTGCCGGGCGGCCGGTCGTGGCTGACTCGGTGCGGGTGCGCTTGGCCTACGGCCAGACCGGCTTGGACATCGACCTGCCGCGCGAGCACACCACGGTCGTCGAGCCGCAGTTCCGGCCCGGTGCCGCCGATCAGCGGGCCGTGCTGCGCAAGGCCCTGCGGAACCCGGTGGCCGGGCCGCCGCTGCGGGACCGCGTGCGGCCGGGCCAGACCGTGGCGGTGTCGCTGTGCGACAGCACCCGGCCGCAGCCCCGACACCTGATGATCCCGGCGCTGCTCGACGAGTTGGACGGCATCGTCCGGACTTCGGACGTGGTGCTGCTGGTGGCCACCGGGACGCACCGGGCCAACACCGACGACGAACTGCGCGCGATGCTCGGCGACGAGGTCGTGGACGCGGTTCGGGTGGTCAACCACGACGCACGCGACGCGGATTCGCTGGTGTGGCGCGGGAAGTACGGCAACGACGTGCCGGTGTGGTTGAACCGCGAGTGGGTGCGGGCCGACGTGCGGATCACCACCGGGTTCGTCGAACCGCACTTCTTCGCCGGGTTCAGCGGCGGCCCCAAGCTGGTGGCCCCCGGCCTGGCGGGCCTGGACACCGTGCTGACCCTGCACGACGCGGCTCGCATCGCGCACCCGAACGCCACCTGGGGTGTCATCGACGGCAACCCCGTGCACGACGACGTGCGCGCCATCGCGGCGGGCACCGGCGTGGACTTCGCCTTCGACGTGATCCTCAACCGCGAGCAGCAGATCATCGAGGCGTTCGCCGGTGATCTGCTGCCGATGCACCGCGCGGCGTGCGCGGCGGCCGAGCGGCTGGCGATGCGGCCGGTCCCGGCGCCCTTCGACGTGGTGGTGACGACCAACTCCGGGTATCCGCTGGACCAGAACCTCTACCAGTCGGTCAAGGGGATGTCGGCGGCCGCGAAGGTCGTCAAGCCGGGCGGGCTGATCATCTGCGCCGCCGAGTGCCGGGACGGTTTCCCCGACCACGGCTCGTTCCGCGAGGTGCTGGCCTCGTCCGCGTCGCCGCAGGGTCTGCTGGCCGACATCGAGGCGCGCGAGTACACCGTGCCCGACCAGTGGCAGGTGCAGATCCAGGCGAAGATCCAGAGCACCGCGCGGGTGGCGGTGCACAGCGAATACCTGTCGCGGGATGACCTGCGGTCAGCGCATCTGGCGCACTGCGCCGATGTCGAGCAGGCGGTGCTCGACGAACTCGCCGTGGCCGGGCCGACAGCGCGGGTCTGCGTGCTGCCGGAGGGACCGCAGACCATCCCGTACCTGGCAGGCACAGGAGAGGAGTGAACCCGTGAGCGTCCCCGAACTCGACCGCCTCCGGGACCGGCTCGGCGCGGAGGAAGCGCTGGTGGTGGCGTTCTCCGGCGGTGTGGACTCGGCGCTGCTGGCGGTGGTGGCGCACGAGGTGCTGGGCTCGCGGATGCTCGCGGTCACCGCCGTCTCGCCGAGCCTCGCCGCCGCTGAGCGGCAGCAGGCCAAGGACTTCGCCCGCAGCCAGGGCTTCGCGCACGTCGAGGTCTGCACCGACGAGGCGGATCGGCCGGAGTACGCCGCCAACGACGGAAACCGCTGCTACCACTGCAAATCCGCGCTGTTCGACGCGCTCGAACCGCTCGCCGCGACGATGGGCGCGCGCATCGCGCTGGGCACCAACCTGGACGACCTCGGCGATCACCGGCCGGGTCAGCAGGCCGCCGCGCAGCGTGGCGCGATCGCGCCGATGGTGGATGCCGGGCTGAGCAAGGACGCTGTTCGCCGGGCCAGCCAGGAACTCGGTCTGTCCACTGCGGACAAACCTGCGGCGGCCTGCCTGGCTTCGCGGGTGGCCTACGGCGACCCGGTGACTCCGGAGGTGCTCGGCCGCATCGAGCGCGCCGAGGCGGCGGTGCACGGCCTGGGCTTCGAGGTCTGCCGGGTGCGGGCGCACGGCCAGGGCACGGTAGCCCGGCTGGAGGTGCCGGCCGCCGACATCGACCGGGCCGCGGCGCTGCACGTCGAGCTGGATCACGCGGTGCGCGGCGCCGGATTCGAGTTCTGCGCGCTGGACATGGCGGGGTTCCAAAGTGGACGGATGAACGTGTTGCTGCCGCTGCTACCGACCCGGACCGCGTCATGACCGGTTTCACCAACCTCGGTTACGCGCGGGTGGACACCGATCGGGAGTCCCGGCAGGGGCTCCCCGAGGTGGTCTACGCGCCCGGCAAACAACCGGCGGAGATCGCGGGCATCGTCACCGAACTCCTCTCCCGCAGCACCGGGCCGGTGCTGGTGACCCGCGTCGAAGCCGATGTCGCCGCGGCGGTCCAGGTGCCCGGCGGGACCTACCACGAAACCGCGCGGCTGCTGGTGTGGCGTCCGGCCGCCCCCGGCTCGTTCCGGGTCTGCATCGCCACGGCGGGCACTTCGGACTGGCCGGTGGCCGCCGAGGCCGAGGCGGTGGCGACCGCGATCGGGCTGTCGGTCCAGGTGGTCCGCGATGTCGGCGTCGCCGGTGTCCACCGCTTGCTGGCGGTGCGCGACGAACTCGGCCGGGCGGACGCGGTGATCGTGGTTGCGGGCATGGAGGGCGCGCTGGCCAGCGCCGTCGGCGGCCTGGTGGCCTGCCCGGTGATCGCGCTGCCCACCTCCACCGGTTACGGCGCCGCGTTGGAGGGCGTGACGGCGCTGCTGGCCATGCTGACCTCCTGCGCGGCAGGGCTCACGGTGGTCAACATCGATTCCGGCTTCGCCGCGGCGATGGCCGCGCACCGGCTGGCGCACACGGTGGCGAGACCCCGATGATCCTCTGGCTCAACCCGGTCACCGGTGTCTCCGGGGACATGCTGCTCGGCGCGCTGCTCGGCCTGGGCGCACCGCTGGACCAGGTGCGCGCGGCCATCGAGTCGACGGGGCTGCGGGGCTGGCGGCTGTCCACGGAGGCGGTGCAGGTGGACCGCATCGCGGCGACGAAGGCCGTGGTCGACGTCGAGGACACCAGCACGGAACGTCATGCCTCGGAACTCATCGCGCGTGTCCGACAGGCGCAGCCCGAACCGGTGGCGACGTTGGCCGTTGCGGCTATCACAGCGATCGCCGAGGTGGAAGGCGCTCTGCACGGCCAGCACCCGGACGACGTGCACCTGCACGAGATCGGCGGGCTCGACACGGTCGTGGACACCGTCGGTGTGGCCGCCGCGCTGCACGCATTGGACGTCACCGCAGTGCATTCCGCGCCGCTGGCGCTGGGCAGCGGGACAGTGCGGTGCAGTCACGGAGTGCTGCCAGCTCCTGCCCCCGCCACCCTGAAACTGCTGCGCGGCGCGGCCGTTGTCGGCACTGACCTGCCGGGCGAGACGGTCACGCCGACCGGTGCCGCCCTGCTGCAAGCGATCGGCACGCGGTTCACCCCGCCCCCGGCCATGACCGTGCAGGACACCGCCTACGGCGCTGGCACGCGTCGTTTTCCGCAGCGCCCCAACGTGCTCTCGGCGACCCTCGGTGCGCCGCTGGGCGCCGAACCGACCGAACCGACCGAACCGATGGTCGTGCTGGAGTGCAATGTGGACGATGTCACCGGCGAGTTGCTGGGGCACCTGCTCGACCGGGCCCTGGAAGCCGGTGCGGCGGATATCTGGACGACACCGGCGACGATGAAGAAGTCCCGCCCGGCGCACGTGCTGCACGTGCTTTGCCGACCCGAGCAGCAGGCGGAACTGGCCGAGCTGGTCCTCTCCGAGACGGGCAGCCTCGGCATCCGCCACCACGCGGTGGACCGCCAAGCCCTGCCCCGCCACACCACGACGGTCACGGTCGAAGGCCACGAGATCCGCCTCAAACACGGCCCCTGGCAAACCAAACCGGAACACGAAGACGTCGCGGCGGCGGCGAAGTCCCTCGGCCGCCCGCTACGCACGGTCGCCACCCAAGCCCTCGCCGAAGCTCCACCCCAATAAACCGCGGCTGACAACCGGCAACGCACTCCGCGACCGCAACCAACGCCGCCGATTCACACGATAAGGGCGAGGTGAAGGGCCACCTTTTACCAGCTATGCCGGTAAAAGGTGCCCTTCACTCCTCACCGATCGGAGGAACGCGGGTGCGACTCGCGCTGTGGTGCGGCGGGTTCAGCGTCGGGTAGCGAGGCTGGTGGGCGGTTGCTCGCTGCGCGAGCACTTCGTGGCTGCCAGACTCTTCAGGTCATGGACCGAGAGCGAGTGGATGCGTGGGTCGTGGAGTACGAGCGCGCGTGGCGGGCGCCGGGTACCGACCTGCTCGCCGAGATCTTCACCTCGGACGCGACTTATCAGCAGGCCCCGTACCGGGCGCCCGTCGCCGGTCTGTCCGCCATCGCGCGGATGTGGGAGGCCGAACGCCACGGGCCGGACGAGGAGTTCCAGCTGACCAGCCGCGTGGTGGCCGTCGACGGCGACACCGCGGTGGTGCGGGTCGAAGTCCGGTACGGCGGCTCGGTGCCGCAGGAGTACCGAGACCTGTGGATCCTGCGGTTCGATCCCAACGGGAAATGCCGAGCGTTCGAGGAATGGCCGTTCTGGCCGGACAAGTCCTACCGCGCTGACTACCTCTGATGGCCCAACACCGCCGATTCTTCGCCCAGCGGTCGCCGACTGGTCACCGCGGCCTTACCGCCGCAGGACGAACGGCGATCACGATGATCGGGTGCAGGACGCGATCACGGCGGACTGGCCCGGTCCGCGAAGAGCACGCACCCTCGCGGTCCTCGGCGACTCGGTCGCCGTGGGCATCGGCGACCCGGTGATCGGCGGGCGGTGGCGCGGATTCGCGCCGTTGCTCGCCGACGCGCTCGGGGCGGCGCGGCTGGCGAACTTGGCGACCAGCGGGGCACGCGTCGCAGCCGTGCACGACACCCAACTCCCGGCCGCGTTGCACGCCGCGCCGGATGCCGCCGTGCTGATGGTCGGGATGAACGACACGATGCGCTCCGACTTCGACGCGACGCTGTTGCGGCAGCAGCTCAACGCCGTGGTGCACGCCCTCACCACCGCGGGAACGGTCGTCGTGACGATCCGCTACCACGACCACAGCCGGGTCTTCCGGCTGCCCGGACCGCTGCGGCACGCGCTGACCAGGCGGATCGGCGAGCTCAACCGGATCTTGGCGGCGGTCGCCGAGGAACACGCCGCCGGTGTCGTGGATCTGGACCGACTGCCCGGCGTGTACCGGCCGGAGGCGTGGAGTGTCGACCGGTTGCACCCGTCCGAGCTCGGGCATCGCATGCTGGCCGCTGCCTTCGCCGACCGGCTCGGCGCGGCCGGGCTGGCGGTGCCCGGCGAGGTCTCGCTGGAATGCTCCGGCGGGGCGCGGGCCAGCGGTTTCGACCACTTCCGGTGGCTGGTCGCCAAAGGACTGCCGTGGCTGTTCGGACGCGGCCACGACCTCGCCCGGTACGCCCTCACAACGCTGGTCCGGGACGCGCTGCGGCGGCGCGAGCCCACCCCGCTCAGCGCTGCGGACTTCCGGCGCCACTCCGGCGTACGCGGTTCCGGGCCGTCAGGTCAGGAACTTGTCCAGGGTGATCGGTAGGTCTCGGACCCGGACTCCGGTGGCGTGATGCGCCGCGTTGGCGATCGCCGCCGCCGTGCCCACGATGCCGAGTTCGCCGATTCCCTTGGCCCCCATCGGGTTCACGTACGGATCGGACTCCTGGATCCAGTCCACTTCGATGCTGCCGACGTCGGCGTTGGTCGGGATGTGGTACTCCGCGAAGTCGTGGTTGACCACGTGCCCGAAGCGGGGGTCGACAACGCTGTGCTCGTGCAGCGCCATCGACAACCCCATCGTCATCCCGCCCAGCAGCTGCGACCGACCGGTCTTGGCGTTGATCATCCGGCCGACCGCGAAGATCCCCAGCAGCCGCGGCACCCGCACCTCACCGGTGTCGGCGCACACCCGGACCTCGGCGAACTGCGCGCCGAAGCTGTGCATCGCGAGCTGCCCGGTGTAGGGGTTGTCCGGGATCGCTCCGGTGACCTCGACGCCCTCGTCGGGGATCGGCTCACCGTTCGGCAGTCGGGTGCGCAGTTGGCGGGCCGCGTCCACGATCGCCGAACCCCAGCACATGATCCCGGTCGAGCCGCCCGCACCGGAGGCGTACGGCAGGTCGGTGTCGCCGATGCTCAACAGCACGTCGTCCATCCCGACGTCCAGCGCATCAGCGGCGATCTGGGTGAGCGCCGTCCAAGCTCCGGTGCCGATGTCCGCCGCGCCGATGAGCACCCGGTACCGGCCGTCCGGTCGGGCCCGGATGGTGGCCCGCGAGCCCGCCATGGTGAACACCGGATAGGTCGAGGCGGCCACCCCGGTCCCCACCAGCCAGGACCCGTCCCGCCGGGCGCGCGGCGTCGGATCCCGCTCCCACCAGCCGAACCGCGCGGCGCCCTCGCGCAGGCAGGCGACCAGGTTCCGGCTGGAGAACGGCCGACCGGTCTCGGGGTCGGTGTCCGGCTCGTTGCGGATGCGGAACTCGACGGGGTCCAGCCCGCAGGCGATCGCCATCTCGTCCACGGCCGTCTCCAGGCCGAACATGCCCGGCGCTTCGCCGGGTGCGCGCATCCAACTCGGCACCGGGACGTCGAGTTCGACCAGCCGGTGGGTGGTGCGCCGGTTCGGCGCGGCGTACATGACGCGGGTCGGCACGGCGGTCTGCTCGGCGAACTCCTTGATCCGGGAGGTCTGCTCGACCACGTCGTGGCTGATCGCGGTCAACCGGCCGGTGGCGTCGCTGCCCAGCCGGATCCGCTGGATGGTGCCGGTGCGGTAGCCGACCACCGAGAACATCTGCTGCCTGGTCAACACGACCTTCACCGGACGCGGCACGACGAGTTGCGCGGCCATCGCGGCCAGCACCACGTGCGCGTGCGGCAGTCCCTTCGAGCCGAAGCCGCCCCCGACGTGCGGGCAGACCACGTGGACCCGCTGCGGGTCCATGCCGAACAGCACCGCGATCGTGTCGCGCACCCAGTGCACGCCCTGCGTGGAGTCGTAGAGGGTGAGTTCGCCATCGGACCACACGGCGATGGTGGCGTGCGGCTCCAGCGGGTTGTTGTGCTCCTGCGGCGTCGTGTACGTGGCGTCGAGGCGCACCGGCGCGGCGGCCCACGCGCCGTCCACATCGCCGTCGGCGGTGTCGGTCTGGAAGCCGCCGTTGAGCTCCGCCGGTTCGACCAGGTCCGGGCGGGCCGGGTGCAGCGAGACGTCGTGCGCGTGCTGCTCGTAGCTCGGCCGCACCAGGCTCGCCGCGCGGCGCGCGACTTCCGCGCTCTCGGCCAGCACACCGCCGATGAACTGGCCGCGGAAAGCGACCTCCGGCGACTGCAGGATCGCCAGCTCGGCGTCCTGGGTGATGGCCAGTCGCGGCGCGTTCTCGTGGGTCAGCACGCCGACCACACCCGGTTCGGCCAGCGCCTCCGCGGTGTCGATACCGGTGATCCGGCCCAGCGCGATATCGGCTTGCAGCGGGTACAGGTGAACCGGCCGGTCGAAGGGGTGCTCGGCAGCGTACAGCGCGGCTCCGCGCACCTTCTCGGCACCGTCGATGCGGTCGACCGGGGCGCCGATCAGGCCGGTCGTGACGGTCATCGCGACACCCCCAGCAGTTCGGCGAGGATGCCGACGATCATGTTGCGCATCAACGGGATCTTGAACTCGTTGCCGGGCAGCGGTCGGGCGTCGGCGAGCTCTTCGTCGGCCGCCTCGCGGAAGGCCGCCGTGCAGGCGCTGACCCCGCGCAGCGCCGCTTCCGCCCGCGTCGCGCGCCACGGCTTGTGCGCGACCCCGCCCAACGCCAGCCGGATGTCGCGGATGGTGTCGTCGGGGGCATCGAGCACCGCAGCCACCGACACCAGCGCGAAGGCGTACGAGGCGCGGTCCCGTGCTTTGCGGTAGCGGGAGTGCGCGCCGTACTCCAGGAACGGGACGTCGACCGAGGTGATCAGTTCACCGTGCTCCAGGATCGTGTCCCGCTCGGGCTCGTCGCCGGGCAGCCGATGCAGCTCGACCAGCGGAATCGCCCGGTCTCCGTGCGGACCTCGGGTGTTGACGACCGCATCGAGCGCGGCCAGCGCCACCGCCATGTCGGAGGGGTGCGTGGCGATGCACGATTCGGACGCCCCGAGTATCGCGTGCTCGCGGTGGAAGCCTTCCCGCGCCGGGCACCCGGTGCCCGGTTCTCGCTTGTTGCACGGCGTGGTGACGTCCTGGAAGTACACGCACCTGGTGCGCTGCAACAGGTTCCCGCCGGTGGTGGCGAGGTTGCGCAGCTGTCCCGACGCGCCCGCCAAGACCGCCTGCGACAGCACCGGGAACCGATCGCGGATCACCGGGTCGGCCGCCAGGGTGCTGTTGGTGACCGAAGCGCCGATGCGCACGAAGTCCGGGTGCTGTTCGATCCGGTCGGAGGTCAGCCGCCGGACGTCGACCAGCACGTCCGGCACCTCGACCTCAAGTTTCATCAGATCCACCAGGTTGGTGCCGCCAGCCAGGAACGCCGCGTTGGGCGCTTCGGAGAGGGTGCTGACGGCGGTGTCCACGTCGGCGACGTGCTGGTACCGGAACGGTTTCATCGCTGCGCCACCTCCACGATCGCCGGAACGATGTTGGCGTAGGCACCGCAGCGGCACAGGTTGCCGCTCATCCGCTCGCGGATCTCGTCGGCCAACCCGACGTCTTCGTCGGTGACCGCGCTCGGCTCGCCATCGCGCATCTCGCCCAACGCGCCCACTGCCGAAACCACCTGGCCGGGCGTGCAATATCCGCATTGGAACGCGTCGTGCTCGATGAACGCCCGCTGCAACGGGTGCAGGTCGCCGTCGGCGAGTCCGTCGGCGGTGCGGATGTCGGCGTCGTCGTAGGCCGCCGCCAACATCAAGCAGCTGTTCACCCGGCGGCCGTCCAGCAGCACGGTGCAAGCGCCGCACTGGCCGTGATCGCAGCCTTTCTTCGGACTGGTGATCCCCAACCGCTCTCGAAGGGCGTCGAGCACGGTGGTGCGCGTGTCGACGGTGAGCCGGTGCTTGGCGCCGTCCACGATGAGGGTGATTTCGGCTTCCACGGTCCCCTCCCCTCGCGCTTTAACCAGGCGTACCCGAGCGGAGGCCGCGTCACGCACGTCAGCTGCTGCCGGGATGCGGAAAGTCGCTACCGGACCGCGTGTTCTCCAAGCCCGCCCACGGGTCGTCCTTCTGCGCCAGCCGCCGCGCCATGTTCGCCAGGCCGTAGGACTGCGGCGTCACGCGGGCGACCTCGTCGAGGTCGAGCGGGGTCGCGGCCGGGGCACCCCGTCGGGCCCGCAGCGAGTACGGCGCGATCATCGTCTGGCCGTAGGCGTTGCGGTTGGTGTCCAAGAAGATCCGGTCGCCCCGCTTGGCCTTGCGCTGCTCGACGGTCAGCCGCTGCGGCTCGTCCCACGCCGCCTCCTCGGCCAGCTCCCGGATGGCGGACCGGACCTCGTCGAAGCCCCGCTCGGCGCGCAACGGTGCGGCGATGTGGAAGCCGTGTCCGCCGGTCGCCTGCACGCGCGGGGACAGCCCGGCGTCCCGGAACCGCTCGCACATCCGTCCCACCACCGCGCGCAGTTCGGCCAGTTCGACGCCGTCCGGCGGATCCAGGTCCAGCACCGCCAGGATCGGCCGATCCAGATCATCCACTGTGGACAGGCCGACGTGGAACTCCAGGCAGGCAAGGTTGGCCAGGTACAGCACCGTCGCGGCATCGTCGGCGACGACGTGGTGCACCGCCCCCGGCTCGCCGCGTTGCGGCACGGTCACCACCCGCACCCAGTCCGGGAAGTGGTCCGACGCCTCCTTCTGAAAGAAACCGCTGGATGCGATGCCGTCCGGGAACCGGCGCAGCGTCAGCGGTTTGCTCCGGGTGTGCGCGATCATGACGGCCGCCACGCTCCGGAAGTACTCGACCACGTCCCGCTTCCGGTAGCCGTCCTCGGGGTAGAAGACCTTGTCCGGATTGGACAATTCGATCTGACGCCCGTCGATCTCCAACTGCTCAGCCACGCGGCATCACCGCAGCTCGTCGTTGGTCCGTCAGGCGCATGTGGTGGGTGTACCCGAACCGGAAGCGCCCTAATCGGACCGGCCCGATCGAGAAGCACCCGTGCGTCGCATTGAGACGATCGGGTGAAGTTCGGAACCGGGGGCGGCTCAATTTGGTCCCATGGGGCGAGAAAACCCACTGGTGGCGCAGCTCGACCCAGGGAGACCATCCATGGAACAGCACGTGCACGCCGAACTGATCGGTGGTCCGGAGGACGGCCGGTCGTTCATCATCCCCGTACCGGAGAGCGACTTACCGATCGGTCAGTTCAGCTTCCCGTCGCAGCGCGACGGCGCGGCCCCCTTCGCTCGCTACGATCGGCAAGATCGCCGCGCGGACGGCGTCTGGCGCTACCGGTACGCAGGCGAACAACCCGTGCACCGCTGACCGGCACCACCAGCCACGCCTTCGCCCCGCAGCGCCACGCAAACCACTTCTGAAACAGTCTCTAGCCTGGTGAATGACCCTGGACGTCGGCCAGTCAGGGAGGTCCTGTGTCCCTCACCGAGCGGATCAGCAAGGCGATCGCGGCACCCGCTACCGATGACAGCTTCGACCCGCATGCAGAACTCGCCGACCTGCTGGCGGGTGTCGACCTGGCCCCAGCCGATTCCGGTGGACGCATCTCCTTCCGCGGCGCCGACCCGGTGGTGCCCAGCACGCTGCGGCTGGGTGCGGCCGCCGCGATCGCGCTGGCCGCCAAGTCGGTGGTGCTGGCGAAGATCTGGCAGTTGCGCGGCGGGCCCGGCCAGGACATCGCGGTGGACCTGCGCACCGCGCCGCACCGGCTGTGCCCGTTCTACGACCACCGGTGGGAGCTGCTGAACGGTTATCCCGGCACGAGCCAGGCGAACCCGAGCAACGCGCTCGGCTTCGCCTTCTACCGCACCGCCGACGACCGGTGGGTGATGCCGCTCAACCCGTACCCGAAGATCAAGATCGGCGCCCAGAAGCTGCTCGGCGTTCCCGACGACGGTGCGGCGGTGGCCCGCGCCATCGCCGGGTGGCGGGCCCGCGAACTGGAGGAAGCTGGAGCCGCCGCTGGGGTGGTCATGCCCGTGCTGCGCACCCCGGAGGAGATCCTCGACGAGGTCCAGTACCGCGACTTCCTCGCCGATCTGCCGCTGATCGAGGTGACCAAGATCGGCGACAGCGTCCCTGAACCGCTCCGCCCGGCCGCCGCTCCGCTCGACGGGGTGCGGGCCCTCGGCATGGGTCACGTGATCGCCGGTGCGGGTGCCGGTCGCGCGTTGGCACTGCACGGCGCCGATGTGCTCAACCTCTGGCGCCCCGCGGAACTCGAACACGACACGACCTACCTCACCGCCAACGTCGGAGTTCGATCGTCCACAGTGGATCCACGCCGCTCCGACGGTGCCCAGCTGATCCAGCGCCTGCTCGCCGGTGCCGATGTCTTCTACGCCAACCGCCGCCCCGGCTACCTCGACTCGATCGGGCTCGCGCCGGAGCAGGCCGCGGCGACCCGGCCGGGCATCATCCACGCAACCGCCTCGTTCAACGGCCGTACCGGGCCGTGGGCCCAGTGGGTCGGCTTCGACCAGTCCGCGGGCAGCGTGGTGGGCATGATGAACCTCGAAGGCGACGGCGAAACCCCTGCGCTACCGCCGATCCTGGTGGTCAACGACTACATCGTGTCGTGGCTGCTGGCGCTCGGCATCGGGCAGGCGCTCGTCCGCCGCGCCACCGAGGGCGGCAGCTACCGCGTGCACGTCTCGCTGACCAGGGCCGCGCTGTGGATCCTGAGCATGGGCATCTTCGACCGCGACTACGCCCGCACCATCGCCGGAACCGGCGAGGAGCACGCCTACCTGGACCCGGAGACGTTCACCGCGCAGACCCCGCTCGGCCACTACCAGGGCGTCACCGAGCAGGTCCGGATGACCGAAACACCGGGTGCCTACCGCCACGTCCTGCTGCCGCGCGGCGCCAGCCGCCCGGCCTGGCTGCCCCGCTGAACCGCAGGTGCCCGGCTCGGCCGGTTGACAGGGGCGTGTGACAGGGTTCGGGTATGCGGATCGCTTCCTGGAACGTCAACTCCATTGGTGCCCGGTTGCCGAAGCTGCTCGACTGGCTGGGCGCCGCCGAGCCGGACGTGTTGTGCGTTCAGGAACTCAAGTCCGCCGCCGACGCCTTCCCGATCGACGAAGTCGGCGAACTCGGCTACGAGGTCGCCGCGCACGGCACCGGCCGCTGGAACGGGGTGGCCGTGCTGTCCAAGGTCGGCATCGACGAGGTCCGCCGCGGGCTGCTCGACGAGCCCGGCTACCAGGCCGACGGCGCGATGTTCGAGACGCAGGAACCGCGGGCGATCGGTGCGACCTGCGGCGGAGTCCGGGTGTGGTCGGTGTACGTGCCCAACGGCCGCGAAGTCGGCCACCCGCACTACGCCTACAAGCTCCGGTGGCTCGACGCGCTGCGCGCCACCGCCGCCGAAGAGCTGGCCGCGGCCCGGCCGTTCGCGGTGCTCGGCGACTTCAACATCGCCCCGACCAATGCCGACGTCTGGGACATCACCGCGTTCGCCGACAGCACGCACGTCACCGAGGACGAGCGGAAGGCACTTGCGGCGCTTGCGGAAACCGGGCTCACCGAGGTCTACCCACGCGCCCTGAAGTACGACGTGCCGTTCACCTACTGGGACTACCGGCAACTGCGGTTCCCGAACAACCAGGGCATGCGCATCGATCTGGTCTACGGCAACGAGCAGTTCAGCACGGCGGTGACCGACTCCTACGTCGACCGCGAGGCCCGCAAGGGCAAGGGCACCTCCGACCACGCCCCAGTGGTAGTCGATCTGGACCTGCCGTGACCCGACGCGCGCCTCACGCCTGCGACGGTCGCTGCACGCCGCTGCGTTTCCGCGCGCTGACCACGATGAACGGCTCGACGGAGCGCACCCCGGACAGCCACTGCCCGGCCGTGACGAACTCGTACAGCGCGGCCCGGTCCGGCACCGTCACGTCGGCGCAGACCTGGTACTCGCCGGTGGTGGCCGCGGCGTAGCGCACCAGCGGGGAGCGCAGCAAGGCCTGGCCGGTGGCCTCCACCTGTGCCGGACGGGTCCTGATCCACAGCACCGCCTCGACGGGCAAGCCCAGCGCATCGGGCTCCACCACGGCCCGCACCAGCACCCGCCCGGACTGCCGCAGGCGTTCGACCCGACGTCGTGCGGTGGCCTCCGAGATCCCCGCGATGTGGCCGAGGTCCTCGTGGGTGCGCCGCCCGTCCTCGGCCAGCGCCTGCAGGATCAGCCGGTCCTCGCGGCTGTCCCCGACGCCCTCCCGCGGCGGCGAGGCCGTCACGGATTCGAATTCCCGCAGCTCGGCCACCTCGGCGTCGGTGAGCAGACCGGGCTGCCACTGGTGCACCGTGCGGAAGTACCGCAACACCGGGTGCGTCGAACAGCTCACCAGGCCGGGCGTCGCGGGCAGCTCGTCCAGTAGCACCGCGTCCAACCGCGAGGTGATCACCTCGGCGATGCAGTCCAGGGTTCCGGTCAGCGCGTAGACGAACGTGGTGTCCGCGCGCTGTGCCAGTGCGCGGACCACGGTGCGGACCATGCCCTGCGCACAGCCGATCCGCAGCAACATCGGGTCGCCGGATCTGGACATTCCGGTGACCACCACGATCCCCGACCGCAGCAGCCGGGTGCCGCGCCGCGCGATGGTGCGTTCCGGCTCGCCGAGCACCCCCGCGATGCGCCGCCACGAAGCCCGGCCGTCCACTTGCAGCGCCGCGACGATGCGCCGGTCCAGTTCGTCCAAGCGGACCTGGGTGTCGCTCATGGCCAAGTATGTGACCGGTTCCGCCGATGTCGCCGGGTCGGCTCACTGCTCCTCGGCGGTGGCGTGGTCGTAGTAGGCGAGCACGCCGCGCGCGCCGTGCAGGGCGAAGTCGGCTTCCGGGGTCGCGGGTTTTCCGGCCATCCCGATGATCTCCCGCATCGTCACGTTGACCAGGTCGTCGAGCGCGCGCCAGCGGGCCGCCGGATTGGTTCGGTCCTGCGCGTCCGACGCGAAGTCCGCCTCGCAGCGCCGCAGGCCCTCGCGCAACTGCCGCACCAGCTTCATGAACGTGCCATATCCGCGACCGGGCACCAGATCATCGGCGCGGGACGCCAACAGCCCGGCCAGGTAGCTGATGTCCTCGACGTGGTTGCCGAGCCACTTGCGGCGGCGGTAGACGCTCCCGAGTTCCGGCCAGCGCTTGCGCGCCGCCTGGCGGGAGCGCCCGGTGACCGCGCTCAGATC
Organism: Saccharopolyspora soli; assembly: GCF_022678645.1. Taxonomy (GTDB): domain Bacteria; phylum Actinomycetota; class Actinomycetes; order Mycobacteriales; family Pseudonocardiaceae; genus Saccharopolyspora; species Saccharopolyspora soli. Next base: position 38,810 of record NZ_JALBWV010000036.1, on the reverse strand, counting down.
CGCCAGGCTCGCACCGAGCCACACCGTTTCCTCAGCAGCCGACGCGGTGACGCGCCCGGCCGCCTCGGACACCAACTCCTCCGCATCCAGTGCGGCGCGGAACCGACCGAGCGCCGCCAGCCGACGCGCCTGTTCGTCGCCGACATCGCTGCCCTTCGGTCCCGGATCGAGCACCTCCACGGGCACCGAGCCCGCCAACTGCCGGACCAGTCGCCCGGCCTCATCCGCCGACATGTCCCACCTCCCTGTGAACCTCGGGTTCACAGTATCAGCTGTAAACATCAGGTTCACAATTGAATTCCGCCGAAAAAATCGCCAGCCCACTGCTGAACTGCGCTTTCGGCCACATGGCAGCAATGCGCCAGATTCGAGTGAAAGGGCGTTTCCGCAGGTCAAGACGAACATGAACGTGGTGTTCACATTTGACCACTCGGCTTTCCCGCGCCAGGATCATCCATCTCACCCCAACAGCCCTGAACTGGGGTTTCTTCGTCATGCCCGCTTTCCGCGGCAGCCGAGCACAAGGAGCCGATGATGATCCATGCCCGCGGCCTGACCCGCCGGTTCACCGTCAAACGCCAGCCGGTGGATGCCGTGCGCGGCCTGGACCTCGACGTCGAAGAAGGCCAGTTGGTCGCCTTCCTCGGGCCGAACGGCGCTGGCAAGTCGACCAGCCTGCGGATGTTGACCACCCTGCTGCCGCCCACCTCGGGAACAGCAACCGTCGCCGGACGCGACATCACCACCGACCCCGCCGGGGTGCGCGCCCGCATCGGCTACGTCGGTCAGCTGACCAGCGCTGGCGAGAACTTCCGGGCCCGCGACGAACTGATCACCCAGGGCCGCAGCTACGGGATGACCCGCCACGAGTCGCGCCGTCGCGCGGACGAGGTCCTCGACATGCTCGACCTGACGCCGCTGGCCACCCGCACGCCCGGCACCCTCTCCGGCGGACAGCGCCGCCGACTCGACATCGCGATGGGGCTGGTGAACCACCCCGCGCTGCTGTTCCTGGACGAGCCGTCCACCGGCCTCGACCCGCACAGCCGCGCCAACATCTGGGAGCACATCCTGCGGCTGCGCGAAAAGCACCGCACCACGCTGCTGTTCACCACGCATTACCTCGACGAAGCCGACAACCTGGCGGAACGGGTGGTGGTCATCGACCACGGCCGGGTCATCGCGGACGGCACACCCGAGCAGCTGAAGGCGGACCTCGCCGGTGACCGGATCACCATCACCGTCGCGCAGCCGGACGTGGCATCGGCTGCGAATACGGCCACCCAGATCGCCTCCGCCGATGCCGTCACCGTCGAAGGCCGATCGGTTCGAATCCGGGTACCGCGCGCGGACACCGCGCTGCCGGAGTACCTGCGCGCGTTCGAGGAGACCGGGATCAAGGCGATCGCGGCCGAAACCGCCCGGCCCACCTTGGACGACGTTTTCCTCGCACTCACCGGCCGAAGCCTCCGCGAGAGCGAACAATCCTGAAAAACGATGAAAAGGACCTGTTGATGCAATTCTTCCGCGACACCGCAACAATTTTCAGCCGCGAGATCACCCCGACGCTACGCGCGCCGCTCGCACTGCTGTTCAGCATGGCACAACCGGTGCTGTTCCTGTTCTTCTTCGGTCCGCTGCTGACCGGCACCACCGGGTTCGAAACGTCGCCGTGGCAGTGGTTCGTACCGGGCGTGCTGGTGATGATGTGCCTGTTCGGCCCGCTGATGGCCGGTTACAACCTGCTGATCGAACTCGGCGGCGGCTCGATGGAGCGGATGCTGGTGACCCCGCTGAACCGCTCGGCGATGCTCATCGGCCGCACCCTCAAGGAGTTCGCACTGCTGCTGGTGCAGGCGCTGCTGCTCATCGGCCTGGCCCTGCCACTGGGTTTCCGCCTGCATCCCACCGGCGTGCTGGCCGGTCTGGCGCTGCTGCTGGTCTTCGGCGTCGGCCTCGGCGCGCTGTCGTTCGTGCTGGCGATCGTCGCGCATCCGGGCGGTGAACTGTTCTACGCCGTCACCCAACTCGTGCTGTTCCCCCTGCTGCTGTTGTCCGGCGTGCTGTTGCCGATGGACTTCGGCCCGGCGTGGTTGCAGGCCGCCGCCCGGTTCAACCCGGTCTCGCACATCGCCGATGCCGAGCGCGCGTTGTTCTCCGGTCAACTCGCCTCTCCGTCGGTGCTGGCCGGGACGATCGCGGCGGGCGTGATCGCGGCGGTCGGCGTGTGGTTGGGGACGCGAGCGATGAAACGCGGCATCTGACCCGGCTCGCCTGGTGTCTGTTTTAAGCGGCGTAGCCGCTTGCGGTGTGGGACTCAGCTCGCACCGCCGCGGGTTCTCAGACGTCGCCTCGCGAGGACAGCCACGACAGTGCAGTGAAACTGCGAATTGGAAGTACATGATGTCGGGGATCCCACAGCGAGACGGCGTCTGAGGTTCCGCTACGCAAACCACTGCTGGAAACAGTCTCTAGGCTGGAGGCAGCCAAGCACGAGGAGGCGACGTGTCGGTCACCGGAGAGCACGCTGCGGATGCCCGCATCCCCCTGCGCGACCAGGTGCGCCGGGAGTTGCAGGCCCGCATCGCCGATGGCCGACTGCGTCCCGGTGACCGGATCTTCGAACAGGACCTCGCCGTCGAACTCGGCATCTCCCGCGTCCCGGTGCGGGAGGCCATCCGGATGCTGCAGAGCGAAGGATTCGTCGACGTGCTGCCGCGCCGCCGGGGCGTGTTCGTCCGTGGACTCGACCGCGAGCAGGCCAAGGAGCTCTTCGAAGTGCGCGAGGCCCTTGAGGTCTACGCGGCTCGGCTGGCCGCGCATCGGGGTGAGCCCGCGGATGTGGCGCAGATGGCCGAGTTCGCCCGCCAGGCGCGCGCCGCGCACGAAGCCGGTGATGTCGACGGGATGTCGGACGCCAACGCGGCCTTCCACGACAAGCTCGTCTCGCTCGCGGGCAACGATCTGCTGGCGTCGATGCTGGAACCGCTGCACGGCCGACTCGCCTGGCTGTTCCGGATGAACCTGGAACCCGAGCGGGTCTGCGGCGAGCACGAGGAGCTGCAGGCCGCGATCGCCGCCGGGGACGCCGACCGGGCTGCCGAAGTCGCGCAGCGGCACGTACTCTCCAGCCGCCGGATGGTGCTGGAGCGGATGCTGTTCTGACTCGCGGGAAACCAGCGCGTCACGTTGGTCGGCTCCGGTAACGCAGTCGGAACGCGATCGACTTCGACATGACCTTGACCGGCTGTTCATCCGAACCTACCTTATGTATACATACTCTTATACTTCCACATAGTGGAATTCGGGTGATAACATGGCCGCCGAGTCCGTCGACGTCGATCCCCAGGTGAGCGCAACGCACCGACCGGTCAGCGATCGGCTCTACAACGCCGATCTGGCCCCACCGCAGCAGCGGCGTTGGAAGACCTACAGCATCTTCGCGCTGTGGATGAACGACGTGCACAACATCGGCAACTACACCTTCGCCGCCGGACTCTTCGCCATCGGCCTCGGCGCGCTGCCGTCGTTCTTCGCGCTGCTGCTGGGAATTCTGGTGGTCTTCTGGGGCATGAACCTGATGGGCTACATGGGGCAGAAGACCGGGGTGCCCTTCCCGGTCATGTCGCGCATCAGCTTCGGTGTGCACGGCGCCCAGATCCCGGCGCTGATCCGCGCCGTCATCGCCATCGCCTGGTACGGCATCCAGACCTACCTCGCCTCGCTGGCCGTCGTGGTGCTGGCGCTGCGCATCTCCCCGGCGCTGCTGCCGCTGACCCAGGACTCGATCCTCGGACTGTCCACATTGGGCTGGATCTGCTTCTTGTCGTTGTGGGCCGTGCAGCTGTTCATCCTCAGCTTCGGCATGGAGGTGGTGCGCAAGTTCCAGGACTGGGCCGGGCCGATCGTCTGGCTGGTCATGCTCGGACTGGCGATCTGGATGCTGGTGCTGGTCGGCGACCGGATCACCTGGACCCCGCCGAACGCGTTGTCCGGCCCCGCGATGTGGTGGGAGATGCTCGGTGCCGCTGGGCTGACCATCTCCACCTACGGCACGCTGATGCTCAACTTCTGCGACTTCTCGCGGTTCGCACCGAACCGGAAGTCGATCGTGCGCGGCAACTTCTGGGGACTGCCGGTCAACTTCACCGCGTTCGCGATGGTCTCGATCGTCGTCACCGCGGGTTCGTTGGCGCTGTTCGGCGATGTGATCACCGACCCGGCGAAGATCATCGCCAAGGTGCCAAACACGTTCGTGCTGGTCGTCGGCGCGCTGCTGTTCGCCTTCGCCACCATCGGCGTGAACATCGTGGCGAACTTCGTCTCACCCGCCTACGACCTCGCCAACCTCGCGCCGAAGTACATCAACTTCCGGCGGGGCGGCATCATCAGCGCGGTGGCGGCGGTCGCGGTGCTGCCGTGGAACCTCTACAACAGCCCGGCGGCGGTGAACTACTTCCTGGGCGGTCTGGGTGCGCTGCTCGGCCCGCTGTTCGGCGTGATCATCGTCGACTACTGGTTGATCCGCCGCGCCCGGATCAACGTTCCGGACCTCTACACCACCGACCCGGCGGGCGAGTACGCCTACCGCCACGGCGTCAACCCGCGAGCGCTGGCGGCCTTCCTGCCCGCCGCCGCCATCAGCATGGTGCTCGCACTGGCGCCGACGTTCTCGACAGTCTCGGCGTTCTCCTGGTTCATCGGTGCCATCATCGCCGGAGCGATCTACCTGGTCATCGCCGACCGCAAGCGCCAGTTCACCGACGTTTCCGGCGCGCACCTCAGCCAAGCCACCATCGCCTCCGGTATCCACTGAGTGACAGGTGAAGGGCACCTTTCCCCAACTTGCTTGGTAATAGGTGCCCTTCACCTCCGGAAATTCCACGCGGTAGGGGAAGAAATGCGGATCGTCGTCGCGAACGTCAACACCACTGAGGGTGTTACCGAGGTTATTCGGCAGCAGGCGGTGAAGGTTGCCGGGTCGGCCACCGAGATCGTGGCGGTGACGCCAGATTTCGGTGCTGATTCGGTGGAGGGCAACTTCGAGAGCTACCTGGCGGCGGTGGCGGTGATGGACCGGATCACCCAGATCCGGGAGCCCTTCGACGCGCTGGTGCTCGCCGGTTTCGGCGAACACGGCAAGGAAGGGCTGGCCGAACTGCTCGACATCCCGGTGGTGGACATCACCGAGGCGGCGGCGCACACGGCATGCCTGATCGGCCGCCGCTACGCGGTGGTGACCTCGCTGCGCCGCACGCTCGGCCAGATCCACGACCGACTGCGACTGATCGGTCTGGCGGACCGGTGCGCGGCGCTGCGCGCCGCCGAATTACCCGTGCTGGAGCTGGAAGCCGATCCGGAGCGCAGCTCCGAACGCATCGTCGAGGAGGCGCGGCTGGCGGTGGAATCCGACGGCGCCGACGTGATCGTGCTCGGCTGCGCGGGTATGGCAGGTCTGGCCGAACACGTCGAGGCCGCCGTGGACGTTCCGGTCGTCGACGGCGTGGCCGCCGCGGTCGCCCTGGCGGAATCCCTGGTCCGCCAGCACCTCACCACCTCCAAGCGCGCCTATCCCACCCCGCGCCGCAAAGCCATCAAGGGCTGGCCCATCACCCCGTTCGCCGCCGGGTGATGGGCACCCTTCACCAAGTATGTTGGTGAAGGGTGCCCCTCACCCACAGCCCGATCGGGTTCAGGAGCGCTCGGACTCGTACTTCTTGGTCATGTGCGCGACCGCGTCGTGCTGGGCCTGCGCGTGGCCCTGGCGGGTCGCGCTCGCCCGCTCCTTCGCGTCCAGTGTGGACTGTCGTTGGCCCTGGAACTCGGGCAGCACGTGCTGGGCGATAAGTTCGTAGGAGCGGTTGGTCGCCGCCGGGTTGGCCCAGTCGTGCGCCATCAGCAGCATCGCACCGAACCCGCCGGATTGGTCGGCCAGCCGTTGCACCTGCTCCACCGCGTCGTCGGGAGTGCCGATCACCCCGACGCCGGACTCGCGGATGAAGGCGATCATCTCCTTGAGGTCGCCGCCTTCGACGTGCATCTGCGGGAACGCCGCGACCTTCTGGAAGTACTGGAACCAGTCCACGATCCCGTACTCGACGTCCCGATATGCCTGTTCCCGCGTCTCGGCGACGTGCATCGGACCAACCAGCCGCCACGCGCTGCGGTCCACCTGCGTCCCGAAGGTCTCGGCGCGCTCGGTCATGATGCCCCAGTGGTAACCCAGGGCGTCGAAGCCTTCGGCCGTGAGGGTCGCACCGATCGACAACAGCCCGAGACCGTGCCGCCCGGCCAGCCGGGGCCCCGTTGGAGACGCGACCGCTGCAACGGCCACGTCGAACAGCGGATCCGAGTAGGGGCGCAGCTGCAAGCGCGCGTCGATGAGGTTGTGTGTGCGCGTCTGCGCCGTGACCGACTCGCCGCGCAACAGGCGCAACACGATGTCGATGTTCTCTTCGAGCAGTTCGCGGGTCTCGGTCGGGTTCAGCCCGATCATCGCGGAGTCCGTGGGCAGCGAGCCGGGTCCGACGCCGAGCATCGCGCGGCCACGGGTGAGGTGGTCCAGCAACACCATCCGGTCCGCCACCCACAGCGGGTTGTGGTACGCCAGCGAAACGACTCCGGTGCCCAGCCTGATCTGGCGGGTGCGTTCCGCCGCGGCGGCGATGAAGATCTCCGGCGAGGCGATTAGTTCACTGCCCGCGGAATGGTGTTCGCCGATCCACGCCTCGTCGTAACCGAGCGCGTCCAGGTGCTGGATGAGCTCAAGATCCCGGTGCAGCGCCAGGGTCGGGTTCTGGCCCGCCGTGTGGAAAGGAGCGAGGAAAATCCCGAAACGCAGTCTGCTCACGCCTACCTCCTGGGAGTCGGCGGGCGCTCCCGGTGCATCGTCGCACCCGCGGTGACGTCTCCCCAGTGCACTAAAGTCACCGCCGCTGCGCAATCGGCCGACCGAACAACACCGGCATAGGCAGCGCCTATTGCACCGTTAGACGTAACATCTTTGTCGTACCAACCGGTCGGTGATTGATTCGTTGACGTTCGGTCCCTCCTGTCCGCTGTGGACTAAACGGCCCGCCCGAAGGAGCTGCAGAGTGCTCGCAGACGACCAGCCCGTTGCGCCATCCGGCACCCCGTTCCCCGTCCGGTTGGCCGAACTTGCCGCCGCCGACCCCGACCGCGCCGCGCTGACCTGCGAAGACACCACCCTCACCCGAGCCGAGCTGGAGTCCGCCACCAATCGGTTCGCCCGCGATCTGCGCGACCGCGGGGTGCGGCCGGGCGACTTCGTCAGCATCGTGCTGCCCAACGGCGTGCCGTTCGTGCTCGCGCAGGTCGCGACGTGGAAGGCGGGGGGCATTCCGCAGCCGTTGAGCCCCAAGCTCCCGACCGGCGAGCTGGCCGAGATCGTCGCGCTGGCCGACCCGGCGCTGGTGATCGGCGACGTCGAACCCCCGGTATCCGGTTCTCGACCGGTGCTGCCCGCGCAGTTCCGCAGTGCCCGGCAGGACGACAGCCCGTTGCCGGTCGTGGTCTCGCCCTCGTGGAAAGCACCGGCCTCCGGCGGCAGCACCGGCCGCCCGAAGGTGATCGTCGCCGGGCGGCGGTCGCTGGTGGAGGAGGTCGACCCGCAAGCCAACGGTTTCGGAATCGAGCGGGACGGCGTGGTGCTGGTGCCGTCGCCGGTCTCGCACAACGGGCCGCACATGGCCGTCGGGCTGGGGTTGCTGCGCGGCAACCACGTGGTCCTGATGCGCCGCTTCGACGCCGCCAAAGCCCTCCAGCTGATCGCCGAACACCGGGTGACCTGGTTCTACACGGTGTCGACGATCCTGAGCCGGATCGCCAAACTACCCGCGGATGTGCTCACCACGGCCGACATGTCCAGTCTGCGCACGGTCTTCCACACCGCGGCGCCGGTGCCGGTGTGGCTCAAGCGGCACTGGATCGACTGGGTCGGTCCGATCCTCCGCGAGATGTACTCGGCCACCGAGTCGCAGGCGGCCACGCTGATCACCAGCGAGGAGTGGCTGGAGCATCCGGGCTCGGTGGGACGGGTGCTGCGCGGCGAGATGCAGGTGCGCGATGCCGAGGGCCGGGTGCTGGCGCCCGGCCAGGAGGGCAAGGTGTGGTTGCGCCGCGATGCGGGCACCGCGCCGACCTATCGGTTGTTGGGCGGAGAGGCCAAGATCGATCCCGACGGTTGGGAATCCCTGGGCGATGTCGGCTGGTTCGACGACGACGGCTACCTCTACCTCGGCGACCGGGAGGCGGACATGATCCTGGTCGGCGGCGCGAACGTGTACCCGGCGGAGATCGAGGCGGCGCTCGGATTGCACGAGGCCGTGGTGGACAGCTGCGTGATCGGGCTGCCCGACGACGACCTGGGCAACGTCCCGCACGCCATCGTCTTCCCCCGCCAACCGGTGACGGAAGCGGCGTTGCTGGACCACTTGCGGTCTCGGGTCGCGCCCTACCGGTTGCCGCGCAGCTTCGAGTTCGTCGCCGCGCCGCTGCGCGACGAGGCGGGCAAGGTCCGCCGCTCCCGCCTGCGCGCCGAACGCCTGAAGCCGCGGTGAGGAACTGATCCACTCTCCGACAACTACCGCAATCCCCTACTCGGGTCTATCCACAGTGGACGGTGCTGTGACCGAAACCTCCCCTGTTCGCACTGAATCGACACGAGCGGCGTCTTGCAACCTGCGGTGAACGCGGGTTTACTCCTCGGGTGAACACAAGTTCACAGTCGATCGCGAGGAGCTAGATGAGCAGCGCCGCCTCCGCTTCCCCCGCCCCAGCGCGACGTTCGAAGATCGTCATCGGGGTGCTCGCATCGTGCGGGATCGCGGTGTCGTTGATGCAGACCATGGTCGTACCGCTACTACCCGAATTCCCCAGACTCCTCGACACCACCCGATCCAACGCGGCGTGGCTGGTCACCGCGACGCTGGTGGCGGGTGCGGTGTGCTCGCCGGTGCTCGGCCGACTCGGCGACATGTACGGCAAACGGCGGATGCTGCTGGTCGCGCTGGCGATGATGTCGGTGGGCAGCGCGATCGGTGCGGTCAGCGACGAGTTCATCGCGGTGCTGGTCGGCCGCGTGCTGCAAGGCGCGGCGATCGGGGTGGTGCCGTTGGGCATCAGCATCATGCGCGACGAACTGCCCGAGGATCGGATGGGTTCCGGAATCGCGCTGATGAGCGCGACGCTGGGCATCGGCGGCGCGGTGGGCCTGCCGGTGACCGGACTGGTGGCCGAGAACCTCAACTGGCACTGGCTGTTCGCGGGCGCAACCCTCTTCGGCATCGGCGAGATCTTGCTCGTCCGGCTGGTGGTGCCGGAGTCGTCGCTGCGCAGCGGCGGCCGGTTCGACGTCCTCGGCGCGCTGGGCTTGTCGGCGGCCCTGACCTGCTTGCTGCTGGCGATTTCGAAGGGCAACGACTGGGGCTGGACCAGTGGTGTCATCCTCGGGCTGCTCGCGGCGGCAGCGGTGCTGTTCGTGCTGTGGGGCTGCTACGAACTGCGCGTCGTCGCACCGCTGGTCGACCTCCGGGTGTCGGCGCACCCGACGGTGCTGCTGACGAACATCGCTTCGGTGCTGATCGGGCTGGCGATGTTCGCCGGGTTCATGGTGGGCGCGCAGATCATGCAGGCCCCGGAAGACACCGGGTACGGCTTCGGCATGTCGTTGGTGGTCACCGGGCTGGTGCTGCTGCCGATCGGCGGGGCGATGGGCGTGTTCTCCCCGGTCTCCGCCCGGATCTCCCGACGGCGCGGACCGCGCGCCACGCTGATCATGGGCGGCACCGTGCTGACGTTGGGCAACCTCGCCGGATCTATGCTGCACGACCCGTTACCGCTGGTCGTGTTCAACTTGACGGTCGTCGCGATCGGCGGCGCGCTGTGCTACGGCGCCCTGCCGACGCTGATCATGCAAGCGGTGCCGCCGACCGAGACCGCCGCGGCCAACAGCCTGAACAGCCTGGCCCGCTCGCTGGGGACGTCCAGTTGCAGCGCCATCGTGGTGGCGCTGACCACCGGGTCGGTGGTGCAGATCTCCGGGGTGAACTACCCGTCGGTGCTCGCCTACTCCTGGGTGTTCACGGTGGCCGGTGGAGCGGCGCTGCTGGCGGCGGTGATCGCCGCGGCGACCCCGGCCGCGCGTCGGTACATGCCTGTTACCGCCCAGGTGGCGACTGCGATCGGGCAGTCACGCTAGCCTGAACGACATGCCCAGCACGGCTCCGGCCGCGACGGTCGACGAGGACCAGCGGCGCGACGCGAGCGGCACCCGCGAAGCCATCCTCAAGATGGCCCGCCGACGCTTCTCGTCGTGCGGCTACGCCGACGTGACACTGCGCGACATCGCCGCGGACGCCGAGGTCAGCGCGGCGCTGGTGGTGAAGTACTTCGGCAGCAAGGAGAACCTGTTCGAGGAAGCGTCGACCTTCGAACAGGACGCGGAACGCCTGCTGGACTGCGAACTCCCGAACCTGGGCGAACACCTGGTCCGAACCCTGCTGGACTACCACGACCGCACCCAGGGCGACCCGATGGTGAGAGCGGTCTTCACGTCGTCGCGCCCCGCGGGAGCCCAGTTCCGAGCGAACTTCGAACGCCAACTGGTAACCCGCCTGGCGAAACGCCTACCAGGCCCCAAAGCCCGCCTCCGAGCAGAGCTGGTCTGCAGCCACCTGATGGGCCTAGGAGCAGCCCGCCTAGTCCTGAGAACAAAAGCAATAAGCGCAGAACCCAAGGAAAACCTGATAGCGATAACGGCCCCACTGCTCCAAAACTGGCTCAACGGCCCGCTGTAGCGGAGCCCCGCAGTCGTGAGTGCGTAACCGGGCTGGAGCCGGTTACGCACTCACGAGTGGACGGGTCAGCGGACTTCGAGGACTGGGATTCGGCAGTAGACGTTTTCGCCTCTTACCGACTCCCATTCGTCGGCTTCTCTGAGGTGTACCAGACCTCGTGCTGCGAGGTCGTCGAGGTGTTCGCCGACCTTGCGGGATTCCCAGACGTGGGCGACCGTCGCCACCACCAGGCCGCCGGGGCGGACCACCCGGACCAGTTCGTCGAAGACCTCCGGGCCGACGTGACCGTCGGTGATGGTGCCGACGCAGATCGCCGCGCCGTAGGTGTCGTCCGCGACGTCCAAGCGCTGCGTCAGGTCGGCCTTGCCCAGGTTTCGGTACACGCCGCGGGCCCGAGCTTGGTCGAGCATGCCCTGCGACAGGTCGACACCGTCGATCACCGACACCGATCGCCGCGCCAGCGCCACACCGACCAGCCCGGTTCCACAGCCCGCGTCCAGCACCGGGCCCGGATCGCCGCCCACCACGTCGACCAGTCGGTTCGCCGCGTTCGCGGGCGCTACGTAGTCCATGCCGTCGATCATGTCCGTGTCGTAGTCGGTTGCCCACTCGTCGTAGACGGCTTCGGCCTCTTCCTTGCTCTTGAGGTCGTACGCGCGCTGCAACTTCGGACTGCGCTCAGCCATGATCGGCACTCCTCCCGCTCGGATCAGCCAACCCTCGCACGATCCGAATCCGCGGGAAACGACCAACATCACAACGGTGGACCGCAGTTTCAGTTGGAACTGCGGTCCACCGCGAACGGCGCTGATGGTCGTGAGTGCGCAACCGGGCTCCAACCCGGCTATGCACTCACGAGGTCTTCAGGCCGAGCGGCCGAGGACGGTGGCGTGCGGAACCCCGTCGAGGGCTTTGGTGAACTGCTCGATCACGTCCGTCAGGGGTTCGGCGCTGTCCGGGTGGACGCTGAGCTGGTCGCCCACCACCGACAGGTGCTTGTCCAGCAGGAAGAAGCTCTGCACCGCATGCCGGGCGCCGAGCGAGTGCACCACCGGTCGCAGTGCGTAGTCGATCGCCAGGACGTGGGCGACCGTGCCGCCGGTGGCCAGCGGTAGCACCGCCTTGCCCGCGAAGCCGAACTGCGGCAGCAGGTCCAGGAACGTCTTGAGCAGGCCGGAATAGGCCGCCTTGTAGGTCGGCGTGGCCAGCACGATGCCGTCGGCCTCGGCAACGCTGGCGGTGGCGTCGGCGATCGCCGGGTCGCGGGTGTCGGCACCGAGCAGCGCCTCCGCGGGCAGGGTGCGAACTCGCAGGTGCTCGACGCTGCGGTCAGCGGCCGCCAAGCGCTGCGCCACGTGTTCGCCGATCCGTTCGGTCTTCGAAGTGCGCGACGGGCTACCGGAAATTACCAGAACGCTGGACACACGTGCTCCCTGATCACGTCCACTGTGGACTCGGGCTGTTCCGGATCCGCGCGCGGCAGCGCCAAACCCGGACTGGCGGCACGATGAGATCAACAGGACTGGGCGGACACGCGGCGGAAATCCACGTGTCGCCGCTTGGTGAGCACCGGGAACGTCACGGGTCAATCGTGAGCAGCGCAACGCGGCATGTCAATCGGTGGTCCGCACTTCCCACCAGCCGGACACCTCGCCCACCGGCCGCGATGTGGCGCTCAACACGCGCCAGGGCGGCGGCTGGGCAGCCACTTCGCACCAAGACCACAGTGGACGGTCAGTCGGCCAAGGCGTTCGACTGCCGCCGGATGGTGCGCGGCATCGGGATCGCCGCTGGGTAGCCGACCCGCATCAGCAACTGCGGCACGCCATCGAGCCCGAGTTCATCCCGGAACCCGAAGCGCACCTCGGGCAGCCGCAGCGGCTGGGCCAGCACGGAAGCCGCCAAACCCAGCCGGGTGGCCTCCAGCCAGGCCCGCTCAGCGGCTTCGCCGACCTGGAGGTGATCTCGCGGGTTGTCCGTGATCGTGCTGAACACCAGCACCGATTCCGGCGTCAGCCATTGGGCGATGCGTTCCAGATCGGGCACGTCGGTGGACAGGCCGTCACCCGCGATCGGTGCGATCCAGACACCCAATTCCTGCTGGTAATTCGAATCGTCGTGGTCGGCTCGCGCGGCGTAGCCGAGCAGCCTCGCCAGCGCGTGCTCCTCAACTGCTCCGTCCACCCAGGTGGCCTGCGTCGTCGACGCGTCGAGCACGGCGGCGCGCGCCAGGTGCGGAATCGGTCGGTCGGTGAAGGCCCGGCGGAAGTCGACGCGGCGTGCGATGGCCTGCCAGCGGTCGCGATCCACCGCTGTCGGGTGTTGCCGGTGCGTACCGATCATCGTCGCCTCGCCATCCGACTCATCGTCCCAGCTCACATCGGTGGCCCAGCCGAGGCCGCGCATCGCGACCACCAGGTTGGCGACCGCCGACCCGCACGACATCCGTCGATCGCGTCCTTCCGGGTCCTGCCGAACCAGTTCGGCCATCGGGCGAAGCCGGAGCGTGGCGGTACGCCCGTGCATCCGAAGCGACCAGGGCTGCGTGTCGTACGCCGACGGGGCACGGCGCACTGCCTCGGCCAGTGCGGCCACCTCGTCGGTAGTCCACGAACGCTCGTCGGCGGATACAACCGGGGACCGGCGCAGCATCGGGAACCATTTCATGCGTTGACACCTCCAGGCGACGGACAAACACCGATGACCGTGCCGTCAGCGGGAGAGCTCCAGCAGAGGAAAAAGTCCCGGCTCCCAGCAGCGCGGCAGCGCCCGAAATTGGCGATCTGGCCATCTCGCCGGGTGATTTTCGGCGTTTTGGCACTGGCGTACCCGAGGGCTGGGAGACGAAGCTGGGGGCGCGACACCGAAGGAGGAACGCATGTCGACAGCACCGCGCAACACCGCGTTGTGGCACCCGTTCGCGGACATGTTCGAGGTCCAGAGCAGTCAGTTCTGCGTCAGCAAGGCCGATGGGGTCTGGATCTACGACCAGGAGGGCCGCCGTTACCTAGACGGCACCGCGAGTCTCTGGTACGCCAACGTCGGCCACGGCCGCACCGAGATCGTCGAGGCCGCCGCAGCGCAAATGCGCACGCTGGAGTCCTACTTCGTGTTCAACGACTTCACCAACCCGCCCGCCGAGGCGCTCGCGGACCGGCTCGCGCAACTCGCCCCGATGGACGACGCGAGGATCTTCCTCACCACCGGGGGCGGCGAGTCGATCGACACCGCCGCGAAGCTGGCCCGGCAGTACTGGGCCCAGGTCGGGCAACCGCAGCGGACCCACATCCTCAGCCGCGGCAACGCCTACCACGGCACCAACGGCATGGGCACCAGCATCGGCGGAATCCCGGTCAACCAGGCCGGGTTCGGCGATCTCGTGCCCGAGACCAGCCGGGTCGCCCACGATGACGCGGAGAGCCTGCGGGAGGCCATCGACCGGCTCGGCGCGGACCGAATCGCGGCGTTCTTCGCCGAGCCGGTGATGGGTGCGGGCGGGCTGTACCCGCCGCAGCCGGGCTACCTGGAGGCGGTCGCCAAGATCTGCGCCGAGCACGAGATCCTGTTCGTCGCCGACGCGGTGATCTGCGGCTTCGGCCGGGTGGGCAGCTGGTTCGGCGTCGAGCGGTGGGGCCTGCAACCGGACATGATCACCTTCGCCAAGGGCGTGACCAGCGGATACCTGCCGCTGGGCGGCGTGGTGATCGCCGACCGGGTGGCCGAGCCGTTCTGGAGCCAGCCGGGCCGCCCCTTCCGGCACGGCGCCACCTACTCCGGACATCCCACGGTGTGCGCCGCGGCACTGGCCAACCTGGACATCCTGGAGCGCGAGAAGCTGCTGCCTCGGGCCGACGAACTGGAACGCCCGCTGCACGACGCGCTGCGGCAGCTGGCCGAGCACCCGGCCGTCGGCGAGGTGCGCGGCGGCACCGGCCTGCTCGGCGCGGTCGAGCTGGCGCCGGAGCTGCTGGCCGCCGATCCCGGCGCGGTGTTCCGCGCGCAGGTCGCCATCCGCGATCTCGGCGTGATCGTGCGCCCGTTGGGCAAGGCACTGGCGGTGTCGCCGCCGCTGATCATCAGCGAGTCGGAGATCGAGCAGCTCGGCAAGGCGATGCGGGAAGGTCTGGACACCCTCGTCTGAGCCGATCGGGGTGCCCGCGCCGTCGGTGCGGGCACCCCGATCGCCGTGGCGAAAACCGGCCATCCGGCCGCTGGACATCCGTCGAACATCGGGCTGGAATATTCCCGTTGCGGAACCGATACGTACCGGTCTGTACCAAGTGGGATCAGTGCCGTACGTTTCTGGCCAGACCACTGTCGTGCACTGCGCACCACTGTTGGCACGATTGAGCCCGGTGGCCGAACTCGTTGTGCCGCAACAGGGTTCGCCGAGAACCGTCCACATTAGACAACCGAGGGATGTCAGATATGCGCCGAGTCACCTGACAGGCCGCGCGCCGCGCGGGCCGACCGGGCGCCGTGCGACGCGCCCGCCGGAGAGAACGACATTCCACTCGGAAACAACCCGTGAGCGGCGCTTCGAGAATTCGCCGCCCCTGTGGACAAGCCACCCGCACGAGTTGGCAAAATACGGCAAGCGGGTGATGACGCGCAGCGGACGCGGACGGAGGACGACAACCAGGTGAACACCCAGACCTCACAAGTCGACGATCTGCGACTCATCGCACTGCCCAGCGCGTTGAACTGCACCGAGATGTTCGTCCGATTTTCCTTGACAGAGTGGTCGTTGCGCGAATTGATCGACGAGACCACGCAGCTGGCCGCCGCGTTGGTGACCGCCGCGGTGGACAGCGCCGACCCGGACTCCCCCGGCTTCATCACGGTCCGGCTGCGGCTGAGCGGGGAAAGCCTGGTGGCCGAGGTCGAGGACGAGCAGGCGACCATCCCGCCCGCGCTGGCCCCCGGATTCGCCGGTGGCCGCTGCGGCGCCACCGCACTGCGCGGCGGTGGCACGCTGGTCTGGTGCGAGGTGCCGTTGCCGAGCGGTGTTTCGGCGAACGCGGTGCCGTTGCCCCGCCGCTCTCGGAAGCGCGCCTCCCAAGCGGAGCACCACGTCGAGGAAACCGCCGAGATCGACCCCGAGGTGATCAAGCGCCTGCTTTCCGGGCTGAGCAACTCCGACGTGTTCTGAAGGCCGTCTCCGAACTCGTTTCGCGGTCCGGGATCTCCGGCACCGCGCATGCTGGCTGGTACTGGTTTCGCAGGCCGCTTCGGCGGGCATCACCCGAGGCATGGACCATTTGACGTTCCGCTTCGAGTTGGCGCAGCAGTTGCGGGTCGACTCGGTGCGCGCGAGCAGCGCAGCCGGGTCGGGGCACCCCACGTCATCGATGTCCGCCGCAGATCTGCTGGCCGCGCTGCTGGACGGTCACCTGCGGCTGGACTTCGGCCGCCCGGACGATCCGCGCAATGACCACCTCATCTTCTCCAAGGGGCACGCCTCGCCCCTGTACTACTCGTGCCTGAAGGCGGTCGGCGCGATCGACGACGCCGAACTGCTCACCTTCCGGAAGTTCGGCAGCCGCCTGGAAGGCCATCCGACACCCGTGCTGCCCTGGGTCGACGTGGCAACCGGCTCGCTCGGCCAGGGCCTGCCGATCGGGGTGGGTCTGGCGCTGACGGCGCAGCGGCTCGACCGGCTGCCCTACCGGGTCTGGGTGCTCTGCGGCGACAGCGAGATGGCCGAGGGGTCGATCTGGGAAGCGCTGGAGCACGCCGGGCACGAGCAGTTGGACAACCTCATCGCGCTGGTCGACATCAACCGGCTCGGCCAGACCGGCCAGACGATGCACGGCTGGGACCTCGACGCCTACGCCGCCCGCGCCCATGCGGCCGGTTGGCGCACGCTGCAGATCGACGGCCACGACCCGGAGCAGGTCGAAGCCGCGCTGAAGGACGCCGAATCCGGGGACGGTCGGCCAGTTGCCGTGCTGGCGGCCACCAAGAAGGGCAAGGGCGTCGCCGAAGTCGAGGACAAGCCGGGATTCCACGGCAAAGCACTGGTGCATCCCGACGAGGCGATCCGCGAACTCGGCGGCATCCGCGACCTGCGCGTCACCCCGGCCAAGCCCACCGGCACCGAAGCTCCGCACACCTTCGCGGTGCGCGGCGGCGGGTTGCCCGCGTTCGAAGTCGGCAGCAAGGTCGCCACCCGCAAGGCATACGGCGAGGCGCTGCGCGCCCTCGGTGATCGGCGCGGCGACGTGGTGGCGCTCGATGGCGAAGTGTCGAACTCGACCTTCTCCGAGCTGTTCCGGGACGCCAACCCGGAACGCTACTTCGAGATGTACATCGCCGAGCAGCAGTTGCTCTCCGCGGCGATCGGCATGCAGGTGCGCGGCTGGGTACCGTTCGCCTCGACCTTCGCGGCATTCCTCAGCCGCGCCTACGACTTCATCCGGATGGCCGCGGTGAGCCGGGCGAACCTGCGCCTGATGGGCTCGCACGCGGGGGTGTCCATCGGGGAGGACGGGCCGTCGCAGATGGCGCTGGAGGACATCGCGGCGTTCCGCGCGGTGCACGGCAGCACAGTGCTCTACCCGTGCGACGGCAACCAAACCGTGCGACTGGTGGAGGCGATGGCCGACCGCGGCGGCATCAGCTACCTGCGGACCACCCGCGGCGGCACGCCGGTGATCTACGAGCCGGGCGAGGACTTCCCCATCGGCGGCTCACGCGTGGTGCGCGACGGCGACGACGTCACGCTCGTCGGCGCGGGCATCACCCTGCACGAGGCACTCCGCGCAGCGGAAATCCTTGCCAAGGAAGGAATTCAGGCTCGCGTCATCGACCTGTACTCGATCAAACCGGTGGACGTGCACACGCTGCGCCGGGCAGCCACCGAGACCAGCGGACTGGTCACCGCCGAGGACCACTGGCCGGAAGGCGGCCTCGGCGAGAGCGTGCTGAGCGCCCTGGCGGGGACCGAAACGCCGGTGCGGATCCTGGCGGTGCGCACCATGCCCGGCTCCGGCACCCCGGCGGAGCTGCTCGGGCAGGCGGGCATCGACGCACCCGCCATCGCCAACGCAGCCCGCAAACTGGTCACCGCCTGAACTTCCTAGGGGTCGGGTGGCATCGACGCCAGGGAGAGCAGTGCGGCGAATGCGGCTAGCCCGGCTAGCACCGCGAACACGACCGAGTAGCCGCCGAACACCTCCGCCAGCGCCGCGCCGCCCCACGGTGCCAGTGCGATCGCCACCAGCACCGGCGCGGAGAGCATTCCGTTGAGCCGCCCGAACTGCGCCGCACCCCAGCGATCGCTGATGGCCGTCGCCTGGAGCAGGGTGAAGACACCGCGCGCCGCCCCGGCCAACATCGCCGCGGCGATCAGCAACGCCGCAGGGCCGGGGATGACGGCCAGCAGTCCGGTCGTCGCCGCGCCAGCCGCGATCACGACCGCTGTGCGGGTGTGCGCTGCCGTGCTGTTGACCAACCGCCCGTACCCCAAACGGCCGCAGACCTGCCCGACGCCGCCGAGTCCGAGCGCGATGGCGGCCAGACCGGTGGACATCCCGCGTTCGATCAGCAGCGGCACCAGGTTGATGACCACGGCGTAGATCGCGAACGCGCCCAGGCTCATCGCTGCCGCGAGCGCGATGAAGGCGCGACTGCGCGCCACCGCGCCCGGATCGCCGTGCCGCGCCTCGGTTTGGGCGGCGCGTGGCCAGGCGCCGCGCAGGCCGAGCGCGTGCGCGGGGATCGTGATCAGGCCGAGGATCACGGCGAGCACGACGTACGTCGTCCGCCAGTCCAAGTGGGCGTTGAGGACGGCCGTCAACGGTGCGAACACGGTGCTGGCGAGTCCGGCGACCAAGGTCACGGCTGTCAGCGCCGTCACCCGCCGCGGCCCCCACCACCTGGTCAGCGCCGCGAACGCGGGCTGGTAGAGCACTCCGGAAGTGGCCAAGCCCGCGACGATCCAGGCGACGAAGTACCACGCCGGGGTCGTCGCGCTGGCGACGCCGAGCAAGGCCGGGACGGCCAGCAGCGAACCCGCCGTCATCACCGGGCGCGGCCCCCAGCGGTCCAGCCAACGGCCGACCGCCACCCCGGTCAACGCCGCGGTGATCTGGCACACCGAGAACCCGGCCGTCAGCATCGCCACCGACCAACCGGTGTCCGCGCTGATCGCCGGTGCCAGCACGGGAAAGGCGTAGACCAGCACGCCCCAGCTGGTGATCTCGGTGCCGCACAGCACCAGCAGGACACGACGCAGGCCAGCTTCGGACAGCGGGCTCACCGCCGCGGTCCGCAGTGGATTCGCATTCCCTCCAACAACACCTTCGACGGGCGTGGTGTCAAGCCCCAGCCACCCCAACCGCCACATCCGCGAGGTCATCGGAGTTCCGCGTGTTTTCACCAAGTGGGACGGGTAGTCGGTTGTCGACACAGCTGGATCGACCGGCGGGGGACACGATGATGCCCGTACCTGACCGCGGAGAACTGCTCAGGTTCCTCTGCCACGTCCGTTTTCCGGCCACCAAGCGGGAGATCTTCCAGCAGTGCGTCGCGCTGGGAGCTCCAGCGGCGCACCTGGAACGCATCGAGAGCCTGCCCGACGGCGTCTACGTCGAGCCCGACACAGTGCTGCAGGCACTGCCGCACCGCACGCCGTAAATCGTCCACATTGGACTGGAACGTGTCAGGAACGCCGTTTCCGCCGGGTGTGCCAGCAAACGCCAGCGGTTCCGGCCACGGTCAGCAGCGCCAGCGTGAGCGAGCTCAGCACCAGCCCGCTCACCAGGCACATCAGCGCCACCAAAGCGGTGACCGCGAGCACCAGCAGCACCAGCAGCCTGCGCACGCCGGGCCAGCGGCGGCCACCGTCGAACCGATCGAACTTCTCCGCCAGCCGAGGATCATCGGACGCCAGAGCGGACTCGATCTCGGCCAACCTGTCCCGCTCGTGCCTGCTCAACATGACGAGCTCCTAGCGACGTTCGCTTCGACCCCAACGAGGTACCCGTCCCCCACCTGCCTCAAGCCACGGATGGGCCCATCCAGATTCGCACGCCGAGGTTGGTCACCGAACGCGGCAGCCGGGTGATTTTCCAGCACGCACAGCAACATCCGACGATTACCGAACGTCGTCGGACAGGCCGGTCAGGCCAACGCGTAGTGCACGACGCCCTCGATCTCCGCTTTGCCCAGTTTGCCCTGCAGGCTCAGCACATCCAGGTGGGCTGCGGTTTCCAGCACCGCCATCATCTGGTTGAAGGGGTCGAGCTCGTCGAGGGTGCGTTCGCGGCGGGTCCAGGTCAGCGCGCGGGCCGCCTCGTAAGCGGTGCTGGCGCCGCGGCCGACGACCTCCGCGGTCGCGGCCAACCGGGCGTCGTGGTGGTCGAGCAGTTCGTCCACTCGCTGGTGCACGCTCTCGGTGACGGGGCCGTGCGCGGGCAGCAGCCGCATGTCGGGCAGCGTGCGGACCAGCCGCAGCGACGCCAGGTAATCGCGCAGCGGCACTTCGCTCGGGGCCTGCTCGAAGCCGATGGACGGCGTGATGTGCGGCAGCACGTGGTCCCCGGCGAACATCAGGTCGTTGGCATCGTCGATGAACACCAGGTGCCCACGGGTGTGCCCCGGCGTCGCCAACGCGCGCAGCGGTCGGTCGGCGAGGCTGAGGTCGGCGGCGTTGCCGATCCACTCGTCGGGCTCTTCCCAGACGTGCGAGCTGCGACGGCCGCCCTGCTCGCGCGCGGCCACCACCGCGTCGCGCACCGGTTTGGCGCCGCACTCGTCGAGCAGTTCGATCTGCTTGTCCAGCGACCTGTGGTCGGGGGCCATCAGGACGCGGATGGTGTAGCGCTCGTCCTCGCCCAACAGCACCTTGGCCCCGAACTCCCGCCGCAGCGCCACCGCCTGGGTGTAGTGGTCGCGGTGCGCGTGGGTGACCAGGAACCGGTTGATGTCGCCCAGCCCGGCTCCGATCTGGCGCAGCGCGGTGCTGAGCTGGTCCCGCGACTCCTCCAGCGCCCAGCCACCGTCGATCAGGGTCAGCGCGTCGCCGTCGGCCACCGCGTAGACGTTCACGGCACGCAGACCGTCGTTGGGAAGGGGCAGCGGGATCCGGTGCACGCCCGGCGCGACGGGGTATGCGCCCGGCTGCATCCACTCGTGCCGCGAGTCGCCCATGACCACACCTCCAAGCACGCCCCTGACCTGGGCGGTCCACCAGGAGTACCACACACATACCAACCGGTCAGTGTGCTGCGGGCCGCAGCACGCGACGCGCTCGGGACCGTACGTCCGAGAACGCGCGACGGCGCGAGTGCCGCGACCTGACGCGCTGATGCCCAGCACATCGCGGCCGAGCTGCGAACTTCAGCCACGCGAGGACTACGGCCACCACATCCACCCGAAGCGTCCAAAGTGGACCTCGGCAGGAGCCGAGATGAAGAAACAGTGTCGTTGGTCACATCCGGCGATCCAGTGGAAACCGCTGCCCAACTCCAGGGGCTGGGTCCGCCCGCATGGCTGCCGTGGTCGTGTCGACTCCGGATTCCGAGCGTCCGCATACCGAGCGGTTCTCGTGGAAATTCACCGGAACAGACCGAATGATTCCGCATCTCGGAAGATGCTCGCGGCGATGGTCGTTCCATACTCGATGTCAGCGGCGGACTCGCGAACCTCGGCGGGTGCCCCGACGCGCGACGCACCGGGAGGGCAGCGGATGTCTACTGAGGACTTGGCGACGGCCATCGACCACCTGCCGCTGGTGGACCACCACGTGCACGGCGCGCTGGCCAGCGCGGTCGACCGGCCAACGCTGGAACTGCTGCTCACCGAGTCCGACCGACCGGTTCCCACCTGGATGACCCAGTTCGACTCGCAGCTGGGCTTCGCCATCCGGCGCTGGTGCGCCCCGGTGCTCGACCTGCCGCCGCACGCCGACGCCGCCGACTACGTGGCACGCCGCGAAGAACTCGGCGCACCCGAGGTCGCGCGGCGGCTGCTGGCGGCCAGCGGCATCGGGCACTACCTGGTGGAAACCGGGTACCAGGGCGACGAGGTCCTCTCCCCTGCCGAGATGGCGTCGACTTCCGGCGTCCCAGCCGACGAAGTCGTGCGCCTGGAAGCGGTGCTGGAGGACCTCGCGCGGCACGAGGTGCGTGCCGCGGATCTGCCGTCGCGGTTCCCCGAAGTGCTCGCGGAGCGCACCGTCGGCGCGGTCGGCCTCAAGAGCATCGTCGCCTACCGCTGCGGTTTCGACTTCGATCCGCAACGTCCTTCGGATGTCGAAGTCGTTGCCGCCGCCGAAAATTGGCTGCGTTCCGGCGCTGGGCGCGTGGCCGACCCGGTCTTGCTGCGGTTCCTGCTGTGGTCGGGCGTCGACCGCGGCCTGCCGTTGCAGCTGCACGCGGGCTACGGGGATCCCGACATCGAGTTGCACCGCTGCGACCCGCTGCTGCTGACGCGGTTCATCAAGCTCGTGGAGCCGTTCGGGGTCGATCTGCTGTTGCTGCACTGCTATCCGTTCCACCGCAATGCCGGATACCTGGCGCAGGTCTTCCCGCACGTGTACTTCGACGTGGGGCTCGGCGTGAACCACAGCGGGGTCCGCTCGTCGGCCGTGGTCGCGGAGTCGCTGGAGCTCGCGCCGTTCGCGAAGATCCTGTTCTCCTCCGACGCCTGGGGGCCGCCGGAGCTGCACCACCTGGGCGCGCTGCTGTGGCGGCGGGGTATGCGCAAGGCGCTTTCACCGTGGGTCGAGGCCGGTGAGTGGTCCGCACACGACGCGATCCGGGTGGCCCGCATGATCGGCCGGGACAACGCACGCCGCGTCTACCGGCTGGCAGCGCGGTGAATCGGAGCCTTGACGAGATGGCGGCGGAGGTTTAACGTCACCCAGACATCTGACGTCTGATGACAGGGAGCCTCGGGTGTCGTTGCCGGACGAACTCTCCGAGCGGTTGCTCGGGTCGATCATCGATGGCAGCTACCCGCCCGGCACCGCACTGCCTTCGGAAGGCGAGCTCGCCGAGCAGTTCTCGGTGAGCCGGTTGACCATCCGGGAGGCGATCAAAGCACTGCGGGTGCAGAACGTGGTGCGCATCCAACGCGGTCGCGGCACCTACGTCAACGCTCCAGCGCAGTGGACCGCGTTGGATCCGATGATCCGGGCCGCGACCTCGCCCCGGTCCAGCAGCGCAGTCTCGGAAAGCCTGATCGAGGCCCGTCGGCTGCTGGAGGTCGGCGCCGCCGAGCTCTCCGCCGTCAAACGGACCGAGGAAGACCTCGCGCAACTGCGGGAACAACTGCACGACATGCAGACCGCCGCCGACACCGACGACGTGGAACTGTTCGTCGCCGCCGACATCGCCTTCCACAACACCGTGATGCAGTCCACCGGCAACGTGTTCATCCCGCTGATGTTCGAGCCGTTCGGCCGGTTGCTGATCGAGGGCCGCCGGGAGACCTCCTCGGTCGGCGAGATCCGCGCCAACGCCATCGAGCAGCACACCAAGATCCTGCGCGCGCTCGAATCCGGCGATCCGGTGCGGGCTCGGCGGGCGATGATCGACCACCTCGCGCAGACCGCCGACGACCTGCGCACCCACGTGATCGACAAGCAGGGCTGACCAATGCGGGGAGGAGCAATGCCGCCGGTTCCGGTAGACGAACTGCTGGCCGGGCTACCACCGGTCCGCCCGGTCGAGGCGGCCGAGATCACCGACGGACCGCACCTGGTCGTCCTCGACGACGACCCCACCGGCACCCAGACCGTCGCCGACGTGCCGGTGCTGACCAGCTGGTCCACCGAGGACCTGCGGTGGGGGCTGCGGCAGCCGGGCCGCGCGTTCTTCGTGCTCACCAACACCCGCAGCCTCGCCGCCGACGACGCCGCCGCGCGCAACCGCGAGGTCGTCGACGCGCTCACCGAGGCGGCGCGGGCCGAAGGCGTCGACTTCGTGCTGGCCAGTCGCAGCGACTCGACGCTGCGCGGCCACTACCCGCTGGAAACCGATGTGCTGGCCGAAGAACTGGACCGGCGCGGACGCCAGGTCGACGGTGTTGTCATCGTGCCCGCCTTCCCAGATGCCGGTCGGTTCACGATCGACTCGGTGCACTGGACGCGGACCGCCGAGGGGATGGTTCCGGCCGGTGAAACCGAATTCGCCCGCGACGCCAGCTTCGGCTACCGCAGTTCGAACCTCCGCGACTGGGTCGCGGAGAAGACCGGCGGACGAGTCGCGGCCGAGGACGTCCTGGCGATCACGCTAGCCGACCTGCGCGCCGGTGGACCCCAGCACGTCGCCACGCTGCTGGCCGGGGTGCGCGACCGGCGGCAGATCGTCGTGGACGCGGCCTGCGACGACGACCTGCGGGTGCTCGCACTCGCCCTGCACCAGGCGGAATCGCAGGGCACGCGGCTGCTCTACCGGATCGGACCGGCGTTCGTGCGGGCCCGGATCGGGCAGGCCGCGAGCCCGCCGTTGAACGGGACTGCGCTGCGCGCGTACGGCGCCGGGCACGGGCTGATCGCGGTCGGCTCGCACGTCGGGCTGACCACCGCGCAGCTCGCCGGGCTGCGCGAGCTCGGCGGCATCGAAGAGTTCGAACTGGACGTGCCGACCCTGCTCGATCCGTCCACAAGGGACGATCACATCGCCGACATCAGCCATCGCGCGGCGCAGGCGATGGCGCGCTGCGATGCGGTGATCCGCACCAGTCGCACCCTGGTCACCGGTGCCGACGCGGACGACAGCCTGGCCATCGCCCGTGCGGTGTCATCCGCTCTGGTCGAGACCGTGGCCGCGGCGGTTCGGACGCGCCGGCCAGGATTCGTCGTCGCCAAGGGCGGGATCACCTCCAGCGACATCGCCACCGACAGCCTGCACATCCGCCGCGCGATCACCAGGGGCACGATGCTGCCGGGCATGGTGTCGCTGTGGGAACCGGTGACCGGTGCGTCGGCGGGGATCGCCTACATCGTCTTCCCCGGCAACGTCGGGGACGAACACGCCCTCGCTCACGTCGTCCGCACCCTGCGCACTCGTGAGTGATTTTGGCCGTCACAGCAACCAGAACCACTCACGACCGGAGGAAGACATGGCCACGCCACGGGTTTCGGTGATCGGCCTCGGCGCGATGGGGCTGCCGATGGCCACCCACCTCGCCGCCGAGTTCCCGGTGACCGCGTTCGACGTAGCGGAGGGGCAACGCGCCCGAGCCGCGGAGCAGGGCGCCACCGCGGCGGCGAGCCCGGCGGAGGCGGTAGCCGACGCTGATGTGGTGCTGCTCGCGCTCCGCGACCAGCAGCAGGTCGACGAAGCGTTGTTCGGCGCG
Organism: Saccharopolyspora soli; assembly: GCF_022678645.1. Classification (GTDB taxonomy): domain Bacteria; phylum Actinomycetota; class Actinomycetes; order Mycobacteriales; family Pseudonocardiaceae; genus Saccharopolyspora; species Saccharopolyspora soli. The sequence goes on along the minus strand of NZ_JALBWV010000036.1, from coordinate 13,683 downwards.
CAGGGAGCCGCATCGGCTCTGCGTTCGGACGCGGTCGTGATGCTCACCAGCACCATCGGCCCAGCAGCGGCGCGAGCCACGGCGGCGCGGCTGACCGGTCACCGGTTCGTCGATGCCCCGGTCAGCGGCGGCCCGGCCCGCGCCGGTACCGGTGACCTGCTGATCGTCGTCGGTGCCGACGACGAGGCGCTGGCGGTGGCCCGTCCGGTGCTCGAACGACTCGCCTCGACGGTGACGGTGATCGGCTCTAACCCCGGCGACGGGCAGGCCCTCAAAGCGATCAACCAGTTGTTGGCCGGAGTGCACATCGCCGCTGCCGCGGAAGCGGTCGCGCTGGCGCGTGGCATCGGGCTGGAGCCAGGCGTGGTCATCGAAGCGCTCAGCCAGGGCGCGGCCAGTTCGTTCATGCTGGCCGACCGGGGCCCGCGCATGCTGGAGGCGTACGGCGACGGCGCTGAAGTCCGGTCGAGGCTGGACATCTTCGTCAAGGACATGGGCATCGTCGGCGAACTCGCCCACAACGCGCACGTGCCGACACCGCTCGCGGCAGCCGCCCACCAGCTCTACCTGCTCGGCGAGCAGGCAGGTCTCAGCGCCGCCGACGACTCCAGCGTCGTCACGGTCCTGTCGCCGAAGGACTGAACCCACGGCCGACGCGCACGGCCATCTGGGGCGGATTTCCCAATTGCAGGGAAATTTGGAACACCCGCCTCGGCTCAGGGCGGTTTCAGGCGGAACTGCGGCCCAGCAGGGTGGGGCGGGTGTTCAGGTGGAGTTCCGCCCACGGGTCCGCGGGCACGATCTCGATGCTTCGGCCCAGGTCGTCCAGCAGGCGGGTCTGCCGCTTCAGCTGGCGCAGGGTGATCGCGCGTTCCGCCAGGGACAGCGACGGCAGGTGGGCCGCCAGGTATTCCTCCAGCCGCTGGCCGTCCTCCGGGGACCGCAGCCAGACGATCATGACGAGGTTGTGCTCACCGGTCACCGCGGCGCAGAACCGGATCTCCGGCAGCTTCGCCAGCCGTCGACCGACCTCGGACAGCTCGTCGGGCGGCACGTTCGCCCAGAAGATCGCTGAGACCGGCCAGCCGGTGAGGCTCTGCGCGACCTCGCAGCGGATCGACATCAGACCGCCGTCGATGAGCCTGCGCAGCCGCCGCCGCGCGGTGGACACGCTGGTGTCCGTCAGCGCGGCGAGCTCGGCCACCGACCGGCGGCCCTCGGTGCTCAGCGCGACCAGCAGATCGCGGTCCGCTTCGGTGACCACACCCTGGCGCGTGCGCTTCAGGGCGTGCCTGGCCAGTTCCGCGCGCTGCCTCGGGGAAAGCGCGTCCAACCGCCAGTGCCCGCCTTCGCTGTAGACGGTAGTGGCCGGTTGCACGCTAGTGCGCCGGACGCCGGGCTGGTGGCTGAGCTCGTCCAGCACGAAGCGGGACAGCGCGGTCAGATTCCGCGCGTTGATGAGCACGAACAGATCCCGCCCGCTGCCGACGTGGTGCACCGAAACGACCTGCGGCAGCCGCGCGAGCACCGTCGCCAACCGGTCCCGGTGGGCTGGCACGCAGTCGATCTCCACGCAGCCCAGCACGAACGACGACGGTACGGTCAGCCGCGCGTACGCGGTCATCCACACCAGCCCGAGCTCGGTGATCCGCTGCCATCGGCGCGCCACCGTGCTCGGATCGACGCCCAGCACCGAGCCGAGCACCTGCCAGGAGCCGCGCGGGGCGATCTGCACGGCGTTGACCAGCGCCAAGTCGAGCTCGTCGAGGATGGACGAATCTTGCATGCACAAACCTTCACGTGACCGTTTCCGGCAATCCAAGCAGCGCGGCGGAATGCTTGTCCACCCTGGCCGTACTGCGGGTACGAGCCCGCGGCGAGTACGACTGCGCTCGGAGATCGCATGGACACAGCGCGTACCCGGAACACCCGGCTGGACCGGGTGTTCGCCGGGATCGAACGGCTCGGCAGCAAGATCCCCGAACCGTTCTTCCTGTTCGTCTACCTGCTGATCGCGCTGGCGGTGATCTCCACGGTGGTGGCGGCCTTCGGCGTCACCGTCGAGGTGCCCGGCAAACCCGAACCAGTCCCGGTGCACGCCGTGCTCAGCACCGAGGGCCTGGTGTGGTTCCTGACCAACTTCGTGGACAACTTCATCGGTTTTCCGCCGCTGGGCACCGTGCTGGCGATGATGCTCGTCGTCGGTTTCGCCGAGCGGACCGGATTCCTGTCCGCCGCCGTCACCCTGGTCTTCGGCCGGGCGCCGCGCTGGCTGCTGCCCTACGTCGTGGCGTTCGTGGCGTGCCAGGGCCACGTGATGTCCGATCCGTCCATGATCGTGATCCCGCCGCTGGCCGCGCTGATGTTCAAGGCCGCCGGACGGCATCCGGTGGCGGGTCTGATCGGCGCTTTCGCTTGCGGCGCAACGGGTTACGGCGCCGGAATCCTGATCGGCTCGCTGGACGGGCTGTTGGAGGGCATCACCAGCAAGGCGATCCAGATCGCCCCGCCGCCCACCGAGGTGCACACCCACATCGCGATGAACTACTTCTTCGCCGCAGCCGCCGGGCTGCTGCTCCCGCTTGTCGGCGGGTTCCTGATCGACCGGGTGCTGGAACCGCGGCTCGGGCCGTGGACCGACCCCGACGGGGACCAGACGATGGAAATCACCGCACAGCAGCGCAAAGGTGTGTGGCGGGCGTTCGCGGCGCTCGCCGGTTACGTGGTGCTGGCCTTCGCGACTTGGCTGGTGCCGGGCAGTTTCCTGCGCGGCGACGGCGGCGCGCTCGTTCCTTCGCCGTTCCTGGACAGCATCGTCCCGCTGATCATCTTCGCGTTCCTGTTGGCGGGCCTGGTCTACGGCACGACCGCGGGCACTGTGGCCAAGCGTGCCGACGTGCCGCGGATGATGACCGAGACGGTCAAGGACATGGCCGGTTACATCGTGTTCATCTTCGTCGCGGCCCAGTTCATCGCCCTGTTCACCTGGTCGAACCTGGGCACCCTGATCGCCGTCGGCGCCGCCGACGGGCTGCGCGCCGCGCACCTCACCGGCTTCCCAGCGATCCTGGTGATGATCCTGCTGGCGACCGTGGCGAACCTGTTCATCACCTCGGGTTCGGCGCTGTGGTCGCTGCTGGCGCCGGTGATGATCCCGGCGTTCACCATCCTCGGCTACGACCCGGCGTTCATCCAGGCCGCGTACCGGATTGGTGACTCGACCACGCAGGCGGTCAGCCCGCTCAACGCATACGTCTACATCCTGCTGAGCGTGAACCGGAAGTACCAGCCGGAGACCCAGTTGGGCACGCTGCTGGCCCGGTTGAGCGTCTTCGTGCTGCCGTTCTTCGCGATGTGGCTGCTCATCCTCGCCGTCTTCTACTTCTTCGACCTGCCAGTGGGGCCGGGCTCCGGCATCCGGCTGTGACCGTCTACAAAGGAGAGAGCATGCAGTTCGACGAGCTCGTGGCGTTGCGGCGCGACTTCCACCGATACGCCGAGCCCGCGTTCCTGGAGATCCGCACGTCCAGCATCGTCGTGTCACACCTGCGGAAACTGGGCTTGGAGCCGCTGACCGGGCAGGCCGCGATGCGGGCCGAAACCGTGGTCGACTACCCCACCGCCCAGCGACGCGAACTGGTCGCCGAGCGCGCGGTGAACACAGGCGCCGACGCCGCGAGCGTCGAGCACGCCGCCGAGTTCGGCACGGCCGTGATCGCCGAGGTGACCGGCAACCGGCCCGGCCCCACGTGGGGGCTGCGGTTCGACATGGACGCGCTGCCGCTCGCCGAATCCGACAGCTCCGAGCACGCCCCAGCCGCGCTCGGATTCCGTTGCGACTACGGTGCGATGCACGCGTGCGCGCACGACACCCACACCACCATCGGTCTCGGACTGGCCAGCAGATTGGTCGCGGACAACGACTTCGCGGGCACGGTCCGGTTCCTGTTCCAGCCCGCCGAGGAAGGTGGCCGGGGCGCGGCGTCGATGCTCGCCGCTGGAGCCGCCGACGGGGTCGACCGGTTCGTGGCGGTGCACCTCGGTCTCGACGAACCAGCCGGAAAAGTCAGCGGCGGCATCCAGGGCCTGCTGGCCACCACCAAGATGCGCGCCAACTTCTCGGGCACGGCCGCACACGCCGCCGGAGCGCCGGAGCAGGGCGCCAACGCGCTCGTCACCGCCGCGAGCGCGCTGCTCAACGTGATGGCGCTGCCGCGATACTCCACTGCGGACACCCGCATCAACGTCGGCACGCTGCACGGCGGCGACAACGTCAACATCGTGCCGTCCTGGGCGGAAATGACCCTCGAAGCCCGCTCCACGGACACCGAAGTCAGCAAGGATTTGACGGAGCGGATCAAGAACGCGCTGCTCGGTTCGGGTGCGATGCACGGAGTGTCGGTCGACGTCGTCGAAACCGGCGGATCGGCCACGATGGACTGCGACGCGGAACTCGTCGACACCATCAACCAGATCGCGGCCGGACTACCGGAAGCCAAGACAGGTAACGGTTTCCAGCAGATGGGCGGCAGCGACGACGCAAGCCTGTTCGCCCGAGCTGTCCAACAACAGGGCGGCATCGCAACGTACATGACGGTCGGAGGCGGAAACACCGCACCACACCACAACCCGCTGTTCGACATCGACGAAACCGCCATGCCAGTAGCCCTCGACGTCATCGAACGCCTCATCCGCCACTGACTCCCGACTGCTCGCAACTCGCGAAAAACCTCGGCGCGAACCGTGCTCCGCCGCTCCACAGCGTGACGGAATAGGAGTGAGGGGCACCCTTCACCAACATACTTGGTAAAGGGTGCCCCTCACCTCTCACCCGAACGGGGTTGTGGGTGCGTAACCGGGCTGGGGCGCACTCACGACGTCACCAACTCGGCACCGGGTGGCACCGGCCCCGTTCGACCGCGAGCGGCGCACACCACGTCGTGGCCCCGCCGCAACGCGACGGCAGCAACCTCCTTCGACAGAAACGAAGTTCCACCCAGCACGAGAATTCGCATGTCCTCGGCCCTGCCCGGCATCTCACCGGTCGTCGACCCCAATCGCTACCGGTGAACACGCCCCAGGCCGTCTGTCAGGCTTGGCAGAGCTGCGCGCGAAGGGTGTCGAAGGCCCATTGCTCCCACTGCTCCGGCGACCAGCCGCGGTCGCGGACGAGGAGCAGGTAGAGCTCGGGGCTGAGCAGGCCGAAGAGCACGTCGGCCGCGTGCTCGGCCGCCAGGTCGCCGCGCACCCCCGGCTTGGTGACCAGTACCTTCGCCGCGGCCGCCTGGACGGTGTAGCGCGGGTCGGCGTCCCGCTGCCACAGATCCGCGATCTCGGGGTCCGCCGCGGCGGCGATGCGCAACATTTCGCTGATCGTCGCGACCCGCTCCATGATGTGCCGCACGCCCGCGACATGCGCCCGCAGCTGGGCCTCGGCGGTCTCGGCGTCGAGGGCGGCACGGAACCACGACCGGTCCATCGTCGCGATCGGCTCGTCGTCGCCCGCGATCGCGGTGTCCACGACCTCCTTCAGCAGGGTCCGCTTGTTGCGGAACGTGAAGTAGATGGTCTGCACCGCGACTCCGGCCCGGTCGGCGATGTCCTGCAGCGGCGTCGCGGCGTAACCGTGCTCGACGAACAACTCGCCCGCGGCCTGCAACATCCGCAGCCGCGTCTGCCTGGCCCTCTTGGCCCGCTTCCCACCCTTGTTGACCGGACTCACGACCGGAGTCTATAACTAGAGTCAGTCACTAGAGTTGGACTCTAGTCAAATGAGAGGGGCAGCGATGGGACCGGTGGTCAACATCCAGCAGTCCGAGGCGTGGAACGGTTGGGAGGGCAGGCTCTGGGCGGAGAACCCCGACCGCTACAACGGGATGCTCGACGATTTCAACGCCGCCCTCTTCACCGCCGCCGAGATCGACGAAGGCCACCAGGTCCTCGACGTCGGGTGCGGGACCGGACGTACCACCCGGCTGGCGGCCGAACTCGCGACCCGAGGACGGGTGGCGGGCATCGACCTCTCCGCCCCCATGCTGGCGCGCGCCCGTGCCGACGCGGCGGGCATCCCGAACATCGAGTTCGTGCAGGGCGACGCCCAGGTCCACCCGTTCCCGGAAGCCGGTTTCGACCGGGCCATCAGTCGGGGCGGCGTGATGTTCTTCGCCGACCTGGTCGCCGGGTTCGCCAACATCCGCCGCGGCCTGCGACCAGGTGGTCGACTGGCGTTCATCGGCCCGACCGCGCCGAACCCGGACGGTGACTACACCCGCGCCACCGCCGCCCTCGCCGAGTTCATGAGCGGACCGTCACCGGCGGCCCGCGGCATGATGTCCATGGTGGACCCGGCCCGCATCGACGAAGTTCTCACCGAGGCCGGATTCCGCGACATCACGGTCAACAGGGTCGAAGCCATCGAGGTGCTGGGCGAGGACGCGGCCGCCGCAGCCGAATTCATCTGCTCGCTGGGCCCGGTCCAGTTCAACCTCCAGGGCCTGGATAAATCCACTGTGGACAAGATTCGCGACGAGGTGCGCGCCGGACTCCGGCGGTACGAAACCCCGCAGGGCGTTCAGGTGCCCGGAACCGTCTGGCTCGTCCGCGCCACCAACTGAGAGGAAGCAACGTGGCATCGATCGTCAACACCCAGCAGGCCGACGCGTGGAACGGCTACGAAGGATCGCACTGGGCCGAGCACCAGGACCGCTACGACGCGGTGAACAGCGGGTTCAACGAGCACCTGCTGAGCGCCGCGAGCATCGGCGAACGGGACCGGGTGCTCGACATCGGCTGCGGCAGCGGTCAGACGACCTGCCTGGCCGCCGCGCGAGCGACTCGGGGACGGGCCGTCGGCCTCGACCTCTCGGCGCCGATGCTGCGCCGCGCACGGGAAACCGCAGCGCGGGAGGGCGTCGGCAACGTGTCGTTCGAGCAGGGCGACGCCCAGGTCCATTCGTTCCCGGACGGCTGGTTCGACGTGGCCATCAGCAGGTTCGGCGTGATGTTCTTCGCCGATCCGGTCGCCGCGTTCGCCAACATCCGCCGCGCCCTGCGACCGGGCGGACGGCTGGCTTTCGTGTGCCTGCGGGACATGAACAGCAACGACCTGGGCCCGGTGCTCGGCGCGCTGGCGGAACACCTACCGGCGCTGGTGCCAACCGATCCGCACGAACCCGGCCCAACCTCGCTGGCCGATCCCGCCCGCATCCGCGAGGTTCTGACCGACGCGGAATTCTCGAACGTGACCGCGATTCCGGTCGAAGCCCCGCAGGTTTGGGGACACGACGCCGCGGACGCGGCCGACTTCCTCTTCGAATGGGGCCCGATCCAGGCGATGCGCCGCGACGCGGACCCGGTCGCCACCGAACGCGCGCACGCGGCGCTCATCGCGGCGATGCGACCGCACCAGCAGAGCGACGGCGTGCGACTGCGCGGCGCGGCATGGCAGGTCACCGCCACCCGGCGGAGTGACGAGTGAATTAGCGACTCCTGGAGCAGGCGCGCTGATCACAGTTCGCCGAAACCGGTTGATCACCGGTTGGGCGTGTCCTAGGACTGTGGGATTGCCGCAGTTCGAGGGGGAACGGGATGGATCGGTTCGCTGTTCGGTACGCCGCGATCGGTGAGGCGTGGGAAAGCGTGCGCGACGCCACCGGGCAGATCCGAACGAAGCTGGCTGATCTCGATGGATCGCTCGGGCCGCTGCGGGCGTCCTGGACCGGGCAGGCTGCCGAGAGCTTCGAGGTGGCTCGGGCGACGTGGGTTCGCGAAGCCGAGGAGATGACCGAATTCCTCGACGACATGGCGGATCTGCTGTCGCTGATCGACGAGAACTACCTCAGCGCGCACCAGGCGAACCTGGCCATCTGGGATGGCGGCAGCGGGGCGTCGCGCGGGTCGGCGACCGTGCCGATGTCGGCGGGCCCGGCCGCCGGGCCCGATGGCGAGGTCGATGTCTCCGTCGAGGAACTGCGCCGCGCCGCGCGGTCGTTCCACGGACTCCAGCAGCAGCTGGCCGACAACATGGCCTGGACCAGCCGGAACCTGCACGCGAACGCTGTGGGCATGGCCGGAGCCGACCCGGTGCTGGCCCCGTGGCGAACCCTCTACGACGACACCGCGCGGGCGGTGTGGGCGGTGCTCGGCGCCGCGACGGATCTGCTGGGCGGCGTCGCGCAAGGCATGACCGACACCGGCAACAACTACGTCGACTCCGAAGAAGCCTCCGTCGCCGGGCGCGGCGGCGAACTGCCCGAGCGATTACCGCAGCTCCCGGTCGACACCGTCCGCCCCGGCCCCGAACCACCACCCAGCGGTTCCGGCGCCCCCGCGCAAGCCCTGGAGGACTGGGGCTACGAGTACTGGCCCGACGGCGATCCCGATCGGCTCATGTACGGCCACAAGGAGTGGGCGAGCTTCCGCAAAACGCTTGTGGAGGTATCGCAATCCGGCGACACCCTCATAGACGGCTTGGTGGAGACCAACCACGGCGAGGTCTTCGACCGCATCCGCGAATACTGGGCTTCCAAGTCCCAGTTGTGCGGGACCTCGGAAATCCTGCCCGTGCTCACCTCCGCGTGCAGTGCGCTGAGCGAATCGTGCCGGGTGCTGTCCAAAGCGGTGCGCAACGCCCAGAAGAGCATCGCGAAGCTCTACGAGTCGCTGGACGATCTGGATGTCTTCTCCGCACTTGGCCTTTTGCGGAGGTATTCGATCGCTCAGCTCGCTGAACTGGGCTACGAGACCGGCAGGTATGCGGCTATCAAGACCATCACCCCCAAAATCAAGGCAACGTACGAGTACGAGCGCGGCGAAGCCATCCAGCTGCTCTCCGGCATCTCCGACCGGCTGCACGCCTGGGCGCGCGATGCCGAGGCGGTCACACTGGAGTCCGAGCGACGGGCCTACGATCAGGCAGACCATGGACTCGAACAACACCTCGGCACCGCGCCGTACGACGCCTGGGCAGGAGTGGCCGGACCGCACCCCGACCCGGCATCCGTGCACGTCACCGCTGAGCGGGCGACGCACATCCTCGACGGCGACCAGACCGGCGGTGGCCACCTCGCCGGGACCGGAAACCCGGGAAAGACGGAGTTTCCGCCGCCGCCAGGATGGGACAGGGCAGACATCCTGAGCCGTGTTCAGGACGTGGCGAAGAACCCAGACGGCCCGCCATTCAAACAGAACAACGGTACCTGGAAGGTCGCCGGAGTCCGGGATGGCGTCCTCATCGAAGCAATAATCAGAGAGGACGGCAGTGTGGTAACCGCGTACCCAAGAAGCGGACCCGGCGTCAACGAGAACCCAAGAAGGCTGTGATCATGGACGAGATCGAATTCATGAATCGAACCGATGACCTTCTGCACCGAATGCGTGATCGCTTGCCTGAAAGGGACTACGACTCCATGTGCGGCGCAGCGCACGCCGGTGAACACGCCGAAGTCCTCGACAACCTTCTGGCTTTCCTGAAGAACACCGAAACCCCAGTGGCACAGCGCGAACGCGATGAACTACGTGCGGTCATGGGATTTTACCGACTCCCGGTCGAGATGTACGACTTCATCAACGATTGGGAGAACATCGTCTCGTCGCTGAACGTCATCGATGACGAGCCGGACAGAGACGAGCCCGAACCACCAGGTCCGTCCGGACCGTCGGTGATCGTGCACGAGAACCCCGACTTCGCCCGCACGCTGCGGACCCAGGTGGGGCTGCACGTCGATCTGCCGACCCGGCTGTACGAGCCGTTCGTGGACCACTTCTCCGCTGCCGTCGGGGTCGGTGTCGAGGTCAACCTCGCCCGTACCAACCCCGACCAGTACCTGCGGAAAGGCAAGGTGCACAAACCGACGAAGGAGGAAGCGAACTTCGTCCCCGTGCTGATCCAGGTAATCAGCAGCTGCTCCATCTGGGGCGGCGGCATCCTCCTACGCGGCTTCGAACAGTGGTGGACCAAGAACCGTTCCGACGCCGAGTCCCTGATCCGCCAGATACCCACCATCCTGGCGGCAGAGCAGTACGGCGACGACAACTTCCACATCGCCCTCGCCGACATGTCCTCGTCCACTGTCGAGCAGGTGCTCGCGGTACTGGCCGAATCGGAGGTGCTGGACGCATTCCCCGAGCCCATCCCACCAGTCCCGGTGTTCAAATACCCGCCCATGTGACGGTGGAGGATTGCGATCATGGACGACGTCGAGTTCATGAAGCGGACGGACGCACTCGTTGACCAGATGCGTGACCGACTGCAGTACAAGGACATATTCTTCACGCCCGGCCCGACCCCTGCTGGTGAGCACGCCGTGGTGCTGGATCTCCTGCTGGGGATCATCGGCCGAGGGAAGGTCCCGATCTCTCAGCGGGAGAGGGACGAGCTGTGCGCCGTCATGGGGCACCTCGACCTGCCGGTCAAGTTCCTCGGCTCCATCAACGACTGGGAGAACATCGTCGCCGCAGCGCTCATCATCGATGATGAGCGCATCGCGGATGCCCCCGCGCGGCCGGTGACCGCGCACGAGAACCCCGACTTCGGCGACGCACTGCGGCACGAGGTCGCACTGCACATCGACCTGCCACCAAGCCTGCACGGTCCGTTCGTGGACCACTTCACCACCACAGCCGGAGTCGGTATCCAAGTCGACCTGGCTCGCACCATTCCCGACGAGTACATGCGGAACGGCAGAACCTGCAAGCCGACGACGATGGAATCGAAGATCGTCTCCATGTTGATCCTGATGGTCAGCGCCTGCTCAATTCGGGGCGGCGGCATCCTGCTGCGTAACTTCGAGCACTGGTGGACCACAGCCCACCCCGAGGCGAAGACCCTCATCCGCCAGATGCCCACGATCCTGGCGGCAGAACGATACGGCGACGCCACCCTCCACGTCGCTCTCGCCGACATTTCCCCGGCCACCACAGCAGAAGTCATTACCGCCCTCGCCAATGCCGAAGTCGAAGAATCCCTCAATCCCGCGCCCATTCCAACTTTCAAGTACCCAACGACCAGGTCTGGTGTGCTGAACCGACCCGAGAAGAAATGACCATGGACGACGTCGAGTTCGCGAACAGGGTGGACGCCCTGTTCGGCGGGATGCGGGACCGCCTCCCCGAGAAGACCTACCAGTTCATGTCCAGGGCGGCCGAAGATGGCGAGTACGGCGACGTCCTCGACGTGCTGTTGGCCGCGCTGCAGGAGGAGCGCTTCCCCATCTCACGGCAGGAGCACGACGAACTCCGCGCGATCATGGAATCAGTGTCGTTCCCCGACTACATGTACGACTCCATCAACAGATGGGAGTACATCCTCTTCGTCGCCGAGGTCATCGAACCCGAGCCGCCACCGCCCGGGCCGTCCGTGACCATCTGCGACAACCCGGACTTCGACAACGCGCTGCAAGCCCAGGCGGGTGTGCACATCAACCTGCCGCCTCACCGGTTCGAGTCGTTCGTTGACCACGTCACCACCACCGGCGGAGTCGGCGCCCAGCTCGACCTCGCCCGCACCATCCCCGCCCAGAACTCGCGGGGCGGCGAAACTCGCAAACCCACAACAGATGGAGCGGACATCGTCGCTACGTTCATCCTGACGATCAGCCTTCGCTCCATCTGGGGAGGTGGTGTGCTACTGCGCAACTTCGAACACTGGTGGACCGAGAACCGCTCCGATGCCGAAATCCTCATCCGACAGATCCCCACCATCCTGGCGGCAGAGCAGTACGGCGACGACAACTTCCACATCGCCCTCGCCGACATGTCCTCGTCCACTGTGGATCAGGTGATAGCCCTGCTGACCGAATCAGAGGTGCTGGACGCGTTCCCCGAGCCCGTCCCGCCCGTCCCGCTGTTCAAGTACCCGCCTATGTGACCGTCAGCCCCGCGTGGCCAGCCAGCCGAAACGGCGCAGGGCGCTGGCGAAGCGTTCGGTGTCGGCAGCCAATCTGCCCAGGCGCGCGGGGTCCACGTCACCGGCCGGGATGCGGCTCGCTTCGTCCACCAGATCCTGTTGCAGCACCTGCATCGCTGACGCCATCTCGCGCGGTGTGTCGATCCGTGCTGGGATCATCCCGTCCACCGGCGTTCGGTCGGTGAGGCCCGGAAACTTGACCGCCACAAAGCAATCCGCGCATTCGCGCATCCCCACCGGCAGCCCAGGGCGCGGCTCCCCCGGCGCCGAGCAATCCTCCACTTCGGTCGCCTGGAACAGCTGTCGGCACCAAGACCGGACCAAGGAATCGCTTGCGCCGCAACGGATGTGCGCGAACCTGCACCACTCCGGCACAACCCCCTCCCGGTACTGGAAATGCCGAATCTGGTTAGCCAGCCCATCCGCGTGTCTCACGTCCCGCAGCCGTTCGTGCATTAGACTTCCTCCCTTAGCAGGCGTTTTCGTTGCCACGATCTAGTCACTCCCAACAATCGGGCAACGTGGCATCATCAACAAGGTCGTGACCGTGGGCGCAACAGGTGATGCGCGCAGGTCCGGACGCTGAAGATGGCGTTGCATCGGCGACAACACGGAGACGCACCATGACCAAAACACCGAAAGGGCGGGCTCTGGGGAGCGCGTTGCGCCAAGCAAGGCAGGACCGCGACCTGACCGTGAGAGCATTCGCCGCTCAGCTGGGGCGCGACCCCGGAGTGCTCTCCCGCTGGGAAACCGGCGAGCGAACCCCGAAACCCGAGCAGGTCGCACAAATCCTCACGTCGCTCGGCGTCAACGGTGAGCGATACGAGGAGATCGTAGATCTGGCCTACGGCGCGAATGACTCGAACTGGGTGGCCACGACGCTTCCAGCTCAGCGTCAGCAACTAGCCGCCTTCATTGACTTCGAACAGAACGCGACGAAAATTATTGAGGTGTCGCCGCTGCTGATTCCAGGACTGCTCCAGACGAACGACTACATCCGCACTGTCATGACGGAGGCGAGCGTTCCAGCGGGCGAGTTGGCCACACGGATAGCCGTTCGGATCGGACGCCGCGATGTGATCACTCGTGATAAACCTGCCCGTTTCGTAGCTCTCGTTGGAGAAGCCGCCCTCCGGCAGCTGCTCGGCGATCGAGAGGCGATGATCAAGCAGCTCAGGTACATCTTGGAGGTTGCCCGGCGCCCCAACATCGATCTGCGGGTTTTTCGTTTCGACACCGGATGGCACCCCGCGCTCGAAGGACCTTTCCACCTCATAGAGACAGGTGAGGGAACGGTCGTGCACCTGGAAAACCGCAAGTCCGCGTTGTTCTTGCACGAAGACTCAGACGTGCGCACCTACCGACGAGCAGCAGAGAAAGTACTTGACGTGGCGATGAGCCAGGCCGAGTCTGCCAAGCTGATCAGGTACATCGCCAACAACATGGAGAAGGGCAATGAACGCTGAACCAACCTGGCACAAGTCCAGCTACAGCGCCAACACCGGGACCTGCATCGAGCTCGCGAGTTCCTTAGACCGCATCCGCGACTCCAAGGATCCCCACGGCCCGACACTGCGCGTCAACGTCGCTGGATTCGTGCAGGCCGTCAAAGCCGGACGATTCGACCGCTGAACATGGATCGGCCTCGCCCGAGCTGAGGCGGACCACCGCGCGCAGGAGTGTGTGGTGGGGGGGGGGGGGGAAACCCCCCCCCCCCCCGGGGGGGGGGGCCCCCCCGCGGCGGGGGCGCTGGGGGGGGGGGGGGGGGGGGGGGG